>CAIJVU010000072.1 GCA_903824185.1 uncultured Hyphomicrobiales bacterium
CGTCGGGACAACCGGCAATGCCGGTCAGGCCAATTATGCTGCATCCAAGGCAGCGCTTGTCGGCATGTCCAAAGCGCTGGCGGCGGAAGTGGCCAGCCGCAATGTCACCGTGAACTGCGTGGCCCCTGGATTTATCGCAACGCCGATGACCGATGTGCTCAATGACAAGCAGCGCGAAGCCATTTTAGGGACGATTCCGGCGGGTCGATTGGGGGCTCCGGACGATATTGGGGCAGCTGTCGTCTATTTGGCTAGTGAAGAAGCGGGTTATATGACCGGCCAAACTCTGCATTTTAACGGCGGAATGGCAATGATTTGAACGAGTTAGGGGTTTTTTGCGGTTTTTGTGAAACTCTTTGCATCCCTCTCGCCTTGCTCCTTGAAGTGTGATACCAACCCGTTCGCTTCTGGTTTAAGGGGACTTGATCCTTTCTGTGCACATCTTGTTGACGCTCAGTCGAAAGTGTGTGCAGGAGGAGAGAACTTCCGGCATGATGCTGGGCTGGCAAGTGAAATGGTTCAGCGCCCATTGCGCTGGGATTATACAACGGCGGCACATCCAAGATGGCCGCCCTCTTTATGGGGATTAACATGAGCGATATCGCAACCCGCGTGAAAAAGATTGTGATCGAGCATCTGGGCGTTGAAGCCGATAAGGTGATCGACACCGCCAATTTCATTGATGATCTGGGTGCTGACAGCTTGGATACGGTCGAACTCGTGATGGCATTCGAGGAAGAGTTCTCCGTCGAAATCCCAGACGATGCCGCAGAAACCATCCGCACCGTGGGTGACGCTGTCTCCTTCCTTGAAAAGAAGGCCGGTTGAGGTCGTTTACGGCCTAGCCTGAATCGAGCTTACGATGCGCAGGGTCGTTGTTACCGGATTGGGCATGGTGACACCGCTGGGTTGCGGTGTTGAACCGACTTGGACCAGATTATTGTCTGGAAAGAGTGGGGCTGTGCCTATTGACCGGTTCGACGTCTCTGATCTGCCTGCGCGGATAGCCTTCCAAATTCCATCGGGAGACAAGACTGAGGGGCTTTTCAACGCCGATCAGTGGATGGATCCGAAGGACCAGCGCAAGGTCGATGATTTCATCATTTACGGCATGGCGGCGGCTCGTCAGGCTCTCGATGATGCGCAATGGCATCCCAAGACCTATGAGGATCAGATCCGGACCGGTGTGATGATCGGTTCGGGCATTGGCGGGATCGGCGGCATTTATGATGCCTCTGTGACGCTGATTGAAAAGGGCCCCCGTCGGGTTTCGCCTTTTTTCATTCCCGGACGCATCATCAATATGGCGTCGGGTTATGTGTCCATTGAATTTGGCCTAAAGGGCCCCAATCATGCCGTGGTGACGGCGTGTTCAACCGGTGCGCATGCGATTGGGGATGCCGCCCGCCTCGTGGCGCTAGGTGATGCCGATGTGATGTTGGCGGGTGGTGCAGAATCGCCAATCAATCGCCTCTCCATGGCCGGATTTGCAGCCTGTAAGGCACTTTCCACCAATTTCAATGACCACCCGCAAAAGGCGTCCCGTCCCTATGACAAGGATCGCGATGGCTTTGTGATGGGCGAAGGCTCAGGCGTCATGGTTCTTGAGGCGCTTGACCATGCTCTGGCACGGGGTGCCCATATTTACGGGGAAGTGGTCGGCTACGGGATGTCGGGCGATGCCTATCATATCACCTCGCCGTCTGAGGACGGGGATGGCGCTTTCCGCTGTATGCAGGCAGCATTGAAGCGGGCAGGGATTACCCCGTCAGAGCTTGACTATATCAATGCCCATGGCACGTCCACGCCCGTCGGTGATGAAATCGAGTTGCGGGCCCTTGAGCGTCTTGTTGGCGATGCTGCGGGATCGATTTCGATGTCCTCGACAAAATCCGCCACCGGCCATCTTTTGGGCGCGGCCGGAGCGATTGAGGCGATTTTCTCCATTCTTGCTATCCGTGACGGCAAAGTGCCGCCCACACTCAATCTTGATCATCCCTCGGTACAAACCGAGGTTGATCTGGTTCCCCATCAGGCAAAAGCCAAAAAAGTCGATGTTGCTTTGTCGAATTCGTTTGGATTTGGTGGAACCAATGCGTCCTTGGTTTTCCGGCGCTATCAACATTGAATTTGATGCCACGGCTTTGCCATGGTTGGGGCCTATGACATGATCACGGGAACCGCAGGATTCTCGGATTGGTGCTTTCAATATAGGATGTGGACGCCTTATGCCCCCTGATCAAGCCGATGAGGATCGTTTTGCTGCTGCGCGGCGGAGCCTGATTGGACGTTTGGTTCCCAAGAGCCCGTCCGCAGCGCTGAAGCCTGTGGCCGTGCCCGAGCCTGAAATGCGGTCGGGCGGAGCTGTTTTGTCACTTCTCGCCTATTTGAGCCGTCTGGCGATCACCATGACCGTGGTTCTTTCGGTTTTTGTGGGCTTTGGCTATTACATTTATCAACAATATATCGGCGCTGGACCCTTGCCCACGGATAAAGTGGTTATGGTCAAAGGCGGCCTTTCGGATGTGATCGAGCAATTGGTTCAGGACGGGGTGATTGATAAGCCCTTGGTGATGATGGCCGCCCTTTATGCGAATGGCGTGTCCAGCAAGATCAAAGCGGGCGAATATATGTTCCGCCAGCAAGCGAGCCTTGAAGAGGTCATCAATACGCTTGTGGAAGGCAAAAGCATTTTGCAATCGGTCTTGATCAAAGAGGGGCTGACCACCCAACAGGTCATCGACATATTACGCGAGAGCGACTTGCTGACAGGTGAGATCACCAATATTCCTGCTGAAGGGACGATCCTTCCAGAAACCTATAAATTTTCGCGCGGGATGAGCCGACAGCAATTGCTGGATCGGATGGTGCAGGATCAGGCACGGGTTGTGCGGGAATTATGGGCGCGGCGCATTGCGGGCCTGCCGATCCAAAGTCCGGCGGACATGATTGTTCTGGCCTCGATTGTTGAAAAAGAAACCGGTCGCGCGGATGAGCGTTCACGCGTGGCGCGTGTCTTTATGAATCGCTTGGAAAAGCGGATGCGTTTGCAATCCGATCCGACAATTGTTTACGGACTTGTGGGGGGCAAAGGGAGTTTGGGGCGCCCGATCACCAAGCAAGATATTGAATCCAATACGCCCTTCAACACCTATGTAATTGCGGGTTTGCCTCCCGCGCCGATCTGCAATCCCGGTCGTGCTGCCTTGGAAGCGGTGATCAATCCCTCGCGGACCAATGATTTGTATTTTGTCGCCGATGGCAATGGCGGGCATGTTTTCTCGGATAATTACGATTTGCATCAGCGCTATGTGGCCCGATTACGCAGCGTCGAGGCGGAAAAAGCTGCCAAAGAGGCAGCGGCGGCACCTCCACCTATGGCGCGTGCACCGGAAACGGCAAAAGTGCAGCCGGCTGCGCCTGCCCCCCAAGTTGTGCAGCCGCAGCCACAGACACCGCCTGCAGCTCCTGATGTTGCTAAACTAGCTGATCCAGCACGGCTTGAGGCATCCAGCAAATTTGAGCCGCTGAAGCCCGAAGCGCCCAAGCTGGAAACGCGGCCCGAGCCTGTTACTTTTGTGGCGCCTAGCGTTGCCCCTTTGCCGCCCAAGCCGCCGGAAGGATTGCGCGATCAGGCCGGGCAAGCACAAAAGCCAAGCGGATCGAATTTTGATCTCTCGACCCCCAAAATTGTCCCCAAATTAAATTGAAACACGGCCCTCTTTCTGGCAGGAGAATGCTGGAGGGGCATCGTGAGGCTTGGAGGCATGCCGGATGAGTATCGAGACAACGGGACTTGAAAACCGCATCATCGATCGCCGCGGTCTGATGCTGGTGCTCTCATCGCCATCTGGGGCGGGCAAGACAACCCTGACCCGTTTGTTGCGCGAGGAGGAGCCATCGCTGTCCTTGTCCATTTCCATGACAACACGCCAGCGTCGTCCCAGTGAAGTTGAGGGCGTGCATTATCACTTCATCGATAAAGACCAATTTATTGCCATGCGGGATCGGGGAGAATTCCTCGAATGGGCAGAAGTGCATGGGAATTTTTACGGATCACCGAAAAAGCCGATTGAGCAATCGCTGACAGCGGGCAAAGATATTCTTTTCGATATTGATTATCAGGGCGCGCAACAAGTCCGTGCCAATGCGCCTGATGATGTTGTGAGTGTTTTTATTCTTCCGCCTTCTATTCCCGAATTGAAGGCGCGCTTGCAACGGCGCGCCGAAGACTCTGACGACGTGATCCATCAAAGGCTCGTTGCGGCCAAGGGTGAAATCGATCGTTGGACGGATTATGATTATGTGCTGGTCAATGATGATCTCAATCGGACCTTTACACGGTTAAAGGCCATTTTGGTGGCAGAGCGGTTGCACCGAGACCGACAATTGGGATTGAAAACCTTTATCGCCGGATTGGTGCAGGATTTGTCAACGTCAGGCTGACGGGGCGCTCAATTTTTCTGCCGCATTGGCCAAATTCACAAAGCCCTCAATCGGGATGGTTTCTGCGCGGGCGGTTTCATCCAGTCCGGCATGGGCAATCAATTCAGCCGTATTAAGACCGAGCGATTTAAGGCTTTGCCGCAGCATTTTTCGCCGTTGTCCAAAGGCTGCTGCGGTGATGCGGGTGAGCCACATCATCGAGCACGGAAGCGGTTCGGCTCTTGGCACCAGTTGCACCACGGATGATGTGACTTTGGGCGGTGGTGTAAAGGCACTGGCGGGCACATCGAACAGGATTTTTGTCTGACATCGCCAATTGGATAAAACCGCCAAGCGGCCATAATCTTTGGGTTGGGCAGGACTTGCGACAATCCGTTCGGCAACCTCACGCTGGAACATTAAGACAAGACTATCAAAGCGCGGGGGCCATTGCGGGCTTTCAAGCCATTGGATGAGCAAAGCAGTGCCAATATTATAAGGGAGATTGGCTATAATGCGGCATGGTTCATGTGGCTTGAGATGGCTTGCCCAATCACATGTCAGCGCGTCATCATGCAAGACATCCAATTTATTATTGTAGTGTGTGCTGATTGCAGCCAAAGCGGGTAAAGCGCGCTGGTCGCGTTCAATGGCAATCACGCGCTGGGCGCCTTGCGACAATAAGGCGCGGGTTAATCCGCCAGGACCAGGGCCTATTTCGATGACGGTAACATTTTGCAAGTCGCCGCCAGCCCTGGCGATTTTGCCGGTCAGATTTAAATCAAACAAGAAATTTTGACCGAGTGATTTTTTGGGATCAATCCCCCATTCGGCAATCACATCACGCAGAGGAGGGAGGCCGTCAGACGCGGTCATGGGGATGAAGGGTTGTTTGTTGAAGCGGCAGTCACCATGGCATGCGCTTTTTTGAGAGCTGCGATCATACTGTCAGGTCGTGCTTTGCCTGTTCCAGCCAGATCAAATGCAGTGCCGTGATCAGGCGACGTGCGAATGAATGGCAGACCCAACGTAATATTCACGCCTTCGTCAAATGCGAGTGTCTTGACGGGGATCAGTGCCTGATCATGGGAAGGGCACAAGGCAATGTCATAAGACTGGCGGGCTTGCGCATGAAACAGGGTATCGGCAGAAAAGGGGCCTTTGAGATCAAAGCCGCGTTCTTGTAGTTTTTTCACAGCCGGCTTGAGAATACGTTCTTCTTCCCAGCCGATATGCCCGTCTTCACCTGCATGCGGATTAATCCCTGCCAAGACCATTCGCGGAGCGACATTCTTTGAAAACCAGCGGCGCCAATCTCGATCAATGATGGCAACACTATCTTCGAGACATTCAGCGGTCATTGCATCAGCGACTTGGCGCAGAGGGATATGGATGGTCAATGGCACAACCGTTAACAAGGAGGACCAAATCATCATCACCGGTTGGGCTTTTTCTTGATAGAAACGCTCTGAAAGTTCTCCCAGAAATTCAGTATGACCGGGATGGGAGAAACCGGCCTTTTGTAAAACGGATTTGGCAATGGGGGCGGTCACGAGGGCCGCTGCACGATGGTCCTTGATCAAGGCGACAGCGGTTTCTATGGCGGCAATGATGGCGGGCGCTGCGGCTTGAGAAGGATGCCCCGCTTCCACCGCATGGCAATCACCAACCTTGAGAACGGGCAGGGCATTGGGAAAGAGGTCAGCAGCGTTTTCTGGAGTTGCCTGCATCACATTTACGGGCAGGCCCAGCTGTTTTGCACGGTTTTGAAAAATGTCAGCGCAACCGAGAACTAGAAACGGTTCCAAGTGTTCTTGTAAGCGCTGGTGATAGGCTTTGAGAATGATATCAGGGCCGATGCCAGCCGGATCACCCATAGAGACAACCAGAAGGCGCGAAGGGTTGGGCTTGATATTCATGCAGGGGCCCTCCCGTCAAAACGTTTTGCCCTCGATCAAGGTATGGCGTGAGTTTTATTCGGTCGCGCTTGATTGGCTGAAGCGCGTGCCACCAAGGGTTCTCAACTCGATCCGGAACATCAATGTTCTGTTGCGCTGTGTTACCCCCAATGTTGCGCCCCCCATGGATTCAGAATAACTGACCTCGAATAAGGAACACTCGTCTTTATAACCTGCGCCACCAAAGACTCCTGACACCACCGGTAAGCCCGAGGTTCTGTTGCTGGCCCCAAGCAGTGCAATTTCGGCTTCTTTACGCGCCATATCAACGGCAGTGCCACCAAAGACATAATAATTCTGGTCAATGGCGTATCGCGCGGAAGCCAGAGCCCCTTCACGCCGATAGGCATATCCATTTTCCGGCTGTGCGGCATATCGGCCATATGTCAGACTGGTGGAGAGACTGCCAAAACTGACAGCACTGGTAAATTCGAGGCGCTTGGTCGCGCCTGTCATCTCGTCGAAACGCGCTTTGGTTGTGAAGGAATAGGCACTGCTCGGCATCACCTGAACGCGCCCGACATAATCGGATTTGGAGCGGTCCAAACCTGATTGCGGTCCAACAGCTGCGACACCGCCTTGGGTAAATGAATTGACACCTGTCAGGTGGAACGACTGACCAAACAGCACATTGCCGCTCATTCCATTATCGGCTGTGACAGAATATTTAGCCCCGACATTCGCACGGGTTCCGCCCTCGACCCGGTCATAACCAGAAAATTTATTGACCGAGAATAAGTTTGTGTCATCGAAAACGAGGCTTTGGGAATCCTCGTTCGGCATCTTGTTTGCCATCCATTCATTCGGACTTGCAATCAATTGACCGATTGGCTCGATCACATGGGTCATATTCCATTGCCGGGCCACGAACGGGAAGCGATAAGTGATCCCAGTTGCTGCCGTTGGACGGGCAATGGCTTGGCTGTCGGCATTGATGAAATTGATCTGGTTGGCATTGACGCCGCTCTTGTCAAAAGCCGTAAAGCTTGCATCCGCGCGTAAAGAACCAAACGGTGTCCATGACTGTCCAAAATCATCAATAAATGTTCTCCGCCAGGCCATTTCCGTGGTGGCGCGATTGGATGACCCCGCCGCGCCGCGCAAAATGCAATTGCCTTTATTGAATTGATTGGGCTGGCAGGTCGAGAAACCGTTTTCAGTATAATCCCCAAACAGCCCAACGGACTTGTATATGCTATGGAAGTCAGCATATTCACGGCTTAAACTTGTAAAATTCATCGTCAGACGTGTTTCGCCGCCAAAGGCCATCGGCGTTTCAAATCGGCGATCATAATCCACCACCGGCAAAACAATGGGTTGGATTTTCTGGCTGTCATTTGAGCTCAATAGCGTTTTAAAATAATAGCTGCGCATATCAAAAAGGCTGCGCTCACCCTCACCAGTCAAATAGGCGGTTGACGTCGATGTCTGCAAAGAATTGGTGATAAATGAGGTGAGGCTTTCACTCTTCAATTTATAGTTTTTAATAAACCAGCGATCAGACAGAAGGGATGCGTCCCAACCGGCTTTCCAATGTTCATTAATGTAGAAAAGCCCGGTTGTTTCGGCCATGCCACGAAATTCTCTTCCGCCTGCCCCATTCGGCGGTGCAGCAAAAGCCGACTTGTCCATTTGGTCAATGCCGGTCAGTTTGATAGTATAGGTTCCATCCTCTAGACGCTGCCTCCACTCAGCCTGCATAAGAAGGCCTTGGCGCGACAGGAGTGTCGGGGTCAATTTTAGATCGTAATCAGGCGCAATATTCCAGAAAAACGGAATACTGATGCCGGTTCCCAATGTTGTATTGGCGATATAACGAGGGGGCAGGAACCCTGTTTTCTTATGAACAGTCGGATCTGGGGCCGACATGTAAGGAATGTAAAGCAGCGGGAAACCACCGAATTCAACAGTCGCATTCTCATAATAGATCATGCGCTCTTCGTTTTTGTGGATGATGCGAGCCGCGCGCACCTGCCACAAAGGCGGTTTTTCCGGATCGTCTTTACATGGTTCGCAGGCGGTGTAGGTCCCTTTGTCAAAAATCGTCGTATCACCGTCGATGCGCTGCGCTTGCGGCGAAGCAAAACGGGATTGGTCTTGTCGAACAACGCGCAAGGATTTGATGAAACCGTCCTTGAAATCGCTCGTTAATTCCATGAAATCGCCATAGCCGATCTCGCCGGTTGGCTCACGCATCCGGACATTACCAGTCGCAACGACACGCTTGCTGGTGCTGTCATAAACAACTTTATCGGCTTCAAGCACTTTGCCTTGATAGTAAAGCTGGGCATCGCCAATGGCTGAAACCGTGTGCTTATCATTGTCATAGACGATTTCTTTTGCCTCAACCAAAAGGCGGTCTTCGTCATTGGCTTGGGTCTTCTTGGCGAGTTTATCGCCGAGCGTCTGGGCAAAAAGAGGAGAGGCACCGCAAAGCATGATGCTTGCAGTGATCAATAAAACCCATATATTCAGGGGTTTAACCCTCATATTTCCATTCCAATACGCATGCGAAACGTTCAGTCGACCGATAGAATGCCTCAACCGTCCTCTTGATACAACAAGGCAAGGGTTCCTAGCAAACCCCCAATGATAGAAGGAAGCCATGCGGCCGCGGTTGTGGACAAGATTCCGGCGGCCCCCAAATCCTCGATCAGCTTGGTGGAAATATAGAGCACAAAGCCCGCGGTAACACCCGCCAGAACCATGCGGGCAACCCCCCCGAACCGGAAAAAACGCAAGGACACCGAGGCCGCAATCAAGACCATTGCAACAAACAATAAGGGTCTAGCAATAAGTGTTTGATATTGTTGTTTATATCTCGTTGTATCGAGGCCGGCCATCTCTGTCGAGCGGATATAATCGGGCAAGGACCAGAAGGGAATACTGTCTGCTGATGCATAGGATTGTTTGATTTGTTGGCGGCTCAAATTCGATGAAATTTGAAACGTGTCATGCATCTCTGGTTCATTGCCGGGAATGATGACTTTGGCGTTATGAACAAGCCAGTAACCATCTTTTAAAAAAGCTTCCGAGGCTTCGACCCGTTGCATGAATGTGTTATCCCGGTCGAAGATAAAAAAGGTCACAGGTGCAATGCGCGCATTTAATATATCGAGTGACCCAACGCGGATAATGGCTTGGCCATCCACGCTTTTTTGGCGAATCCACACATCATCCAGCTCGTTCGACCGACTTTTTCCGAGCAATTGCGCTTCGACGCTGACAGCCTTTTCCTTGAGGCGCGCAGAAATAGGATTGTAAATCCCGACCAGCAGCGCGCCAAACATCACGGCCACAACCAGCGGGGCCAGCAAAAATTGCCACGCCGAAAGACCGGCAGCACGGGCAATCACCAGTTCCAGTTTTCGGGATAGGTCCAGCAGCGTCAGCATAGCGCCAAAAAGCACAGCAAACGGAAAGACTTGCTCGGCAATGGCGGGGGTCCGCATCAAGGAGAGACGCGCGAGAGCTAGGCTGGTCGCATTTGGAACATCGCTGGTGCGGCGCAAGAGCTCAACAAAATCCAGCATATAAATCAGGGCAAAAACAGTCATAAACACGATCAGCATGGCACGTGCAAAGCGTTTGCCCAGATAAAAAGCCAGTGTCGGCGAGCCAAACAATGTCCGGATCATCGCGCCATCCCATTATTGAGGGTAATTTTGATGGGTTTGGCGAGCAGGCTCTGTCCACCGCAGCCGATGAAAATCGCGATGAGTATAACGGAAATCGGCATAACATAGGCGAGAGGTGTCAGGATAGGAAAGCGGATCATCAAACTAGACAGCGCAAAACTGCCAATTCTGAGCGCCACAACCCCCAAAACGGCCGCTGCCATGGCCAGTCCGCGGCCTTGGCGTGTCGTGCGGGCAACGCCCAAGGCGGCAAAACCGATCATGCCGAAGGCCAGCGCATAAAGCGGGGCTGTAATTCGATCATGCAGTTCGGCCCTGATCCGGCCAATTTGCGTGGGGGTCAGATTTTCACTGTCAGGAGGCGTCAAAAGTTGCCAAGTGGTGCGCTCACGCGGCTTGGCATAAACAGATTGGGCCTCCGTACTGAACTGGCTGAGATCAAAGGCATAACGCTGGAAAGAAACAATTTGCGGGATCGGATTGGTCTTGTTTTCGCGTTGGACACTACCGTTTTCCAGCAAAAGATATGATTGCCCCCCCGCTTCAATGGTTTGGCCGCGCTCGGCCACATAAATAGCGGTTTTCTCGGGATCCCGACGGTCTTGGATGAATATCCCCATCAAAGCAGGGCCGGATTTCTCGCGAAAATGAAAAATAATGCCTTTGTCGAGTTGGGAAAATTGACCCTCGCGGACAATATTGGAAACCACATCGGCGCGGATCTTGGTCACGACATCGCGCAGGATCATAAAACTTTGTGGCATGATCCAAAGGGTCAGCAAAGCCACCAAGGCGGACACGATCAGAAAAAGGATAATAAAGGGACGCAAGATACCGAAAGGCGACATGCCGGTGGCTGTCATGACTATTAGTTCGCTATCCCCGTTCAGGCGGTTCAACGTGTAAAGAACAGCAATAAACAAGGAGACCGGCGCAATAATGGCAATAAGAGAGGGAAAGGACAGGCCTGTTACACTCAGGAAGATGATCAGCGATTGGCCTTTGGTGGTGACCAAATCAAACTCGCGCACGGCTTGGGACAGCCAAACGACCCCTGCCAAGACGGTCAGCGTCACAAATGTCGCAACAAAGGCATTTTTGAAGAGGTAACGCTCAATCAGGGTCATTCAAACAGTTCTGTTAGGCTTCGGGGATAGGCACTTGCTCTCGTCCAGCAAGGGTTTAAACCATGTAGCTGCGTGATTCCAGAGCCGGATGGCATATTAGATATCGGCAAATCTGGTATAATTGACATGTTTTTATCGATTGGGAGCAATTTGCCATGACAATGGACATTAAAGTTTCATTTTCAAAAGTTTCATTGCCGGAAACGGGAACTCTGGTCCTTTTTGCGGCAGAGGGCGGTATTTTAGGGCGTGAAATTGCTGCCTTGATTGGCAAAGAAGCGCATGAGGCTCTCAAAAAGGCAGCCGAGGCCGAAGAGTTCAAAGGCAAATCAAAAAGTGTTTTGGTGATTCCGGCTCCCTTTGGTTTTGAAGCGTCCCGATTGTTGATCGTAGGCATTGGGGATGAAAAACAACGAAACGAGACCCCATTTCTGACTTTGGGCGGCATTATCGCCAAACATGTGGATAAAGGCGGCAAGGTCACCATTGTGATGGTCGGACCGGAAGACTGGAAGCTCGATGGCAAAGCAGCGGCCGATATCGCATTGGGCGTACAATTGCGAAGCTATCGTTTCGATCGCTACAAATCCCGTAAAGCCGATGATGATAAGCCCGCTAAAATAAGTCTGCATGTCAAAATCGTGAGCCATCATACAGAGCAGGCGCGGACAGCCTATGTTCATGCAGGCGCTGTTGCAGACGGTGTCAATCTGGCCCGTGATCTCGTCAACGAGCCGGCCAATGTCTTGACACCGGAGGCCTTCGCCAAAAAAGCCGCTGGCTTGTCAAAGCTCGGTGTGTCGATCGAGATACTGGACGAAAAGCAGCTTGATAAATTAGGGATGCGGGCCTTGCTGGCTGTTGGTCAGGGATCGCGCCAAGAAAGTCATGTGGTCATCATGCGTTGGCATGGCGTCAAGGGACACAAAGACAAGAAAAGCAAGCCCATTGCCTTTGTTGGCAAAGGGGTTTGCTTCGACACCGGCGGTATTTCCATCAAGCCTGCAGGCAATATGGAGGATATGAAAGGGGATATGGCCGGTGCCGCCTGTGTGGTGGGCTTGATGCATACATTGGCTGCGCGCAAAGCCCATGTCGATGCCATTGGCATTATTGGTCTTGTCGAAAATATGCCGGATGGCAATGCGCAGCGTCCAGGCGATATTATCAAGTCCTATGACGGGCAGACGATTGAGGTCATCAATACCGATGCCGAAGGGCGTTTGGTCTTGGCGGATTTGCTGGCCTATACGCGCGAGCGTTTCAAGCCGGAATTCATGATCAATCTGGCGACATTGACGGGTGCCATTCTGGTGGCTTTGGGGCAAGAACATGCGGGTCTGTTTTCAACCGATGATGGCTTGTCCGAACGCTTGACAACAGCCGGTTTGGCTACCGGTGAAAAAGTATGGCGTATGCCGCTTGGCCCTGCCTATGACAAGATGATTGATAGCCGCTTTGCGGATATGAAAAATTCTGCGGGCCGCTATGCGGGTGCGATTACAGCGGCGCAATTCCTGCGTCGTTTTGTGGGAGATGTGCCATGGGCGCATCTTGATATTGCAGGCACGGGAATGGCCGCGGCCAATAGTGATTTGAACCAGAGCTGGGGGCCAGGCTGGGGTGTGCGTTTGCTCGATCGGCTTGTCGCTGATCATCACGAATAAGGTTTTTAGTGGTTTTATCTTTCAAGTCTGAAATGTGGCGGATTGACTGAGGTTTCCCGATGACTGAGGTCTGGTTTTATCATCTGCAATCAAGGCCGCTTGAGGAGACGCTCCCGCGTTTGCTGGAGCGGTCGCTTGAACGTGCCTGGAATGTTGTTGTGCAAACCACGGATCCGCAACGGATTGAAGCTTTGGATCAATCTTTGTGGACCTATCGGGATGATGCCTTTTTGCCACATGGGCGGGAAGGGGATGCCTTGCAAGCCCATGATCCGATTATCTTGGCCACGACTGCGGCCAATCCCAATCAGGCTGCGTTGCGCGTGTTGATCGATCGTGCGCCTTTGCCTGAGGATGCAAACACCTATGAGCGCATTGTTTTGATGTTTGACGGGCAGGACGAAAGTGCATTGGTCGATGCGCGAGCCCAATGGGGTACCGCTAAAAAAATGGGACTTGATGTGACCTATTGGCAGCAAGATGACAACGGGGCGTGGGGAAAGCGCAATGTGTAAAAACAAAACCAATGGCGTTGCGCAAAGCTATGTAGCGATTCTGTCTTTGTTGATGGCTGGCTGTGTGACATCCCCACATTCTCCTGCGCCGCCTCAGCCGGTTGCGGGTGCCTTGCCGGTGGTAGCTGTGCCCAATTTTGGTCCTGTCATTTTGGATAACGGACAGTGCAGTGAAGCTGTGTCTTTTGATCTCAACACTTTGCGCGCCCGTCAAACGGATGAAAGCCTGCAGGGTTTGAATGAGTGTGAATTGGTGGCGCTGAAAGGCGCGCCGCTTAGCGTACAAACAGGCAGCAGCCCCAATTCCAAACGCGAAACAACCATGCTTTATATGGAGCCTAACGGCAAAGCGGTCTATTTGTTTGCGGATAATAAATTGAGCCGCGTCATTCGCGCGGGCCAGTAAAAAAAATCAAAGCGCCGTATCGAGTGCATCGCTGGCTTCAAGCCATTCATTTTCAGCCGCTTGCAAAGCCGCTTCGACATCGCGCCTTTGGCTGGAAAGTTGCGTGGCTTTTTCCGTTTCTTTGATAAAGGCCTGAGGGTCTGACAAGGCGGCGTCGATTTTTTCAAGCAGACCTTGGAATTTTTCTATTTTGGCTGCAGCAGCCGCTACTTTTTTACGCAAAGCCGCCACATCTATTTTTGTTTTTTGCGGTGGGATTTGCTGGGTCGAAACCGATTTGATTTTGTCAGGCGATGTCGGATTTTGCTGGTTCAGCAACACTTGGCGATATTGATCAATATCGCCATCGAAGTTACTGACAGTCCCTTGATTAACCAACCATAAACGGTCCGCGCATGATTCAATTAAAAAGCGGTCATGCGAGATCAGGATGACAGCGCCTTCATAATCATTGATCGCTTCCATCAGGGCCAAGCGCGAGTCGATATCCAAATGGTTGGTGGGTTCGTCCAAAATGAGCAAATGTGGCCCTTCAAAGGCGGCCAGTCCCATCATTAACCGTGCTTTTTCACCCCCCGACAACCGTGTGATGGGGGTATCGGCTTTGGCGCCGGTAAAGCCCATGCGGGCGCAGCGTGCGCGAATGCGTGCTTCTGTTCCGTCCGGCATGCGCTGGGCAACATGCGCATAGGGTGTTCCACTGTCGGATAATTCGTCGAGCTGGTGCTGGGCAAAATACCCAACTTTCAATTTACTGGATCGGCGCAAAGCCCCGCCAAGCGCTTGCAGTTTTCCGGCAACCAATTTGGCAAAGGTTGATTTTCCGTTCCCGTTTGATCCAAGCAAACCAATGCGGTCGTCATCCGCAATGACCAGATTGAGTTTTTTCAGCACCGTCTTGTCGCCATAGCCGGTGGATACATCCTCCATGGCAATGATCGGCGGCGCGAGGGGGCGTTCGGGCGAGGGCATGTCGAAGGGCAGGACATCCTGATCCGTAATGGTGGCGATGGGGGCGAGTTTTTCCAGTCGTTTCACGCGTGATTGCGCTTGGCTGGCTTTGGAGGCCTTGGCTTTAAAACGATCGACAAAGGCTTGCAGATGACGCCGCTCATCCTCTTGTTTCTTTTTTAATTTGAGTTGCAAGGCCTGTTTTTCAGCGCGTTGGCGCTCGAATTGGTCATAGCCGCCGCGATACAACGACAGCTTGCCCTGTTCCAGATGCATGATGTGATCAACCGATTGGTTGAGCAGATCGCGGTCATGGCTGATCACCAAGGCCATATGGGGATAATGGGCGAGATAGTCCATCAGCCAGAGGGTGCCTTCCAGATCGAGATAGTTGGTCGGCTCGTCCAGCAACAATAAATCGGGTTCAATAAAGAGAACTGCGGCCAAAGCGACACGCATCCGCCAGCCGCCGGAAAAGGATGAACAAGGCCGCTGCTGCGCCTCACTGTCAAATCCGAGACCATTCAGAACGCTGGCCGCGCGCGAGGGGGCGGAATGGGCCTCGATATCGGCCAGTCGGATCTGAATTTCGGCGATTCGATGAGGATCAGACGCTGTTTCCGCTTCTTTGAGGAGGCTCGCGCGTTCGAGATCCGCCTGTAAGACGACATCGAGAAGGCTTTCATCGCCGCCGGGCGCCTCCTGCGCCACAGCACCGATCTTCATATGCCGGCCAATGGTCACAGAACCGCTTTCGCCGGCCAATTCGCCCAAAATCATTCGAAAAAGGGTGGTTTTTCCTGTTCCGTTGCGCCCGACAAAGCCCACCCGACCCTGCGGCGGCAGGGCAACAGTCGCAGAATCAAACAAAAGTCGATCGCCCAGACGGTAGGTAAGGTCATTAATATGCAACATTTGGCCTGTTTGCAGGATATCAAGGCGTCACGCAAGGGAATGAATGCATTTTATCGGGAGGATCGGGCAGTCTGGGCTTGATCCTTCAGCGCTGACAGCGTATCTGAAAACTCGTTCGGCTGATTTGTCGGGGTATAGCGCAGTCTGGTAGCGCATCTGCTTTGGGAGCAGAGGGTCGTGGGTTCAAATCCTACTGCCCCGACCATTCGCTGGATCTGATCGGGGGCAGCTTAGGCTTTGCCTTTCGGTCGGCGGTCTTTTTTTCAGGGAAGCAAGACGTTCATGACGGCTAGGATCTCTCGTCCCGCACGCACCGCAATGCAGTCTGGTACGGCCAAGACCCATCGTTGGTTGCTTGAATTCGTTCCCGAAAAGCCACGCGCGGCTGATCCGTTGATGGGCTGGACCTCGTCGTCCGAAACCCTCACACAGGTCAAATTGTGGTTTGATACGCGTGAGGAGGCGGAAGCCTATGCGCGCAGCCATGGTTTGGCTTTTACGGTTGATGAGCCCAAAGATGCGGTGCGTCATACGGTTTCCTATTCAGATAATTTCAAGCATAACCGCATCGGGCAGTGGACCCATTGACTTCGGGGACTGGGTCCACCGCATGGCAACGGTTTAAGGGTTTTTAACACCCTTCTGGCACAAGGCCCCTTAGCTCAGCTGGACAGAGCAACGGATTTCTACTCCGTCGGTCGGGAGTTCGAATCTCTCAGGGGTCGCCAATCCAGACTGCGCCAGACTGGGATTTATACGGGGTGCTTGGGTGACAGATCAGCAGCATAAAACCGGTTTTGCGGGCTATGTGTTCGAGGCTGTCGAACGCAGCCATCTCGTGGCGGTCTGTTTGCTGGTCTTGTTGGGCTGTGCCTTATTCATTCCCGGTCTTGCGACATTGCAGCCCATGGATCGGGACGAGCCGCGTTTTGCCCAAGCGAGCAAACAAATGCTCGAAACCGGTGATTTTGTCGATATTCGCTTTCAAGACGAAGCCAGACATAAAAAACCTGTCGGCATTTACTGGCTGCAAGCCGCAGCAGTTGCCACGGGTGACGCCTTGGGTGTCGAGGATGCACATCGGCAAATCTGGTTATACCGTTTGCCGTCGCTGTTGGGGGCGGTTTTATCCTTGCTGGCAACCTATTGGGCGGGGCTTGCCTTTCTTGAGCGACGTTCGGCTTTTCTGGCGGCGGTTTTATTTGCAGCCACTTTGCTGATCGGTGTCGAGGCGCGACTGGCGAAAACCGATGCCTTGTTATGTGCGGTTACCGTCGCCTCGCTCGGCGCCTTGGCCCATGCGTTTGTAGCCTCCATCCGTGGAACGGTTTTGCCGGTTTGGATTGTCTGGCTTTTCTGGATCGCCATGGCCTTGGGGCTTTTGATAAAAGGCCCAATTACCGCAGCCATTGTTTTGTTTGCGGCTTTGGCTGGCATGCGCGGGCGTCAGTCAAGCGCATGGTTGAAGCCTCTGTTTCCTTTTTGGGGGCCTGTGCTTTTATTGCTGATTGTGATGCCGTGGTTTGTGGCCATCATCATGAAAAGCGGCGGCGATTTTTTCGCAGCCTCTGTTGGTCAGGATATGTTGGGGAAAGTGGCCGGTGCGCAAGAGCGCCATGGCGGCCCCCCCGGCCTTTATCTGGTTGTGTTTTTTGCAACGGCTTGGCCCTTGGCACCCCTGTTTTGTCTGGCTCTGCCTTTTCTATGGCGTGCGCGGCGAGAGGCGGGCGTGTTGTTTTTACTGGGCTGGATTGTCCCGTTTTGGATCATTCTTGAATTGGTGCCGACCAAGCTTCCCCATTATGTGTTGCCGCTTTATCCGGCGATGGCCATTCTGGCAGTCATGGCGGCTGAGCGTGGTTTGATCGTGTTGGATGGATGGGGCCGCAGGCTTGCACAGCTCTGGCTGGTTTTATTGCCGATGGTGGCCCTTGGGTCTTTGGCGTTCGGGTCGTGGTGGCTGGGGGATGCGTTTCCGCAGACAGCCGTCCTCTTGCTGATCTTGGCCTTGTGGCCTGCATTCGAGGCTGCGCGTTCGCTGGGTCGTGGTTTTGTCGGGCAGACGGGACTTTATGCAGCTTTTGCCACCTGTGTGATTGCTTTGGCCGCTTATCAGATCGGGGCTCCTGATTTGCAATCGATCCGCATGAGCGGCCGGATGGCCGAGGCCTTTAAATCAGGTCCGTGTCAAAACGGCGCTTGGGCCACCACAGGCTATGCGGAGCCAAGTCTCGTATTTTTAACACGCACCGATCTGCATCTTGTTTCAGCCGAAGGCATGGCGGAATTCCTGCAAGGGCCCGGTTGTCGGATGGGTTTTGTCACGCAGGCCCAAAAGCCTGTGTTTGAACAAGCGATGCAGGCGAAGGGTCTGGATATGAAGCCTTCAAAAGAACTTGCAGGTTTCAATATCAATGGCGGCAAACGGCTGACGGTGTCGCTTTATGTGAAGGAAGATAACAAACCATGACGATGACACCACCCCGCCTGTCGGTTGTTGTGCCCGTGCGTAACGAAGAGGGCAATGTTGCGCCCTTGATCCGTGAAATTGCCGAGGCCTGTCAAACCTTGGGTGATTTTGAAATCATTTATGTTGATGATGGTTCATGGGATCAAACCTTGCACCGCCTGAAGGACATGCGTCATGTCGTCAAACAATTGCGCGTGTTGCATCATGAAGTGTCGTGCGGTCAAAGTGCAGCGGTTCGTTCAGGGGTGAGGGCTGCCCGCGGTGCGATCATCGTAACCTTGGATGGCGATGGTCAAAATAACCCTGCCTATATTCCAGCCCTCATTGAAAAAATGGACAGTGATCCAGCCTTGGGCATGGTGGCAGGGCAGCGCGTCGGGCGGCGCGATAGCGGTTTCAAACGTTGGCAATCGCGTATCGCCAATCGTGTGCGCGGATCTGTGTTGAAAGACGATACGCGTGACACCGGATGTGGTCTGAAAGCCGTGCGTCGCGATGTCTATTTGGCCTTGCCCTATTTTGATGCCTTGCACCGGTTCATGCCGGCCTTGGTTGTCCGCGAAGGCTGGACCGTTGCGCTGGTCGATGTCGTGGATCGTCCGAGGCTGACGGGTCTGTCCAATTATGGTTTTTTTGACAGGCTATGGGTTGGCATTCAAGATTTGATCGGCGTGGCATGGCTGATCAGCCGTCGGCGCTCCATCCCCATATTGACGGAGATGAAGTGATGTTGGCTTTTTCCAACGGCTTGATTGATTATTTCTACGATGTTTTCGTCACACGCTTTGATATGTGGCTGGCCTTTGGTGTGGTCGCACAATTATTGTTTACCGCCCGTTTTGTAGTGCAGTGGATTGCGTCAGAACGGGCAGGGCAATCGGTCATTCCTGTGGCTTTCTGGATTTTGTCGATTGTCGGTGGTGGGATGACACTTGTCTATGGTTTGGTACGCCGCGAGCCGATTATCATTATGGGGCAAATTCTGGCTGTCGCGATTTATGTCCGTAATTTGGTGCTGATTATTAAAAATAAAGCGGCGGTCCATACCGAATCCAGTGATCAAAAGAGACCATGAAGCCCCGTCAGGATTTTGATTTTTCTCAAGCCGGCCTTGAGGATATTTTAGCGCATCTTGAGTCCTTGTTAACCGATGCGGTGACCAATCGTCATAACGCGTTTCATACGCCGGTTTTGCTGAGTATCGGGCTGGATGGGCGGCCTCGCGGACGCACCGTGGTGATGCGATCTTTTGATGCGTCACATCGACAGGTGCGCTGCCATACGGACATAAGGTCTGACAAGGCCGCAGAGATCGCCAAAGATGCAAGGATTGGCTGGGTCTTTTATGATCCTGCGTCAAAATGGCAGGTCAGACTGCAAGGCCTTGCCGTTTTGCATCACCGTGATGATCAGGCGCAGGCCGCATGGCAAAAATCCAAACGCATGAGCCAGATTTGTTACGGAACAAATCCCGCACCCGGCACGGTCATCGCAGGTGCGGATCAATTTGTTTTGCCGCAGGAGCCCGATGCAATCGCTGCAGGGGAGGCACATTTTTCAGCGCTGATCTGTACCTATGACGAGATGGAAGCCTTGTGGCTAGGGCATAAAGGACACCGCCGCATGCGTTATCGTTGGATGGAGGGAGGCGAGATCCAATCCGAATGGCTCGCCCCCTGATTTTTTAACCGATGGCGCGTAAGCGCGCAAAACCTGCATCGAGTTCGCGTTGCAGGTCAGCCACATCCTCAAGGCCGATTTGCAGGCGCAATGTTGGCCCGCCCGGATTCCATTTCGTGGCTGTGCGATAGGTTGTGCAATCGAAGGGAACGATCAGGCTTTCAAAACCACCCCAAGAATAGCCCATGCCGAACAGTTCCAATCCATCAAGCATGGCAGCCACGGCTTGATCCGAATAAGGTTTGAGAACAACCGAGAACAGGCCTGAAGAGCCTTTGAAATATTGTTTCCATGTCTCATGTCCGGGGCAATCGCTGAAAGCAGGATGCAACACTTTTGCGACTTCGGGTCTTGCTTTCATCCAATGCGCCATAGCCAAAGCCTGTTGTTCGGCCTGTTTGAGACGCAGATGCATGGTGCGCATGCCGCGAAGCGCCAGAAACATATCTTCCGGCCCCGCGCACATGGCAAAAAGATCATAGGTGTTGCGCAACCGCTTCCAATGGCTTTCATTGGCCGTCACCATGCCCAGCAGCAAATCGGAATGGCCGCCCAAATATTTGGTGCCTGCTTCAACCGCAATATCGACGCCATGCTCATGGGGCGGGAAGAACAAAGGGGTAGCCCATGTATTGTCCATGATCACCGTGATGTCTCTCTTGTGAGCCTCGGCAGCGATGGCGGGAACATCTTGGACTTCAAAGCTCTGCGAGCCCGGGCTTTCGGTAAAGACAGCACTCGTATTGTCTTGAAATAGAGACGAGATACCGGCCCCGATCATCGGATCGAAATATGTGACGCTGACCCCGAAACGGGCCAGAAAATCAGCGGCAAAAACCCGTGTGGGACGATAGATGCTATCGGTGATCAGCACATGATCACCGGCTTTTGTGGTGCAAAGCAAAGCAAGGGCCACTGCGGCCAGCCCTGAGGGAACAGCCACCGAACCGGCGGCGCCCGAAATTTCTGCCCAAGCCGTGTTCAATGAGTCAGCTGTTGGGGTGCCTTTGGTGCCATAGGTATAACGCTGTTCGCGTTTGTTAATGGCGTCAACTGTGGGGTAAAGCACTGTTGAGCCACGATAAATAGGGGTGTTTACAAATCCGAATTGCTCATCGGGATGACGTCCGGCATGGGCAAGGCGTGTTGTGATGCCATAAGGTGTATTGGTGTCGTTTGGACGTGACATTGATCAGAATCCCCCTCTGTCTTAAAGACCTATTTCAAGTCAATATGCGCCTAGAGGTCAATCACGGCGCTGCATTTTTATGCGTTTCCCCGAAAATCTGTCAGCTTTTTACCAAATTGCGGGTCTGCTCTGCTTTAAACGCTTGACCAATGGCCTAAAGTTCAATGAGATGGTGTTCACGTGGTTCCGGTTTGCATCGGGGCTATTGTTTTGACAAAAGGGGAGATATCGATGAAGAAATGGGTCGCCGCCGCTGCGTTTGTGACAAGCAGTATTTTTGCAACAGCTATGGCTGGTGCGGCTACACTGGATACAGTGAAGCAAAAGGGCCAGATTGTTTGCGGTCATGGTCAGGGTCTTGCCGGTTTCGGCATGCCAGATGCGCAAGGTGTTTGGAAGGGTCTTGATACAGATGTGTGCCGCGCTCTCGCGTCTGCTATTTTCAATGATCCCAGCAAGGTCAAGATTGTTTCTCTGACCTCCAAAGATCGTTTTACGGCTTTGCAGTCTGGTGAAATCGACGTTTTGTCGCGCAACACAACCTGGACCCTGTCGCGTGAAGCGTCACTGGGATTGGAATTTGCTGCGGTCAATTATTACGATGGTCAGGGCTTCATGGTTCGCAAGAGCCTGAACCTGAAATCCGCCAAGGATTTGGCTGGCGCATCCGTGTGCGTGCAGCAAGGCACAACCACCGAACTCAACATGGCTGACTTCTTCCGCGCCAATAAAATGGAGCTGAAGTCGGTGACTTTCGCCACCAATGACGAAACCACAAAGGCTTACGAAACGGGCCGTTGCGATGCTTTGACCACCGATGCTTCGGGCCTTTATTCAGAGCGTCTGCGTTTGGCAAAGCCTGACGACCATGTCGTGTTGCCGGAAATCATTTCCAAAGAGCCGCTCGGCCCATCCGTCCGCAAGGGCGATGATCAGTGGCTCGACATTGTGAAATGGTCCTATTTCGCGATGTTGACGGCTGAAGAGCTCGGCGTCACCCAGGCCAATGTCGACCAGATGTTGAAGTCCGAAAACCCCGAAATCAAGCGCTTGCTCGGCACCGAAGGCAAGTTCGGTGAATCCTTGGGGCTCACCAATGATTGGGCTTACCGCATCATCAAGCATGTCGGCAATTATGGCGAAAGCTTTGAGCGTAACGTCGGTCCGAATTCACCTTTGAAAATTGAACGCGGCTTGAATGCGCTGTGGAACAAAGGTGGCCTGCAATACGCACCGCCTATCCGCTAACAATAGCAAAGGCGCAGTGGTAAACACTGCGCCTTTTTCTTGATGGCTTCATTTTTTGTGATTTGCCTTTGTGTTTTTGAGCAATCATCCTTTTTGACAAATGCAAGTGATCAGCAATGAGCAGTGATCCCCGATTGATTGATGGTGAAATGGCCCCGAAAGTGTCGCCGTGGCGTGATCCGCGCTGGCGTGCTTATGCCTTTCAGGCAGCCTTGGTGGCCGTTGTCGGATTTTTGGCCTTTTCTGCCATCAATAATGCGGCAGAAAACCTGAAACGGCAAAAAATTGCCTCAGGCTTTGGCTTTTGGGACACGAATGCGGGTTTCCCGATCAGCTTTTCCATCCAGTATTATTCCGAAGCCACCAGCTCCTATGGTGATGCGTTTTGGGTGGGCTTCGTCAATACATTATTGGTTGCGGGCATTGGTATTGTGCTGGCGACCTTTCTTGGTTTTTCTATCGGCTTGGCGCGGCTTTCCAAAAATGTGCTGGTTGCCTTTTTGGCGCGCTGGTATGTGGAATTCATGCGCAACATGCCTTTGTTGCTGCAATTGTTTTTTTGGTACAATGCGGTTTTGAAAGCGCTGCCCTCTGTGCGCGAAAGTCTTGTGTTGCCGCTGAATAGTTATCTCAATAATCGGGGCCTGACTGTTCCCAAGCCGCAGGCCCTGCCTGACATGGATTGGGTCTATGCCAGTGTGATTGCGGGGGTGATTTCCAGCCTGATTTACCGGCATTGGGCGCGCAAGCGGCAAGAGGCGACAGGACAGATTTCACCTGTGGGCTCGGTTTCCTTTGCTCTTGTGTTGATTTTGCCGGTACTTGTCTTTGTACTGGCCGGATCGCCCGTGAAATTTGACGTGCCGCAGGCCGGACGCTTCAACATTGTGGGCGGCATGGTTTTGCAGCCCGAATTTTTGGCCTTGTTGTTTGGCCTGACCCTTTATACCGCGGGCTATATCGCGGAAGTGGTGCGGGCTGGCGTGCTGGCGGTTTCGAAGGGGCAGTCAGAGGCGGCTTATGCTTTGGGCTTGCAACCCGATGTCACCAATAATTTGATTGTCATTCCGCAGGCCATGCGTGTGATTATTCCGCCGCTGACGAGCAATTATTTAAACCTCACCAAAAACTCCTCGCTGGCTGTTTTTGTCGGCTATCCTGATCTCGCCAATGTGTTTACCGGAACGGTTCTCAACCAGACGGGGCAGGCCATTGAGGTGATTAGCATTACCATGCTTGTTTATTTGTCCATCAGTCTGACAACGTCCGCCTTTATGAACTGGTACAATAAACGCGTGGCGCTTGTGGAGAGATAAGACCATGGCAAACAACGGTCACCCCATTTTGACGCAGACTGTGGATGAGGACGGGCGCATTGTGCAGCCGTTTGTCCGCACTGAAAATCTGCAAGCCTTGCCGCCGCCCTCTTCATTGGTTGGTCCTGTTGCATGGATGCGGGAGCATCTGTTTGGCAGCGTCTTTAATACCTCGGCCACCATTTTGATCGTGCTGGCCCTGTTATGGATCGTGCCCCCTTTCGTGGACTATGTGCTGATCGATGCGGTCTTTATTGGGAAGGATCGCGAGGCCTGTATTTTTAACGAGGCGCATCCGATCGTGGGTGCCTGTTGGGCCTTTATTGGCAGCCGCTTTTCCTATTTTGTCTATGGCTCTTATCCAATCGCCGAACGCTGGCGGGTGGATTTGTTTTTTGTTATTTTGTCCATAAGCATTATCTGGATGATGCGGTTGTCGCTGCCGCGGCGCGGGCTTGGTGCGATTTTCTCGTTTATCATTGCGCCGGTGGTCTCGTTTATCCTGCTAAGTGGTTCTGAGACATTGGGGCTTCCCGTCGTCACCACCAATTTGTGGGGCGGCTTGATGGTCACCGTTGTCGTGTCCAGTGTGGGGATTGTGTTTTCTTTGCCCATCGGGATTTTGCTGGCATTGGGGCGTCGTTCGAAAATGCCTGCCGCGCAGGCCTTTTGTGTTGCCTTCATTGAATTCGTGCGTGGCGTCCCTTTGATCACCGTCTTGTTTATGGCCAGCGTGATGCTGCCTTTATTCGTGCCGCGTGAATTCGAACCCGATAAATTGTTGCGCGCTTTGATCGGGGTCGCCATGTTCGCTTCAGCCTATATGGCCGAGGTGGTCAGGGCCGGATTGCAGGCTTTGCCCAAAGGCCAATATGAAGGGGCGATGGCCTTGGGCTTGAGCTATAGCCAGATGATGCGCTTCATCATTTTGCCGCAAGCCTTGAAAGTCACCATTCCGAATATTGTCAGCACCACAATCGGTCTTTTCAAAGATACGACGCTGGTGGTGATCGTCGGCATTTTCGATTTTCTGCGCACCATTGAAACAGCCCGTATCGATCCGATCTGGTCTGCGCCTACCATCAGCAGCACGGGCTATGTGTTTGCCGCATTTTTCTACTTTATTTTCTGTTTCGCCATGTCGACTTATGCCCGTCGGGTTGAGGAACGATTGGCTGTGGCAGATAAGCGTTAAAAGGGGATTTGATCATGAGCTCATCTGTTGCCGCGTCATTGAAACCTGCGCCCATGAAAACCGACAAGGCCATTCATATGGTCAATGTCAATAAATGGTATGGCGAATTTCATGTTTTGCGTGACATCAATCTCACCATCACCAAGGGTGAGCGCGTGGTGGTGTGCGGCCCTTCGGGATCGGGTAAATCAACCATGATCCGTTGCGTCAATCGGTTGGAAGAGCATCAAAAAGGCCAGATCATTGTTGATGGCATCGAGCTGACCCGAGACGTCAAGCGCATTGATGAAGTGCGCCGCGAAGTGGGCATGGTCTTTCAGCATTTCAATTTGTTTCCGCATTTGACGATTTTGGAAAACTGCACTTTGGCGCCGATCTGGGTGAAAAATATGCCCAAGAAAGACGCTGAAGAAGTGGCCATGCATTATCTCAAGCGTGTCAAAATTCCGGAACAGGCCAATAAATATCCCGGCCAATTGTCAGGCGGGCAACAACAACGCGTGGCCATTGCGCGGGCACTCTGCATGGCTCCCAAAATCATGTTGTTTGATGAGCCGACATCCGCCCTTGATCCTGAAATGGTCAAAGAGGTTCTTGATACCATGGTCACCTTGGCGGAAGAGGGCATGACCATGATCTGTGTGACGCATGAAATGGGCTTTGCCCGTCAGGTCGCTGATCGCGTGATCTTTATGGATATGGGCCAGATTGTTGAAGTGAACACGCCCGATGCGTTCTTCAAAAATCCGCAGCATGAGCGGACCAAATTATTCCTCAGCCAAATCTTGCACTGATTGTGGTGCAAAACACTTTATAAAAAAAGCCAATCTCAGGATTGGCTTTTTTTATGGGCGGTTTCCTCAGGCTGGGCCTGTGGCAACGGGAAGTGATGGATCGGCCCCCCATTCAGACCACGATCCGTCATAAAGTGCCGCAGCGGGCAGACCGATTTCAGCCAGCGCAATCGACAAGATGGCAGCCGTAACACCAGAGCCGCAGGTTGTGGCCACCGGTTTTGTCGGATCAATGCCCGCATTTTCAAAGGCCTGCAAAATAGCATCCTTGTCCTTGAGTGCGCCCTCTTGCACCACCTGCCCGAAGGGCAGGTTTTTGCTGTGGGGAATATGGCCGGATGCAAGGCCCGGCCGTGGTTCGGGTGCCTCGCCGCGAAAACGGTCCGCGGCGCGTGCATCAACCATCTGCATGGATTGATCCGCACTCCATTGCACCATATCCGAGCGTGTGGCCACGCCCTCTTGTATCGCCGTCACAGGGTAGGTCGTTTGTTTGATGATGGTTTTGTCCGCTGTCCAAGGCCTGTTTTCCTGACGCCAGCGCGGCGCGCCGCCTTGCAAGACTTTCACAAAGGGATGCCCGAAAATTTGCAATGTCCACCACACGCGGGCTGCGGAAAAAAGCCCCATCCCGTCATAGATCACAACCCGACTGTCACGGTTGATGCCCAAAGCCCCCATGGCCTGCGCAAAGCCTGCCGGTGTTGGCAGCATATGGGGCAAGGGGCTGCTATGGTCAGAGACCGCATCCAGATCAAAGCGTCTGGCATGGGGAATATGGCCCTCTTCATATTTTTGGGCCGCATTGCGGTTATGGGCGGGCAAATACCAAGACGCATCGAGAACAATCAGATCGTCTGCATCCAGTTGGCTGTGTAACCACGCGGTTGTTACGAAATGGCTCATGGTCTCTCCTTCAGTGTTTTTGAAAGGCGATCAGACAAGGGCCATGCGGACACGGCGGTTCTGCTTGCCTTTTTTCTCGATGCCCGTGATCAACACTTTGCCGATTTCGGACGTATTGCGCACATGGGTGCCACCACAAGGCTGCAAATCAAGCGTTCCGATCCGTACAAGCCTGACGCGTCCGCTGCCCATCGGGGGCTTGACCGACATGGTTTTGACGAGATCGGGTTTGGCGAGCAGCTCGTCATCCGTAATCCATTCATAGGTTACGTCAGAATGGGTATCGATCCGGCGGGCCAGTTCCGCCTCAATCGCGTCTTTGTCCAAGCCTGCATCGGGAATATCAAAATCCAGCCGTCCTTCGCCATCTCCGATGGTGCCACCTGTGACAGGATAGGGCAAAACGGTTGTTAACAAATGCAAGCAGGTATGAACCCGCATCCGCACTAAGCGCAGCGCCCAATCAAGCTCCTGCGTCACTTTGCTTCCCACAGGCGGCAAGGGACTGCCTTGTTCCGGGATCACGGCAATCGTTTCGCGGTCTTCGCCATAGACTGTGTTGGTGATGGCGAGGCGCTGTCCGTCAGGCCATTGCAGATGTCCCTTGTCGCCCGGTTGCCCGCCGCCGGTCGGATAAAACAGACTGCGGTCAAGGATCAAACCACCCGAAGTCGTAACAGCCAGAATGGTTGCGTCTGCTTGGGTCAGATAGGCGTCATCACGAAACAAAAATTCGGTTTTCATTGCAAAATATCATCAATGGAAAAGGGCTTGTTTTTCATCCAGAACGGCAAAGGCAGTTTACGCTCTTCTAGGAATTCTTGATTGTAGAGTTTGGATGCATAGCGGCTGCCACCGTCGCACAGAATCGTCACAATGGTGTGGCCCGGCCCGAGAAAACGGGCAAGCTGCATGGCGCCTGCGACATTGACCCCTGAAGATCCTCCTAAAAACAGGCCTTCTTTTTCCAGAAGCTCAAACAGCACATGCAAGGCCTCTTTGTCGTCGACCTGAAAAGCGTGATCGACATTCAAGCCCTCAAGATTGGCGGTGATCCGGCCTTGCCCGATCCCTTCGGTGATCGAGCTTCCCTCGGCTTTCAAAGTGCCTGAGCTATAGTAGTGATAAAGGGCTGATCCTATGGGATCAGCAATCGCGATTTTGATGCGCGGATCAAGCCGCCGCAAGGCCATGCCTGTTCCAGCCAGAGTGCCGCCTGTGCCCACCGAGCAGATAAAGGCGTCCAATTGACCACTTGTCTGGGCAAAAATCTCTGGCCCTGTGGTGGTCATATGGGCGGCGCGATTGACCTGATTGTCAAATTGATTGGCCCAAACGGCACCCGCCGGATTTTCGCGGGCCAGTTTTTCCGCCAAGCGGCCGGAGACTTTGACGTAATTATTGGGATTGGAATAAGGAACAGCGGGAACCTCGATCAGCTGCGCACCCATTTGCCGCAGCATGTTCTTTTTCTCGACCGATTGCGTATCGGGGATCACGATGACAGATCTAAAGCCCATGGCTTGGGCGACCAATGTCAGGCCAATCCCTGTATTGCCCGCAGTGCCCTCGACAATGGCACCGCCTGCGAGCAGTTTGCCTGATTGAACTGCGTCTTTGACAATGGCGAGGGCCGCCCGATCTTTGACCGACCCGCCCGGATTCATGAATTCGGCTTTGCCCAGTATCGTACAGCCGGTTGCTTCCGAAGCCCCTTTGAGGTGGATCAGCGGCGTCCGGCCAATACTTTCAATCATTCCATGCGTCATCATTGTTATTTTACATCACGTGAACGGATGATCCGGCCAATGCCGGATCTCCTGCTTTTATGGCATAAATCAGAGGCTTTTGTCCCGTCCCTTTTTGTAAGCGGACGTAGATATCCTTCCTCTAAGCTGAAGGTTTGAGGCTTTTGAAGGCCTCAAGCGCCCTGTCGCGACCCTCGCCATGATCAATCAGGGGCAGGGGATAATCGTGTCCCAGTTTGATCTTGCAATGCGCCAAGGTGCTGGGTGAGGCCGTCCAGGGCTTATGGATCAAATCATTGGGCAAAGCGGCAATTTCCGGAACATAGTGGCGCACATAAGCGCCTTTGGGGTCGAAACGCTCGCCTTGCAGTATCGGGTTGAAAATCCGGAAATAGGGGGCGGCATCGGCGCCCGATCCCGCAACCCATTGCCAGCTGGCGGGATTGCTCGCGCAATCGGCGTCAAACAGCGTATCCCAAAACCAGTTTTCGCCCTGTCGCCAATCGATCATGAGATGTTTGATCAGGAAGGAGGCCGTGATCATCCGCACCCGATTATGCATGAAGCCCGTCTGCCAGAGTTCGCGCATTCCGGCATCGACAATCGGATAGCCTGTCAGTCCGCTTTGCCACGCCGTGAGGTGGTCCGGATGATCCATCCATGGAAAATCATTAAAGCGGCTTTGGTAATTTTGATTGGCAAGGTCTGGATTGTAATAAAGCAGGTGATAGGAGAATTCGCGCCATCCCAATTCAGACTGGAAGGAGCTGAGATCTTTATCTGACGCTTGACTACGGTCGGAAGCGCAGGCCGCCACCGCCGCATGCCAGATTTGCCGTGGTGAAATCATGCCGAAGCGTAAATAGGGCGACAAGCGGGAGACATTTTCAAGATCAGGCCTGTTGCGATCCTCTGCATAGCCTTGCAGTCCATGCTCCAAGAAGTTTGTGAGCCGTGTCCATGCGCCGCTTTCGCTGATGGTCCAATGCGGCATCATGGACGTGGCCCAGTCGGGCTTGGTGGGTAATAGGTTCAAGGCTTCAATGGATAAAGGCTTGAATGCCTTTGAGGGCAAATCCGGTGCGGGAATTGTTTTGGGGGTCGGCAAGGGGGGGAGGGGTTCCCCCAAAGCACGGGCGGCTTTCCAGAAAGGTGTAAAGACCTTCATCGGCTGTCCGGTTTTGGTGGTCACCTGCCAAGGCTCAACCAAAAGATGGGCGTTGAAGCTTTCGGTATCGAGCCCGCTGTCCCGCGCAAAATTTTTAATCTGAGAGTCAATCAGCCGTTCCTGCTCGCCGTATCGACGCGACCAGTAAAGAGCCTGCGCTCCTGTTGCTTTGATGAGCGCTTTCAAAACAGATTGGGCTTCGCCGCGCTGGATCAGCAAGGAGGATCCGCGTTGCTTGAATTCATGGTCCAATGCGGTGAGCGCATGATGCAACCAGACCCGACTGGCCGCTCCCAAAGGGCGCAGCTGTGGTGACGGGCTTTCGTCGATATAGACCGGCAGGATGGCATAGCCTTTGGCCAGAGCAGCCGTTAAGGCCGGATGATCGGCCAACCGCAAATCATCCCGAAACCACAACAAGGCGATAGGCTTATTTCCTGACACCGATACGCTCAAAACACGACCTCATAGACTGGAAAAAAAGAGAAGCTCAACATGAGAAAGCCCCGCAGGACGCGGGGCTTTGCATTTGCGGGGTTTTGCGCGCCGCGGTCAAGGCCATCTGTGGATGACAGCGTTGATTAGGCAGCTTTCAAGGCGCTTTGTTCAATGTCATGGGCCACCATTTCGGCTGTAATGGCTGAAAGGGTCCAGCCAAGATGACCATGGCCGGTATTGTAGAAAATCCCCTTGCGGCTGCCTGCGCCGACTTTCGGCAGCATATTGGGGGTCATGGGCCGTAAACCTGTCCATGGAATGGCATGTTCGGTGCTGACTTTCGGGAAGAAACGGCGTGTCCAGTTGACCAGCGGCGCGATGCGGTCGGCGCGGATGTCTTTGTTCATGCCGTTGAATTCCGCAGTGCCGGCCACGCGGAAACGGTCTTTGCCCAGCCGTGATGTGACGATCTTGGTGTCTTCGTCAAGCAGGCTGACATAAGGCGCCCCTGACTGGCTCTCCTCGTCATTCAGCATCACGGTGATGGAATAGCCTTTCACCGGATAGATATTGATCCGGTCCCCCAAGGAGGCTGCCAACTCGCGGCTGGCGACGCCACCGCAAATCACCACGCCATCCACTGTTGTCTGGCCTTTGGCGCTTTCTTGGTTGTTAAGCGCCATATCCCAAGACAGCGTATGGCCCGTTGCGCTTTGCTCGATGGCGGTAATGCCGCATTGCATGTAAAGGGTCGCACCCAAACGCTCACAGGCTTTCAGCAGGCCGGTCGAATACTTGTGAATATCGCCGGTGCTGTCGGACGGTGTGTAAAAACCACCATAGAGGGAATTCGATTCAAGCGTTGGTTCGATCTGCCTGATTTCGGAGGCGGTCACGGCCCGCCGGTCCAGTCCGCCTTCTTGCAAAAGCTGATTGGTTTTGGCGGCCTGATCAAAACTCTTCTGGTCCCGATAGATGTGCAAAATACCTTTATGCTCCAGATTGAAATCAATATTTTCGGCCTTTGCCATATCATACAGATGTTGCCGGGCGGCGATGGCGAGGCGCGTTGTTTCAATCGTGTTTTCACGATAGTTGCGGACCTGTCCGATAAATTCGGCCAGCCAAGAATATTTATGCCAGCTGGGTGTGGGATTGAGTAAAAGCGGCGCGTCGGGTTTGAACATCCATTTCACACCTTTGATGATGGTGGAAACGCTGTTCCAGACTTCGGCATTGCTGGCTGAAAGCTGCCCGCCATTGGCAAAAGATGTTTCCATGGCGGCATAGGGGTGTTTTTCGAAAATGCTGACTTTATACCCGCGCTTGAGCAAAGCATAAGCGGTGGTTGTGCCGGTAATACCAGCACCAATGACTGCGATGTGGGACATGTCTTTTTCAACTCCGTGACCAAGGTTGCAGCCGACATGACGTATCTGTCAGTCGACCGGCCCCATCTGTCACGGTACCTGAGAGCTTGGCCCCGTTCCCCCGACTCATGCTTTTAAGGCATCAGCCAGACAACGCAGCTTCCCCTTCGGTGGACGCTTGAATAAGCGCCTCTCTCCAGATTGTCCCCTTTGGACGGTCCCTGTGCCTGAGAGTTTCCGGGGTGGTTGCTCCTTCGGCGGCGTTCCGAAGTTCTCGCGATCCATTTAAGGATCAACAAAAACCTTAACGCGCTCTCCCGCCCAATTGTTGATTGGACAGTTTCATCTTTTCACGCCGGATGAGTCAGCGCAAGGCATCAGACGTTCAAAAAGCACGGGATTGAGCTTTTTATCGCTGAAAATAGCGACGGCAGAGCGAAATTTTAGGCAGAACGAGCCAAAACACGCAAAAGACGCAAGGTAGCGTCATGCCTGCAGCCCATAAAATGCGCGAGGAGGGAGGGCGTCGGTTGAGCCCTGATATGAACAGGCAAACGGTTGAAAGGCACATTAAAACTTGCATTTCAACAGCTAATCCCTTGATCAACAAGGGAAATACTTGGCTCCGCGAGCAGGACTCGAACCTGCGACCATTCGATTAACAGTCGAACGCTCTACCGACTGAGCTATCGCGGATCACCGAAGTGACGTGCAGTTACAACAAGATTGGGGACGATTGCAAGAGAGTGTCATCAAATATTCTTAAAAAGTTTGCTGCGGAAAGCGCAAACTATCCGCATTCGTATGTTGCGTGCTGCGGGTAGCCTTGCTATCAGGGCGGTGCGGACGCCAAATGGTGCTCGTCGGGGGCCTCGTGGCGGAGTGGTTACGCAGAGGACTGCAAATCCTTGTACGGGGGTTCGATTCCCTCCGAGGCCTCCAATGATCCGCACTTGAGGGATGGGCTTGGGCTCTTCAGAGCGTTAAGGTCAGGCCCGCTTATACCGGAGGGGCTCTCTAAATGCTCGATCAAGCCACCAAGCGTCGTGCCATGGTTGATAACCAGTTGCGCACCTATGACATCACCCAGCAATCCGTCTTGACCGCGATGGAGCAGGTGGCGCGCGAGGCCTTTGTTCCGGAAAAAGTCAAAGATATCGCTTATGCAGACCGCCTCGTGGCCTTTACCGGTCTTGACCGCTTCATGCTGTCGCCGATGATTTTTGCAAAATTAGTGCAATCCGCCCAGATTTTGCCCGATGACCGTATTCTGGATGTGGGCTGCGGCTCAGGCTATTCGGCTTTGGTTCTGGCGCATTTGTCCCATCATGTCTCGGCGATTGAGCAGGAGCCGGTTCTGGTTGAACAGACCCGTCAGGCTCTGAAAGCGGCTGGTCATGGTCATATTGCCGTTTTTCGCGAGCATTTATCGGGCGATGGCCACAAACATGGCCCTTATGACGTTATTATTGTTGAAGGCAGCGTCGAAACCCAGCCGGACAGTTTGTTGAAGCTTTTGGCAGACGGTGGACGTCTGGTCACCGTCGATATGAGCGATGGTGCCGGTCAGATTGTCCGTTATGTCAAAAATGCGCATGGCATGGGCCGTGTGCGCGTGGCATCGGCGCAGGCCCCTGTTTTGCCGGCTTTCCGCAAACATCAGACCTTTGTTTTTTGATTTGAGGCGTCTTGCGGCGCTTTTAGGAGAAGTGGTTCCAACGAACCTCTTTTGATTGATCATTCTTTGTTAACCATACTTGCGAAAGAGTCGAAACTCCTGCTATCGATGACGATGACAAGCACGTTGATTCTGCGTGCAGGGGTAGGGTTATGCATTCGAAATTGAAGTTTTTGCTGCTCGCAGGCATCATGGTGTCAGCATTTTCGGTCTCGCCTGTTTTGCGCGCGGAGACTATCGAAGGTGCTTTGTCCAAGGCCTATCAATCCAATCCGGATTTGAATGCACGGCGCGCTTATTTGCGGGCAATTGACGAAACGGTGACGCGTGCTTCATCTGCGGGCCGCCCCAAAGTCAACGGAACAGCAGATTATGGTATTTCGGATCAGTGGCGCAGCCAGCAGACAGCGGCGCTTAATCCGAGCAACCAATCTTTGCCGCGTGGTGCAGGTCTTTCAGTCACCCAAACCCTGTTCTCTTCTGGTAAGATTGAAGCGGCGGTGAAGGCTGCCGAGAGCGGCGTTCTGGCCGAGCGCGCCAATCTGGCCAATACCGAAATGCAAACGCTCGTTGATGCTGCAACTGTCTATATGGATGTGTTGCGCGATACGTCCGTTGTGGATCTGCGCAAAAACAATATCAGCGTTTTGAAAGAGCAATTACGCCAGACCCAAGACCGCTTTACGGTCGGGGAAGTGACACGGACCGACGTCGCTCAGGTGGAAGCCCGTCTGGCTTCGGCGCAGGCCGATCTGGCCACAGCCGAAGGCACTTTGAAGTCAAGCATTGCCAAATATCGTCAGGTGATCGGCGAAGATCCGCGTTTGGTCGATCCGGCCCGTCCTCTGGCGCGTTTTACCTATAAATCCCTCAATGATGCCGTTTCCATCGCTTTGGGGTCTCACCCCACTGTGATGGCCTCTTTGGTTAATATCGAGGTTGCGGAATATCAGTTGCGCCAGGCTTATGCTGGTTTGGGCCCGACTTTGGGTGTAACCGCGACTACGTCCAAACGCTATGAATACCAGAATAGCGGGCCTAAATACTCTTCAAACAGTCTGGTCGCCCAGCTGACATTCCCGCTTTATGACGGCGGTGATACGCATGGCAGTATCCGTCAGGCCAAAGAGACTGTCGGTCAACGCCGTTTGGAATCCGACTCTGCCCGTGAAAAGGTGCGGGCGGGTGTGGTTGCAAGCTGGAGCCAGCTTGAAGCCGCCAAAGCGCGCATCCAGTCTGCCAATGCACAGGTCGAAGCGGCAACCATTGCTTTGAATGGCATCCGCGAAGAGGCCAAAGTCGGGCAGCGGACCACTCTGGACGTGTTGCTGACCGATCAGGATTTGCTGAGTGCGCGTGTCAGTCTTGTGCAAGCCCAACATGATCGCGTCGTGCTGTCTTATTCATTGGCGCAGGCCGTGGGCCAGCTCAATGCTGAAAATTTAAAGCTCAATGTCCGGATTTACGATCCGGCTGTGCATTACAACAGTGTTTCGGACAAGTGGTTCGGCATTATTCCGCCTGAAAACAACTGATTTTTGATAATTTTAGTTTATTTTGGGTTTTCTTCCCATCTCTGAGCCAGAGGCGTATTGATCACGCCGCGCTGATCCTTTACTTATGGGGCGCTTGATGGGGGTAATATGTCTGGCCTGAACGAAAAATCGCGTGATCCATCCATGGAAGATGTGCTCGCTTCAATCCGCAAGATTATTGCGGAGGAGCTTGATGCTGCCCATCACGCGGCGATCGAGGATATCGGGCCGTTAGACCACAATCTCCCATGGTCCGAGCGCCAGCCCAACAAGCAGGCCAAGAAAAGCCCGCCCGTTTTGCCCGTTCAAACGGCTCCTGAAAATCAGGACATGAGCCATCAGGACGCTGAAGCCGTTGCCGAGACAGTTTCTCATGCTGCCGCTCAAGATGGTGTCATGACCATCACAGACACCGATGTGTCCGATGAACAAAGAGCTGCGGTGGCTGAATTTGAGCAGGTTGTCACGGCCTTGCCGGCTCATGAAAGCCAAAACAACGACACAGAAGCAAATCAACTCGTCCAGCATGATGGTGACATCACGCAGGCTGAATGGGCCTCTGAGGATGAACATCTCGTTGAAGTGGCCCTGACGGAGCCGTCTCATTCCGATGATGAAACCGTTGATCCCGTCAAATTGCATGACAGTGTCAACGGGTGGCAGTCTGCGCCTTTGCCCTTTGATGTGCTGACATTAAGTGCCAAGGCTGAGTCCCGTCCGGACTTGGACGCCGAGCAAGCAAGTGTTTCAGAACCACATGCCGAAAAGAGCCTGTCCAATGCTGAGGCTTTGGCCTTGGCGGGTGCCAATCCCTATTCGGATTTTCTGGATGCGCAAAAGCCGCAAATCAATGTGAAGCTTGATCTCTCATTCCTCGATCACCAATTTGCGGATCATGGCCTGTCCGTGGCACAGCCTGCAACGCCCCAGCAGCATGAGGATTTGCCCTTTGCTGCGGCGTCTGCCCCCTCTGAGCCTGTCGCTCCGGTGCCTGATTTATCGATTTTCTCCCAAGACAGGGCGCCTGCGCCTTTGCCGCCCTTCATCCCTGCGAACGAGCCCACTTACGCGCCTCTGGTGTCGCAGCGGACCACGGATGCTTTGTTGTCCTCTTTGCGGCATTTGACCGAAGCAACGCGCCCTCCGGCCCCTCCCGAGGCTCCGCAGGAAACAACCCTTGCACCGCGCCTTGATGTGTTCATGGCGGATGTATTGCGCCCCTTGTTGAGCCAGTGGCTCGATGCCAATCTTGAGCGGATTGTGGATCAGGCCGTGCGGGATGAAATTGCCAAGGTGACCCAGAAGATCCGCCCCTGATTTGGGCTGGTCGGGCTTTTATTTCAATTTTCATGGCCTGTGCGCACAAGTTTACCGCTTGCCTCTTTAGTGGCGGCGCGAGTGATGCTAGTGACAGGGCAGGTTTAACGACGCATCACAAGGCCTGATGATGTGTCCGTCTCTGAAATGGTGTGCATGATGGAAAAGACATTTGATCCCGCGTCTGTTGAAGGTCGTATCGGGCAGTTGTGGGAAGACGAGGGTGCTTTTCGTGCCGGCCGGTCCGAGCGTGCGGGTGCCGAGCCCTATACCATTGTGATTCCGCCGCCCAATGTCACGGGCTCTTTGCATATGGGCCACGCGCTCAATAATACCTTGCAGGACATTTTATGCCGGTTTGAGCGTATGCGCGGACGTGATGTCTTGTGGCAGCCCGGCACCGATCATGCCGGTATTGCCACGCAAATGGTTGTGGAGCGGAAATTGGCGGCTGAAAAGCGCCCTGATCGCCGCAGCATGGGGCGTGACGCCTTTTTGGAAGAGGTTTGGCGCTGGAAGGAAGAGTCAGGCGGCACCATCAATGCGCAATTGAAGCGCCTTGGGGCATCCTGTGACTGGTCGCGCCTGCGCTTTACCATGGGTGAGGGGGGTGCAGCCGATGATCAGATGGTGCGGGCCGTCACCAAGGTATTTGTGAAGCTTTATCAGGATGGTTTGATCTATCGCGACAAGCGCCTGGTCAATTGGGATCCGCATTTTGAATCAGCCATTTCCGATTTGGAAGTGTTGCAGGTTGAAAAGCGCGGAACCTTTAAAATGGCGCGCCATGACGAGGAGCCGTTTCAACAGGCCGCTCTTTTCAAATTATTGGATAAAGAGCCGTCGGGCCATCTCTACACCATCGATTATCCGTTGGACGGACTGCCTTATGATCCTGACAACAGCCACACATTCATTCGCGTTGCCACAACCCGTCCTGAGACCTTGTTGGGCGATACGGCCATTGCCGTTCATCCCGATAATGAAAACCTCAAACATCTGATCGGTCGCAAGGCCATTTTGCCTTTGGTGGGCCGGTTGATTCCGATTGTCGGTGATGATTATGCGGATCCGGAAAAAGGCACTGGTGCTGTGAAAATCACACCAGCCCATGATTTCAATGATTTTGAAGTGGGTAAGCGCCATGGCTTGGCGGCCATCAATATTTTGGACTCAAAAGCCCGCATCACGCTCGACGGCAATGCCGATTTTACTTTTGGTGCGGGGGTTGATCGGGCGCCTGTTATGGCGCTGCATGGGCTTGATCGTTTTGCCGCCCGTAAAGTCGTGATTACGCTTTTGAATGAAGCAGGTTATCTGACAGCCATTGAGCCCTCCACCATGATGGTGCCGCATGGCGATCGGTCCAATGTCGTGATCGAACCATGGTTGACCGATCAATGGTATGTCGATGCCAAAACGCTGGCCCAGCCTGCTTTGGCTGCTGTGCGCTCCGGCAAGACCCAATTTGTTCCCGAGAATTGGGAGAAAACCTATTTCCAATGGCTGGAAAATATCGAGCCGTGGTGCGTTTCGCGTCAATTATGGTGGGGGCATCAGATCCCCGCATGGTATGGTCCGGACCATCATGTTTTTGTTGCAGCGTCTGAAGTGGATGCCAAAGCGCAGGCACTGGCCCATTATGGCCATGATGTTGTTTTGCAGCGTGACGAAGATGTGCTTGATACGTGGTTTTCATCGGCTTTGTGGCCCTTCTCGACACTGGGCTGGCCGGATGAAACCGCCGAGGTGAAACGCTATTATCCGACCAATGTTTTGGTCACGGGGTTTGACATTATTTTCTTCTGGGTAGCCCGCATGATGATGATGGGGCTGCATTTCATGCCGGATGTGCCGTTTTCGACTGTGTATATTCATGCTTTGGTGCGCGATGAAAAGGGCGCCAAAATGTCGAAATCCAAAGGAAATGTCATTGACCCGATCGAGCTCGTTGACAAATTCGGTGCGGATGCTTTGCGCTTTACACTAGCGGCCATGGCCGCGCAGGGGCGCGATATTAAACTCTCGACGCAACGCGTCGAAGGCTATCGGAATTTTGCCACCAAGCTTTGGAACGCCACCCGCTTTGCAGGCATGAATGGCTGCAAGCGGATGGATGGATTTGATCCCCATCAGGTGAAACTCGCATTGAACCGCTGGGCGATGGGTGAGCTGGCACGGGCCACGCATGAGATCACCCATGCGATTGAAGCCTATCGTTTCAATGATGCGGCGAATGCGGCCTATCGCTTCGTTTGGAATATCGTATGCGATTGGTATCTTGAATTGTCCAAGCCTGTTTTCTTGGGCGAGGATGGTCCGGCCAAATCGGAAACGCAAGCATCCATTGCCTATGTGATTGATGAAACCTGCCGTTTACTGCACCCCTTTATGCCCTTTATCACCGAGGAGATTTGGGGTCTGACAGGGCAGGAGGGACCGAAACGCACCAGTGTGCTCGCACTGACCAACTGGCCCCATGTGCAGGGCTTGGAGGATCAGGAAGCCGAGCAGGAAATCGGTTGGCTGGTTGACCTTGTTACCGAGATCCGTTCGGCGCGTGCGGAAACCAATGTGCCGGGTGGGGCGCAGGTTCCGCTTGTCTTGGTCAACCCGTCCGCGCAAACCGTTGAACGGGTCAAAGTCTGGTCGGATATGATCAAGCGGCTCGCGCGCATTTCCGAGATTTCAATAACGGATCAATCCCCCCAACAAGCCATTGGTTTGATTATTCGGGGTGAGGTTGTAGCATTGCCGCTTGAGGGGATTATTGATCTGGATGCCGAGCGCGCCCGCCTTGGCAAAGAGATCGACAAGATCACCGCTGAGTCCGAAAAAATCAAAGCGAAACTGGGTAATGCGGATTTCGTCGCACGCGCGCCCGAAGAAGTGGTCGAAGAACAGCGCGAGCGGCTTGAAGAAGGGGCAGAGCGGCTTGTGAAATTACGCGAGGCGCTTGTCCGTCTGGCGTGATAGGATAGCGAAACCCTCAGGCTTTGCGGATCACATAGACGAATTGATCCGCATGCCTGTTCTGGCCGATGAGGGCATGTCCCTCGCTTTGCACGAGATGGGGGATGTCGATCTCGGACATGGGGTCGGTGCAAATCACCTCGATCTCGCTGCCGCTTTCTACCTGCGCCAATAAACGGGCGGTTTTCAAGACGGGCATCGGACATTTCAATCCTTTGAGGTCTAAAAGATGCCGCATGCCTAGCCTTTGATGAGTAGGTGTTATCGTCCCGCTCTTTTAAGCCATTCAGGGGCTTTTGAAAGTCTGTAAATGGATTACCCTGTGATCAGGTGTTGAAGAATAAGGGGGGCGGATGCGCATTATCGGATTTGCGGGCTGGAGCGGTGCAGGCAAAACCCATGTCTTGCGCCACCTTTTGCCGGTTTTGGTCGAGCGGGGCTTGTCGGTATCGACCCTGAAACATGCGCATCACGCCTTTGATATCGATCACGAGGGCAAAGACAGTTTCATCCATCGGCAAGCCGGTGCACAGGAGGTGCTGATTGCCTCCTCCCAACGTCTGGCTTTGATGCGTGAATTGCGTGGCGCGCCAGAACCTGGGCTTGATGAATTATTGCTGATGCTCAAACCCGTTGATCTCGTGCTTGTGGAAGGCTTCAAAGGTTGGACCACACCGAAAATCGAAATTCACCGTTCCATCAATGCCAAGCCTTTTCTTTACCCTGACGATCCCTTGATCCTTATGCTGGCCAGTGATGAAAAGCCCGTGGGGTTAGAGCGTGACTGGTGCCCCGTCGATGACATCGAGGCTTTGGCAGAGGGTGTTTTGAAACATGCCGTTGAGCGGGATCGTTTGTTGCAGACCCTCAAGCGGCGGGATGGGGATGGAGCGTAAGCCGCGCTAGAAGCGTTTCGGCCGCAATCAGATCCTCGGGACGATTGACGTTGAAAAACGGATCAAAGGGTTCGGTGTTCCAGACCGCAGTGGCGCATCCATGGCGGGCCATGAACACCTCCATTTTGCGCAGATTCTCCGAAACCAAAGCCTCGCGCAGGGCATGGCGCAGTGCGACCGGCCACAGGCCGAAGGGGGGATGGCGCTGATCGCCTGATTGGGCGCAGGCCAAAGGCGTCTGGGCGACGTTGCGGGCCTCCTCCAGCCGCAAGACAAGATCGTCGGGCAGGAAGGGGCTGTCGGTTGCCACACTGGCCACAGTGTCGCAGTCTGGGTGATGGACGGCCACCCATTCAAGTGCTGCCAAAATACCCGCCAAGGGGCCAGCATGATCGGGCAGGCTGTCGGGAATCAGCGGCAGTCCTGTATCGGCAAATCCCTCGGTTTTTTCGTTCACATTCAACACAAGTTGGGCGCATTGCGGCTTAAACCGTTCGATCACATGCTCCAGAATGGGCCTGCCGCCTAATGGTTTGAAGGCTTTGATCCCGCCCCCCATGCGGCGCGACAGGCCGCCACCAAGCAACACGCCAATGGGCTTGTGGCTTTTTGAGGCGGGGAGGGGCGCGGGGATCGGTTTTTCCATCGTCTTTCGGGGGCCCATTGATCGGCTATGCTGGCTGATAACTGAGTCTGCCTAGAGTGGCGCGCCAAATCCAC
>CAIJVU010000073.1 GCA_903824185.1 uncultured Hyphomicrobiales bacterium
CAACGCAACTTTTGCTTTAAATGCAGGGCTATGGTTCCGGCGGGGACGTCTGCTCATGGGTCTCTCCTGTCTTGGACATTATGCCAAAGTCAGGCAGAAATTCCACTTATCAAACCTGTGCAGAAATCCCGAGCCAGCTCTCGAAGCAATCCAGCCTTGAACCTCAACCATCCCTCACGCGCCGGACGAAGAGCCCCCGCGCGGCGCGATCGTCAATTTCTGAAACCCTTTGGCCGACAGCACCGGTTTTTTCGAAGACAACATGCGCGAATTGATGCCCTGCCAGCCGATCTCGCCGGAAATCCGCCCATATTCGATTTTCGGGCAGCGGTTCATGATGACTTCGACGCCCTTGGCTTCGGCCCGCAAGGCGGCGGCATCATTGCGCACCGACAATTGCATCCAGATGACTTTGGGCAAAGGCGACAGCGCCAGCGCCTCATCGGTCAGGGGACCGGCGGCCTCCGAATTGCGGAAAATCTCGACCATATCCACGGCTTGCGGCAGATCTTTCAGCGCGGCATAAACCGGCACATCCAAAATCGTCTGCCCTGCCAGGCCGGGATTGATGGCAAACATCTGATAGCCGCGCTCTTTCAAATATTTGAGCACGATATAACTCGGACGGGCCGGATTGGCCGAAGCCCCCACCAGCGCAATGGATTTGGTCGCCCGCAAAATGCGGCGGATCGCCTCGTCGGGATACTGGTTATGATGGGCAAGCGGTTCGGTCATGGGCGGGTCCGGTGAGGGGCTGGTTCGGTGAGGGTCTGATCTGATAAGGAGCTGGTCAACAGTGGGGCTGGTCCTGTGAAGGTCCACCTCTATCATAACCTTATTCGCGCTGCGATTAAATACCCGTCTTGCACTGCACCCCTGCAAAGACGCAGTGTCTCCATGCTATGGCCCTACTTGGAATACCCTTACAAAGGCGCATTGCCTCCATGCTATGCCCTACTTGCACTCACTCTATAAAGGCACATTGCCTCCATGCTAAGGCCCGCATACCACGCACCCCATGCCTCACACACTAAGCCCATGCCAAGCCCCCCCACCCCGCGTCATTGCGAGCGCAGCGAAGCAATCCAGCCTTAAACATCCCGCATCCCTCACGCGCCAAACCATGGATCGCCACGCGGCGTACCGCCGCTCGCGATGACGCGAGGGGATGGCTGATTAAGATCTCAGTGTTATAGAAAGGGTCAATTCAAAACCCAATGACAATGTACTGAATTATTAAAAAAAACTTAGCTAATTTGTTCCTTTAAACTTTATAAATCACATAATATTAATGATATAATTTATGAAAGCACAACCCTCTTGACCATTGTCTAATACTTTACACAATTTCCAAGTTATCCGATCAGAACCTGATTGACTACCAGATTGATACATGAATTCAGCTTGACCTATCAAAGAGACTTTCCCTAATTTTGGCTCAGAGATAACTTCATATTTTGAGATACTGCCATGATTTGTGTTCAATTTAAAACTGCACCTGTCACTGGCATTCACTTGTTTGGTGTAAGTATAGGTTTTATTATCGAATTGATACCCTCTGGTTTCGAAACCAATGCAAGAGGAAATTGGTAAAGTCGAATAAGGGGAACGCGCAATACCTGCAGCGCAAAAACCAAACAGAACCGATAAAAATGTAATAATCAATTTGACCATGTTGCATCTCCGCACGAGGTTCTATTTGAACGCAGGGTTACGCAACAATGATTGTCAAAACCTAGATCAGATATCCGATCACATCAACATAAAAAAACAGACCAATTTTATTTTTACACTTATGAATTTGATGCGCCAATGAAATTAATAAATTTTATAATAATCAGATAAAATATAAAAGACTAAACTTCCTTAACATGAGCCTATCAATCTTACCCGCGTCATTGCGAGCACAGCGAAGCAATCCAGTCTTAAACAACCCTATCAATCACTCAAAAAACAATGGATCGCCACGCGGCGTTCCGCCGCTCGCGATGACGCAAATAAAAGGCTGCGAGCAAAAAAACACAAACTATTTAAGCGCAAGAGCATCATGCAAGATCATTATCATTGAGTGACAACACCCTCACCGATCCAACCATGCGGGGTCGCGTTTGTCGACAAAGGCACCGATGCCCTCTTCCGCGTCATGGCTCAGCATATTCTCAACCATGACGGCGCCTGCATGCTGATAGGCTTTTTCAAGCGGCATTTCGGCTTGCTCGTAAAAAGCCTTTTTGCCGACCCGCAACGCGTGTTGGGATTTCGAGGCAATGACGTCAGCGAGTTTAAAGGCCTCTGCCAGAGCCGTTCCCGCGTCCACCACGCGATTGACAAGGCCGAAGTCGCGCGCGCGCACTGCGTTAATGCGCTCGCCCAACAACAGCATTTCCATGGCCTGTTTGCGCGACACATTGCGCGACAGAGCCACCATGGGGGTGGAGCAAAACAGGCCGATATGCACACCGGGTGTACAAAAGCCCGCAGCCTCGCCCGCCACCGCCAAATCACAACTGGCCACCAATTGACAGCCCGCCGCCGTCGCCATGCCTTCCACCGCCGCAATGACCGGTTGCGGCAGTGTGACAATGGCTTGCATCATCTCGGCACAAAGCGCGAAGGCCTTAGCGAAAGCGTCGCGTCCGCCATCCTCCGCCTGTCGCCAGTCGGTCATTTCTCGCAAGTCATGGCCCGCGCAAAACACCGGTCCCTCGGCATCGATCACCACCACCCGCACATGCGGCTCGGTTGCGATCTGCCGCAGCGTGTCGCGCAGGGTCGTCATCAAAGCGAACGACAGGGCATTGCGGCTTTGCGGACGGTTGAGGGTCAACCGCGCGATCCCGCCCCTGTCATGGCGCAGCAGCGCGGGGGGTGCGATCTCGGGTGAGGGGGAATGGGTCATCTGTGGCAGCCCTATCTGTAAGCCCTGTGGCGTGTGAACCGAACCAATCACCCTCAGGATAGACGAGTTTCGGGCTAAGATAATCTGGTTTTTTGCGCAGGATATGCCTAAAAGGAGTAAGTTTTTTCTTTTATTTCGCCTATCCCAGATTGGTTCACCCCGCCCCCCCTTCCGGAAGCCTTCGCATGACCGCCTCATTCATCCCGTCCGATCCCGACAAGACCCTGATGACGATTCCGGCGCTGGAAGCGCTTTTGCAGCGCGACTTCCCGCAGATCTATGCGCATGGGCCGCTCTACACCATTCTCGCGGCGGGTCATGGCTCATCCCGCCTCAGGCTTGCCTATCACGACAGCCAGTTGCGGCCCGGCGGCACCCTGTCAGGTCCGGCAATGATGACTTTGGCGGATTTGGCGCTTTATGTGGCCGTTTTGGCCTCTTTGGGGCCGGTAACGCTGGCTGTTACCACCAATTTGTCCATAAATTTCCTCAATAAGCCACAACCCTGCGCGCTGATTGCCGATTGCACCTTGATCAAAATCGGCAAAAGACTGGCGGTGGGCGATGTCCGGATCCATTCGGAAGGGGACACCAAACTCGTGGCCCATGCTACCGGCACCTATTCTTTGCCCGATAAAGTCTAAAAACACCCGAAAGCCCCGCCGCAGAAGGGTTCATAATTGCGGTATTATATTACCTTTTATGGGTATCATAATACCTAATTTGTCTAATTCATTGTTTTTGTTGGGTTAATTCGATTATTGAATTGCATCATCGGGCTTGACCGCAGGTCTTTCCTGCCCTAAATCAAGCCCATCTTGGCCCATTGGGCTTTGCATGCATTTCCCAAGCGGAAAAAGGTTTTGGTGTTCAACGCTTCGCCTTCGCGGCTGGTCTGGTTGCCAAGTCCTTGTTCCTCCTGACAAAAATGGAAGAAACATTATGAAGACCTTCGTGGCAAAACCGGCCGAGGTCGAAAAGAAGTGGGTTTTGATTGATGCGAAAGGCCTGGTTGTCGGCCGTCTCGCCTCACTCGTTGCCATGCGCTTGCGCGGCAAACATCTGCCGATTTTCACCCCTCACGTCGACTGCGGTGACAATGTCATCATCATCAATGCCGATAAAGTGGTTCTGACTGGCCGCAAGCGCGACCAGAAAGTCTATTACCACCACACAGGCTATCCCGGCGGGATCAAAGAGCGCACAGCCAAATTCATTCTGGAAGGCCGTTTCCCCGAGCGTATCGTGGAAAAGGCTGTGGAACGCATGCTGCCGCGCGGTCCGCTTGGCCGTAAGCAACTCGGAAACCTGCGTGTTTACAAAGGCGCAGAGCATCCCCACACAGCCCAGACACCGGTTGTCATCGACATCGCGGGCTTGAACCGCAAAAATGCAAGGAGCGATTGATCATGGCTGAAACGCTGACATCTCTCGCCGATCTCAAGGGCTCGGCCCCTGCTGCTGAAGCACCCAAGCATGTGCAAAAGCTCGACAAACAGGGTCGCGCTTACGCAACCGGCAAACGCAAAGACGCGGTCGCCCGTGTCTGGATCAAGCCCGGCTCAGGCAAGATTGTGGTCAATGAGCGCACGCTCGAGACCTATTTCGCCCGTCCCGTGTTGCGGATGATCATGCAGCAGCCTTTGCTGGTGGCCAACCGCGTGGGTCAATATGACATCGTTGTGGACGTTGCAGGCGGCGGACTTTCGGGTCAGGCCGGTGCGGTGCGCCACGGCCTGTCCAAGGCCCTGACCTATTACGAGCCAGACCTGCGTCCGGCCCTGAAAAAGGTCGGGTTCCTGACCCGTGACAGCCGTGTTGTCGAACGTAAGAAATACGGCCGCAAGAAAGCCCGTCGTAGCTTCCAGTTCTCGAAGCGCTAGGCCGAACTGCACTACCGCTACACAATATATAGTAGCAATATCAAAGAACTACGCTATCAGATACTATATCTGGTAGCGTTTTTTTATGCGCGATAGTACACGTGTGGTACACAGAACAAAACGTGAACTAAAAAGCTAATGTACGTTTTTGATGCGTTTTAATGCCGTTTAGTGAACGCCTTGTGCTGTTTTGTTGAAACGCTCATGTCACTTTTGACAGCAGCATATGCAAGGA
>CAIJVU010000074.1 GCA_903824185.1 uncultured Hyphomicrobiales bacterium
ACGGCATACCGAAAACCCACTTCTTTTTATTTCTCAAAGAGTGTGAATGGCGGTTCAATCATCGCCCAGCCAGCAACCTCTTGAAGACCATCTCAGAATGGGTCAAAATGTGAATACTGAAACCTTATCTATGTCAGCCCCCAAATTTTTTATACTCAACTTACATCACGCCGAGCAGATGAAAGAAAACAGGAAAAAGAAAAACTTCTTCTCACGGTGAAGAATGCTGAGAAATCTATTACTGATTATATTCGTGCTAATTTAAATGATCCTAACCTTAATCAATACCTTGATGCACTAAAAATAATAGGTGTGGCTAATTCTGACACTTCATCTGATGAGTTGAAAATCATTCTTAATAAATTGTCGGCACTTAACCCTTCTTATGCTCAGCTACAGTCGTCAAATGGTAATACTTCTGAACAAAAATCATCAGCGCAAATACAAATAATATTACCAACCAATACTAAATTATCGAATGATGATTTTAATTCTATTTTTCCAAACGGAATATACGCTAAAACTGAAAAAGATTGCGCACGTTATTTAGCCAATCCAAAGCAAATGCTAATGAATGAACGTTTTGAACGAGTTACAATTCAAGGCAAAGAAATATCTCGCTATTCGACGGGCGGTTGTACTGTTCGTAATATCACGGGTGCTGATCCGGCCTATATCGTATCAGCTGATTGTACAGAAGAGGGTGAAACGTCGAACCAAAAATATTCTTTTTCAATACGAAATGGGAAATTCAATTTTGGTCAATTTGATGAAATGGGAAAAAATTGGTGGAGTTTTTGTAGCCCAATTAAGCCGAGTGCAAATAATGCGACACCACAATCACTTCTACCAAACAAAAATATTTTTGAAAATTTAGATCAAACAAAATTTGACAATACAAATTCTGATATAAATAAACCTCAAATTGGTATCAACTCAAACTCCATTAGCAATGAACAAAACTTACGTTTACAAATGGATATTTACAAACGGATAAGCAGCAAAAAAAATCTCCTGTGCAATGCTAAAATAATCAGAGATACACTTTCATGGAACATGGATGTTGATGTAAACGGTAAGGATATTTTCGTTGAATTACTTGATACAGATTTGAAGAAAATAGGTTATGAAATTAATTTTCTTTCTGATCAATCGTCCACTTTTCCCTATCCTACCACTAAAGGTGATAGAAAGATTTTCATATTAGATTATAAAAATTACTATTATCCTCTTGAAGTTGTAAACATTAATGAGTCAAGTTGCAGGCGGTTTAAATAGACCTTTGTGCACATTGGGAGTGCAACTTACTATAATTTTTTGCGCTGCCTGAGATTACGATAAACTCTGGATTGTCATCCCTTTTCAGTTAAAGAACCATAATGATCACAATCCACATGAAGGTCATTCACAACATCAAATACCATGCCCAATGCGTATGCTGTCATAGCTACTAATCCTGCTAAATCTGTTTTGGTTGCGAAGCTGGTTAGTGTTGCTGCGTATCGTACTGTTAAGTTAAAGAGGTCAGAGGTTCGATCCCGCTTGGCTTCATCGTTTTTTCACAGTGTGATTGATTTTTTACTTGAGCGGTGCCATTCTACTGATCAGTTTATGTTTTTAAAATTTTACCAATTTCTTCATTTGCTGCCCTCATGCGGCAAGTTTTGTTTCTGCGTCCGAAGCGTTTTCAAATTTGAATTTTAACGTTTTTAAATTCCGGCTTGCTTTTTTTAAATTTTAAATCCTAAATTTCGGGACGATAGGGAGGTTGTCTGATGGTCCGTCTTTTGATGTCTGTGGGTCTGCTGGTGGCCCTTGCTTGGTCTCAGCCTCTGTTGGCTTTGGAATTTAGCAAAAAAGGCGACACGGTGATTGTGTCGGGCAGTGTGCGCGGCGGCGATGACGCCCAGTTCCGAGACTTTATGGCAGAGCCGGGCAATGCCACTATCAAAATTGTCCGCTTGAACAGCACGGGCGGCATGGTGATCGCGGCGCGTGATATGGGACGGATCATCCGCGCGAAAAACATGGCCACCTTTGTCAATGGCAAATCGGATAATTGCGCCAGCGCCTGCACTGTCATTTTCGCATCCGGTGTGAAACGCCATTATGCCAATGCGCAAGGCATCAAAGACGGGGTCTATGGCTTCAAGGATAATCCCGTCGGCTTAGGCTATCATGAGGGCAACCAACCACTTTCTTTGAGCAGCAATAAATATTCAGGCCAAGCCACGGCGGATATGATTGCGGCCTATTATGAATTTGGCGTCAAAGATGCCAAAGACATCATCACGCTGGCACCCCCCAACAAGCTCTATCGTATTTCCGCTCAAACAGCCGCCAATCTTGGTATAGCCACGAGCCTTTCTGCACCTTGACGAGTATTTTACATTAAAAAGAAAGCGTCACTTTTTTATCAATCATAAAAAAATACTCACCTCTGAAACGCAAAAAAAAAGCGGCCCGAAGGCCGCTTTTGATTTTTTACACTAACACGCCATTGGCATGTTGAAACTTACTCGTGATGATCGGCAGGTGCTTCCTTGCCTTCGAGATCTTCGCCGGTTTCCTGATCCACCAGCTTCATTGACAAGCGCACTTTGCCGCGCTCGTCAAAGCCAAGCAGCTTCACTTTGACCTTGTCGCCTTCCTTCACCACATCCGTCACCTTGCCCACACGCTGTGCGGCCAGTTGCGAGATATGGACGAGACCGTCACGGGCCCCGAAGAAGTTGACGAAGGCACCGAAGTCAGCGGTTTTCACAACCGTGCCTTCATAGATATGGCCCACTTCCGGATCAGACGCGATCGACTTGATCCAGTTGATGGCGGCGGTGATCGAGGCTGCATCGCTCGACGCGATTTTGACGGTGCCGTCATCCTCGATATTGATCTTGGCGCCGGTCTTCTCGACGATTTCACGAATCACCTTGCCGCCGGTGCCGATCACTTCACGGATCTTGTCGGTGGGGATTTTCATGGTCTCGATGCGCGGAGCATATTGGCCAAGTTCGGCGCGGGCCCCTGACAGGCCTTTGCTCATCTCGCCCAGAATATGCAAGCGACCACCCTTGGCCTGCTCCAAAGCGACCTTCATGATCTCTTCGGTGATGCCGGCGATCTTGATGTCCATCTGCAAGGAGGTGATCCCGTTTTCTGTACCGGCCACCTTGAAGTCCATATCGCCCAAGTGATCTTCATCACCCAGAATATCGGACAGAACAGCATAGCGCGTGCCTTCCAGAATGAGACCCATGGCAATACCGGCCACAGGGCTTTTCAAAGGAACGCCCGCATCCATCAAAGCGAGCGAGGTGCCGCACACCGTGGCCATGGAGGAGGAGCCGTTGGATTCGGTGATCTCGGACACAGCGCGGATGGTGTAGGGGAATTCATGCGCGGCAGGCAGCATCGGATGAATGGCGCGCCAAGCCAGCTTGCCATGGCCGATTTCACGACGACCGGGCGAACCCATGCGGCCTGTCTCACCCACGCTATAGGGAGGGAAATTATAATGCAGCATGAAGTTTTCGCGGTAATTGCCTTCGAGCGAGTCAATGATCTGCTCGTCTTCGGCTGTACCAAGCGTTGCCACAACCAAAGCCTGTGTTTCACCACGTGTAAACAAAGCTGAGCCGTGGGTGCGCGGCAAAACGCTGACTTCGGCCACAATCGGACGCACGGTTTTGACATCGCGGCCATCGATCCGGCTGCCGGTGTCGAGAATGTTCCAGCGCACGATTTTGGCTTCAACATCCTTGAACACGGAGCCGAGCAAAATCGGCTCAACGGGATCAGCCACGCCTTCACCGGTAAAGGCAGCCATGACCTTGGCCTTGGCGGCAGCGACCTTGTCCTGACGCTCCTGCTTGGCAGGGGTTGTGAAGGCATCGCGCAGGTCTGCTTCGACCAGCTTCAGGATCTTGCCTTCGAGTTCGGAATGGTCAGGGGTGGTGAAATCGCGCGGCTCTTTTGCAGCCACTTCAGCCAGCTTGATGATGGCGTCAATCACAGGCTGGAAGCCGGAATGACCGAGCATCACGGCATTCAGCATGACCTCTTCTGACAATTCTTTGGCTTCCGATTCCACCATCAACACGGCATCCGCCGTGCCGGCCACAATCAGATCAAGGCTTGAATCTGCCATTTCCTGAATGGTCGGGTTCAGTTTCAACGCGCCATTGATAAAGCCGACTTTAGCCGCACCCACCGGACCTTGGAAAGGCACGCCCGACAGGGTCAGCGCTGCCGACACCGCCACCATGGACAGAATATCGGGATCGGTTTCCAAGTCATGCGACAAGACCGTGACAACCACTTGCGTGTCATTCTTGTAGCCTTCGACAAAGAGCGGGCGGATCGGGCGATCGATCAGGCGTGAAATCAGCGTTTCACGTTCGGTCGGACGGCCTTCACGCTTGAAATAACCACCGGGAATACGACCGGCAGCAAAGGTCTTTTCCTGATAATTCACGGTCAGAGGGAAAAAATCGATGCCGGCTTTTGGTGTTTTGGCAGACACAACGGTGGCCAGAACAGTGGTCTCACCATAAGTGGCCAGCACGGCGGCATCGGCCTGACGGGCAATACGGCCCGTTTCGAGAACGAGCTTGCGGCCCGCCCAATTCATTTCAACTTTTTGGATATCAAACATCGTCGATCTTTCATTCACAGAAAAAACGCCGATCCCGTAGCATGTGCAAGACGGCGGGAGGCTCATGGGAAAAAGAACAGTTGGCGATCTGTTCACGAGCCACCGGCAATCCTGCCATGAAAAAGGGACCGGCAGGGAGGAGGCCCATTTTAAAAAATATTAAAACAAGCCGAGGAAAAAAGGGTGAACCATGTCACCCCGCAAGTGAAAAGGGCGGGTCCCGAAGGCCAGCCCTTTTTTTAGTTTAGCGGCGGATGCCGAGCTTGCCGATGATGGTCTTGTAACGAGCCTCTTCGATCTTCTTGAGATAATCAAGAAGCGAACGACGCTGTGACACCATCTTCAAAAGACCACGACGGGAATGGTTATCCTTCGCATGGCTCTTAAAATGTTCGGTCAGGTTGGTGATGCGTTCGGTCAGAATGGCAATCTGCACTTCCGGAGAACCGGTATCATTCGGGCCTGTGGCATATTCTTTAACGAGCGCGGTTTTGCGCTCTGCACTAATCGACATCGTTTATCCTTTCGATAAAAGGGATGGCATGTTTTGAAAAAACCTGCCGGTTCGGCCGTTCCGGGATGTCGTCCAGGGCGGTCGGGTTAAAACAAGCCGAGATTACCCCAGCAAGTTGACTGAGGCTATACAGAAATTTTTTGATAAATGCCAGTCTTTATTGGGCGTCAACCCAGATTGAAAACACGGTTGGGCACAAATTCGCCCCGCTCAATCATGCCAATGGCCAAAACCGCGTGATCGCAGGTCGCATAGACCGGACCCCCGTCCAATGGCGCATCGCGTCCCCGCAAAATCACCGATTGTCCGCGCCGGATGCGGTTGGCCTGATCACGGCTCATCATCAGGCAGGGCAGTTCCGTCAAACCGCTTTCGACGGACCGCAGCACCTGCGCCAGACAAGCAGGATCTTCGAGATCGGCAAAAGGCGTTGCATCTGCTTCCAGAAAAGGGCCGACACGGGTACGGCGCAACGCGATAATATGGCCAAAACATCCTAAAGCACGGCCCAAATCACGGGCAATCGCCCGCACATAGGTTCCTTTGCCGCATTCTGCCTCGAAAACACTTTGCTCCGGCGTGTAATCGACCATCCGCAAGGCATGGATTTCAACCTGTCTTGCCTTCAAGGCCACAACCTCGCCATCCCGCGCGAGATCATAAGCGCGTTCGCCATCTACTTTGATGGCCGAAAATTGCGGCGGCACCTGCTCGATCACACCGGTAAAGCGCGGCAACAGGGCTTCGATGGCGGAGGCCTCGGGCCGCACTGCGCTTTGGTTTGTGACAGGCCCTTCGGCATCATCGGTGGTGGTTTCCGCACCCCAACGGACGGTGAAGCGATAGGCCTTCTCGCCGTCCACCACATAGGGCACCGTTTTCGTGCCCTCGCCAAAGGCCAAAGGCAAAATTCCGGAGGCGAGCGGATCGAGTGTTCCGGCGTGGCCGGCTTTTTTGGCATGCAGCAAGCGGCGCACCGCTGAAACCGCATAAGTGGAGGTCATGCCCACCGGCTTGTCGAGGATCAGCCAGCCATGCACATCCACACGCTGTTTGCGCGGCGCACTCATTGATCCTCGTCCTCGTCATGATCATGCGGACGCACCAGATCACGCTGGACTTCGGGACGGGCCAGCAAAGCATCAATCTTGGCCGCACCATCCAAACGATGATCGATGCGATAGCGCAAATCCGGCGCGAATTTCAAATTCACGCTTTTGGCAATCTGGTGACGAATGGATTTATGATGGCGCTTCAGCGCTTCCAACACCGCTTTTTCAAGCTTGGCATCGTGCAAAACGAGATAGGCCGTGGCCAGTTTCAAATCCGGCGTCATCTCCACTTCAGGAATGGTGATGAAGGCTTTGACCAGCACATCTTCGGGGATATCCCCGCGCGCCAGCAAGGCCGTCAAAGCATGACGCACAAGCTCGGCCGCCCGCAATTGACGCTGCGAGGGACCGGAGGCCGGTGGGCGGGTAGAGGAACGGGAATTTGACATATCAAAAACCTCGGGCCGGGATTGGACCGGCATTCAAGGACACAGTGGAGAACCGCGTGCAGTGACGCGGTTCCATGGCGATCATGGGATTAGAGCGTGCGGCGGATTTCCTCGACACGATAACATTCGATGATATCGCGCTCGCGCATGTCCTGATAATTTTCGAACGCCATCCCGCATTCCTGTCCGGAGCCCACTTCCTTGACCTCGTCCTTGAAGCGTTTGAGCGTCGACAGCTTGCCTTCGTGAATGACGACATTGTCGCGGATGAGGCGCACACTGGCGCCACGTTCCACACGGCCATCTTGCACGAGACAACCAGCCACCTTGCCCACTTTGGACACGGCAAACACCTGCAAGATGCGCGCTTCCCCAAGACGTTCTTCACGCAGGGTGGGAGCCAGCAGACCGGACATCGCCTGTTTAATATCATCCACAAGATCATAGATGATATTGTAGTAGCGAATTTCGATCCCATCGCGCTCGGCGGCTTCGCGTGCTTCTTTATTGGCCCGCACATTGAAGCCGATCACCACGGCATTGGAAGCCGCTGCCAGCGTAATATCGCTTTCATTGATGCCACCGACACCGGCGTGCATGACACGCGCCATGACCTCGTCATTGCCCGCTTTGTCCAGCGCACCGATAATCGCTTCCACCGACCCCTGCACATCGCCCTTGACCAGCAAGGTGAATTCCTTGCGTCCGGCGGTTTTGAGCTGGCTCATCATATCGGCCAGCGTTCCCCGCGCGGTCCCGGCCCGTGCTGCGGAGCGTTCACGCTTCTGGCGCTGACGATAGGCGGTAATTTCACGCGCCCGTGCTTCGTTTTCAACAACTGCCATGCGGTCGCCTGCTTCGGGTGCACCGCTGAAACCGAGAATTTCAACAGGCACGGAAGGACCGGCTTCTTCCAAAGCCACGGCATTTTCAGAAAGCAGCGCGCGCACGCGGCCCCATTCCGAACCGGCAACAACGATGTCACCCGCATGCAACGTCCCACGCTGCACCAGAACCGTTGCCACAGGGCCACGACCGCGATCAAGCTTGGCTTCAATCACAGTCCCTTCGGCCACACGATCGGGATTGGCTTTCAAATCGAGAACTTCTGCCTGCAAGGCAATCATCTCGAGCAATTTATCGAGATTGCGACGCTCTTTTGCCGAGACCTCGACTTCGAGCGTATCACCGCCCATCGACTCGACCTGCACTTCATATTGCAGCAATTCCGTACGAACGCGTTCGGGATTGGCGCTTGGCTTGTCGATCTTGTTGATAGCCACAATCATCGGCACTTTTGCAGCCTTGGCATGATTGATGGCTTCAATGGTTTGCGGCATCACACCGTCATCAGCCGCCACCACCAAAATCACAATATCCGTGACCTTCGCACCACGCGCACGCATCGCCGTAAAGGCGGCATGGCCGGGCGTATCAATGAAGGTGATCTTGCTGCCCAAAGGCGACATGACCTGATAAGCACCGATATGCTGGGTAATGCCACCGGCTTCACCGCTCACCACATTGGTTTTGCGCAAGGCATCGAGCAAGGAGGTTTTGCCGTGATCGACATGGCCCATGATGGTGACAACAGGCGGACGGCTGACGAGATTGTCATCCTGATCAACGGTGTCGAACAAGCCTTCTTCAACATCCGATTCCGCCACACGCTTCACGGTATGACCAAGCTCTTCCGCCACAAGCTGTGCGGTATCGGCATCGATCACATCGGTGATCTTGACCATCTGGCCTTGCTTCATCAAGAAGCGGATCACGTCGACGGCCCGTTCAGCCATACGATTAGCCAGTTCCTGAATGGTGATTGTTTCGGGAACAATGACTTCGCGTGAAATCTTTTCTTTCGGCTCGTCGGCCGCATGGCCTTTCAAGCGCTGCACACGCCGACGGAATGAGGCAAGCGAGCGTGTCCGCTCTTCATCTTCGCCACTTGTCGCAGCAGACACCGTCAAACGACCGCGCCTTTTGTCATCAGCCGTGCGGGTTCTCTCGGGCTTGGGCGCAACAGCGGGGCGCACACCACCTCCCGGACGACGAATGGTCTTTGCCTCCTCATCCTCATCCAAGCGCGCACGACCGGTGCCGGGCGGCAAAGGTGAAGGCATGCCGCGACGGGGCGGAGTGGGTGCGGTCGCATCCGCCACCACGCTGCGGGGTGCAGAACGGGGCGATGAGGATGCCTGTTCAGCAGCAGGGGTATCCCCCAAGCGCTTCTGAGCAGCCTCTTCGGACTTGCGACGCAATTCGTCTTCGCGACGATGGCGCTCGTCTTCTTCTTTTTGGCGGGCCGCTGCGGCTTCGCGTTCCTTGCGGTCGCGCTCCTCGCGTTCGGTCCTTTGCTGGGCCTCAATCTCAGCCTGTGCGCGCTCCTCGACTTCACGCTTGCGCGCTTCGACAAGCGCTACGGCGCGGGCGCCGCGCTCGTCTTCCGTCAAAGTACGCAAGACAACGCCGGAACCGCCACGATTAGCCGTCTGCGATGCAGAGCCTTCACGCGCCTGACTAAAGCGTCCTGCGCCCGTCCGGCCCGAAGGTGCTGCCGCAGGGGTGGGTGCCGGAGCGACAGGGGCTGGCGCGGGCGCCTCGGCCTTCACATCAGGCTTGGCCTCACCGGGCCCCAAGGTACGACGTTTCACTTTCTCGACAACAACCGCTTTGGTGCGGCCGTGCGAGAAGCTTTGACGCACCACCCCCTGTTCGACGGGCCGTTTCAAGGACAGCGTCTTGGTCGGGGCATGCAGCGTTTTTTCGCCTGTGGTCTTGTCGTCCGTCATTCCGCGTTAATCCTTGCGGTTTCATCAGTTACATGAATGTCGCGCATTAAATCCGGTGTCAGTGGGACAACCGAATCCTTTGCTTGGTAATCGTTCAAACGCTGCAAACGCGCAAGGGCTGCGCGGGCTGCTGGTCCGTCCATCAGGGCTGCATGTATCACATGGGACCGCCCGAAAGCCAAACCCAAATCCGTTGAATCAAGTCCTGAAAGGCACTCAACTGCCGATTTATGGTCCGCAGCTATGATTTTAACAAGGTTTTTAAGTTTATTCCGGCCATCATCCGCCCCATCGCTGGCCTCAATCAGGCCAATGACCTGATTGGAACGCAAGGCAGACTCAACTTTTGCGAAGCCTGCAACAGCCTGACCGGCTTTATTGGCCAGACTGACCGATTCGCGGGCCCGCTGGATCAGCAGCGCTTCGACCTGCTCGGGCAAGTCTGGTGCAACCTGCACCTCGTTTTTGAACGCCCGCTTGAAAAGCCCCTTGCGCACAGCCTCCGCGACCTGCGCGTGACGCGCCGTCACCCAGGCCCCGCGGCCAGGCAGATTCTGTTTCAAATCAGCCACCACTGATCCATCCGGTGCCCGCACAAACCGCATCAACCCATCCGGCGAATGGGATTCACGCGTGACAATGCAACGGCGCTCGGAGCCGTTGTCGTCATCATCGCGATGGATCCGTTTTGTGTTCAAAATAGACAGGGCCTTCAAGGTTCAGAGGTTTTAAGGAGGCGTAATAAAGAAAACAGTCGTTAAACGGCTGCATCCTCTGCATGGGTTTCAACAGGTGCTTCGATCCAACCGGCTTTGACACGCGCATTCATAATGATGGTTTCCGCATCCTCGCGTGACAATTCAAAGCCATCGAGGAAGCCCGCATTGCGCACATTTTCGCCGTTCTGACGTTCAGTCCAGCCTGTCAGATCGTCCGTGGCGCATCCTGCCAGATCCTCAACCGTTTTCACATCGTTTTCGCCCAAAGCCACCAGCATGGCGGTTGAAAGGCCTTCGACGGTCTTGAGGTCATCATCGACACCCAGTGCTTTGCGCTTGCTATCGAGATCCGCTTCGATGCGATCGAGATAGTCTTGCGCACGCCGCTGGATTTCCTGAGCCGTATCATCATCAAAACCTTCGATCGAGGCCAATTCTTCGGGAGCCACAAAAGCGATTTCGTCCACCGAGCGGAAACCTTCAGAGGCCAACAACTGACCAACGGTTTCATCAACATCCAAGGCTTCCATGAACAAAGCCGTGCGCTCGACAAACTCTTTCTGGCGACGCTCAGATTCTTCCGCCTCGGTCAGAATATCGATGTCCCAACCCGTCAACTGCGACGCAAGACGAACATTCTGACCACGACGACCAATCGCCAAAGACAGTTGCTCGTCGGGAACAACCACTTCAATACGTTCGGCGTCTTCATCAAGCACGACCTTGGCAACTTCCGCAGGCTGCAAGGCATTCACGATGAAGGTAGCCACATCGGGCGACCAGGGAATGATGTCGATTTTTTCGCCTTGCAATTCACCGACAACAGCCTGAACGCGCGAACCACGCATCCCGACGCAAGCGCCGACCGGATCAATCGACGTATCACGCGAAATCACAGCGATTTTTGCACGCGATCCGGGATCACGGGCCACCGCTTTCACCTCGATAATCCCATCATAAATTTCAGGCACTTCTTGGGTGAACAATTTGGCCATGAATTGCGGATGGGTGCGTGACAAGAAAATCTGCGGTCCGCGTTGTTCGCGGCGCACATCATAAAGATAGGCTCTGATCCGATCACCCGGACGGAACATTTCACGCGGAATAAGATCATCGCGCCGTAAAATCGCTTCACCACGTCCCAAATCGACAATCACATTGCCATATTCAACACGCTTCACGAGCCCGTTGACCACTGTGCCAATGCGATCTTTGAATTCATCATATTGGCGGTCACGTTCGGCTTCGCGCACCTTTTGGACGATCACCTGTTTGGCGGATTGCGCGGCAATACGGCCAAAATCAAACGGCGGCAATGTATCGGCGATGGTGTCGCCTGCTTGGGCTGCCGGATTTTTGCGGCGGGCATCTTCTACCAGAATTTCCGTTGCCGGATTTTCAATCTGATCAACGATCAGCAAATGCCGCGAAATATTCAATTCGCCGGTGCGCGGATCAATGCGCGCATGCACATCGGTTTCCGTCCCGTATCGGGAGCGTGCAGCCTTGGCAATGGCATCCTCCATCGCAGCAATCACGATCTGCCGATCAATAACTTTTTCACGGGCAACCGCGTCAGCAATCTGCAACAGTTCAAGCCGATTGGCGGAAACAGCCATGGGCGTCACTCCTTGGTTTTGGCAAAGCGGCCGGGCCCTTTTTTGCGGGGCACTGGCTTTTTGGGTTTAAAGGGCGTTTTTGCTGGCTGAAAAGGCTTATGCCCTTCCAGCATCGTCTCGGTTTCAGCGTCATCAGCTGATTCAAAATCGTCGTCATCAAAGTCTTCGTCATCACCGGCCACTTCACGCGCGGCCTTGTCACGACGCAGGGATTCACGGATCAGATCATCGGTCAACACAAGCCATGCGCTCTCGATGCTGCGAATGGAAAAACGCAAATCGGGATCATCCCCTTCTTTGACGTCTGTACGGCGCACAATCACCGTCTCGCCTTCCGTGCCGATCAGAATTCCACGCCCGCGCCTGCGGCCATCAACAATCTGACTTAATTCGATTTTTGCCTCATGGCCGGCCCAGCGATCAAAATCGCTCAAGCGCACCAGCGGCCGATCGATACCGGGCGAGGAAATTTCCAGATGATAAGGCGTCCCCACGGGATCCTCGACATCCAGCAAAGGCGACAATGTCCGGCTGATGGTTTCGCAATCCTCAACGGTCATGCTGCCATCGGGCCGCTCGGCCATGATCTGAACCGTGCATCCGTTTTGGGCTGAAATCTTAACGCGCACAAGCCTGTAGCCCAGATGCTCGATGCTGGGCTCGACAACTTTTGCCATGCGGGCGGCAACGCCATTTTCAACAATCAGACGGGTGTCTGTGGATAAGGTCACGGATAATCCAGCCAATAAAAAAGAGCGGGTCCGGACGGGCCCACTCTCATGAAAGGTCATGATGAGATATTAATGACGCTCTTATCGCGCAAAAGGCTTGAGAAAGCAAGCCTTTTCTCAGATGACCACCCAAGTGCGCGGGCTGATAACCTTTTGGTGACCAGTTTATGCGATTTTGCTGCCCGTTAGAGAGGGTGCAGAGTGGCAGAGCGGGTAATTCTGGACGCATTGGAGGAAGCCATCGGGACCCGTGACAGCGCGGTTCCCGGACGGGTTTTGCTGCGTCTGGTGGCTTTGCAAGAGAGCCTATCCGCTCATCAAAAATCCCTACAAGACATTGATTTTGATGGTTTTTTTGTGAAGCTTTTGGCTGCCTGCGACGGTGGGACGCGACGGGGTCTGGCGCAGCATTGGTGCGGGCAAAACACCCCCCCCAAACAAGCCCTGATTGTGCTGGCTTTAGACCGCGATCCGGCGCTGGCGACCTATGTCATCCATACCGCTAAGTCATTGACAGAAAACGATTTATTATACATTGCCGAGCGCGGAACACCCGTCCAGTGGCATGCTCTGGCGGAACGCGCGGACTTATCCGCCTTAGTCGTTGATTTCCTGATGATTTTTGCCGATTCCACGACGCGGACACGCCTCAAATCCAACCCCTTTGCGGCTTGGTCGGCACCGGCTGAAAACCTGTTTAACCGAACGAACAAAGCCCCTATCCCGTCCCTTAAGACGGTTTGTTCGCAAACAAACCCGCCCGAAACAGCCAAAAAATCGCCCGAACCAAGCCTATCCGACGGCCCCCTATCTCTGTTTCCGCGCCGCGATGCCCTGTTGCTGGCGACCCGTCTCGCTTTGCATCATCTCGCCCAAAAGCAAGGGGTGCGCGAAATGTTGCCCGCCCTTTTGACGCGCGATCTGGCTGAGGGCCATCACGCCCGCTTGCTGGCCCGTCTGGCGCTGGCAGCCCTGTTACCGGCTGAGACGGTGGTGCGCAGCTATACGTCAAATGAGGCCCGCTACTTCGCCACCCTCTTATGGGCGCTCTATCTCCCGCAAGAAGTGTTTGATCGTTTGATGGTTCTGAAGCAGCACAATTTCCCGCTGCAGGCGCCAGACCTAGTGCCGCATTTGCTCGACCATCCGCTGACCCCGCAACAGGCCCGTCAAGCGTTGCTGTTTCTCAGTCGCGGTGATCAAAAAGGCGCTCAGGCCCCCGCCGCCTTGCGGTGATATAAGAGGGAACCCGTCCCTCCCGCAAAGCCTTGGCCTCGTAGCGGGTACTTTCCCACCCCGCCCATGGCTGCTTCCAATCCGCTGCCGTATCAGCCAGCCAGTCAAAATGCGGAGATTTCAGAAGCCGCGCCAAAGTCCAGCCGACATAATGATCAATGTCGCTGGCAAAACAAAACAGACCCTGGGGCTTTAACACCCGCGCAAATTCCGCAAGCGTGGCCTCGGATACAAAGCGGCGCTTGTGATGCCGGCGTTTCGGCCAGGGGTCGGGATAGAGAAGATAGATCCGGTCCAGCGAGGCATCGGGCAACTGACCCAAAAGCTCAACCGCATCATCGTCATGCAAGCGGATATTATCGAGACCGGTGCGCCCGATGGCCGCCACCAATTTGGCCAGCCCATTGATAAAGGGCTCGCATCCGAAATGGCCAATCTCGGGATGGGCTTGGGCATTGCGCAACAAATGCTCGCCGCCGCCAAAGCCGATTTCCAGCCAATAATTTTGATAAGGTGTTGCAAAAACCTGCTGCGGCACAACAGGTTTTTGACAATCAAGCGCCAATTTCGGAAACAGGCCGGACAAGCTTTCAGCCTGTTCTTTGCGCAATTTCTTTCCGTGGCGGCGGCCAAAAAAGGCCCCCGCTTTGCCGGATGGATCTGCGAGATCGCGCTGCAAGCTTAAATCTGCGATTTAAGCTTGTCTGCGATGTCGGTTTTTTCCCAAGAGAAGCCGCCATCGGCATCAGGCTGACGTCCGAAGTGACCATAAGCCGCTGTGCGCGCATAGATCGGCTTATTGAGATCGAGATGAGAGCGGATGCCGCGCGGCGTCAGATCCATCACGTCATTTTTGGCGAACAAGGCCTCTACTGCAGCCTCTTCGATTTTGCCGGTGCCATGGAAATCGGCATAGATCGACAAAGGACGCGCCACGCCAATGGCGTAAGACAGCTGGATGGTGCAACGCTCGGCCAAACCGGCGGCCACCACGTTTTTCGCCAGATAGCGGGCGGCATAAGCGGCTGAACGGTCCACTTTTGTCGGATCCTTACCGGAAAACGCCCCGCCGCCATGCGGTGCCGCGCCACCATAAGTATCCACAATGATCTTGCGGCCTGTCAAACCACAATCGCCGTCTGGTCCGCCGATATAGAATTTACCGGTCGGGTTGATGTGCCAGACCGTGTCCTTGCTGATCCAGCCATCCGGCAAGGCCTTGCGGACATAGGGCTCGACCAGTTCACGCACCTGATGCGAGGTCATATTTTCAATCAGATGCTGGTGGGACACCACAATCTGCGTCACACCGACCGGCTTGCCATTGGCATAACGGATGGTGACTTGCGACTTGGAATCCGGACCCAAAACCTTTTCTTGATCGGCATGCCGCGCCTCGGAAATCAAACGCAGGATTTTATGCGCATAATAGAGCGGAGCGGGCATCAATTCAGGGGTTTCGGTGCAGGCATAACCGAACATGATCCCTTGATCGCCAGCGCCCTCTTCCTGATTGGTGGGCTGGCGGGCATCCACGCCTTGCGCAATATCCGCCGACTGCGGATGCAACAAAACCTCGATATTGCAGTCTTCCCAATGGAAGCCGTCCTGCTCGTATCCGATGTCGCGAATGGCCATCCGGGCGGTATGGGCGATCAGATCCTTGCTGACGGTAACAGGGCCGCGGGTTTCGCCGGCAATCACAACCTGATTGGTGGTGGCGAGCGTTTCGCAAGCGGCGCGGATATCCCAAGGGGAAATGCCTGCCTTCGGGCCCTCACGGAAGAAGAGATCCACGATCTCATCGGAAATCCGGTCGCAGACTTTGTCTGGGTGACCTTCGGATACGGATTCACTGGTAAATAAATAGTCTTTTCTGGACATGGACAATCACCCGCGTTGAGCCATTCTGGCCGCTTGGACAACAAAATCTACTTTCGGGTGGTGCCAAGACGCGTTCTTTTTGTCAAGCGATTCTGGCGATTTTGTTCCGTAATCCGAACAAAATTATTCGGAAAAATGCGAGTCGGCCCGTGCCATCACATCGATCAGCTCCAAAATCCGTTTCCGGATTTTGGGGTCTTTGATCTTGGTAAAGGCCTGCATCAAATGAATGCCCTCTGTGGTGGACATGAATTCGGTGACATAGCTTGCGGCCAAACTCTCTCTGAAGCCGTCATTGGATGACACGGTGCTGCTATGAAGCGGGGCCCCTTCAAAGAAAAATTCAACCGGCACATTCAACACGATCCCGACCTGTTGCAGCCGACTGGCGCCGATGCGGTTTGTTCCCTTCTCGTATTTTTGAATTTGCTGAAAGGTCAAACCGATGGCATCACCCAAGCGCTCCTGACTCATGCCGAGCATGATGCGGCGCATTCGGATGCGGGCCCCGACATATTGGTCGATGGGGTTGGGGGTTCTTTTATGGGGTGGTGTTTCGCCCGCAGTGGGGCTGTCTGAATTATATTCAGAGTCTGCCTGTTCAGTCATGTTCAATCACCCAAATAATTTGAAAATAAAGACCGGCCTCAAAGGCCACGGGCACAAACGTCATAAACAAAAGACGGTGTCTCTGAGCAGAGATCAGGCCAGCCACGCGGGACAGATAAAAGAGGAGAATAAACAGAACTCAAACACGTCTCGCTGGGGAGTCAAAAAGAACGCGACAAAGGACGTGTGAAAAAAGCAGCCATGCCGTCAGGCTGTTTTATTTAATAAGACTCCGATGGCTCTTGTCAATCAGAGATTGTAATGCGGGCAGCTCATCACCAAAAAAAACCATCAGCCTTTTGTCTCAATCGGCTTTCTTCATGTCAGGCTTGCGGGCATGGGCTTTATGTCTGGTACGCCACTTTTCGCGGCAGGCCGGCCACATCAACAAGGCCATGAGAAACAACGGAACCGCATGCCCTCCCAAGGCAAACAAAGGCGGGGTAATGGCTTTTGGCAACGGCGATGTGAAAGCGCCGCTTTCCCCCAAGCGCAAACCCGCAATGATGCGGCCATAAGGATCAACGACTGCCGACAATCCGCCATTGGCCGAGCGGACCAAGGGCACGCCTTCTTCAATCGCCCGCAGCCGCGCTTGGGCAAAATGTTGATGAGGGCCGGGGCTGACCCCAAACCATGCATCATTGGTGAGATTTAAAAACACCGAGGGACGATGATCGGCGCGTGTGACGGCGGCAGGAAAAATGCTCTCGTAACAAATCAAGGCCTGAACCTTATCAAGACCCGGCACGGGTAAAAACTGATAGGTTTCGGCTGCTGTAAAAATACCCGGCGAGGGAACAAATTGCCGCAAACCCAGACGGCCCAAAAGATCGGCAAAAGGCAGATATTCTCCGAAAGGCACGAGATGGACTTTATCGGTTGTGGCCGTTATTTCGCCCTTGGCTGTGACCACCATGGCGGAATTATAATAGCGTCTGACAGCAAGCGGTGAGGCCAGCCGGTCATCTCGCACAGCCCCCGTGATCAAGACGGCGTCAGGGGCCAGCAAGGCTGCGATTTGCTGCAAGGCCAAGGCGTCGCGGGCCACCAAAAAGGGAAAAGCGGATTCCGGCCAGATGACATGTGTCACCCCGCGCATGCCGATTTTTTCTGGACCCAATCCTTGCGCCGTCATGGACAGATAGGCCCGCATGATCTCGTCACGATAAGCGGGGGTGAATTTCGCATCTTGGGCAATATTGGGTTGCAACACCCGCAAGCGTACATGATCGACAAAGGCAGGCGGCGAGAGAGACAGCCGCGCCAATCCCCCCGCTGTCATCGCGCACAAAAGCAACAGCGCCCCCGTCATCACGGGTTTGCGCAAAAGCCATGCCTGTTGCTTTTTGAAAGGCGCGTCAAACAGGCTGGCCGGTGCCGCTGCACAAAAGACAGCAAGCACGGTCAGACCGGGTTGACCGACAAGCGAAGCGGTTTGTGCCCAAGCGGGAATGGCGGCGAGTGCCAAGCCGAAACTGTTCCAAGGCAGGCCGGTGAAGACAAGACCACGCAGCCATTCCGAACATCCCAAGACCGCGGCCAATGTCAAGATCCGCGAGGCATGGGCTGACCAAAAAAACAGAGACATGACACAGGCCAAAGCCGTGAAGAGCGCAAGCACCGCAGGCAGGCCGAAAATGCCCAAAGGGATCAAGAGAGCGAATTGATCAGGCTCGACCAGAAAGGCATAAGCAAGCCACCAGAGACCCGCCGTAAAATAACCAAAACCCAAAAACCAACCTGCAACAAAACAGCGTTTGATTTTTTGTCCCCAGGCTTGCCTGAGGGCGTTGATCTGATCAAGCACCCATACAGCCAGCACCATCATCGGGATGAGCATGAAAGGCAGATCAAAAGGCGGCATAGAAAGCGCGCCCAAGGCACCCCCCATCAGCAAAACAACCGGATGACTGACCGGCCATTTGCGGGGATCCCATGAGATCCCATGCCCAGAGCCGAGGCTCATCCGCGTTGGCTTTTATCGTGAGGTGTTGAAGAGGCCTCCGCCGCTTTGTCGGAACCGGAAGACAGAGCGGGATTTTTGAGATCATCCGGCAAGCCCGCTTGTTGGGCAGCGGTGCGTGCATGCAAACGCAGACGTTTGATGCGGCGCGGATCGGCATCCAGAATTTCGAAATCAATGCCGTTGCGCTCGATGATTTCGCCACGCACCGGCACCCGTCCGACCAGAGTGGCCAACAAGCCGCCCAAGGTTTCGACATCTTCGGCCCGATCCTCTTCGGAAAATACAAGGCCGAGCGTTGTCGTGAGATCTTCCAGCGACACCCGCGCATCCACAATGATGGTGCCATTGTCATGCCTCACGATGCGCGGTGCATCGATCTCGTCATGCTCGTCTTCGATTTCACCGACCACGATTTCAACGAGATCCTCGATCGAGATCAATCCGTCGGTGCCGCCATATTCATCAATGACCAACGCCATATGGGTGCGCGTTGTCTGCATTTTGGCCAGCAATTCATGCGCGGGCATGGAGGGCGGCGCGTAAAGAACAGGGCGCAGGATTTTGGCCGCCGACAAGGGGATGGCGAGATCAACCCGCCCCAGATCCGGCAAATCCGACACGGCTTTGGCGCGGCGTGAGCGCGGGGCGACTTCGGCGCGTTCGGTGAGGTAATTCAGGAAGTCACGAATATGCACCATGCCGCGGGGATCATCGAGCGTATCCACATGCACCGGCAGGCGCGAGTGACCGGCCGTGCGGAAAACGCGCAGCAAATCGCCCAGCGAAATATCGAAATTGACGGAGATAATATCGGCGCGCGGCACCATCACGTCATCGACGCGGCGGCTGCGCAAGGCCAGCACGTTTTTGAGCATTTCCTTTTCGCGCGGCGAGAAGTCATCGCGCGCACCGCCCTCGGCCAAGGCATCGGCAAAATCATCGCGGATGCTGGGGTTGTGGCCAAGCCCGATCCAGCTTTTCAACCGGTCGAGCGGGCCGTCTTGCAAAGAGGGGGCGGAGGGCTCTTTGGGGTGGCTGTCCTGTGTGGACGGATGTGTGTCGTCTTTATCCATGGCTTTGTCTATTATGCACCCTGTCGTGCCTGTTGAACAAGATCAAAATCGGCATAGGGATCGGCCACGCCCAAAGAGGCGAGAATAACCGTCTCCAATGCCTCCATCTCCTCGGCCTCGGCCTGTTCCTCATGGTCATAGCCGACCAGATGCAAACAGCCATGCACCAGAAGATGGATCAGATGATCCTGAAAATTTTTGCCGTCATGGGCGGCTTCGCGTTCCACCGTCTCATAGCCGATGGCGATATTGCCCAAGAAACTCTCCGCCTGCATGACCTCGTCATCGCTTGAGGGAAAGGACAAGACATTGGTGGCTTTGTCCATGCCCCGAAACGTGGCATTGAGCGTCTGCATCTCGGCATCATCGGTGAGTTTCACGGCCATGACGATTTTTTGGCAGGCGGGATGAGGCAGCGTGGCGCGCGCCACATGTTTTTCCAAAAACACCGCTTTGCCGGCCCGCCGCAAAGCCTGGCCGAGCGCGCGGCGATCGGTCCAGAGCGGGCTTGCAAAATCAAGATCAAGGCGAAGGCTGGGCATCAGGATCCAAGGGCAGGGACAGGGGAGGCGGACCGCTTCAAATCGGCATCATAGGCCGTCACAATCTTGCGCACGAGGTCATGACGCACGACATCGGCCTCCTGGAAGCGGATGCGGGCAATGCCCTCCACGCCATCGAGAATGCGGGCGGCTTCCACCAGACCCGATTTCTGGCCATGCGGCAAATCGATCTGGCTGGGATCGCCGGTGATGATCATCCGCGACCCCTCGCCCAGACGGGTCAGCACCATTTTCATCTGCATGCTGGTGGTGTTTTGGGCCTCATCAAGCAGCACCACCGCATTGGTCAAGGTGCGGCCACGCATGAAGGCCAGAGGGGCGATTTCAAACATGCCGGTCTGCAAGGCGCGCTCCACATGCCGCGCCTCCATGAAATCATACAGCGCGTCATAAATGGGGCGGAGATAGGGATCGACTTTTTCGCGCATGTCGCCGGGCAAAAAGCCCAAGCGCTCGCCCGCTTCCACCGCCGGACGCGACAGGATCAACCGCTCGCAAATGCCCTGTTCGATCAGGCTGACGGCATGGCCCACAGCGAGCCATGTTTTGCCCGTCCCCGCCGGCCCTTCGCAGATCACCAATTCGTGACTGCGCAAGGTGCGCAGATAGGCGTTTTGGGTGACATTGCGCGCCCGCACCCGCCGCTTGCGGGTCGTGATTTCCGCAAAAGTACCTTCATCGGCGGGGGTTTGCACCTCCTCGGCCGGAAACAGTACGCCTTGCGCGCGCACTTCTGCTATCATGCTGTCGACATCGCCTGTCACCAATTCGCTGACCGAACGGGCCTGCTCGTAAAGCCCCTCGATCACATGTTTGGCGATTTCGGTATTTTCCAGATGGCCGCGCAAACTCAAGCGATTGCCGTTGACCGTGATGATAACCCCCAAGCGGCGCTCGATATGGGCAATGTTCTGGTCATAAAGACCGATCACCAGACTGGCGCGGCGGTTATCCTCCATCAAAACATGGGTTTCGACGGGACTATCGGTGCCCTGGCGCAAAAGCGCCCGCGCTGTGCGCGGTGGCGGTGATGGACTGTTCAAGCATGCACCTCCATCTTGTGCGGTTCTGGGCCGGTCTCGCGCGGGGCGACTTCCCGCGCATAAAGACTGTTCGACCCGATCCCCGTCACATCCACCTCGACTATATCGCCGATTCGCGCCGTCGCATCATCTATTTGCACCGCCTGCAAATAAGGCGACTTGCCAGCCATCTGGCCGTCATGGCGTCCGGCCTTCTCAACCAGAACCTTGAGCCGCCGCCCGACGGTGGCCTGATTGAAGGCGGTTTGCTGGGCGATCAACAACGCTTGCAGCGCCTGCAAGCGCTCGTCCTTAACCGCTTCGGGAACCTGATCCGCGAGATCGGAAGCCGGTGTGCCCGGACGGGCGCTGTATTTGAACGAATAAGATTGCGCAAAACCGATGCGCTCGACAAGATCCATCGTGTCGCGGAAATCCTGATCCGTTTCCCCCGGAAAGCCCACTATGAAATCTGACGACAAAGCAATATCGGGCCGCAAGGCACGGACCTGGGCGATGATCCTGAAATAGGCATCGCGATCATGCTGGCGGTTCATATCAGCGAGAATCCGGCTCGATCCCGATTGCACCGGCAGATGCAAATAGGGCATCAGGCAAGGATTGTCCCGATGGGCATGGATCAAAGCCTGCGTCATGTCCCGCGGATGGCTGGTCATGTAACGGATGCGTTCAATGCCGCTGATTTGGGCGATTTCTTCCATCAAGCCTTCGAGCGCCAAACTGCCGCCTTGGTCGGTCTCGCCGTGAAAGGCATTCACATTTTGGCCAAGCAGCGAAACCTCGCGCACACCCGCTTGCGCCAAAACCGTGATTTCTTTCAAAATGGCTGCGACAGGCCGCGAATTTTCGGCACCACGCGTATAGGGCACCACGCAAAAGGTGCAAAATTTGTCACAGCCCTCTTGCACCGTCACAAAGGCCGTGACGCCGCGCGTGCGGATTTTATCGGCTTGCGGGTCGGGCAGATGCGCGAATTTATCCTCGGTGGCATAGTCGGTATCAATCACCCGCTTATGCTTGGCTCTAGATAACAGCTCCGGCAAACGATGATAATTTTGCGGGCCGATGACAAGATCCACCGCCTGTTCGCGCCGCAAAATCTCCTTGCCTTCGGCTTGGGCAACGCAGCCGGCCACCACCACCTGCATCGCGTCACCTTCGGCGGCGCGGGCTTTTTTCATGCGGCGGATGCGGCCCAAGGTCGAATAAATGCGATCGGAGGCTTTTTCGCGGATATGGCAGGTATTGAGAACAACCAGCTGCGCCTCTGCAATGTCTTGTGTCTCGACATAGCCGTCGGGTGCCAGCGCATCGGCCATGCGCTGGGCATCATAGACATTCATTTGGCAGCCATAGGATTTAATAAAGACCTTTTGCATCCGCTCTCTTTAAACTGTCTTGGCGGCGCTGAGAACAGAAATTGCAGCCGAGACAGGGGAGGAAATCGGGGCCTGAAACAAACGCCGAACCTCGGATTCGGCCTGTTTTGTGATCATTTTACGGTCGGTTTGGCTGTCAAAGGCCAGAGTTTGGCCAAAAACGACCTGCACATCGATGGGGCCGCCGGTGATCAGATCGGTCAAATGCGGCAAAAGATCCATATCGCCATACCAGCCGATGGCGGGCATTTCGCCCCGTCCCAAGGGCATGCCGTGGCGGTGCGTGTAGCGGATGGCGACCGGCTGGATCAGCACGGCTTCCGACCCCGCTGATTTCAAAGCCTCGCGCGCCGCCCCCACCAAAGGCGAGCGGAAGGGTAAAATGCGCAAGCCGTCACTGGTGGTGCCTTCGGCAAACAACACCATTTTGTCACCGGCCTGCATGCGTCCGGCGATTTCACGGGTGGTTTCGCCAGTCTTTTGGCGGCGCTGCCGATCCACGAACACCGTGCGCTGCAATTTCGATAAAAAGCCGAAAACCGGCCAGTCCCGCACTTCCGATTTGGCGATGAAGCTGACGGGCATGACGCTGGAGAGCACGACAATATCCAGCCATGAAATGTGATTGGACAGGATCAGCACCGGCTGGCCGGAGCGGGCATCAGACAGACGCGTCTCGGGATGCACCGTGACTTTCAGCAGGCGCAATAATTGGCGGTGATAGAAAACCGGCAGATGTTTGGCAGCCCGTGGCCAAAGCGCGAGCAAGGCCAACTGCACCGGTGTCATCAACAGGGTCAGGGTGGCAAAGCCAAAGGTGAAATTCAACAGCCGGATGCGTCTCAGCACTGTCACATGACCTTTTTTGTACCAGAGATTGTCAAGCATGAGCGAAGAAATATGACACGCTTATGACAAATTTAATGCAAATCCTCGATCAAATCAAAAACCAATTCCCCGTCCCCGTTTTTTCATGGGGCATTTTATCCCTTCGATAGAAATCGTTTCTTCCGCGCCTTTGATTGGCTGATTATGCACAATATCGATTATCCCTGCGTCATTGCTCGACTGATTGTGCACAAAATTACTTTTTATGCGTCATTGCGAGCCGTCGCAGACGGCGCGGCAATCCATGCTTTATTGGTCACGCGACCGCGCTGCTTTGCCTGTCTCTGGATTGCTTCTCGCCCGCTTCGCGGACGCTCGCAATGACGCGGGGGGAAAAGAGCCGGTCGCTTCACTAAAAAACAATCATCTAACCGGCGCATTGCTCGACTGGCTGTGCACAATATCGTTTATCCCTGCGTCATTGCGAGCCGTCGCAGACGGCGCGGCAATCCATGCCTGACGCGTTACGCGACAGCGCTGCTTTGCCTGTCTCTGGATTGCTTTTCGCCCGCTTCGCAGGCGCTCGCAATGACGCGGGACGGGGCTTGGCCGAAAATATTTTATAAGGTCATGCGCTCTCAATGACGCGGGGGGAGAGAATAGCTGCTTGCTTAACAAAAAAGCGTAAAGTCTTTTAGCCGGTCGCTTCACTAAAAACGGTAAGGCTTGTTAACCAGTCGCTGAATAAACAAACCAACTCTGCATCGTTGCTCGACTGATTATGCACAATATCGATTATCCCAGCGTCATTGCGAGCCGTCGCAGACGGCGTGGCAATCCATGCTTAACGCGTCACGCATCAGCGCTGCTTTGCCTGTCTCTGGATTGCTTCTCGCCCGCTTCGCGTGCGCTCGCAATGACGTGGTGGGGAATGAACTGGTCGCTTCACTAAAAAGCGCAAGACCTGTTGGCCGGCCGCGATAAAAAACACTGCGCGTAAAAAATCTACCCGAGATCGCGTTTGAGCACCAAGGCCTCGCTGCGGGTGCCGTCGGGCTTCGTGTAATAAGCAGGTCTGCGCCCTACTTCCACGAAACCCGCGCGGTCATAGAGCGCACGCGCTAAAGTATTGTCTTGTTCTACTTCCAGAAACAGCACCGTGATGCCGCGCGCGCCAAGCCGTGCCAGATGGTTGGACAACAGCTTGCGTCCCAAGCCTTGGCCGCGCTGGTCCGGATCAATGGCAATGGTGAGGATTTCCGCTTCATCAGCAGCAAGCCGCGACAAGACAAAACCATCCACGGTTTGACCACGCAACAGCGTGCTGCGCACAAGCGCCTGCGCCTCGACTTGCGGATCAAGGATCAAGGCAGCCATTTCCTCCTCGCTCCAGCCGCGCGCAAAACTGAGCGCATGCAGGCGGGCGGCAGCGCCACTGTGTTTGGTTTGCATGCGGGTGATGCTTGCTGCCTTCCGACGCAAAAAGGATGGCCATGCGAACATCAAAAAGCCTCATGTATCATGATGGCCTCATGTATCTTCATGGGCGATCCGCCTATGGCCTTGCGGCTTGGCATCCGCGCCGCGCAGATAAAGCGGATCGGGCGGTGCATAAGACGGATCCGCTGCAAGCCCCAAACGAGCGACCCAAGCAATATCGGGGGCAGGCGCCGAGGCCTCGATAAACACTTGCAAACCCAAAATGCCGGTATCGTCTTTCAACAGGCCCGCGCCCGGACCCACGGCTTTGACGCCGCCACTGCGGTTCAAAATCTCCATGATCTCCGACACCGCCATGCGGGCCGGTGCAATCAACATGCGACCGCCCCCTGTCACACATTGGCAATAGGCATTGCCATGGCGGGCATCAATCAAGGTGGCGATGGAAAGCGTGGTACCGGCCATGATATGGGGGGCGGCATAGGCCGACAGGCTTGTGACACCGACCACCGGCACACCGGCTGCAAGGCCCAAAGCGCGCGCCGCCGACAAGCCGACGCGCAAGCCCGTAAAACTGCCCGGACCGACGCAGACGGCAATCTTGTCAATCGACGTCAATCCGCCATCAAGCGCATTCAGACATTTTTGCAGCAAGGGGACGAGCGCTTCCGCATGTCCGCGCTCCATGATCTGTGTCTCGCTCAAGAGCGGTTCCGCAGCGCCGTCTTCCATCACACAGATGGAACAGGCCGCCAAAGCCGTATCAATCGCGAGAATACGCACCGCTCAACCCCTCTGCTACAGGCTCAAGCCTCAATAGGCTTCCACATCCTGAACATCCGGCAGAAAATGCCGCAGCAAATTCTGGATGCCGTGTTTCAACGTGGCGGTTGAGGAGGGGCACCCCGAACACGAGCCTTTCATGGTCAGATAGACGATGCCGTCACGAAAGCCGCGAAAGGTGATGTCGCCGCCGTCACCGGCCACCGCAGGGCGCACGCGTGTTTCAAGCAACTCTTTGATGGTTGCGACGGTTTGGCTGTCTTTTTCATCAAAAAACTCTTCCTCATCCGATTGCGCAGCGGCTTGATGGGCCGCGACATCGCCTTCGAACAAAGGCTCGCCGGAGAGAAAATGCTCCATGATCGCGCCTAAAACGGCAGGCTTGAGATGGGGCCATTCGCCGTCGCTTTTGGTGACGGAAATAAAGTCATGGCCGTAAAACACGCCGGTGACATGGTTGACCGCGAACAAGCGGCGGGCCAGCGGGGAGTGTTGGGCGGCCTGCCGGTCGCGAATGTCGAGCGTGCCGTTTTCCATCACGGTTTGGCCGGGCAGGAATTTCAATGTCGCCGGATTGGGTGTTGCTTCGGTTTCGATAAACATGGATCAACTCCTGTGGCAGACTGCAGGTTTTGAGCCTGCCTGTCCGCGCTGAAAATAGCAATTGCCGTCTGCTGATGGGATTTGGGATTTTTGACGCCTTCTGACAAGGCATCAGGACAACAAAAACACCTGCCGGCTTAATGCTGCACAAACCCCAAAATGGATTTGACCGCTTTCATGGTCTCGCAGGCCTGCAGGCGGGCGCGCTCCGACCCATCGGCCAAGACCGAATCAATATAGGCATGGTCATGGACGAGCCGCTTCATTTCCGCGCCAATCGGGCCCAATTTGGTCACCGACAGATCAACCAATGCGGATTTGAAGGCTGAGAATTGTCCGCCGCCAAAATCGCGCAGCACATCCGCTTTGCTCTGATCCGACAAAGCCGCAAAAATGCCCACGAGATTATCAGCCTCTGGCCGGTCTTTCAGACCTGCCTCTTCGGACGGCAAAGGTTCGGCATCGGTTTTGGCCTTGCGGACTTTTTGCGCAATGGCATCGGCATCGTCGCTGAGATTGATCCGCGAATAATCGGAGGGATCGGATTTCGACATTTTCTTGGTGCCGTCGCGCAGGCTCATGACGCGGGTGGCAGGGCCTTGAATCAAGGGTTCGGGCTGCGGGAAAAAGGCCTCGCCGAACCCTTCTGAGGCAATGGAGGCGGCAAAATCATTGTTGAATTTTTGCGCAATATCGCGGGCGAGCTCAAGATGCTGTTTCTGATCCTCGCCGACCGGCACATGGGTCGCCCGATAGACGAGAATGTCAGCCGCCATCAAAGCCGGATAGGCATAAAGGCCGACCGAGGCGTTTTCACGATCCTTGCCCGCTTTTTCCTTGAACTGGGTCATGCGGTTCAACCAGCCCAAACGCGCGACGCAATTGAACACCCAAGCCAGTTCGGCATGTTCGGGAACCTGCGACTGGTTGAACACAATGTGCTTTTTGGGATCGATCCCGCAGGCCAGAAAGGCGGCTGTGACCTCGCGGATGCTCTGGCGCAATTGCGCCGGATCCTGCGGCACCGTGATCGCGTGCAAATCCACCACGCAATAAATGCAATCATGGCTGTCTTGCAGCGCCACGAATTTGGTGATGGCGCCGAGATAATTGCCCAGATGCAAATTCCCCGTCGGCTGCACACCCGAAAATACCAGTTGCCGGAATGACGTCATGATCAGGTTTCTCTCCTCGATGCGGGGTGCTTATGACAAGCGCGTCCGCGTCATGCAAGGTGGTTGTGGGATTTTTTCGCCAAAAGCGGTGCCCACAGACCGCAAAAAGCCAAAGAAAGCGCATAAAGGGCCAGTGAGGCCGCGATCTCTCCGCAAAAAGCCATCAAACCCAGTGCCCGATCCGCCAGTACCAGCGGCCAGAGGGGGAAAAACGTCTGGCATGCGAGCAGGAAGGCCAGCAGCACGCCATTGCAGCCCAGAAGCTTCAACACCATCAGCCCCTGCGGGCGCGACCACGTCAGGCGGCGGCGGCCTGCAAAGATCACCAGCAAGACAAAATCAACCGCCATCGCGAGCGCATAGGCCAGACCAAGCTCCGCCCCATCCCGCGCCAGCGCTGCAAAAAGGCCCGCGGCCAGCAAGCCGCCGAGGCTTGCGAGCAAGGGGGGGCGATACATTTGCTGCGCAAAAAATATCTGCCCCAAAACCCGCGTGCCGACCAGAACCGGCAGGGCCAGACTGATCATCTGCAAGACATCGGCGGTGGCACTGGCATCCGTGACGCCAAAGGCGCCGCGCGCAAACAACAGCAAAATCATCGGATGCGCGAGCATAGCCAGACCCATCGCTGAAGGCAGCGCCAAGGCCAAGCCTGCCAGCAAAGCCTGTTCGCATTGTGCCGCAAAATCCTCGACCGCGCCGTGTTGATGCAGGCGGCTGAGTTCGGGCAAGGCGACCAAAGCCAAACCCGCCGCAATAAAGCCGAAGGGCAGCTGCAAAAGCCGTTCGGCATAGATCAGCTGCGAGGCCTGTCCCGACCATTGGGTGGCGGGCATCAACACCATCACAAAGGCCAGCTGGGGGGCGGCGCCGACTGTCAGGCTCGGCAAAAGCCGTTTTGCCACATCAGCCAGCATGCGCCCGTCAGGCCAAGCGAGGGTCGGCGCATCATCCTGCCGCAGGATCACACCAAACAACAAAACAACCTGCCCCAATCCCGCCACGGCCATGCTGCCCGCCACAATCTGCGCGGCGGTTTCATCCGCCTGCCCGACAGACTGCACCCAAAACAGCACCGCGATCAGCGCCAGATTGACAAGTAGTCCCGAAAGGCTTGCCAGCACATAGACCCGCTTCACCGCCAGCCACGCAGTGGCAAAAGCGGTCAAAAGACTGGCACCGACAATCGGAAAGGCCAAAGCGAGACAGGCCTCCGCCAATGAAAAGGCAGAGGACGGGCCCAAAAATCCCGGCGCGAGCAGGTGAGTCAAAGCCGCACGTCCCCAAATTGCTGCGCCGCACAAAATAACAGCCATCAGCCCGAGACCAACCAAAAGACGCCCGCTTCGGCGGCGGGCCGCGTCAGAGGTGTGAGCGGCCCCCCCCTGCAGCAGCCAAGGCACGAAAGCGCCTTGCGCCCCGCCCTCGCCCAAGGTCCGGCGCAACAGATTGGGCAGGCGCAAGCCGATCAGCAATGCATCGGCGATGCCGCTGGTGCCAAACACAGCCGCAATCAGGATCTCGCGCAAAAACCCCAAAATCCGCGACAAGGCCGCACTGAGCCCGACGATCAGCGAGGCGCCGAGCGGGCTCGTTGGGGACCGGAAAAACCGCATATTAGAGGATAAACCGGCTCAAATCTGCATCTTTGGCCAGATCGCCGACCGAGGTCTGCACATGGGCCGCATCAATGACGATGCTTTCACCCCCGCGATCGGGCGCGGTGAAGGAGATGTCATCCAAAATCCGCTCCAGCACGGTTTGCAGCCGCCGCGCCCCGATATTCTCGACCATAGTATTGACCTCGACCGCGATTTTGGCAATCGCGTGAATGGCCTCATCGGCAAAGGTCAGGGTGACATTTTCGGTGAGCAGCAAAGCCGAATATTGCTTGATGAGGCTGGCTTCGGTTTCGGTCAAAATGCGGCGGAAGTCGCTTTCCTCCAGCGATTTCAGCTCAACGCGGATCGGCAAGCGGCCCTGCAATTCCGGCAGCAGATCGGAGGGTTTCGAGACATGGAACGCGCCCGAAGCGATGAACAAAATATGGTCTGTTTTGACCATGCCATGTTTGGTGGTGACCGTGGTGCCCTCGATCAGCGGCAGCAAATCGCGCTGCACGCCTTCACGCGAGACATCGCCGCTGCGGCCTTCGCGCGCACAAATCTTGTCAATTTCATCAAGAAAAACAATGCCGTTATTCTCGACCTCAAACACCGCCTCGCGGGTGATCTCGTCCTGATCAATCAGCTTGTCGCTTTCCTCGATCATCAAAGGGGCGAAAGCCGCCCGCACCGACATGCGCCGCGGCTTGCCGCGCGAGGACTTGCCGAAAATATCGCCCAGATTGATCGCCCCCATCGAGGCCCCCGGCGTGCCGGGAATTTCAAACATCGGCATGGTGTTCTGGCTGGATTGCAGCTCGATCTCGATTTCCTTGTCATCGAGCTCCTCGGCGCGCAATTTTTTGCGGAAACTGTCACGGGTCAGATTGCTGGCTGTGGCCCCGACCAAAGCATCCAGAACCCGCTCTTCTGCTGCGAGCTTGGCCCGTGCCTCGACCTCTTTGCGGCGTTTTTCGCGCACCATGCCGATGCCGACCTCGACCAAATCACGGATGATCTGTTCGACATCGCGCCCGACATAACCAACCTCGGTGAATTTCGTCGCCTCGACCTTTAAGAAGGGCGCATTGGCCAATTTGGCCAAACGGCGGGCAATTTCGGTTTTTCCGCAGCCGGTCGGGCCGATCATCAGGATGTTTTTGGGCAAAACCTCCTCGCGCATCGTGCCGGTCAGCTGCTGCCGCCGCCAGCGATTGCGCAGGGCAATGGCCACCGCGCGCTTGGCATCGCGCTGGCCCACGATAAACCGATCCAGTTCCGATACTATTTCACGGGGAGAAAAATCGCTCATTCGCTGTCCAAGGTCTCGATTGTCAGATTTTCATTGGTATAGACGCAAATCTCGGCGGCAATTTTCAGAGATTTACGCACGATGCTTTCGGCATCCAGCGCGCTGTCAGACAAAGCGCGGGCCGCCGACAAGGCATAATTGCCGCCAGAACCAATGCCCATAATGCCGCCTTCGGGCTCCAAAACATCGCCCGTGCCCGATAAAATCAGGCCGACATCCTTGTCCGCCACCAGCATCATCGCTTCCAAGCGGCGCAAATACCGGTCGGTGCGCCAATCCTTGGCCAATTCCACACAAGCGCGGGTCAATTGACCCGGATATTGCTCAAGTTTGGATTCAAGCCGCTCGAACAGAGTGAAGGCATCCGCCGTTGACCCCGCAAAACCGGAAATCACCGATCCCTTGCCCAGTCGCCGCACCTTGCGGGCGGTGGATTTCATCACGGTCGGGCCAAGACTGACCTGTCCATCGCCACCGATCACCACTTTGCCGCCTTTGCGCACCATCAAAATGGTTGTGGCGCGCCAGCGGGTTGCCTCGTCCTGTGCCATGGCCGTTCCTTATTTCCTGTATCCTAGCCTCTTTCTAAGTCATTGTCGGGGCGCGGGGAAGAAAAATGATCACCCGCCAGCCCTGCCGTTTGCGGCATGCGGATCAGGATTTATGCCTTAAAGTGAGGCAAATGGCTGGTATCTCGGCCACGGACTTGATAGAAGGCTTGCGTGAATAAGATGCGAGGGCTTCGGCTCACGCATTTCTCCTCATCTGATCATGGAACCCACGGGAACCCCAAGCCATGCGCAAAGGCAGCATTACCCGCAAAACCTCGGAAACGGCCATTTCCGTGAGTGTCGATCTGGACGGAAGCGGCAAAGCCGATATTTCCACCGGCATCGGCTTTTTCGATCACATGCTGGACCTTTTGGCCCGCCACAGCCTGATGGATTTGACCATCCGCTGCGAAGGCGATCTGCATATTGACGACCACCACAGCGTCGAAGACACCGGCATTGCGCTGGGACAAGCCATTTTACACGCTCTTGGCGACAAGAAAGGCATTGCACGCTATGCGTGCGTGCATTTGCCAATGGATGAGGCACTGACCCGCGTGGCGGTGGATGTGTCCGGCCGTCCGTTTTTGGTTTTCCGCACGCAATTTGCCGTGCCCAAAATCGGCACGTTCGACACCGAGCTGGTGCGTGAGTTTTTTCAGGCTTTTGCCATGAATGCGGGCCTGACTTTGCATGTCGAAACGCTTTACGGCGACAATGCCCATCATATTGCCGAAAGCTGTTTCAAGGGACTGGCCCGTTGTTTGCGTGAGGCATTGGCAGAGGACAAACGCGAAAACGGCCGCGTGCCCTCCACCAAAGGGAGCCTGTAAGAGCGTTCACAGATTGTCTGTGACGCTTGGGAGATCAAAGAAGACATGGCGAGTTTCGCATTATTTTGCCCGAAATCAGCGACGCCGCTCGATCCCGCCCGGATCGTGCTGGTGCGCGAGAGCTTTTCGCTGTGGGGATTTTTATTGCCGCTGCCTTTTTGTCTCTGGCACCGCAATTGGCGCTTGTCGGCTTTGCTGGTGCTGATCGGCCTCGCCTTGAGTGTTCTCCCCTCCTTCGGCATCATGATCACCGAAGGATCGGTTTTGGCTGTTGAACTTTTGATGGGGCTTTATGTCGGTTTTGCTGCCGCCGATATCAGGGCCGCAGCGCTTGAACGGCGCGACTATGATTTGGTGGATGTTGTGATGGCGCGCGATGAAGACAGCGCTTTGCTGCGCTTTCTTGATCAGTGTTTGAATCAGTCCTTGGCATCAACCCGCCACACCCCGAACCAGCCTGCTGCGTCGTCCCCATCGCCTGCATCCGTTCCGGCCATGCCGCTGGGCACCTCCGGCGTGCTGGGCCTGTTTCCCGAGTCGCAACGATGAGTGTTGTGATTATCGATTACGGGTCGGGCAATTTGCATTCAGCCCATAAAGCCTTTGAGCGGGCTGTTGCGGAACAACATCTCTCGACCTCTGTCATCGTCACCAGCGAGCCGGATCTGATCGCCAAAGCCGAGCGCATTGTGTTGCCCGGTGTCGGCGCCTTTGCCGATTGCCGCGCGGGTCTCGCGGCTGTGGCCGGATTGCATGAAGCGCTCGACATGGCGGTGATCCAGAAAGGGCGGCCCTTTCTGGGGATTTGCGTCGGCATGCAATTGATGGCCACCCGCGGGCTTGAACATCAGGTGACCGCAGGTCTTGGCTGGATCGACGGGGATGTGGAAATCATCCGGCCACAGGATCCCGCGCTGAAAATTCCGCATATGGGCTGGAACGCGCTGGAGGTGAACCGCCCGCATGCGCTGCTTGCCGATATCCCGACCGGACAGAGCGGCTGGAATGCCTATTTCGTCCACTCCTATCATTTACACGCCGCCCGCACAGAAGATGTGATTGCCACAACCGATTATGGCAATCCTGTCACCGCCATGGTGGGGCGTGACAATCTGGTGGGGACCCAGTTTCATCCTGAAAAAAGCCAGCGACTGGGTCTGGCCTTGATTGGTAATTTTTTAAGGTGGGTTCCGTGATCCTGTTTCCGGCGATTGATTTGAAAGAAGGCCGTTGTGTCCGTCTTGTCCAAGGCGATATGGACCAAGCCACCGTGTTCAATGATGATCCCGCCGATCAGGCGCTGTCTTTTGAAAAGCAGGGTTTTTCATGGTTGCATCTGGTTGATCTCGATGGGGCCTTTGCCGGTCAGCCGATGAATGCGCAAGCGGTGGAGGCCATTCTGGCCTCGACCACTTTGCCGGTGCAATTGGGCGGCGGGATCCGCACCATGAAAACCGTTGAGGGCTGGATTTCCCGCGGCGTGAAGCGCGTCATCATCGGCACGGCTGCCGTGCGCGACCCGACCTTTGTGCGGGCAGCGGCGGCGGCTTTTCCGGGTCAGGTGGCAGTCGGTATCGATGCGCGCGACGGCCGTGTGGCGGTGGACGGCTGGGCGCAGATTTCCGAAATGTCAGCGGTGGAATTGGGCAAGCGCTTTGAGGATGCCGGTGTCTGCGCCATCATCTATACCGATATTGCGCGCGACGGCATTTTGAAAGGCCTGAATATCGAGATGACCTTGGAGCTCGCGCATCATCTGAGCATTCCGGTGATTGCCTCGGGTGGTCTCGCGTCGCTGGCCGATATCGAACAATTGCTGACCCCGCAATGCGCGGTGCTGGAAGGGGCGATCACCGGTCGGGCGCTGTATGACGGCCGCCTCGATCCGAAAGAGGCGCTGGCGCTGATCGCCGCCCATCAGGGAGCCAAGGCCCGTGCTTAAAGTCCGTGTCATTCCCTGTCTGGATGTGAAAGACGGGCGCGTGGTCAAAGGCGTGCAATTTCTGGAATTGCGCGATGCGGGCGATCCCGTGGAAAGTGCCATCGCCTATGATGCCGCGGGGGCCGATGAATTATGCTTTCTCGATATCACCGCAAGCCATGAAAACCGCGGCACGCTGATTGATGTGGTCACCCGCACCGCGGAAGCCTGTTTCATGCCGCTCACGGTAGGGGGTGGCGTGCGCAGCCTTGAGGACATCAGGGCTTTGCTTCTGGCGGGGGCGGACAAAGTCTCGATCAATACCGCAGCCGTGTTCGACCGGCCTTTCGTGCGGCGGGCGGCGGAGAAATTCGGCAATCAATGTATCGTTGTCGCCATTGATGCCAAACGGGTATCGGGCGAGGGCGAGCCGGATCGCTGGGAGATTTTCACGCATGGCGGGCGCAAGCCCACCGGCATTGACGCGATTGCCTTTGCCCGCGAAGTGGCCGAATTGGGGGCGGGCGAGATTTTGCTGACCTCGATGGACCGCGACGGCACCAAAATCGGCTATGACGTCAAACTGACCCGCGCCATTGCCGATGCCGTCAGGGTGCCGGTGATTGCCTCTGGCGGGGTCGGCACGCTGCAGCATATGGTCGAAGGGATTAGGGACGGACATGCCAATGCCGTGCTGGCCGCCTCGATTTTCCATTTCGGTACCTATACAATCCGCGAGGCCAAAGACGCCTTGGCAGCCGCAGGCCTGCCGGTCAGGATGGACGCATGAGCTCTTTTACGCTTGAAACCTTGGATGCATTTTTGGCCGCGCGCGCCCAAGCCGCGCCCGATCAATCCTATACCGCGCAATTGGTGCATAAGGGTCAGGCCTATGCCGCCAAGAAGCTCGGCGAGGAGGCGGTGGAGACCGTGATTGCCGCTGTCAGCGAGGATCGGCACGCGCTGAAAAACGAAGCCGCCGATCTTGTCTATCATCTTTTGGTCGTGCTTCGCATCGGCGGCGTCTCGGTGCAGGATGTGCTTGCAGAACTGGAACGACGGACCGCCCAGTCCGGGCTCGCGGAAAAAGCAGCGCGCCCCAAAGGCTGACGATCCGGATGATGCCAAGACGATATCGTCACAAGCGCCCGCGGGGGGCATAAGGTATTAGCACGCCGATGAACACCAATGAGATGCCGCTACCCGACAATGATCTGTCGGCCTATCGCGTTTTCAGCCGCGAGGAATGGGCGGTGCTGCGCGCCGATACGCCGTTGACCCTCACCGTCGAGGATCTCGTCAAATTGCAATCGGTCAATGATCCGATTTCCATTGAAGAGGTGATCGCGATTTATCTGCCGCTGTCGCGTCTGCTCTCGCTTTATGTCGCAGCCACGCAAGGTCTGTTCAAAGCCACCCAGCGCTTTTTGATGGCGGAAGATGGTAAGGTGCCCTACGTCATCGGATTGGCGGGGTCGGTGTCTGCTGGCAAATCCACCACCGCCCGCGTCTTGCGCGCTTTGTTGTCGCGCTGGCCCAATACGCCGAAAGTGGAGCTGATCACCACCGACGGTTTTCTCTATCCCAACAAAGTGCTGGAAGCCGAGGGCCTGATGGACCGCAAGGGCTTTCCCGAAAGCTATGACGGGGCGACCCTGATGCGCTTTCTGTCGGAAGTGAAAGCGGGCAAGGCCCATGTCGAAGCGCCGGTCTATTCGCATCTGGTTTATGATGTCGTGCCGGACGAACATATTTCAGTCGACCGCCCCGACATTCTGATTGTCGAGGGTTTGAACGTGCTGCTGCCCGGACGCAATCCGAAAGCGGGACCGGGCGTGCCGGTGGTGTCCGATTTCTTTGATTTCTCGATCTATCTGCATGCCGAGGAAAACCAGCTGGAGCGCTGGTATATCGAGCGCTTCATGCGGTTGCGGCAAACGGCCTTCCGTGATCCGCGCTCCTATTTCCGCAAATATGCGGAATTGTCGGACGAGATCGCCATGGCCACCGCGAAAGGCATTTGGGACCGGATCAATCTGCCCAATCTGCACGAGAATATCCTGCCGACCCGCGCCCGCGCCGGTCTGATCCTGACCAAGGGCGCAAGCCACCGCATCGAGCAAGTGGCGTTGCGCAAACTCTAAGGCTTACGGCAAAAGACCCTGCGCCTGTGCGAGATCATGCAGCGAATGCTGCGGCCGTGCGCCCACATGGCTGATCACCTCGCTGGCCGCCAATGCCCCGAGCTTGGCAGAGGAAAGCGAGCCCAAGCCGCGCGCATGGCCGAATAAAAAGCCTGCCGCAAACAAGTCGCCCGCCCCTGTGGTATCCACCACTTCAGCAACCGGAAAAGCGGGGGCCGTGATCACCTGCTGGTTTTCGATCACCAAAGCGCCTTTGTCCGAACAGGTGACAACGCCCAAGATGTTTTCCTGTTTGAGCGCGGCCACCGCGGTATCGAGATCGGCAGTTTGATACAAGGACCGCAGCTCGTGCATATTGGCAAATAAAATGTCGATGAAGCCGGTCTGGATCAGCGCCAGAAATTCATCCCGATAGCGATCGACACAAAAACTGTCGGACAGGGTCAGCGCGGTTTTGCGGCCCTTGGCATGGGCGATATCGGCGGCGCGGCGGAACGCCAGTTTCGCCTCGGGCGGATCCCACAAATAGCCTTCGAGATAGGTGACAAACGAGGCTTCGACCAGCGCCGGATCAATGTCGCTGGTGCTCAAAGTCTGGCAGCTGCCAAGATAGGTATTCATGGTGCGCTCGCCATCTGGCGTGATGAAAATCAGGCACTGGGCGGTGGCGCGGCCCTCTTTGGCTTTTTCGGTGGTGAAGGTCACGCCAGCAGCCCTGATGTCATGGGCAAAGGCCTTGCCATGCGTATCGTCTTTGACTTTGCCGATAAAGGCGGATGTGCCGCCAAAGGATGAAATCCCGACAATCGTATTGGCCGCCGACCCGCCCGAAATCATCGTTGTCGGACCCATATCCGCATAAAGCGCATCGGCCTGCGCTTCATCGATCAGCTGCATGGAGCCCTTGTGCAATCCGCGTTTGAGCAAAAAATCGTCTTCGCAACGGGCAAGAATATCGACAATGGCATTGCCGATGCCGAGCGTATCATAGTGATGCGTTTTCACAGCTTTATCCTTCAAACAGAATCACACCTGACACCGCTTGTTTCACCCGTCCGGGCAATGGTCAAGAGACCGGCGGGACGGACCGGTCAGGACCGATGCCCTCATCCAAAATGCGGTTGAGGGCCTGAATGGTCTGAGCATCCAATTCATGGATATGCAGCGACAGACGATTGGCAAGAGCGGTGGCCTCAGGCGACAACCCGCTGGTTTTCACCACGGTTTTGGGATGGGAGAGATCGGCAAGCCGCATCAACTCATCGGCATCATCCCAGATCACGTTGAAATAGGCGATGACCCGCTGCACAAAGACCCAATTCGGGCGACCGCGGCGGCCATGCTCCAAGGCGGAGAGATAGGTCGGGCTGACGCCGATATCCAAGGCCATGTCTTTCAGCAAAACACCGCGTTCGGCCCGCATGGCCCGCAATTTGGCGCCGAATGGGGTCATCCATGCTCCCCTTCAAGCCGCCGTTTGCGCAAACGCACATAGAGCGCGCCCGATCCGCCCTGATGGGGGGCGGCCTGCTCGAACCCCATGACAACCGGACGCAGATCCGGCATCCGCAACCAGTCCGGCACCAGCCGCCGCAACACCCCTTTGCCATGGCCCTCGCCGTCAAGGGTTTTGGAGGGGGAATTGCCTTTGCCCGTCACAACCAGCACCAGACGCGCATGATTGAACTGGCTTTGCTGCAAAAACCGGCGCAAGCGCTCATGCGCTTCATGCTGGCGCATGCCATGCAAATCCAAAACCGCATCGATCTCGTTCTGCCCGCGGCTGATTTTGCGCAGCAAAGGCCGCTCGATCGGCGCCAAGGGCAGTAATTTCGGGGCTTTGACAACCGGTTTGGGTGCCGCAACGGGTTTGCTGGCCACAATGGGGGCAGGCGTCACAACTTTTTGTGCAACGGGAGCCGCGGCAGGCACCTCCGGCTCAAGCAGATCCTCGAACCGGTCATAAAGCGGCCTGATCGATTTGGTGACCTCCCGCCACAATGCAATCTCGCTGTGATTGAGAGGGCGGGGGCGGTGGGCCATGGCGCGGATCAGCTCACTGTTGCAAGGACCGGTTCAGGCGGCGTGGGCCGATTCTGTGGCCACCAAATGCCAAGCCGGACTGCTGCTTCTGGCTTTGCGCTCAAAGGTCCAGATATCGGTGACATCGACAATTTTGTCAGCGGCCCCCTCGATCACTTTGCCGTCCGCATCCTTGGTCACGGTAATCAGTTTGGAGGAGAATTTGACCGTGACTTGTATCATCTGCTCTTTCAAATGCGCATCGACCAGCACCGCACTGTCAATCGCCACAAAGGTGGTGTTCATCACCTCATGACGCTTTTCGCGCTCTGTAATGGCAGCATTGAAGCCGTCAAACACCAGAGGCGACAAGAGATCTTTCAAGCGGGTGCGGTCGCCTTGGGCAAAGGCAATGACAATCATCTCATAGGCAGATTTGGCCCCGTTCAGGAAGTCCGCCGGATCAAAGTCGGGGTCTGCCGCCACGATCTGGTCGAGATCCTGCGCCAAGGCCGAATGCGGTTCGGCAAGGCCGGTCCAGCGATGGCCTGAGGCTTGCGCCTCGCTTGGGGCTTGGTCTGGTGCTGCAAAGGGCACGACCTGTCCGCGCTCTTGGGCCTCATAAGGGGGACGCAACGGGGTGGAATGCTCGTCTTCCTGTCCGGTCCGCATACCCAGAACCGAATAAAGGCGCCAACCCACAAAGGCGGCCATGACAAGAAACACTAAGGTACTAAAATCCATTGAACTGTTCATTGCGCTCTCTGCCTACACTCTCGAAAGGGTCAGTCTGCCCGTTATATAGGTTTAAAAAGAGAGAAAAGCCAAGGAAAGCTTACAGCTTTCTTGAAAACAACAAGGTCCGGAACCAAGAAAACCTTGTTCAAAACCCCCTCCCGTGATAGCCGGAACATTATGTTGTTTCGTATCACGCTGTCCTTTGACCATTTTAGAACAGGAAAATTTTAATCATGGCCGATTCTCAAGCGGGCGCACCCAAAAGCGACGCACCCTCCATTAGCGTTTTAACGCAATATATCAAAGACATGTCCTTTGAAAACCCCAATGCCCCGATGTCTCTGGCACCCCAACAACAAGCGCCGTCCATTGCGGTGAATGTCAATGTGAATGCCCGCGCTCTGTCGGAAACCGATTATGAAGTCGAGCTGGTTCTGGTTGGACAGGCCGGTGAAGCCCCGCAATTGCTGTTTCAGATGGAACTGACCTATTGCGGCATTTTCCGTTTGCAGAATATTCCGGCTGAACAATCCGCCCCTGTGGTGATGATCGAATGCCCAAGGCTTTTGTTCCCCTTCGCGCGTCAAATCGTCGCTGATTCGGTACGCAATGGCGGTTTCCCGCCCCTTTATATCGACCCGATCGACTTTGCCGGTCTGTTTCAGGAGCGCCAACAGGAATTGGCCAATCAGGATCTGGCCAACAAGGTTCCTGCCGGCAAGGCCTGATGCCTGCCTCGTCCTCAAACGATCCACGGCGTGCGGGGGCACCGATGTCCCCGCCATCCGACCCTTTATCCCCTCAAGTGAGCCTGTTTCAGGACAGCGCCGCAACGCCTGATTTGCCTGAGGGTTTTGCCTATTATCCCGGCTATTTTGACGACAAGGCCCAGCACATGCTGCTGGACGAGATCCGTCAGATCATCGCGCAAGCCCCGTTATTTACCCCGCTCATGCCCAAAACAGGCCAGCCTTTTTCGGTGCGCATGAGCAATTGCGGCCCCTTGGGATGGGTGTCGGACCGCGCGGGCTATCGCTATCAGCCGCAGCACCCCGAAACCGGTAGCCCTTGGCCCCTGATGCCTGACCCTTTGACGGCGCTGTGGGAAAACGTGTCCGGCTTTTCGGGGCCAGCCGAAGCCTGCCTGATCAATTACTATGCCGACGGCACCCGCATGGGCCTGCATCAGGACCGCGACGAGGAGACATTCGACGCCCCTGTCGTGTCCGTTTCGCTGGGCGACGAGGCGGTTTTCCGCATAGGCGGCTTGAAGCGCAAAGATCCGACACGGTCCATGCGGTTGAAATCAGGCGATGTGCTGGTCTTTGGCGGACCGGCCCGCCTTGCCTTTCACGGCATTGATCGCGTGATCAAGGGCTCTTCCGCTTTGCTCAAGCAAGGCGGACGCCTCAATCTGACCCTGCGACGGGTGACAGCGCTTTAAGACAAGCGCCTTATTTGGGGCCGCCTTTGGACACCCCGACCAGAGCGGGACGCAGCAAGCGTTCCCCGATCACAAAACCCGATTGCACCACTTGCGTGACGGTGCCTGCGGGCAAAGCCGGATCCTCAACCTCGAACATCGCCTGATGCAGATTGGGGTCAAAGCGTTCGCCTTGTGGATCGATCTTGCGGATGTGATGGCGCTCCAGCGTTTTCAAAAGATCGCGCTCGGTCAATTCAACGCCTTCCAGCATCGGCTTGACGGCGCTGTCAGCGGCCTGTCGGGCCTCCTCGGAAAAACTGTCCAAAGCACGCCGCAGATTGTCTGTGACGGTGAGCATATCCTGCGCAAAATTGGCCACCGCATAGGTGCGGGCATCGGCCATTTCTTTTTCGGTGCGGCGGCGCAGATTTTCCATATCGGCCAGCGTCCGCAACAGCTTGTCTTTCAACGACTGGTTTTCTGCAGTGAGAACCGCCACGGGATCGCTGATTTCGGGTTCGGGAGCGGCTTGAGGGGCGGAGGTCTCCGGTGTCGGGGCCTGCGGGTCAGAAGTCTGTGCGTGATGATCAGCGGTCGTCATGGTCTTCCACTATTCTGGTCTTATCAAAGAAAAGGGTGTGAGGGCGATATCAGGTTTCAAGCGGCAAAATTCAAGGGTGAACAGGCGTTATTTCGATGATTCCACCGCAGTTTTTGTCTCATGTGCACTTTCAAGGATGGATTTGAGGGTGGTTTCGATGGTTTTGATGCGGCCTGAATGCAGCACTTTCGATCCGGTCAGATCCGTCACATAAAAAACGTCCACCACTTTTTCCCCGAATGTCGCGATATGGGCGGAGGCGATATTGAGGTTGAGTTTGCCGATGGCGGTGGTCAATTCATAGAGCAGGCCGGGACGGTCAAGACCCGAAACCTCAAGGACCGTGGTGCGGCCGGACAAGGCATTGTCGATGACCACTTCGGACAACACGTGAAACGCTTTGTGATTGGTGCGCTTTTTATGGTGCGAGGCAACGACTTCGGCAATCCTGATATCACCTTTGAGCGCCTGTTCGATGCTGCGGGCCACCCGCGCGGCGCGGCGCAATTCATCCTCGTCATTGTCGAAAGCGCGCGAGAGCGAGATCGTATCAAGCGCCATGCCGTCGGTGGTGGTAAAAATTTGCGCATCGACAATATTGGCGCCCGCAGCCGCACAAGCGCCCGTGATGATGGCGAGCAGGCGCGGATGATCGGGGGCTGTGACCGTGAGTTCGGTAATGCCGCGGAACCGGTCGGTTGCGACCTCTGTCGCCATGGAATGCATGTCACGCTCAGCGGCCAGCAAAAAGCGGGCATGGCGGGTGCGGTGCTCCTGATCGACTTTCAACCAATAGGCCGGATAATGCCGCCCGATATAGGCATCGATTTCGGGATCGGACCAGCCGGGCAGATTTTGCCGTGTGACTTCCTGCGCATGTTTGACGCGTTGCGCGCGATCAATGGTTGAATGACCCCCGGCCAGAATGATCTCGGTTTCCCAGAACAGGGTTCTCAGCAGCTGTCCTTTCCAGCCGTTCCAGACCCCGGGGCCAACCGCCATAATGTCGCAGACCGTCAGCACAAGCAGCATTTTCAACCGTTCGAGCGTTTGCACGACGGCGCCGAAACTTTCAATGGTGCGCGGATCGGACAAGTCGCGGCTTTGCGCGATGGTGGACATATCGAGGTGATGGGCAATCAACCACGCCACCGCCTCGGTCTCGCTTTCATTCAAGCCAAAGCGCGGGCACAAAATGCGCGCCATGCGTTCACCGGCGATGGAATGATCTTCGGGCCGTCCTTTGGCAATGTCATGCAGGAAGATGGCCACCGCCAGCACTTTGCGATTGCGGATGGTGGGCAGGATTTCATTGGCCACCGGCAGATCATCTTTCAGCAGGCCTTGGTCAAGGGTCGCCAAAATCCCGACCGAACGCAGCAAATGCTCGTCGACCGTGTAGTGATGATACATGTTGAATTGCATCATCGCGACGATGCGCCCGAATTGCGGCACAAAGCGGCCGAGCAAGCCGGTTTCATTCATCCGCCGCAACAGGCTTTCGGGGGATTTTTTCGAATTCAGAATTTCAACAAACAGCCGGTTGGCTTCTTCGTTTTTCCGCAAGTCCGACGTGACAAGACGCAAAGACTGGGTGACCAGCCGCGTCGCATCCGGATGGATCATGCGATCCAGCTGATCGGCAAACCAGAACAAGCGCAACAGATTGACAGGGTCTTTGGTAAAAATATCGGGCCGCGCAATGCTGATGCGGTCCCCGATCAAAACAAAATCACGCGTATCGGGAATGGCAGCATGCTGGCGTTTCAGGCTGTCCAGCATGCGTTGCAAAATCGGTTGTTTTTTGGTGTGGCGCGTCTGCAAAGCGGAACAGACAATGGCTGTCAAATCGCCCACGTCTTTTGCAACCAGAAAATAGCGCTTCATAAAGCGCTCGACCGATGACAGACCGCCATGGCTTTTATAATCCATGCGCTCCACGATATTGCGTTGCATGTCAAAAGACAGGCGCTCTTCCGCCCGCCCCGTGGCAAAATGCATATGGCAGCGCACCCGCCACAAAAAATCCTCGCAGCGTTCAAACAGCCGCAACTCCTCGGCGTCGAACAATCCGACTTTGACAAGCTCGGACGGCAGTTTCACGCGATAGGCATATTTGGAAATCCAGTACAGCGTGTTGAGATCACGCAAGCCGCCTTTGCCGTCCTTGACATTGGGCTCGACCAGATAGCGCGAAGTGCCGGCGCGCGTGACGCGCTGTTCGCGTTCCGCCAATTTGGCCGTCATGAATTCCGCGGTTGTTCCGATGACAATTTCCTTGTCAAAGCGGCTTTCAAAGCCGTCAAACAATCCGCGCTCGCCGATCAGAAAACGCGCCTCAAGCAAAGCCGTGCGGATGGTCATATCCGCGCGCCCTTCCCTGATACATTCTTCGACGGTGCGGGTGGAATGACCGACCTTCAGCTTCAAATCCCACAGCGTGTATAAAATGATTTCAATGACGCTTTCAGACCACGGCGTTGTTTTGTAGGGCAGCAAAAACAACAGATCGATATCCGACCCCGGTGCCAGCGTACCGCGCCCGTAACCCCCCACCGCCACAACCGCGATTTGCTCAGCCGTCGAGGGATTTTCCGCAGGATAAAAAACGCCGATCGCCACCTCGAACAAAGCGGCGATGATCGCATCCATCACATCCGACAAATAGCTGACGCATTGCAAACCGCTTTTATGCGCCAGCAGAATTTTTTCGGCGTGCTGGCGCTCAAGCGTCAACACGCCCGACAACAGGCCGACAATGGCTTTGCGGGCCTCATGGGCCTGTGCATGGTTTTGCGCAATGGCCATGACCCGTTGCGCCAAGGCTTTGGCATCAAAGGACAGGGACAGATCAGCCTCGGGCAAAGACTGTATCGATGCGATTTTGTCGATCTGTTCTGTCATGATGGTCACGACCCATGCCCTCGCTTTGCAACAGGGATCTGTTACGCCGCCTGTCCTGCTTTGGCCTGCTTGCGGCGGGCATGCAAGATGAATTCGGTATAGCAATTGGGTTGGCTAGATCCTTTGAAGATCAAATCAGCCGCCGCCTGAAAGGCCAGACCATTACAGGCCGGTGCCAAGGGCTGGTACAAGGGATCCCCCGCATTCTGCCGATCGACAATCACCGCCATGCGCTTCATGCTTTCTATGACCTGCGCTTCGCTGATCACGCCATGCATCAGCCAATTGGCCAGATGCTGGCTGGAAATGCGCAAGGTAGCCCGATCTTCCATCAGGCCGACATCATGGATATCAGGCACTTTGGAACAGCCCACGCCCTGATCGATCCAGCGCACGACATAGCCGAGAATGCCTTGCACATTATTGTCGATCTCCTGCTGCACCTCTTCGGGCGACCAGTTCGACTGGGCCAAGGGCAGATGCAAAATATCGGTCAGGCGGCTTTTGGTATCATGCGCCAATTCTTTCTGCCGCTCGTGCACATCCACACTGTGATAATGCAGCACATGCAAGGTGGCCGCGGTGGGTGAGGGCACCCAAGCCGTATTGGCACCTGCTTTCGGGTGATTGATTTTTTGCGCAAGCATATCGGCCATCCGGTCGGGCGCAGCCCACATGCCTTTGCCGATTTGCGCTTTGCCGGGCAGCCCACACGCCAGTCCGATTTTCACATTCGAGTCTTCATAGGCACCGAGCCACAAGGCCGAGCGCATATCGTTTTTACGTACCACCGGTCCCGATGCCATGATGGTATGGATTTCATCACCCGTGCGATCCAAGAAGCCGGTATTGATGAAGGCCACACGATGCTGGGCGGCAAGGATACAGGCTTTCAAATTCGCACTGGTGCGGCGCTCTTCATCCATGATGCCCATTTTCAGCGTATGCCGCGGCAAGCCGACGAGATCTTCGACGCGCGCAAACAAACGATCCGCCCAAGCTACTTCTTCGGGGCCGTGCATTTTGGGTTTCACAATATAGATGGAACCGGTCCGGCTGTTTTTGAGCGGTGTGTCGCCCTTCACATTATGTTTGGCAATCAACACGCTGATCGCTGCATCCAGAATGGTTTCGGGAATCTCATGTCCGTTCTTGTCACGGATGATGTCTGTCATCATGTGATGGCCGACATTGCGCACCAGCATCAGACTGCGTCCGGCCAAAGTCAGGGACTGGCCCGCGCGCGATGTATAGACGCGGTCTTGATTGAGATGGCGAGCGACCATCTGGCCGCCTTTGTCGAACTGGGCCGACAGAGTGCCTTTCATCAAACCCAACCAGTTGCGGTAGATTTCGATTTTGTCATCGACATCGACCGCCGCCACGCTGTCTTCCATATCCATGATGGTGGTGATGGCGGATTCCAAAATGACATCGGCCACACCGGCCGGATCGCCTTTGCCGATGGGATGGGCGCGATTGATCACCACTTCAATATGCAGATGATGATTTTGGAACAACAAAGCGTCCGGCGCATCCGCTGCTCCGCGATAGCCGATCCACTGGCTGTCGTTTTTAAGCGTGGTCGTGTGCCCGTTCGACAACACGATGTGCAAGTGTCCGGCTTCGATCTGATAGCGGGTTACCGCGTGATGATGGCCCTCGTGTAGTGGGATCGCCTCATCCAAAAAGGATTTGGCCCGCGCCACCACGGCCTCAGCCCGTGCAGGGTTTAAGCCTTTGCCACCCCTTGCCAGTGCCCCTTCATCGGCAATCGCATCGGTTCCATACAGCGCATCATACAGACTGCCCCAACGGGCATTGGCGGCATTGAGCGCATAACGGGCATTGGACATCGGCACCACCAGTTGCGGACCGGCAATCTCAGCAATTTCCGCATCCACATGCGCCGTCGCAATCGAGCCACTGGCTGGCTCTTCCACGAGATAGCCGATCTCGCGCAAAAAGGTCTGGTAGTGGGCGGGATCTTGAACCTGCCCTTTATGCGTGCGGTGCCAGATATCAAGCGCGGCTTGCAACTGGTCACGCTTGGCCAGCAAAGCCTGATTGTCCGGAGCCATGTCATGGATGATGGCGCTCAATCCCAACCAGAACGCGTCTGATGAGACCGCCGAACCCGGCAATACATCCTTTTCAACAAAATCAACAAGAGCCTGATCAACTGTCAGCGAAGCAAGAGAAATCATGGACATGAAACAACCATTCATTACATGCGTTAAACCAAAATATTATGCCGCGCGGGGCATAACAGCGAAGCCTTCGTCTGTTAACTCAAGGGAAGCGCACCGTGCCGTGCAAAACCCGGACGAACCACAATGCCCTCATACCAATGTTTCAAATGGGGCAGAGCTGGGCGATTTTCAATCGGCATCGAGAACCAACGATGCGCGATCAAAGCCATAGGAATATCGCCAAAGGTGAAATGATCCCCGCCCAGATAGGCCTGATGCGACAAGACCTGATCGACCAATGAAAAGGCTTTGGAACAAGCCGCAATACCGGCCTCGATCTCGGCATGATTGCGCTTGTCTTGCGGCGTGCGCACCAAACCCCAAAAAACCGGTTTCATGGCAGGCCATGCCACCGTGTGCACCCAGTCCAGCCATTTATCGGCTTGGGCGATCGCCGCTTCATCCTCGGGGGTGATGCTGTGTTCGACATCATAGCGGCGGGTGAGATAGCGCATGATCGCATGCGATTCCCACAAGACCATCTCCCCATCCACGAGGGTCGGGATCAATCCATTGGGGTTGAGCGACAAAAAGGGTTCGGTATTGACGACCCCGAATTGCATGCCCGCATCGATGCGCTCGTAGGCCACCCCGATTTCATCGCAGCAACACAAGACTTTTTGGACATTGATGGAATTGGCCCGTCCCCAGATTGTCAGCATCACGCAAAATTCCCCCTCAGATGTCATAGAATTGATGATCTGCCAGATGCATTACATCAAGCGGCCCATCACGGCGAGTTCGGGCGCATGGGCCTCCTCGCGCATCATGAGTTCATTTCCAGCAACCACATGGCGCAAGCTGGCCATGGCCTCGGCATAGTCTTTGAGTAATTCATCCGACTGCTTTTGCAAATAAGCCATGCGCTGGCGCGGATCGGCATAGGCGAGACCGGACGCATTTTGCAACGGGGAATGAGCTGTTTTTTTCAGCATCAGCATTTCCTGTTGCAAGGTTTCAAGCTGGGTCTGCAACAGATTGATGCGTTCCGAAACGGCGATGAGACCCTGAATTAACTCATTTTTTTCAGTTTTGGCCACGCCGCGTTCTTTCAGTTTGGACTTTGTATCACATCGAAAGACCGCAAGCATGGCCACGAATGGGACCAGTTTATCGGAAAAAATCGAAGAGGTCAGCACTGTTCTTCACAATTTTCAGAACCGGCTTTGCCCGACAGTTCTCAGCCAGCGCGAAAAGCGAATGGCCACCTCATCCACCTGATGGAACAAAAGCGCCGCCAACATCGTCAAAGCTATGGTGGCCAGAGCAGCCATCAGACAGGCAAGAACCGGCGCGGTTGGAAAAACGGCAAAAGTGAGCACCGCAGCCGCACTGCCGAAGCCACACAAAATCGGCCAATGCGCGAGGTAAATCGGGAAAGAATGCGTGCCAAGCCATTGCAGAACCGGCCCTCGCAGAAGATTTTGCATCCAGACACTGGTCAGCAAACCATAAAACAAAACCACCGAGCCCACCATTTTCTGGGTATGGCCCGAACAATCCAGCGCGAAGGGCAGATCGGCCTCACAGACCGATTCAAACAAGGTCGCTGTTTTCACCTCGCCCATAATGCATAACAGGCTGCCCGCCATGAGATAGAGAAAGGCACCGGACGGGGTGTCTTGGGACCATTGCTCGTCCCGCTCCACTGCGAGCAAATGGCCGATGATAAACAAAATATAATAAGTGCGGATCAGCATCAGGCTGAGTACGAGCAAAGCCATTCTGTAGAAGAAGGGATGTTTTTTCCGCAATGTCACCAGCGTCAGCACGATGAGCGATCCGTGCATTTCAACGCTCAAGGTCCATAGGGGCGCGACAAACGCCGTAGCGATCGAATCCAGATAGCGATCGGTTAAAAGCGCACTGGTTTCCGCGTAGCCCACAAAGATAGAATTGAAAAAAGCATCTTTGGCAAAGAGGGTCCAGCCCAAAGCGGGACGCCACCAGTCTTGCAAAAACACGGAACCGGAAATGTCGGCTGCCCGCGGTGCCGGATCCCAATCCACCAACAGCCATTTGATGAAAAAAGAAAAGGCACAAGCGGCTGCAGCGGGGACAACCAAGCGGCCCCAACGCGCGATAAATTGCACAAACGGATTCACATCCTTGGCAAAACTGGGTGTCAGAACATAGCCCGACAACAGAAAGAACACAAAAACACCGGTATAGCCGTCATAGATCAAATAAAGGGGTGAGCCATGCACCAAGCCGCCCAGTGTAAAATCCGATATTTTTTCGGTGGCGAAAGCAGGATAAAAAGCTTCCGCAATATGCAGAAACAAAACCTGCAAACAGGCCAGACCACCAATGATATCAAGATAGCTTGAACGCATACTCAGCCCTCACCGTTTCAAGCGCGACATTTTTTCGCGACGTCGTTCCACTGAAGAGGGAATGCGGAGACTTTCACGATATTTGGCCACGGTGCGACGCGCGATATCAATGCCCTCTGCGCGCAATTTTTGCACAAGCACATCATCGGATAAGACTTTTTCGGCGGCTTCATCATCAATCAATTGTTTGATGCGGTGACGCACCGCTTCCGCCGAATGGGCTTCCCCTTCATCGGTTCCCGAAATCGAGGCGGTAAAGAAATATTTCATTTCAAACAAACCGCGCGGCGTATGCATGAATTTATTCGAAGTGACGCGCGATACCGTTGATTCATGCATGGCAATGGCATCGGCCACCATTTTTAAATTCAAGGGACGGAGATGCGCCACACCGCGATTGAGAAAAGCATCTTGCCGCCTGACAATTTCACTGGCCACTTTCAAAATGGTTTTGGCCCGCTGTTCGAGACTGCGCGTCAACCATGTGGCATTTTGCAAACATTCGGCGACATAGGATTTTTCAACATCATTGCGGCTCGACGCCGATACCCGCATGGCATAGGTCTGGTTGACAAGTACTTTTGGTAAAATGTCGTTATTGAGTTCGACCATCCACGTATTGTCGGGCGCGCGCCGCACCAAGACATCAGGGGCCACCGCCTGCATCGGCTGGCCACCAAATTTCAATCCGGGCTTGGGATCGAGATGGCGGATCTCATCAACCATGTCGCCCATGTCATCTTCATCGACATTGCAGATTTTGCGTAAGGTTGCGAAATCGCGCCGCGCCAGCAAAGCCAGATTATCGAGCAACAAGCCCATGGCCGGATCATAGCGTCCGCGCTCGATCAATTGCAGTTTCAGACATTCCGCGAGATTGCGGGCCCCGACCCCTGTGGGATCACAAGACTGCACCTTGGCCAGTACTTTTTCAACATGGGTGACGGGGACCGAAAGACGCTCGGCGATATCCTCCACCGGCTCGCTCAGATAGCCCGCATCGTCAATGCTATCGATCAGGCTGAAGCCGATCATCCGATCTACCGGATCTTCGACTGCCACCCGAAACTGCTGTTCGATATGGTCTTGCAAAGACATGTTTTCGGCGACAAAGGCTTCGAGATCCGCCTCATCAGAGTCGTAATGACTGCCGCCCATGCCGGTCCAGCTTGAGGCTGACAGTCCGGAAATGGTTTCACTGGGCGCCATGGTCTGATCAGACGCCGATTCCTGATACATATTCTCCAGCGAGGTATCGAGGCGGCTTTCAATCGCCCCCCCATCCATCGGCAGACTGTCGGAGAACCAGTCCTCGCCCTCGCCGCTGGGTTCGGCTGCCGCACTTTCGCTGGCAGAGGGCCCGCCCGCCTCGGGGCCGTCATCCTCGACCACACGCTCAAGCAGCGGATTACTTTCAAGCTCTTGTTCGATATATTGTGCGAGATCGAGGGTTGGCAGCTGCAAAAGCTTGATCGCCTGCAAAAGTTGCGGCGTCATAACCAGGTTTTGTCCCTGGCGAATTTCTAGCCTTTGCCCAAACTTCATCAAAAAACCAATACAGATCGCGATACAAAAAGAACCGCCCGATACGTCTCACAAAGAGCGGGGGCGCACAAGGCATGTTTCTTGCCTGTCGGCTCATAAAGCCTAAAAATGATGCATTCGTCAAAGAGAAAGCGATTTAAAGTAAATTTTTGCGCGTCAGAGACGGAAATCTTCGCCCAGATAAAGACGGCGCACATCCGGATTGCTGATGATGGCGTCCGGTTGCCCTTCCATCAGCACCCGACCGGAATGAATAATATAGGCGCGGTCGATCAAACCCAGCGTTTCCCGCACATTGTGATCGGTGATCAAAACGCCAATGCCGCGCTTGGTGAGATGGCGGACGAGATCCTGAATATCGCCCACCGCAATCGGATCAATGCCGGCAAAGGGTTCATCCAGCAGCATAAAGGACGGACGACCGGCCAGTGAGCGGGCGATTTCGCAGCGGCGGCGCTCGCCACCCGACAAAGCAATGGACGGGGCCTTGCGCAGCCGTTTGATGTCGAATTCCTCCAAGAGGGCATCCAGCTCCGCCTCGCGCTTGTCGCGGTTTTTTTCGGTGACTTCCAGGGCGGCGCGGATATTCTCCTCAACCGTCAAGCCACGGAAAATCGAAGCCTCTTGCGGCAGATAGCCAATGCCCAGACGCGCCCGCCGATACATCGGCAAAGAGGTGATATCATAGCCATCGAGCTCGATACGGCCCTTATCCGCCACAACAAGACCGGTAATCATGTAAAAAATCGTTGTTTTTCCGGCGCCGTTCGGACCCAGCAAGCCAACCGCCTCGCCTGAAAAAACCTCCAAACCGGCATCCTGCACCACCGTGCGCCCGCGATAGCTTTTTTCAAGCCCGGTCACGAAAAGCCGTCCCGCCGCCAAAGCGGGATCTGAGGAAGCGGAAGCAGGCATAGATTGGGTCATGTTTGGGATATTACACTCTGATCGGATTTGGCATCAGGATTTGGGGGCGGGTTTGGCCGCTGGCTTGGCTGTGCCTTTATCCTCGTTGGAATTGGGGATCAGCAGGCTTTTGACGCGTCCGGAATTGGGCGCCGCCTCAACCACGGCCACGCCGGTTGTGAGATCATAAACCAGCTTTTCGCCTTTGGTCACATTGCCGTTTTGCGTCAGGGCCACGTCGCCCGTCAGCACCATGCGATTGGATTCCTTGTCATAAACGCCTTGCTGGCCGACCGCGATCTGGTCTTTGGAAATAATCGTGGTGCCTTCATAGGTCTCCAACCGACGCAGGGAATTGCCGTTGCCAAGCGCGGGGGCGGCATTGGCAGGGGCGGCATTGGCCGCTGGCTGGCCCGCAGCTCCGTCTTGTGCGTCATTGGCATAAAACACAATCATCCGGCCGGATTTCATGGTGCTTTCGCCTTGCACCACCACAACATTGCCGGAATAGACGGCGCGTTTTTCCTTATCAAAAACCTCGAGATGATCGGCTTCCACCGAAATCGGCTCTTTTGATCCCGACCCGAATGTGCCTTTGCCAGCCGGTGCCCGCGCCGCCAGCGGGGTTTGTGCCCAAGCCGACAGCGTCACTGCCACCAAAACACCTGACAAAGCCAACGTCACTGAACCATGCTTCATTGTTTTTGCTCGCCTTTATCACCTGATACCGGATCATTGGACTGCAGCAGCGTTTTGACACGCCCGCTGAACACGATCTTGCGACCGCTGTCGATCACTTCCATCTTATCGGCATCAATTGTTCCCGTCGACATGATCACACGAACCGTCTGATCTGTGAACACGGTCCCGGCCTTAAAATCAACTTTGGCGGACTGCATGCGCACATCATAGGCATCGGATTTGATGTTCAACGGCCGATCAATCGTCATTTTTTCGGCTTGGGAATCATAAAGTCCCTGAATCGCCTCGATTAAGGCCGTTTTCTTGTCGGCCAGACCCACTTTGGCCTTCAAATCCGTCAAATCGAGCAAAGTCGGGTTTTTCAAATCCTGCAGGGCCTTGTCGGCATTAACCTCATAAGGACGCATATCCTGCTTGAAGCCACGCAAATGCGGTTGCTCCATGGTGATTTGCGAGCCGCTGAGATTGAAAGACGCCACCGCCAAGCCCGTTGAAATCGTCCGGAAAGGGTCAAAAATCGCAATTGCAATAATGCCCGACAAAGCCAGAATGGACCCGAACGGGATCAAAAAGCGTAAAAACCGCACGATGAGGCTGTGCCGTTTGGCATCGGCATAGCGCCGCGCCAATTCGTCACGCGAGATCACCATCATGGTTTGGGTTTCCCCCATTCTCATCGCGTTTTCCCTTGTTCGGCCTTTATCCCCATCCGGGATCAACTATGCGAAAAAATATCAATATCCGGCCAACCCACCAGATCAAGATGGGCACGCATCGGCAAAAAGTCAAAACAGGCCTGCGCAATCTCCATGCGGTTCTCACGCTGCAATAAGAGATCCAATTTGGTGCGCAGCGCGTGCAAATGCAGCACATCGGAGGCCGCATAGGCGATTTGGGCATCGCTCAATTTTTCCGCGCCCCAATCAGAGGATTGTTGCTGCTTGGACAAATCCACCCCGAGCAATTCCCGGCACAAATCCTTCAATCCATGCCGATCGGTTGAGGTGCGGGCCAGACGCGAAGCGATTTTGGTGCAATAAACGGATTGGGTCACTACCCCGAAGGCTTTTTCCAAAATGGCAATATCAAAACGCCCGAAATGGAACAGTTTAACAATGGCCGGATTGGTCAAAACGGCTTCGAGATTGGGCGCGCTTGTCTGTCCGCGCCTGATTTGGACCAGATCGGCACTGCCATCGCCCCGTGACATCTGCACCAGACATAAACGGTCACGATGCGGATTGAGGCCCATTGTCTCCGTATCGATTGCGATGGCCGCACCGGCCTCGTAATCATCCGGCAGATCACCGTCATAAATCATGTAATTCATCAAAAAACTCGTTTTTCAGATCCGCCGCCCCGAATGCCGCGCGTCAGCGGTTCATGGCATGAAACCCATGCAGGCGACAAGAGATAGCACAGAAATGAAGGCCCATGAAGACGCTTGCCATGCCTTATAGCGGTCTGCCTGATCGGGAGACTGGGACGTGGGATCGTTCATTTTGCGGGCTTGCATTTTGCGGGCTTGGCATAGCCAAATGTTTCTCGGGAAACATTTGGTGCCCAGGAGAGGACTCGAACCTCCACGGCTTGCACCACTGGTACCTGAAACCAGCGCGTCTACCAATTCCGCCACCTGGGCCCGGAGGGTTGTCTATCGACGCAGACCCTAGCTGTCAATCAGAAGCATGGCACAGAGCCTGCAAAACCGCATGAAATTCTGCCCACAGCCGCAAATCCGCCCGATGAGCCCCAAAAGCACGCTTTTTTCCCGCGGGATCAGACTTCTTTCTTGATCCAGAAAGGCCTCAAAACACTATACAGACGCAGGGCTATTGATTATGACCCATGTCAGGCTGTTTGCAGGATGATGCTTTGCCGTAAAGGGCAATCCCTGCCACAGGATTGATGCAAGGATTGATGCAAGGAGACGGTTTATGAGCAACGCATCCGGTCAGTTGGTCACGGTTTTTGGTGGGTCAGGCTTTGTCGGCCGCCATGTGGTGCGTGCTTTGGCCCGCCGCGGTTACCGGATCAGAGTGGCGGTGCGCCGCCCCGATCTCGCTTATTTCCTGCAACCCTTGGGCGGTGTTGGCCAGATCCATGCCGTGCAAGCCAATTTGCGCCATGCGCAATCGGTCGAGCATGCCATGGCCGGATCGCATGCCGTGATCAATCTGGTGGGCATTTTGTCGGAAACCGGCAAGCAACGCTTTTCCAAGATCCAAGCCGAAGGTGCCGCTGTTGTCGCCCGCGCCGCGCGTGATCTCGGCATCGAGCATTTTGTGCATATGTCGGCGATTGGGGCCGATCTTGAGTCCGCCAGCGCCTATGCGCGGTCAAAAGCCGAAGGCGAACGGGCTGTGAAAGCAGCGTTCAAAAATGCGATCATCCTGCGTCCCTCCATCGTTTTCGGACCGGAAGACGGGTTTTTCAATCGCTTTGCCGAATTGGCCTCCATTCTCCCCGTTCTCCCGCTGATTGGTGGCGGAACAACGCTGTTCCAGCCGGTTTTTGTCGGTGATGTGGCGGAAGTCGTGGCCCGCGCGGTCGATGGCACGTTGAAATCCGGCACGACCTATGAATTGGGCGGGGCCGAGACCCATAGTTTTGAAGATTTGTTGCGCTTCATCATGACGACAACCAATCATCATCCGATGCTGGTGCCTCTACCCTTCAAGCTGGCCCGTCTGCAAGCCGGCCTGTTGGAATTTGCCAAATATGCCAGTTTCGGCCTGTTGCCCGAAGAATTTTTGATGACCCGCGATCAGGTCACTTTGCTCGAACACGACAATGTCGTCTCTGAAAAGGCACAGATCGAGGGCCGGACGTTGCAAGGCCTCGGCATTGCGCCTGAAAGCATTGAAGCGATTGTCCCGACCTATCTGTGGCGTTTCCTCAAAGGCGGCCAGTTCGCTTCCGGCCGTTACGCCTGAGACTGGCCTGAAACTGTCCCGACCCTTGGTCTAGGCTTCGCCTGCGCGGCGTGCGTCGCGGTATTGCAGGGCCTTGTGCACATGCACCATCAGGCTCGTGGCAAACAGCGGCGTGAACAAATTCAGCAGCGGAATCGAGACAAAAAAGGCTAAAAGCGCGCCGCACAGGCTAATGGTCAGACTGTGCCGCCGCCTGAGCGCCACAACCGCCTCTTCACTGGCAAACCGCCCTGCCGCCAGCGCAAAATATTCACGGCCCATCAACAGCGCATTGGCGATGAAAAACACCAGCATATTGACGCCGGGCAATAAGAACACCATCAGGGCCACGACATTGACCCCCAAGGTCAGAAGCGCAAAGCGCACACCCTCCCAAACAGCCCGCTTGATCGGGATGGCGGTGCCGACAGGATCGCTCGAATAATCCTGACGTTCGATTTTTTCGGCGATTTCATCGAGAAAAAAGCTCGAAACCAGCATGGAAATGGTCGGGATCAGATAGGCCAGCCCGATGAAAAGACCCGCACCGGCCATGACGCTGGCCAGCTGTGTCCAGAAACCATGATCGGCGATCAAGGCCTGATGATCAAGCCATGCCGTCAGCCCCTTTGTCAGGAGCGCCCAGCAAATGGCCAGCAATAACAAGGTCAAACCCAGACTGCGCCATAACAGGCCACGAAAATTGCGGGAAAAGGTCTGCGCCAAAGCCACGGCTGCGGCATGAAAGATCATAAAACCGTTCCTCCCGATCCCCAGTACAGACTATTCATAAAGCCGGACGGGCATCCTCAAGGATCATGGCCGCGCCTTTTTCGGCAATCATCATCGTGGGTGCAGCCGTATTGCCCGAGGTAATCATGGGCATGACCGAGGCATCAATGACGCGCAAGCCCTCAATGCCCCGCACCCGCAACCGTTCATCAACGACCGCCATGCCATCAGTGGCAGGCCCCATTTTCACCGTGCCGACCGGGTGGAAAATGGTGGAGGCCACCGCACCCGCGCCCAAGGCCAGATCCTCGTCGCTGACCAAATGCGCACCGGGCCGGTATTCCTGCGGCTGGAAGGGTGCTAGGGCAGGCTGGTTGATGACATTTCGGATCACCCGCAAGGCATCGGCGGCCACTTTCCGATCCGCATCCGCTGTCAGATAATGGGGAGCAATGCGCGGCTGGCGTTTCGGATCGGGCGATTCCAGCATCACCTGACCGCGGCTTTCAGGGCGCAAATTGCAGACACTGGCGGTAAAAGCCCCGAAGCTATGCAAGGGATCGCCGAATTTATCGAGCGACAAAGGCTGGATATGAAATTGCAGATTGGGGCGTGTCTGTTCGGGGGATGAGCGGGTAAAAGCGCCGAGTTGCGAGGGCGCCATGGTCATAGGACCGGTCCGCCGCACGACATATTCCAGCCCCATCAAAGCGCGATTGAACAAGGATTGATATTCCGTGTTCAGTGTTTTGACGCCTGACACCTTATAGATAGGCCGGATCTGCAAATGATCTTGCAAATTAGCCCCCACGCCCGGTGCATCAAGCATCACAGGGATGCCGTTTTTGCTGAGATCCTCTGCCGGACCAATGCCGGATAATTGCAGCAAATGCGGGGAATTAATGGCCCCAGCACTCAAAATGACCTCGTTTTGCGTGCGAATATCCTGCAAGGGGCCGTTTTTATAACGATATTGGACCCCTGTGGCGCGTCCTTGCTCGATCAGGATCTTTTCAACCGACACATCCGTCTGCACCACCAGATTGGGCCGGTTGAGCACCGGCTTCAAAAAGCCGCGGGCCGCACTGAAGCGGCGGCCATTTTTCTGGTTCACATGGAAATAACCGCAGCCATGATTGCTGCCACGGTTAAAATCATCCGTGCGCGGAATACCGGCCTGCTCTGCCGCATCAATGAAGCGATCGAGCAAATCCCATGTCACGCGCGGGGGTTCGACCCGCCATTCTCCGCCCGCCACGTGATAAGTGCCGTCGGGCCGGAAATGATCCTCGTGCTTTTTGAAAAAGGGCAGGACATCATCCCAACCCCAGCCGGACAGGCCGGTTGCCTTCCAGCCGTCATAATCCTCGCGCTGTCCGCGCATATAGATCATGGCATTGATGGCCGAACAGCCGCCCAGCACCCGCCCGCGCGGATAAGCGATCGAGCGTCCGCCCAAACCGGCTTCATTGGCGGTCTTGAACATCCAATCCGCTCGGGGATTGCCAATCGCAAACAGATAGCCCACCGGAATATGAAACCAGATCCAGTGGTCATTGCCGCCCGCTTCCAGCAGCAGAACCCGATTGCGCGGATCCGCCGAAAGACGATTGGCCAGAACACAGCCCGCCGACCCAGCCCCGACAATCACATAATCAAAATGGTCGCCATCAAAAATGGGCTGGTCTGTCATGAATTTGGTTCCAACTCGTCCGTCATGCCCTATTTTTCAATCAAGTCCGGCAAATTTAAGGTTTCAAAGGAGCAGTTTAGCAAAAAAATACAAATAGGACGTTAATACTGACCGGCCCGAGTACATGCGCTGCATGCTGTCTTAAGGCGCGCCAAAGGCAAACAATGAGACAATCCCTTGATCTGCGCAGGCTTTGCCGTTGCATTCAGTCCGGGAAGTGACTATAAGGCCCAGCTTAACCCGACCGGCTGATAAGGGCTGCCGTGGCGGGTTTTTCGCTCATGATGAGAGAAAATGCCTGAAATATGGCATGAATTGTTAATTTTCCGGTCTGTCCGGAGCAATGGAGAGCAAAATGCCCAAGATTAAGACTAAATCGGCCGCTAAAAAGCGGTTCAAGATCACGGGGACCGGCAAGGTTCTTTATGCGCAGGCGGGAAAACGCCATGGCATGATCAAGCGCACAAACAAGCAGATCCGTAATTTGCGTGGCACCAGCGTCCTTTTCGAAGGCGATGCAGCCAATGTGAAGAAATATTTCCTGCCCAACGGCTGATCGCCCGGGCTTTTAAGACGAACCAGCAAGGAGATCAGCCATGGCTCGCGTTAAACGGGGTGTGACATCACACGCCAAACACAAAAAGACTTTGAAGGCCGCTAAAGGTTTTTACGGCCGCCGCAAAAATACCATCCGGACCGCCAAGGCGGCCGTCGATCGTGCCATGCAATATGCAACACGCGATCGCAAAAACAAGAAGCGCACCATTCGCGCTTTGTGGATCCAGCGCCTGAACGCCGCCGTGCGTGAACATGGTCTGGTCTATTCCCGTTTCATCGACGGCCTCAACAAGGCTGGCATCGAGGTCGACCGCAAAGTGTTGTCCGATCTCGCCATCAGCCAGCCCGAGGCATTTGCAGCGCTTGTTGCCAAAGCCAAAAGCTTTGCCAGCTCCCCTGCAGCGGCGGCCCATGCTTAAGCCGTTTGGCCGTTCCTGATTTTGAAAAACCCCGCTGCGGCGGGGTTTTTTATTGCACCCATCGGAGTGATCTTTTACCTTCGGGCTGAGCGTTCCTTTTAAAACGCAGAACGCGTTGATTTTAAAAAGTGGTTTTTTTTAACAATCGCCACGGTCTTGGAGAGGCACCACCCATGAGCACAGAAACCATATCCAATGATGGCTATGATTTTGACGATACCAAAAGGCGCGTGAAGGCTATTTTAGTCGGCTCCATGGGTAATCTCATCGAGTGGTATGATGTCTATGCCTATTCCGCTTTTGCCCTTTATTTTGCGGGTTCTTTTTTCCCCTCCACCGATCCTGTGGCGCAGCAATTATCCGCAGCCATTGTTTTTGCTGCAGCCTTTGTCGTGCGGCCCTTGGGCGGTTTGTTGTTTGGCTGGCTGGCCGATCATTATGGCCGCCGCAACTCCCTGATTTTTTCAGTTTTGCTGATGTGTTTTGGATCGCTGCTGATTGCCCTCTGCCCGACCTATGAGCAAATCGGCGTGCTGGCGCCCATCGTTTTGGTGACCGCCCGTTTGCTGCAAGGCTTAAGTCAAGGCGGCGAATACGGCACCAGCGCCACTTATCTCAGTGAAATGGCGCATCCCAATCGGCGCGGCTTTTATTCCGGCGTTTGGTATATGACCCTGATCGGCGGACAATTATGCGCCATTGCCGTTTTGCTGCTGTTGCAAAAAGTCTTTCTGACTCCGGCCGAACTGAAAGCCTGGGGCTGGCGTATTCCCTTCGCCATTGGCGCATTGCTGGCGGTGCTGACCATGATCATGCGTCGTGACATGCACGAAACCGATCACTTTCAAGACGCCTCGCAAAATGCCACCACCCATATGGGCTCGATGAAAGATTTCCTCGCCCATTGGCGGGAATTGCTGATTGTGGTTGGCATTACGGTGGGCGGCACATCGGCCTTTTATACCTACACCACCTATATGCAAAAATTTCTGAAATTGTCGGTCGGTCTGACCGATGACCAGACAACGACCGTCGTGCTGGGATCGCTGATTGTCGCCATCATTCTGCAGCCGCTTTATGGCGCGATTTCCGACAAGATCGGACGCAAACCAATGCTGATTTATTTCGGCGTGATGGGTGTGCTGTTTACCTATCCCTTGCTGTCGACCTTGCAGCAGACAAAAAGCCCATGGACCGCCTTTTTCCTGATCTGCGGCGCTTGGGCCATTGTTTCGGGCTATACATCGATCACCGGTATTGTGAAGGCGGAATTGTTTCCGACCTCCATCCGCGCTTTGGGCGTGGGCGTGCCCTATGCGCTGACTGTCTCGATCTTTGGCGGCACGGTGGATTCGGTGGCGCTTGCCTTCAAACAAGCCGGACATGAAGACTGGTTCTACTGGTATGCAACCGGTTGTATCTGTGTGTCCCTGATCGTCTATGCGCTGATCCGCGACATGAAAAAACATTCGCGCATGGAGCAACACGTCTAAAGGACTGCAGCCCATGATCACGCCTGCTTATGTGCAGTTGATGGCCCGCTACAACCAGTGGCAGAATGACAATCTCTATTCTGCTGCCGGACAACTCGGGGATGGCGTCATCCGTCAGGAGACGGGGGCGTGGTTTGGAACCATTTTCGCCACTTTCAACCATATTTTATGGGCCGACCGCTATTGGATGCACCGTTTCACCGGATCGGACAAACCAAAAGGCGGCATGGCCGAATCCCGCATCGTCTATGACGATTGGACGGACTTGCTGCAGGCGCGGAAAGCGCTCGACCAGACCATCCTCGACTGGGCCCGCGATCTCGACCCCGACTGTTTGGAAACCGAACTGTCGTGGTTTTCCGGTGCCAAGCAATCCACCATGAGCCAACCCATCAGTCTGGCCGTGGTGCATTTTTTCAACCACCAGACCCATCACCGCGGACAGATCCACGCCTTGCTGACGCGCTTCGGCGCCAAGCCACAGGATACGGATTTGGTTTTTCTGACCCAGCCCGATTGAAAAAGGGCCTGATTGATCCGCGGCAGGGCTGAAAAAGGCGGTTACGGCTGAATTTCCGGTTTATTCACCCTGTCCTGTCATTGTGGGAGCAGTTATGCCGCGCGTCCCCTCGACAGGGGGCGTCATTCATGGCAAAAGCCCGCATCATGTCATGTTTGCAGTGCTCACGCTTTGTGCCCGCAAGCATATTGGAATCTTGTTTGCGTAAAAACGCAGCAAAATAAGGATGTTACAGCCTTTCTGGCGGATGAATGATGAGCGATTTGACCACACTGCAACAGACGATTCTGACAGCGATCACGGACGCAACAGACGAAGCCGCGTTGGAATCGGTGCGCATCGCAGCGCTTGGAAAAGCCGGATCCATTTCCGCCCTTTTGAAATCGCTGGGCGGTATGTCTCCCGACGAGCGCAAAGAAAAAGGCCCTCAAATCAATGGCTTGCGCGATATTGTCAATGACGCGCTGTTAGCCCGCCGCACCGCTTTGAAAGATCAGGCGCTGAATGCGCGCTTGCAGTCAGAACGCGCCGATGTCTCCTTGCCGGTTCCCGAAAGCATGGCCGCGCGCGGACGCATCCATCCGATCAGCCAAGTGATCGACGAATTGACCGCCATTTTTGCGGATATGGGTTTTGCGGTCGCTGAAGGGCCGGATATCGAAACCGATTTTTATAATTTCACCGCGCTGAATTTTCCTGTCGGCCATCCCGCGCGGGAAATGCATGACACGTTTTTCTTTTCGCCGGATGCCCAAGGGGAGCGCAAATTGCTGCGCACCCATACCAGTCCGGTGCAAATCCGCACCATGATGACGCAAAAACCACCGATCCGCGTCATTATTCCCGGCCGCACCTATCGTTGCGACTCGGATCAGACCCATACCCCGATGTTCCATCAGGTTGAAGGACTGGTGATCGATAAAGGATCGCATCTTGGCCATTTGAAATGGATTTTGGCTGAATTCTGCAAAGCGTTTTTTGAAGTCGACGATGTCAAAATGCGCTCGCGGCCTTCTTTCTTTCCGTTTACCGAACCCTCCATGGAAGTGGATATTCAATGCTCGCGCAAAGGCGGGGAAATCCGTTTCGGCGAGGGCGAGGACTGGCTGGAAATTCTCGGCTGCGGCATGGTCCATCCCAATGTCATCCGCCATTGCGGCCTCGATCCGGACGATTATCAGGGCTTTGCATGGGGCATGGGCATCGACCGCATCGCCATGCTCAAATATGGCATGCCCGATCTTCGGCCCTTCTTCGAGGCCGATATCCGCTGGCTGTCCCATTATGGGTTCCGTCCCCTTGACCTGCCGACGCTGGCCGGCGGCTTGAGCGTTTAAGAGGACTTGTCATGAAATTCACTTTATCCTGGCTCAAGGATCATCTCGACACTCAGGTCTCGCTTCAAGACATCGTCGAGGCTTTGACGCGGATCGGCCTCGAAGTCGAAGGCGTGGAAGATCCACGCAGCCTGCTGGCCCCTTATAAAGTGGTGCGGGTGATTTCCGCCGAACAGCATCCCAATGCCGACCGTTTGCGCGTCTGCATGGTCGATCAGGGCGACGGCAAGCCGGTGCAGGTTGTCTGCGGGGCTCCCAATGCACGCGGCGATATGAAAAGCGTGTTTTCGCCGCCCGGCACCTATATTCCCGGTAAAAATATCACGCTTGGTATTGGTATGATCCGCGGCGTCGAAAGCGCGGGCATGTTGTGTTCGGCTTTTGAACTCGGCCTGTCCAATGATCATGACGGCATTATCGATCTGCCAGCCGATGCACCCGTCGGCATGGCCTATGCCGATTATGCGGGGCTTGATGATCCGGTGATCGATGTGGCCATCACCCCCAACCGGTCGGATGCTTTGGGGGTTTATGGTTTGGCGCGCGATCTGGCCGCTGCCGGTCTGGGCACTTTGAAGCGCAAGATCATTGCCGAAATCCCGTCAACCGAACCCTGCGGCGTTTCGGTGAGCCTTGATTTTTCCGACAGTGAAAAAAATCTCGCACCTGCATTTGCCTTGCGCCGGGTGCGCGGCGTCAAGAACGGCCCCAGCCCCGACTGGATGCAGCGCCGCCTGAAAGCGATTGGTCTGCGCCCGATCAATGCCTTGGTGGATATCACCAATTATCTGACCTTTGATTTTGGGCGTCCCTTGCATGTCTTCGATGCCGCCAAAGTGCATGGGTCTTTGCTTGTCCGCTCCGCCCAACAAGGGGAAACGATCCATGCTTTGGACGGCAAGGTGCATGAGCTGCAGCCGGGCATGGTGGTGATTGCGGACGAGAAAAATGTCGAATCCATTGCCGGCATTATGGGCGGTGAAACATCGGGCTGCGATGAGACAACAACCGATGTGCTGATTGAATCCGCGCTGTGGGATCCGTTGAATATTGCGCAATCGGGCCGCAAGCTCGGCATCAATACCGATGCGCGCTATCGGTTCGAACGCGGCGTTGATCCGGCCTTCTGTGTCCCGGGCCTGCATCTGGCCACCCAGCTGGTGCTTGATTTATGCGGCGGTACGGCCAGCGCCATCACCTTGGCTGGCACCGTACCGCAACCCGAATTGACCATTGCCTTTCCGCTGCATGAAGTGGAGCGTTTGACAGGTTTGGCGGTTGAGCCTGCGCGTCAATGTGCCATTTTGGAAAGCCTCGGCTTCATGGTGACCGGAAGCGGCGACACACGACAAGTCCTCGTGCCGTCATGGCGTCCCGATATCGAAGGCAAGGCCGATCTTGTCGAAGAGGTTGTGCGCATTGTCGGCATCGACAATGTCAAGGCTGTGCCCTTCCAACGCGATCCCCAAACCGTTGCCGCCCCTGTGCTCACCTTGATCCAGAAACGCACACGGCTGGCCCGCCGCGCGCTCGCCAGCCGCGGTCTGGTCGAAGCGGTGACATGGTCGTTCATCAGCAAAAGCGAAGCCGATTTATTCGGTGGCGGGGCCCCCGCGCTGGCACTGGCCAATCCCATTGCAGCGGATCTCTCCGACATGCGTCCAAGCCTGTTGCCCGGCTTGATCAAAGCAGCGCAACGCAATGCCAATCGTGGCTTTGCCGATGTGGCGCTGTTTGAAGTGGGACAGGTGTTTGCCGGTGATGCGCCCGAAGACCAAACCATTCAGGCCGCCGCCATTCGCCGCGCGGCAGCACGTCCCACCCATCCCGGTCGCCATTGGGCTACCCCTGACGGACAGGTTGATTTTTATGATGCCAAAGCCGATGCCATGGCTTTGCTGGAAGCCTTGGGTGTGCCGACCGGTGGTTTGATGATCACATCCGGCGGCCCTTCCTATTTGCATCCCGGTCGTTCGGCGACACTGAAATTCGGCCCCAAAGCCGTGATCGGCTGTTTCGGTGAACTGCATCCGCGCGCGCTTGAAGCGCTGGATGCCAAGGGGCCGCTGGTTGCCTTTGAAATTTGTCTCGATCGCTTGCTGCCGCCCAAAGCACGACCCACACGCATGAAACCGAAATTGGTGCTGTCTGATTTCCAGCCGGTGGAACGTGATTTTGCGTTCATCGTGGCGGAAGATGTCGCTGCAGGGGATGTGTTGAAAGCAGCCCAATCAGCCGAGCGGTCATTGATTACCGATGTTCGTTTGTTTGATGTCTATCGTGGCCAAGGCATTGCGGACGGCGCGAAATCGCTGGCCATCAGCGTCACATTGCAACCGCAAGACAAGACGTTGACGGATGCCGATATCGACGGCATTTCGCAAAAAATTATCGCTGAAGTCAAAAAGAAAACTGGCGCCGACTTGCGCCTTTGATGATTGTTTAAAAAAGATTGGTTTTGAAATGAGCACGAAAGAAATCTGGTCACGCCGCGCTTTGTTACTGGGCATGACATCGGTTCTGGCCGCCTGCCAAAGCACACCTTACCCGCCTATCGAAACCTATCCGGAAGAGTTTGACGACAGCTGGTATATCGGCTCCATTCCCGACCAGCCTTTCGATGTGCCCTTGGTTGACCGGTCGCGCATGCGTCCGGAATTGATGCGGCAGACCGTGCCTTACACCGAGAATGAAAAACCCGGCACCATCATCGTCAATATCGATGAACGCTTCCTCTATCTGGTGCAATCCGATCACACCGCTTTGCGCTATGGCATCGGCGTGGGCCGTCAGGGTTTTTCATGGCGTGGCACGGCTGAAATCGGCCGCAAAGGCGTGTGGCCCGAATGGCGTCCCACCACCACCATGAAGCGGATTCTCAAAGGCCTGCCCGAACATATGGCCGGCGGTGTTGATAGTCCTTTGGGGGCGCGCGCTTTGTATCTGTACCAGAATGGCCATGACATCTTGTTCCGCATCCACGGCACCAATGAGCCTTGGTCGATTGGCGAGCAGGTGTCGTCCGGCTGTATCCGCATGCTCAACGAAGATATTTATGATCTCTATAAGCGCGTGAACACCGGCACCATTGTCAAAGTGCGCAAGCGCGGCGGCTGGTTCAACTAAGCACGTCTCGTGCTAGCTCAAACGGACGGCGAATTTTGCCGTTCGTAATGAATGGTTTCAAAGCGCATCGACAGCGCATCGACCATCAATAATTTTCCGATCAGGGCCTCACCAAACGGCGTAATAGCCCTGATCACTTCCAACGCCATCAATGATCCCATCACACCGGCCAAGGCCCCGAGCACGCCTGCTTCGGCGCAAGGGGCAACCGTGCCGTGCGGCGGCGGTTCGGGAAATAAACAACGATAGGTGGGGTTCCATGCGCCTTGCGCGTTTTTTTCATATCCGCGCAACGTGGTCAGCGTCGCGTCAAAACGACCCAGCGCTGCCGTGATCAAGGGACGCTTGGCCGCAAGGGCTGCATCGGCCACCGCATAGCGGGTTTCGAAATTATCAGAGCCGTCGGCCACCACATCATAGGCTTGCAATAAAGCAGGCAAGGTCTGTTCATCGGCCCGCACGGGATAGACGTCTATTTTCACCAGCGGGTTTAAATCATTGAGGCGTTGCGCGGCGCTGTCTGTTTTCAAGCGGCCGATGGAAGGCGTGTCGTGAATGACTTGTCGCTGCAGATTGGACAGGCTGACCACATCATCATCGACAATGCCGATATGCCCGACACCCGCAGCGGCAAGATAGAGAAGCAAGGGCGCGCCCAAGCCTCCCGCACCGATCACCAAGACACGCGCCTGCGCAAGCCTTTGTTGGCCAATGCCACCGATCTCGGGCAAGATGATGTGGCGTGCATAGCGTTCAATCGCTTCATCGCTCCCTGTCATCGCCCAAGATCCTTTTTGAACAGTAGCCGCTTAACCGCGACCCACAAACGGCATTTTGGTCGCCATGACCGTGATGGTTTGCACATTGGCTTCCAAAGGCAGGCTGGCCATATAAACCAGTGCATGCGCCACATGCGAAACATCCATCACAGGCTCTGGCGCCAATGTGCCATTGGCCTGCGGAACACCCGCGCTCATCGCAGACGTCATTGCCGATGCCGCATTGCCGATATCGATCTGGCCACAGGCGATATCATATTTGCGGCCATCCAGAGAGGTGGATTTTGTCAGACCCGAAATGGCATGTTTGGTGGCCGCATAGCCGATGGAATTGGGACGCGGCGCATGCGCGGACACGGACCCGTTATTGATGATACGGCCACCGCGCGGGCTCTGCTCTTTCATCAGATGAAATGCCTGTTGGGTGCAATAAAAGGCAGCGGACAAATTGGTGTTCACAATGGTCTGCCAATCAGCAACAGACAAATCTTCCAGCAAAACGCCGGGCGGATTATTCACACCGGCATTGTTGAACAAGACATCGAGCCTGCCGAATTTTTTCTTCACATCGGCAAACAAGGTCTGCACTTGCGCGGGATCTGTAATATCGGCAGCCATGGCATGGATATGCCCTTTCAGACCCTTTGCAGCCGTAACCGTCTCCTCAAGCGCCGACAGTCTGCGACCGGTGACAATGACCTCATAACCTTCCTTGGCCAGAGCCAGCGCGCATGCGCGGCCAACGCCTGATCCCGCACCGGTAATGAGAGCAATTTTAGCCTGTGTCGTCATGAACCAATTCCTTCTTTGACGTGATCTTTAGCTATGATGGGTTTTTAAAAATTTTAATTTTTTTCAGGCACCTTGCGCATGAAATCAAAGTCGCAGCCTTCATCCGCTTGATTGACGGTTTTGAGATAAAGCGACAAATAGCCGCGCTCCGATCCCTCATGCGGAGGGGGCGGCTGATAGGTCTTGCGACGCTCAACAAGCTCGGCATCATCGACCAAAAGATTGATGGACCGATTGGCGACATCAAGCCTGATCCGGTCGCCGTTGCGCACCAGACCCAGCGGCCCGCCAATCGCCGCCTCGGGGGCGATATGCAAGACGATGGTTCCGAAAGCCGTGCCCGACATGCGCGCATCCGATATGCGCACCATATCTTTGACGCCCTGTTGCGCCAGCTTGCGCGGGATCGGCAAATAGCCGGCCTCCGGCATGCCGGGCGCTCCGACTGGCCCCGCATTGCGCAAAACCAAGACATCATCGGCTGTGACATCCAGATCGGGATCATCCATGCGGTTGGTCATATCCTCGACGCTGTCAAACACCACGGCGCGACCTTCATGCTGCATCAATGTGGGTGATGCCGCTGACTGTTTGATAATCGCGCCACGCGGCGCGAGATTGCCGTGCAGCACTGCCATAGCGCCCGATGCCTGCAAAGGATTGGCACGGCTGCGGATGATGGTTTGATTTGGCACCTCCTCGGCTTTTTCGATGGCAGCCGACAAGGGTTCACCGGTCACCGTCAAGGCCGTGCCGTCAATCAAATCCCCAAGCTCTTTGAGCAATTTCGGCATGCCGCCCGCCCAGTGGAAATGTTCCATATAATGGGCGCCCGAAGGCTTCAAATCGATCAGGGTCGGAACCGTGCGGCCTAATTGATCAAAGGCATCAAAATCAATCTCGATGCCAAGCCGTCCGGCGAGGGCGGATAAATGCACAAGCCCGTTGGTTGAACCGCCGATGGCCTGCAAGACCGTCAGCGCATTATCAAAGGCTTTCTTGGTCAGGATTTCTGTGGGCTTGGGGCCGCCGCTTTTGGCCATGGCCACGGCGCGCGCACCCGATGCTTCCGCCGCCCGCAAACGATCCGCATGGGTGGCCGGAATGGATCCTGTACCGGGCAGTGCAATCCCCAGCGCTTCGGAAATGCAGGCCATGGTGCTGGCCGTGCCCATCACCATACAGGTGCCATTGGTGGGGGCCAAGCGACCGCTGACCACATCGATTTCCGCTTCATCCATTTGCCCTGCACGATGCATGGCCCATAAGCGGCGGCAATCGGTGCAAGCGCCCAGCTCCTCCCCTTTATGATGGCCAACCAGCATCGGGCCGGTGATCAGCAAAATGGTGGGAACATCGGCACTGGCCGCAGCCATCAATTGCGCGGGCACGGTTTTATCACACCCGCTAATCAGCACGACCGCATCCATGGGTTGCGCGCGGATCATCTCCTCCGTGTCCATGGCCATCAGATTGCGCAGGAACATGGAGGTCGGATTGGAAAAACTTTCATGGATCGAAATGGTCGGAAAGGCCATCGGCAAACCACCAGCCAGCATGACGCCGCGTTTCACCGCCTCGATCAGTTGCGGCACATTGCCGTGACAGGGATTGTAATCGCTGAAGGTGTCGGTGATGCCGATAATCGGGCGCTCCAACGCATCGTCCGAAAAGCCCATGGCCTTGATAAAGGCACGCCGCAAAAACAATGAAAATCCGGGATCCCCGTAACTGGTCAATCCCTTGCGCATGCCTTTACTCATGATCGATCCTACTCCCGATAGATTACATTCTTCTTGTTGCCTATGGTTTTTAGCAGAACAGGAGGGCACTGCCCATCCATTCCTGTCATGCGCGCTCTTTATTTCATGCATGCCATAAAAAAAGCCGGATGGGAAACATCCGGCTTTTCGCAATTGCACACAAGCGTTACGCGCTTAATCGGGCAGGGTCTGGTTATAGGCGCCGACACTGGGCTCCTGACGCAGCAAGGCATCGAGGTCTTCGAACATCGTCCGCATCCGCTGTTTGGAAACGGGGCTTTCGACCACAACCACCAGTTCCGGCTTGTTGGAGGAGGCACGCACCAGACCCCATGTTCCGTCTTCAACGCTGACGCGCACGCCATTGACCGTGACAACACTGGTAATGGACTGACCGGCTATTTTTTCGCCTTTGGCATGCATGGCCTGAATTTTGGCCACGACTCGATCCACGACATCATATTTGACCTCATCCGGACAATGCGGCGCCATGGTCGGCGAGCCATAGGTCACCGGCAAAGCGCGATAAAGATCCGCCATGCTCTTGTCGGGATTGCGATCGAGCATATCGAGCACGCACAAAGCGGTCACCAGACCATCATCATATCCGCGCCCGATCGGGGCGTTGAAAAAGAAATGGCCGGATTTTTCAAAGCCTGCCAAGGCTTTCAAATCCGTCACGCGCCGCTTGATATAAGAATGGCCGGTTTTCCAGAAATCGGTTTTTGCGCCATGGGCGATCAAGACAGGATCGGTGGCAAACAGACCGGTTGATTTCACATCCGCAATGAAAATGGCATGGGGATGCAGGCTGGATAAATCACGCGCCAACATGACACCGATTTTATCCGCGAAAATCTCTTGGCCTTCATTATCAACCACACCGCAGCGGTCGCCATCGCCATCAAAGCCCAGAGCCAGATCGGCGCCGGTTTCGCGCACGCGATCGGCCATGGCATGCAGCATCTTCATGTCTTCGGGATTGGGGTTGTAATTGGGGAAGGTAAAGTCCGGTGTTGTATCCATTTCAATCAGATCGACACCGAGCGCCCGCAGGATTTGCGGCGCAAAGGCACCGGCCGTGCCATTGCCACAAGCTGCAATGGCTTTGATTTTGCGGGTGAAGGGTTTGCGATGGGTCAGGTCATGAATATAGCGTGCGGCAAAATTCTCGACAAAATGATAGGAGCCGCCCGCCGCCGCTTGATACGCACCCGATAAGACAATATCACGCAAGCGGCCCATTTCATCGGGGCCAAAGGTGACAGGGCGTTGTGCGCCCATTTTCACGCCCGTCCAGCCATTGTCATTATGCGAGGCGGTGACCATCGCCACACAGGGCACGTCGAGTTCAAATTGGGCGAAATAGGCCATGGGCGACATGGCAAGCCCGATGTCATGCACTTTGCAACCCGCATTCATCAATCCCGTGACCAAGGCCAATTTGATGGATTGTGAATAAGCGCGGTAATCATGCCCCACGACGATTTCGGGCTTGATGCCCATTTGCCGGATCAGAGTCCCGAGCCCCATGCCCAGCGCCTGTATCCCCATGAGGTTGATTTCTTTTTCAAAATACCAGCGCGCATCATATTCACGAAAGCCCGTTGGCTTGACGAGCGGCGCATTTTCATAGGCGGCGGTATTATAGGCCAGAGAGGCAACGGGGGTTGGAAACATGGAAAATCCTTATAGGCAGGCCAAGATCTGATGGTCTTTTTATGGCTCTGATAGGCTTAACACAGAATGAACAAAACTTGATCAGACCTACAATTTGGCGCGAAATACCGGCCTAGCCCAGGCTGTGATGCTCAAAAGCGGCGGCAAAGAGGGCTTTTGTATAAGCGCTTTGCGGGTTTTTCAGCATGTCTTCCGTCAAACCCGCCTCGACAACTTCCCCCTGCCGCAGCACGATCAACTGATGGGCCAAAGCGCGCACCACTTTCAGATCATGGCTGATAAACAAAAAGGCCATCTGCCGCCGCCGCTGGATGTCGCGCAGCAAAGTGACGATTTGGGCCTGCACCGACATATCGAGCGCCGAGGTCGGTTCATCGAGAACAATGAATGTGGGATCAAGAGCAATGGCGCGCGCAATGGCGATGCGTTGACGCTGCCCGCCTGAAAATTCATGCGGGTAACGATCCATAGTCAGGGGATCAAGACCGACATCGATCATGGCTTGTGCGGCCATCTCGCGCCGTTTCAGAAGAGGCGGCGGATCGGGCATGACATCAAGCCCCTCGGTGATGATATCCGCCACAGACATGCGCGGTGACAAAGCCCCGAACGGATCCTGAAACACAATCTGCATATGTTGGCGAAAGGCCCGCATGTCTTTGGCCGGCAGATCATCAATCCGCTGGCCCAGATAAACCACCTGCCCCTGTGCTTCGGTCAAGCGCAACAGTGCCAGTCCGAGGGTCGATTTACCGGAACCGGATTCACCCACAAGCCCGACGGTTTCCCCCGCGCGCACCGACAAAGACACACCATTGACGGCTTTGACATGGCCGGTAACGCGTCTGAGAAAACCCTGTCTGATGGGGAACCAGACGCGGATGTCTTTGGCTTCGACGACAATGGGTGCATCGGGGGACGGGATCAACGGCACGCCGCCGGGCTCTGCCGCCAACAGGCTTTGCGTATAGGGATGTTGCGGCTGGTGGAACACATCGGCCACCAAACCGGTTTCAACAATATGGCCCTTTTGCATGACCGCGACATGATCGGCCAATTTGCGCACAATGCCGAGATCATGCGTGATAAACAGCATCGCCATGCCACGCCGTTTCTGGATGCTTTGCAGCAATGCCAGAATTTGCGCCTGCACAGTCACATCCAGCGCTGTGGTCGGTTCATCGGCAATCAGCAAATCTGGCTCATTGGCCAGAGCCATTGCAATCATCACGCGTTGCCGCTGGCCGCCGGATAATTGATGCGGATAGGCTTGCAACCGCCGTTCGGCCTCTTGAATCCCGACTTCCTGCAGCAATGCAATGATACGGGCGCGGGCTTCTTCGCCACGAATGGCTTTGTGCAAAAATAAAATTTCACCAATCTGCTTTTCAATCGTATGCAGCGGATTGAGAGAGGTCATCGGCTCTTGAAAAATCATCGTCGCGGCATTGCCACGCAAAGCCCGCAAGGTCTCCTCATCGGCCTTTGTGAGATTTTCACCGGCAAACAACACATCGCCCGACACCTGTGCCGAAACCGGATCAAGCAGCCGCAACAAGGACAAAGCGGTGACGGATTTGCCTGAACCCGATTCACCCACCAGCGCCAAGGTTTCACCCCGCTGCAATGAAAAGCTGATGCTTTTGACAGCCTGCGTTTCCTGCCCGCCCTGACGGAAAGTAACGCTGAGATTGTTGACGGATAATAAGGGTTCGGTCATCGGGCTCACCGGAATGTCTTGCGTGGATCAAAGGCATCACGCACCGCCTCGCCGATAAAAATCAGCAAGGACAACATCAAGGCTATCACCAGAAATCCGGTGAGGCCGAGCCATGGTGCATTGAGATTGCTTTTTCCCTGCAACAGCAATTCTCCCAAAGAGGCTGTGCCGGGTGGCAACCCAAAGCCGAGAAAATCCAGTGAGGTCAAAGTGGTGATGGACCCATTCAACACAAAGGGCAGAAAGGTCAGTGTTGCCACCATGGCATTGGGCAACACATGTTTATGCATGATCGTGAAATCGCTTAATCCCAAAGCGCGCGCTGCTTTGACATAATCAAAATTGCGGGTGCGTAAAAATTCGGCGCGCACCACATGCACCAAAGATACCCATGAAAACAGTAAGAGGATAAACAATAAAACGAAGAAGGAGGGTTCAAAGAAATTCGATAGGATCATCAACAAATACAAAGTCGGGATCGCCGACCAGATTTCAATGAAGCGCTGCATGTAAAGATCAATGCGTCCGCCGAAATATCCCTGTACGGCCCCTGCGGCAATGCCGACCACCGATGAAATGCCCGCAAGCGCCAAGCCGAATAAAACGGAAATACGGAAACCATAAATGACGCGCGATAAAACATCGCGTCCGCCATCATCGGTTCCCAACCAATTCCATTCAAGATCACGACAGCCCGTGCCGCCTTTTTTCTCGGCGACAGGGCGGCATTTTTCATCACTGAGAAAATAGGTCGGCGGGGCGGGGGCAGGCACTGCGAGATCGAGATTGATTGTATTGGGTGCAAAACGGATAGGCGGCCAAATGGCAAAACCATGGCTTGTAATTTCATTGCTGATCACCGGATCTCGATAATCGGTGACAGCCAGAAAACCACCAAACACCTCTTCGGGATAGCTTACAAAAACCGGAAAAAGATGCTGGCCTTTATAGTGCACATAAAGAGGCTTATCATTGCAAATAAACTCGGCGCATAAAGTGAGCGCAAACAGAACCAGAAAAATCCAGAACGACCAATAGCCGCGCCGGTTGGATCTGAAATTATCCATCCTGCGCTGATTGATCGGGGATAAATTGAACAGGCCCTTTTTCGGCAAAAGGGGCGCCAAAGACTGTTGTTGCTCTATGTGCATGTCTGACATCAGCGCCCCTCGAAATCAATGCGCGGGTCAATCAGCATATAGACCATGTCCGACAGCAAATTCACGACAAGGCCAAGCAGCGAAAAAATATAGAGATTGGCAAACACCACCGGATAATCGCGATTGATGATGCTTTCAAAACTCAACAACCCCAGACCATCGAGTGAAAAAACGGTTTCGATGAGAAGCGAGCCTGTAAAAAAAGCATGGATGAAGGCTGCGGGAAATCCGGCAATGACAATCATCATGGCATTGCAAAACACATGCCCGTAAAGCACATCTGTTTCACTCAAGCCCTTCATGCGGGCCGTGAGGACATATTGCTTTTTGATCTCGTCCAAAAAAGAATTTTTGGTCAGCAATGTCGATGTCGCAAAAGCACCCAAGGCCATGGCCAGAATAGGCAATGTAATGTGATGGAGATAATCCAGTGCCTTGCTCCACCATGGCAGGCTGGCAAAATGCTCAGATGTTAAACCGCGCAATGGAAACAGCGGAAGAAAGGACGATCCCTCACCCAGCAAAACAATCAATAATATGGCAAACAGAAATCCAGGGATCGCATAGCCGATGATAATCACCGCCGATGTCCAGACATCAAAGCGCGAGCCGTCACGCATGGCTTTGCGAATGCCCAATGGAATGGAAATGCCATAAGACAACAGCGTCATCCAAAGACCGAGGGAAACAGATACCGGCAGTTTTTCTTTGATCAATTCCAGCACGGAAATGTCGCGGAAATAGCTTTTGCCGAAATCAAAGCGGGCATAGTTTTTCAGCATTTGCCAAAAGCGTTCGGGGGCCGGTTTGTCAAAGCCAAATTGCGCCTCAAGCTGTTTGATAAATTTGGTATCAAGACCTTGCGCACCGCGATATTTGCTGCCGCTGCCATCCGCCGCGCCCGGTTGCATCACGTTATTGCTTTGCGCGAGATCACCCGCCCCGCCTGTAAAGCGGGCCGTAGCCGATACGTCATTGCCTTGTAATTGCGCCAGTACCCGCTCGATCGGTCCGCCCGGTGCAAATTGCACAATGGTGAACGAGATCAGCATGATCCCGAACAGGGTCGGGATCATCAGCAAGAGTCTGCGCAAGACATAAGCAAGCATGCTTTATCCGCCCTTTTTGGTGCGCGCTGCGCGGTCCGCATCATACCACCAAAGGGTGGGAAAGGCGGATGCGCCATAGAGGGGCAATTTTTCAGGACGGTCAAAGCGGTCCCAGCGGGCCGTGCGCTCATAATTATAGGTCCATTGCGGCACGACATAATCATGCATCAGCAAAACACGATCCAAAGCGTGGGTGGCTGCGATTTGCTCTTCGCGGTTCTTCGCCATCACGATCATTTCAATCAAGGTATCTATGGCGGAATTTTTAATACCGGCCGAATTGCGCGAGCCCGCACGGTCGGCTGATTTCGAGCCCCAATATTCACGCTGCTCATTGCCCGGCGACAGTGATTGCGGCCACAGATCCGTGGTCACATCAAAATCAAAATCCCGCATCCGGTTTTCATATTGGGAGGCATCCACCACTTTGACCACAACGCCAATGCCAAGCCGTTCAAGGGAGGGTTTTAAAAACAACAAAATCCGTTCGAAACTGGAATCATAGGCCAGCAATTCAATTTTGAATGGCTGGCCCGCGGGCGTCATGCGTTTATTGTCTTTGACAATAAAGCCCGCCTCTTTCAGCAAACGATCCGCTTCCCGTAAATTCGTGCGCACGGCGTCGGGACTTCCATTGACCGGATTGGTATAAGGCGTTGTGAAAATACTTGGCGGTACTTTGTCGCCGAGTTTTTCAAGCAGCTCTTTTTCAAGCCCTTTCGGCAGATCAGACGAGGCCAGATCCGTACCCTCGAAGAAACTTTTGATGCGCGTATATTGCCCGTAAAATACGGTCTTGTTCATCTCTTCAAAATCAAAGGCCAGATTGAAGGCACGTCTCACGCGCTGGTCTTGAAAATGCTCCCGCCGCAGATTGAACACAAAAGCCTGCATCCGGCCCGACGCGCGTTGCGGAAATTCTTCCCTGATGACTTTCCCGTCTTTCAAAGCAGGAAAGTCATAGGCTGTGGCCCAGTTCTTCGCGCTGTTTTCAAAGCGCACATCAATTTGATCACCCTTGAAGGCTTCCAGCAAAACCGTCGTGTCGCGGAAATAATCAAAGCGCTGCTGCTGGAATTGATTATGTCCGATCCGCACCGGCAAAGCAGCACCCCAATAATTGGGTACGCGTTCATAAATGGTGGTATGGGGTGGGTCTGCTTGTTTTAATTGATAGGGCCCAGATCCCACAGGCGGCAGCAGAGTGGTTTGGGTGATATCGCGGGCTTTGCCGTCCGGCCCGTTTCCGGTCCAGATATGTTTCGGCAAAATCATGAATTGCCCGACAATTTGTGGCAGTTCCCGATTGCCCGGTTCATCGAAATAAAAGGTGATGTCGCGCTCACCGGTTTTTTCTGCAGCCCTGACATGCGCATAATAAAAAGCATATTGCGGACTATTGGTTTTAAAAGCATTGAAGGAAAAAATCACATCCTCTGGCGTCACAGGCAGGCCGTCATGCCAGCGCGCCTCTTTGCGCAAGCGATAGGTCACAGAGGAAAAATCGGTGGCGACGCGCATGGCCTCAGCCAGCAAGCCATAGCTTGTCATCACCTCGTCTTGGGAGGGCACGGTCAATGTTTCATAGACAAGCGACAGACCCGCGGCTAACTGGCCTTTGATGCCGGAAACGACCGGATTGAAATTATCAAAACTGCCTTGTGCACCCATTCTCACAAGACCGCCCACAGGGGCTTTCGGATTCACATAATCAAAATGTTTGAAGTCCGCGCCATAACGCGGCTTTTCCAACAAAGAGAGCGCATGTTGCCACTCTTGCGCCTGACTGTTGAGAGAGCCCAGACCCAAAGCACAGAAAAGCAAAAGAGAGAATATCCGGCTTGTCTTTTTCATCATGCGTGTGGTCCCTATGACTGAAACGACATCACACAGCCGTGCGTTGACGGATTGCTGCATGCAATGTGCCTTCATCCAGATAATCAAGCTCGCCGCCCACCGGCACACCATGGGCAAGCCGTGTGACTGTGAGCGTATAAGTGCTCAGTAATTCGGTGATGTAATGCGCGGTGGTTTGTCCATCGACCGTTGCATTCAGCGCGAGGATCACCTCGCGGATTGTTCCTGTGGCAATGCGTTGGATGAGACTTTCAATCGCCAGATCCTTAGGGCCTACACCATCAAGGGCTGACAGCACGCCCCCCAAGACATGATAGCGACCGGTGGTCACCTGCGCCCGTTCCAATGCCCATAGATCGGCCACATCCGCCACCACCACGATCAGGCTGTCATCACGGCGCGGATCACCACACAGCGTGCAAGGATTTTGCGTGTCGATATTACCGCAAGTCGTGCAGGTGATGATGCGTTCATGGGCTATTTGCATGGCATCTGCGAGTGGCTTCAACAAGGCTTCGCGCTTTTTCACAAGATGCAGCGCAGCCCGCCGTGCCGAACGCGGACCCAAGCCCGGAACACGTGCCAATAATTGAATCAACCGTTCGATTTCTGGTCCGGTTACGGCAGCCATTCTGATGGCTTCGCTTAAAACAATTTCAAGCCGGGAGGGATAGGCAGACCCGCGGTCAAGGCGCCCATCTTTTCCTGCATCAAGGCTTCGCCTTTGCTTTTGCCGTCATTGAAAGCCGCCGTAATCAAATCCTCCAAAATGTCTTTTTCGGAGGCTTGCAACAGGCTCTCGTCGATCTGCACGGATTTGGCTTGCCCTTTCGCCGTCATGGTAATCTTGACCATGCCACCACCGGAGCGGCCTTCCACATCCAGCGCTTCCATCTCGGCTTGCATGGTGGCAAATTTTTCTTGCATTGCCTGCACTTGTTTCATCATGCCGAACATGTCTTTCATCGCGCCCTCATGCTTGCTTCAATGGTTCAATCATCACTGTCTTGATCAAGCAGTGTGAAATCAAAATCATCCCCCGCCTGATCGGTCACCTCGGCGGGCGTTTCAACCTCATCCGTAGCCCGCACATCGATGACGCGGGCACCGGGAAACTGCGCCAAAACGGCTTGCACCAGCGGATCGCTTTTGGCATCGGCTAACAAAGTCGCGGTTTCACGATCCGCCACTTCCCGCAGCGTATCCGATCCCTTTTCACTCGATATAGCAATGATCCAGCGACGACCGGTCCACTCCTGTAACTTGCGCCCTATTTCGGCCGCCAGATTATGGGGGGCCTCCGAGACAGGCGCGAATTCCAGTTTGCCGTCTTCAAAGCGAACCAGCCGCATTTCACTTTCAAGCGCGCGCTTCATCATGATGTCGCGCTTTTCGGTTGCCAAAGCGACCAGATCCTCAAAGCGATCAATCCGCATCACCGGCGCGCCCTGTGCCAGCGGCGCTGCACGGGCGGCCTCTTGCTGGTGGGACACAATCAAGCGTGCGGCTGAAGCGCTTGCACCACCCCCGCCGCCGCGCGGCAGTGTGGGCGAACCCGCAGGGCCTTGGGGATTGGTTTCAAAAGCCTTCAATGCATCATCGGGGGTCTGGAGATCGGCGGCATAAGCCAGTCTGATCAGCAACATTTCCGCCGCAGCCATGGGACGGGCAGCATCCAATACTTCACGGTGACCCTTCAACAACATCTGCCAGCAGCGGGACAATTCTCGCATCGACAAAATACTCAAGGCCAGACCGCGCTCCCGCTCAACCGTTGTCACAGATCCGTCCTGTGCGGCTTCCGGCACCACTTTCAAGCGTGTGACAAAATGGGTGAAGGTCGCAAGATCACTGATGATGGTTGCGGGATCAGCGCCTTGATCATATTGCGCGCGCAATTCATGCAAGGCTTTGGCAATGTCGCCGCTCATCACCGATTCAAACAAATCAATAATGCGGCCGCGATCCGCAAGGCCCAGCATTTGCCGGACCGAATCCGCTTCCACATGATCCCCGCCATAGGCAATGGCCTGATCAAGCAAGGACAAGGCATCACGCACCGATCCTTCGGAGGCACGCGCGATCATCGACAAGGCTTCGGCATCCACGCCAATCGCTTCGGCTGTGCAAATACGTTGCAAATGCGCAATCAATGTTTCAGCTTCCACGCGTCGCAAATCAAAGCGCTGGCAGCGCGATAAAATCGTCACAGGAACAGAGCGGATATCGGTGGTTGCAAAAATAAATTTTGCATGTGGCGGCGGCTCTTCCAGCGTTTTCAAAAAGGCATTGAACGCGCTTTTTGAAAGCATGTGCACTTCGTCGATAATATAGACTTTGTAGCGTGCGGACACCGGTGCATAGCGCACGCTGTCATTGATCTGCCGGACGTCATCCACACTCGTATGGGAGGCGGCATCCATTTCCAGCACATCGATATGGCGGGATTCAATGATCGCGCGACAATGCACGCCTTCCATCGGCATCACCACGGTGGGACCACCGCCGCCAGCCGCTGTCTGGTAATTCAAGCCGCGCGCCAAAATCCGCGCCGTTGTGGTTTTGCCGACACCGCGCACACCGGTCAAAATCCAGGCCTGTGGAATCCGCCCGGCTGCAAAGGCATTGGACAAAGTCCGCACCATAGATTCCTGGCCGATCAAATCATCAAAGGTTTGCGGGCGATATTTGCGGGCCAAAACCCGATAGGGCACAGCGGGCGTTGCTGCTGGCTCAAAGCCCGGTAAAACCGGACCATCACTCAAAGCCTGTTCTGAAGGGGCGTGATCGAAATCAGACATCACCGGAAACACTGAACCTTTGTCGGATCAAAGCTGCCCCTGTCGGCCAAGAACCTTCAAGGAGCAACAGGCCTTTAGGAAATCAAAACGACAATCTTGCGGTTTCATTCAGCAAAGCCAATGCAACACTCATTGTCGGCTAAAAGGTGGGAGGCTGGACGGAGACCCGCCCGTTCTCGTTAGGGCTGCTTCCTTCCGGATCTGACCCGGTTGGCGAGTGGTACGTCCACCACCAACCTCCCGCTCCTTCTATCGCCGAAGGCGTCCCTAAAAACAAGTCAAAACACCACTGCCATGCGTTCTTTGCAAGCGTTTTCGGACAAACAAAGCAAGATTGGGGGATGACATCCCGCCCGTTTTCAGACACACACGCCCAACAGCCCGCTTAAACGGCGCGGCCTTGCTCAAATGGAAGGACGGCAGAGTGGCACAGGATCAGACTCTCACCCGACAGGAACGCTCCTCTGCTTTGGGCTATGCCACCAATCCGCTCGATCGGGTTGCGCAATTTCGCGATAATCCCGCCAAACAATCCGAATTTGCCGCTGATCCGCGCCGTCTTGAGCTGATTTTGGAAGGCGATCATCCGTTTTTCCGGTTTGACGGCCAAGACTATGGCCTCTGGTTTACCCCCCAACAGGCCGATGCCATCGGCGCATCCCATCTGACTGTTTTTTTGGGTCTGCTGGACGGAATTCCCACCTTTGCCCGCGCCCATGCCGCAAGACAGCCCGAACAGCCAGCCCCCACGGGATATTTTACCAGTGATCTGCGCTCGATTGCCGTTCAAGGCCTGATGCCCGCGGCGGAACTCGGGATCTTGGCGCAAGCCAAAAGCCTGATTGGTTGGCACCGCGCGCATGCGTTTTGCGCAAAATGTGGCAGCGCCACCACCCCCGCAGGCGGTGGCTGGAAGCGTGAATGCACAAGCTGCAAAGCCCAGCATTTCCCGCGCACAGATCCTGTCTCCATCATGCTGGTGATTGACGGCGACCGCTGCCTGCTTGGTAGACAGGCGCATTTTGTCGCCCAATCCTATTCCTGCCTCGCTGGTTTTATCGAACCCGGTGAAACGCTCGAAGATGCCGTCCGGCGCGAAGTCTATGAAGAGGCCGGTATCGAAGTGTCAGCCGTGCGCTATCTTTGCAACCAGCCTTGGCCCTTCCCCTCCTCTTTGATGATCGGCTGTCTGGCGCAAGCCAAGACCCATGACATCGTGATGGATGCCGAGGAATTGGAAGATGCCCGCTGGTTCACGCGGGAGGATGTGCGCGGCATGCTGACCCGCACCCATCCTCAAGGCCTGATTTGCCCGCCGCCGATCGCCATTGCGCATTCGCTGATGCAGGCTTGGGCTTTCGAAAATATCACCGTCTGACCGCCTGAAGCAGGCCGAAGCCTGCTTTTTTTGTGCAGATTCTGTGCAAAAAGCCTTAATTTTACTGGGAATAACCTGTGCAAAACCTGTGCATAATCTGTGCGCAAAAAGTCCAATCATCCGGTTTTTTGCGTGGCAATGCGGAAGGGATGGGCTTTGTAACATCCCAAAATCCGTACTTCTTTCGAGAAAAAGTCCAGCTCTTCCAAGGCCCGTTTCACATGCGGATCATCGGGATGTCCGTCGACATCGGCCAAAAACTGCGTGGCAGAAAATTCCCCTTCCACCATATAGCTTTCAAGCTTGGTCATATTGACGCCATTGGTGGCAAAACCGCCCAGCGCTTTATACAAGGCCGCCGGCACGTTGCGAACGCGAAACACAAAGGTCGTCACCAGCGGATCTTGTCCGCGCTCTGCCCATTGGGCGGTTTTCGACAACACCACGAAACGGGTGGTGTTGTGCGTTTCGTCCTCGACATTCTCAGCCAAGATATCGAGACCATAAATCTCTGCGGCCAAAGCGGTGGCGAGCGATCCCTTGCTTTTATCTTTCCATTCGGCGACTTCGCGGGCCGATCCGGCAGTATCCCCCGCCACAACCGGCTTTAATCCATGCTGGCGCAGGATTTTCCGGCATTGTCCCAAGGCATGGACATGCGAATGAACCGTCTTCAAGTCAGCGATGGTGCTGCCTTTGAGGCCCAGAAGCTGAAAATGGATCGGTAAAAAATATTCGCCGACAATATGCAGCCCCGACCGCGGTAAAAAATGATGAATATCGGCCACCCGTCCGGCAATCGAATTTTCGATCGGGATCATGCCCAAAGCGGCTGTGCCGTCGGAGAGGGCAGCAAAGGCATCTTCAAAAGACGCGCAGGGCAGAGGAGTCCAGTCCGGATAGACGTTCCGGCAGGCAATATCGGAATTGGCGCCGGGTTCACCCTGATAGGCAATCAATGAAGATTTGGTCATTTGATTCACTTTTTTCTGAATTATTGGTGTTTTCAGTGCATTTTAGGGCGATTGGCCAGCACGAGACGGGCCCGTTCCAGATCTTCCGGCGTATCGACCCCCAAGGGAACATCATCCACCTCGATGGCATCAATCCGCATCCCTGCTTCCAAGGCCCGCAATTGTTCCAGCCGTTCCCTTTTTTCAAGGGTCGAGGGTTGCAAGCTCACAAAGCGCGCCAATGCCCGCCGCCGCCAGGCATAAAGTCCGATATGATGATAGAGCGGGCCTTCTCCTGACGGGGCTGTGACCCGTGTAAAATAGAGCGCCCGATAATGCCGGTCTCCCAGCGGGGTTAAAATCGGTTTCACCACATTCGGATTGGTTTTTTCTTCGTCCCGGGTAATTTCAACGACCAAAGTGGCCAGATCAACCTCTGGATTGGCCAAAGGCAAGACCGAAGCGGCAATCGCTTTGGGATCAATGGTTGGCAAATCGCCCTGCACATTCACAATCACATCATGATGGCCTTCGGGATCCACTCTTTCGATGGCCTCAAAAATCCGATCCGAACCCGAGGGATGGTCCGAACGGGTCAAAACCGCAATTCCCCCAACCTTTTCAATAGCCTTGATGATGTCTGGTTCATCGGTAGCGACCACAACAGGCCCAAGACCCGCCTCCATCGCCCGCCGCCAGACATGCACAATCATCGGTTCACCGCCAATATCGGCCAGCGGTTTGTTCGGGAGACGGACAGAGGCCATGCGGGCTGGGATGAGAATAATCGGATCAGACATCGTGTTTCCAAACCTGTGAGCGGGGCGCCAAGCAAAATATCAACTCATGATAAAGGAGTGTTGATTAATTGGCTCGGCAAAAGTAGTAAACATGTACGACACTTATACGAGTTGCCAAGCGGACGGCAAAGCGGGTAATCAGGACTTGATGCTCGTCATTGGTCGCACGGCCTGCAAGTTCTTGCGGGAATTTGGCGAAGCGGACATAAGATGCGGCCACTTCTGAACGGACTGATTATCTAGGTGCTATTTTCCAAACGTTCCTGTATCACCTTCAGGACGTTTTTTAACGAGACGATGCTGTCAAGCTGCGGAGCATGAGCATGGATTCCTTTGAACTAAACAAGATCGCCGGCGGTTTTTTGGCCACCCTGTTATTTATGATGGGGCTTGGTATTTTGTCGGATGCGATCTTCAAATCTAAGCATCCTGTTGTTGCAGGCTATGCCCTGCCTACAGCAGAAGCCGGCGCATCGGCTTCAGCGCCCGCAGCAGCAGCCGCACCTGCAGAGCCCATCGCCGTTCGTTTGGCCAGTGCCGATCCCAAAAAAGGTGAAGCCACTGCAAAAGCCTGCACGGCGTGCCATTCTTTTGACAAAGGCGGCGCCAATAAAGTCGGTCCTGCCCTTTACGGTGTTGTCGAGCGCGGCAAAGGCGCTGTCGCCGGATTTAACTATTCAGCTGGCGTCAAGGAGCGGGCTGGCAAAGGCGAAAAGTGGGATTATGAATCGCTTGACGCATTCATTGCCAATCCGAAAGCCTATATTGCTGGCACGGCGATGAGCTATGCAGGTCTTGCCGATCCTGCCAAGCGCGCCGATGTGGTCGCTTACTTGCGCAATCAGGCTGACACACCAGCGCCTCTTCCGGCCAAATAAGACCTTTCTCGGATCATTGATCCGGTTCAGACAAACAAAAGACCGCCTTCTGGGCGGTCTTTTTTTCGGCTTTTTTCTGTCTATCCGGTCTTGTCGAACAAACCCTTAGCGAGGCGCCAAAATCATAATCATCTGGCGACCTTCCAACATGGGTTCTGATTCAATTTTGGAAACATCGACCATTTCGGCTTTGACGCGTTCGAGCAATTTAATGCCGAGTTCTTGATGGGCCATTTCGCGGCCGCGGAAGCGCAGGGTAATTTTGACCTTGTCACCTTCTTCGAAAAAGCGGCGAACGGCCTTCATTTTGACCTCGTAATCATGGTCATCAATGCCCGGACGCAATTTGATTTCCTTAACCTCGACGGTTTTTTGCTTTTTACGGGCTTCGGCAGCCTTTTTCTGCTGCTCGAATTTGAATTTGCCATAATCGAGTATTTTACAAACGGGGGGCGCGGCATTGGGAGAGATTTCAACGAGATCTAACCCGGCCTCTTCGGCCAATTTGAGCGCGTCGAAAAATGGTGTGATGCCTTGATTAGCGCCGGATTCATCAATCAATTGGACTTCGCGGACGCCGCGGATGTCACGATTGGCGCGCGGGCCCTCTTTTTGGGGTACCGGCGCAGTCCTTGTCGGTTTGCGAATGGTAGTAATCTCCTCTTTTAGGTCTTTTGAGCCTTCAACTCAGATCAAGACTCAACAATCCCTGTTGATACCATACAGAATGGGAAATTCGCAGAAGTTTCGCTGTTGTCAACTGCTCTATCACGCCAACTGCAAAAGTTCTGCATAAACAGCCAAAGTATCCCCGACCATACGATCAAGGGAAAAGTGTTGCTCGACGTGGCGGCGGGCCCGTCCTGCCAAGGCATCGCATCCGCTCGCGCCCAATAACAAGGCCTCGGTCAAGGCATGCGACAAAGCCTCGGCATTGTCGGGGGGCACCCGCCAACCGCTGCGCTGCCGCGCCGTGACATCGGGCGGGGCCAAAACGGTTTCGGGAACAGCGCCCAATTCACTCACCACAACGGGTGTTCCCATGGCCTGCGCTTCCACAGCCGAGCGCCCGAAGGCTTCGGGCTCGATCGACGGCACGGTCACAACCGATGCGGCCATAAAGGCAGCCGGCATATCACTGCAATGTCCGACGCGCAGCACTTGATCCTGCAAACCAAGGCGCGCAATCAAAGCATCGATTTCGCGCACATAGCCTTCACGTCCCTGCGGATCACCGGCCAAAACCACCACAACATCATCAAATCCGTTGTCTTTCAGGCGTTCCATCGCCTCGATCAGCACGATCTGGCCTTTCCAACGGGTGAGACGGGCCGCCAGCAAGATGATGCGCTGATGCGGTTTGACAGCCCAAGCCCTGCGCAACCGGTCAATCCGCTCATGCGCCACCGCAGCCGGCGTAAATTGCTGCAAATCGGTGCCGCGATGGATCACCCGAAGCCGTTGCGGATCGGTTTGATGCGCGGAACGGATCAAATCCGCCGTATAATAGGAATTGGCAATAACAATATCGCCGCGGGCCATGACCGAATTGTAAAAAACTTTGGGGGCCGAGCGACCCGAATAGCTGCCATGATAGGTTGTGACATAGGGCAGGCCCAGAATACGGGCCGCCGCCAAAGCGCTCCAAGCGGGTGCGCGGGAACGGGCATGGATCAGGCTGACCCCTTCATCCCGGCAAACGGTTACCAAACGCCCGATATTCAGCAGCATTTTCAAAGGATTTTTGGTTTTCACCGGCAAAGGCACGGCGATGCCGCCTTTGGCCTGTAATTCCCCGACCAAACGTCCGCCTTGGCTGACCACGAGACCGCGCGCGCCCACGGCTGCCAATCCCGCTGCAATATCAATGGCTGTGCGCTCCGCGCCGCCCGCATCAAGCTCCGGCACCACCTGCAAAATGGTATGGCCGGACAAAGGCGAGCTTCCGGCTCGGGTATAATTGGGGGGGCGCTGGCGCATTCATCCTCAATCGCGTTAGATGATACAAATCAACCGAATCAACGACAATTTGTCACTGATTCTAGGGTTTAAGGTGTAGAATGACTGAGAGCAAACCTCAATTTTTGTCTGTCGGCAGCGGGCCCCATCCCCGCCAGATCGCCTATCGCCACAGGACCGGCAAAGGGCCGACCGTTGTCTGGCTGGGCGGGTTCCGCTCGGATATGGTTTCCACCAAAGCCACTGTGTTGGATGCGTGGGCTGCCAAAGCGCAGCAGGGCTTTTTGCGCTTTGATTACAGCGGCAATGGCGAATCCTCAGGGGATTTCAACGACGCCTGCTTGTCGCATTGGCTTGAAGAGGCCATTGAAATCATTGAAAAATTAACCAAGGGGCCGATCTTGTTGGTCGGCTCCTCGATGGGCGGATGGATTGCGCTGTTGGTGGCCAAAGCCTTATCCCAAGCGGGGTCCGATCGGTTGAAAGGGCTGGTGCTGATTGCGCCAGCCGTTGATTTTACAGAAGAATTGATGTGGGATCTGTTTCCCGACCCCGTCAAAAAAGCCATTCTCACCGACGGCTTTTACATGCATCAATCCGAATACGGGCCTTATCCGATCACCCGTCTTTTGATCGAGGATGGCCGCACCCACCGGCTGTTCGGCTCGGAAATCCAACCCCAGTGTCCGGTGCATATTTTACAGGGCATGCAGGACGAGCCGGTTCCGTGGCAGCATGCGATGCGGTTGATCGATCACATGCCGCAGGACGAGGTGGTCCTGACCCTGATCAAAGACGGCGACCACCGGCTGTCGCGCGAGAGCGATCTGGCCTTGCTGGTGGAAGCGGTCGAGCGTCTTTGCGGCTAAAACGGGCCGGATAGGAGCAAAAAATCCGCCCGAACTAGACTGGTCCGGCTAAAAATTCCTCTATCCCGCCCTCACTCAAGGTCTATCCAGCCCTGTTTCCGATGTGGCCATTCTGGGGTTTTTGAAGGAGCCTCAATGCAGGCTGACGGTGACGAGATCATGGTTCCAGGCATTGGCCACTGCCGCCTGTTCGCTGTCGGCAATCACCAGCGGCGACCCATCGGCGGCCAGCAAAACAAAGATGGGTTGCTCCGGCGCGATCTGGGGCGCCTGCGGAAATAATGTGCTGAGATCTTTGCCGCGCATGGTGCGCACATAGGCGATTTTTCCGCCGCCCAAGGCCGCGAGATCATGGGTTGAAATCGGTGTCTGCGGAAGTGCGATCGTCACGATGTCTTTCGGGGTCATGACTTCATTCCTTTGCTTGTTCCAACGCCGCGCGGATCAGCCGCGGGCGACAATCTCGATCCGCCGCTGCAGCCGCTGCGGCTCTGGCCGCACCAGATCAATCGACAGCAATCCGTTTTCCAAAACGGCTTCTTTGACCTCGATGCCCTCGACCAGCAAAAAGGTTTTCTGGAACTGGCGGGCCGCAATGCCGCGATGTAGATAGTGACGCTCTTTGTCGTCCGTCTGCCGGCCTTTGATCACAAGATGGTTTTCTTCGAGCACGATCTCGATCTGGTCGCGGCTGAACCCCGCCACGGCCAGCGTGATCCGCAAACGTTCGGGCGCACCTTCCCCCGACAGCCGTTCGATATTGTAAGGCGGATAACCGTCATTGGCGCTTTTGGTCACACGATCCAAAGCGCGTTCGATTTCATCAAATCCCAGCAAAAGCGGGGACGAAAAAGGAGATAATCGCGACATCACGAAGCCCTCTCATTGGCACTTCATTTTTTTCAGACACGTCCAAAACCAGCGCCCGAAACCTTGGCACGCCTGTTTGCATCAAAGGATATGGGAAGAACCAAGCCGCTGTGCAAGAGGGGGGCTTGCAAGGGATTTGCCCGCAGCCTTGTCAGCAGAAGATCTTATCAAGCGATAATATCGCTTGATTTTTGAAGAAATTGCGCGATATATCGCTTGTGAAGACAATCATTTTCACCAAGCAAGCCGCCAAAGATCTTGATGCGCTGGCAACGGATGAAAAGGCTTTTGTGACGGCTGGATTGACAGACTATGCCGTGACGGGGCGCGGTGATGTGAAAGCTTTGGTGGGGCGCGATGGTTTCCGTTTACGGGTGGGCGCTTATCGTGTCATTTTCGACGAAGACGCGACCACCATCTTGGCCATTTATGTCGGCCGAAGGCAGACGGCCACCTATAAACGCAAGTGAGGGACTGTGATGGTCACGATCGAACCGAAATATATTGAAACAGAAGGCGCTGAATTAGTGCTGCTGACGCGTGCCGAATTCGATCACCTCATGGCGATTGCCGAAGAGGCAGAGGAAAATGCGGCTGATATTGCCCTCTATGTTGCACGCAAAGCGGAAATCGCTGCCGAGACCCACAGCATTCTGCCGCAGGAGGTCTCGGCCATGCTTTTGCGCGGGGATAGCCTGTTAAAAGCGCTTCGAAAATGGCGGGGCATGACGCAAGTCCATCTCGCCTCCAAAACCGGATTGGCGCAAGGCTATCTGAGCGATCTTGAGTCAGGTCGTCGGACGGGCACAGAAGAAACCCTCAAGCTCATTGCAACCCATCTTGAGATCGATCCATCTTGGCTCGTCTAACGCGACACTTTTTTGCAGAGCCATCCCCCCTTCCCGCCTGCCCGCAGGTGCGCTAGAGATTTTTCGAGGACATGGCTCTGGGCAGAACGGGGATAAAGGCGTGAACAAGCAGATTGATCTTGTGGGTTTTGGCGAGCCCTTGATGGAATTTTCCGCCGTCACACGCCAGAGCGAAGCGCTTTATTTGCCCGGCCATGGTGGCGATACCTCCAATGCGACCATTGCAGCCGCCCGCCAAGGCGCCAAAACAGCCTATTTCACCTTTATGGGCGATGATGCCTTTGGCCGTGATTTTCTCACCCTCTGGGCGCAAGAAGGCGTTGACCATTCCGCCGTCCAATGTCCCCAAGGCACGCGCTCGGGCATTTATTTTATTTCGCATGGTCCGGACGGCCATGAATTCAGCTATTTCCGCGCGGGGTCCGCGGCCAGTCTGGTCACCCCCGCCGATGTGCCGGAAGCGCTGATTGCCCAAGCCAAAATCCTGCATGTCTCGGGCATCAGCCAAGGCATTTCGCTTTCGGCCTGTGATGCGGTGTTTGCCGCCATGGACCTTGCGCAAAAACACCAGACGCTGATCAGTTACGACACCAATTTGCGCTTGCGCCTGTGGCCGCTGGACCGCGCCCGTGCGGTGATCCATGCCGCTTTGCACAAGGCCGATTTTGCTTTGCCGGGTCTTGATGATGCGCAGCAATTGACGGGCCTGCAGCGTCCCGAAGATATTTGTGATCTCTATCTCAGCTTCGGTTGTTCGGTGGTGGCGCTGACCATGGGCAAAAACGGCACGATGGTGGCGACAGGCAAGGAGCGCCAGATCATTCCCGCCCATCCTGTTCAGGCCATTGATGCGACAGGGGCAGGGGATACTTTTGACGGTGCCTTCTTGGCCAATTGGCTGGTCAATGGACACGACCCGTTTGCTGCGGCCAATTATGCCAATGCAGCAGCAGCCCTTTCCACTCTGGGTTACGGGGCTGTCGGCCCCATTCCTCGCCAGACCGAGGTGATGCATTTTCTGCAAGCCGGCCGCTGACCACAAATGGGTCAGCGCACACCGGCATTCACGGCAGGTTTTTTGGTGGAATGAATGTTGTCCGGCTTCGGAACATCGGTCCGGTGCAAGGACATATGGACGATCCATAAGGACAGACCGAACAGCACAACAAAGCCAAAAGTAACCAGATAACGTTTTACACAGGGTAAAAGACCATTTTCATCAGTTTTTAACGGATCGGTTTTACACTTGAATTTCAACTGGCAGACCTGACATAATTTTTTCAGTGGATTGCGATAAGAACGGCTATCTTTAAGGCCATAAAGATTTATGCCGGAACAAATCTGACAAGCGTGTTGCGTCACCATTTTTGCCTCCTTGATACAACAACACCGGACAAAGCTGAGCCTAGCTCACGATGCTGAGCCAAGTTCACGATGGAGACCATGCTGCGCCCCTTTTAACCGTCTCGTAACTGTGAATTTGGACGGGTAAATTGCTTATTTGGTGTTTTTTGACTTGACTTTCGTCTATTCCTTAATTTGGCCCGAATCGTTGTATAGGCTTGATCCGTCAAGCCTCGTGCGTTCCAAAAATCCCTTTACTCCAAAAATTCCCTTATTCATTGAGAGGCAAGAAGACGATGTCTGATTTTTCAAAGCACGACGCCATCCAATCCCCTCGATTGATCAAAAGCCTGCGCTATCCGGTACCGGCAGGATCTGAGATCACGCCGGAAGCGGTCTATCTCAACCGCCGCGCGCTGCTGGGCATGATGGGTGCCGGTCTCGCCTCCGTCGCGCTGCCGGAAGAAAGCAAGGCGGCCTCCAAGATCGAACCGCTTGCTGCGCAAAAAAATGCAAAATTTCTGCCGCCCAGTGATCCGCCCACCGATATCAAACTGGCTACCAGCTATAATAATTACTACGAATTCGGCACGTCGAAATCAGCGCCCGCCCGTGAAGCCGAGAGCCTGACGGTCAGGCCTTGGACGGTGGAGGTCACCGGCGAGGTCATGAAACCCCGCCGCATCGATCTGGAAGAGCTGATGCGCCTGCAGCTGGAGGAACGGATTTATCGTTTCCGCTGCGTCGAAGCCTGGTCCATGGTGGTGCCGTGGATTGGTTTTGAATTCCGCCAGCTCGCCGCCTTGGTCGAACCCACCAGCAAAGCGAAATATGTGCGCTTCACAACCGTTGCGCGACCAGAGGAGATGAGCGGCCTACGCGCCAAACTGCCCTCCCTTGACTGGCCCTATACCGACGGCTTGCGGATGGACGAGGCCATGCATCCGCTGACCCTGATGGTGGTGGGCATGTATGGCCAAACCCTGCCCAATCAAAACGGTGCGCCTCTGCGCCTGATGGTGCCGTGGAAATACGGCTTCAAAAATGTCAAATCGATTGTGAAAATCGAATTTTTGGAAAAACAGCCCGAGGGGTCTTGGACCAAGGCCGCCTCGAATGAATATGGCTTTTATTCGAATGTGAATCCGCAGGTCGATCACCCCCGCTGGAGCCAGAAACGGGAACGCCTGTTGCCCGCATTATTTGCCAGCCGTGAAACGGAACTGTTCAACGGCTATGGCGAACAAGTAGCCTCGCTATATGCGGGCATGAATTTGCGGTTCAATTACTGATGGATGCCGTCTCCCCCCCATCCAAAGCGCCCTTTTCTCTGACCCAACGGCTTGATGAGGCTTTGAAACAGCCGAAACTTGTGCGGGTCTTGAAACTGATGCTTTTTGTGGCCTGCCTGTGGCCGATGGTGGAGCCGCCTTTGCATCTTTATCTGGACCCCTTGGCCTTGGGGGCCAATCCGGCTGAACATATCATCCGTGACTGGGGTGATTGGGCCTTGCAGCTTTTATTGCTGACCCTGCTGGTCACCCCGTTGCGGCTGTGGCTCGGGGTGGGAGGATTGCTGCGCTTTCGCCGCATGCTCGGCCTGTTCGCTTTTGCAGCTTTGTGCCTGCATGTTCTGGCCTATCTGGGCTTTGACCGGTTTTTTATCTGGGACGAGATTTGGGCCGATCTGCTCAAACGCCCCTTCATCACTTTAGGGATGATCGGCTTTGTATTGCTGCTGGCACTGGCGCTGACCTCCTCCCGCGCCATGGTGCTGCGGCTGGGCGGCGCGCTTTGGACCCGCATCCACAAACTGATCTATCCGGCGGCCATTCTGGCCGTCATCCATTATTGGCTGATGGTTAAACGCGATGTGACGGAACCCCTCCTCTATGCCTGCCTGCTTTTCATGCTTTTGGCCGCCCGCCTGCCACAGGTGCGGCCCTGGTTAAAAAAACGGCGCAGTTAACAGTGGGACAAGGGCGCCGCGTTTAAAAAAGCCATTTCAAAACCGGCCAAGACTTCCTATTCTCCTGTGTAGAAAAGGAGTATTCGAGACGTGAACGTTGTTTCCCAGATAAAAGACATCAGACAGACCGGTGCGATCCCCGTGATGACGGATCAGCAGGGTCAGCTGGCTGTGATTTTGGTGACAACGCGCGGCTCGGGGCGCTGGACCATTCCCAAAGGCAATTTGATGACGGGATTGCCGGACCACCGCTCCGCCGAAATCGAAGCGCTGGAGGAAGCGGGGCTGATCGGCACCATCAGCGAAAAACCTTTGGGCCATTACCAGTTCTGGAAGCGGCAGGACGCCCATTGGGCCTTGGCCGATGTCACCGTCTTTTTGCTGCGGGTGACCGCACAGGCCGAGGCCTTCAAGGAAAAGGGCCAGCGCGATATTCGGGCTTTCAGCTTCGAGGATGCAGCAGACAATGTCTATGAAGCGGGCCTGTCGGCGCTGATCCTGAAAGCCCGCGACGCTTATTTGCAAGCCTGAAACGAGTTTCTACTCAACCATCCAGCAGGAGACGGCGCGACCGGCTTTGAGCTGCAAAGCGGGGGCTTCCCCCTTGCAGCGGTCTTGCGCCAAAGCGCAGCGCGGATGGAAGGCGCAACCGGACGGCGGATGGAAGGGCGAGGGCATTTCCCCCTGCAAGACAATGCGCTCTTTTTTGGCACCGGGTTCGGCAATCGGCGTCGCTGACAACAAGGCCTTGGTATAGGGATGTTGCGGATGGGCAAACAGGCTTTTGGCCGAACCCAATTCAACCACATGGCCGAGATAGATCACCATCACCTCATCGGCGATATGACGCACCACCGAGAGATCATGGCTGATAAAGACATAGGCCAGTCCGAACTCTTTTTGCAGCTCTGCCAGCAAATTCAAAACCTGCGCGCGGATCGACACATCAAGCGCCGACACCGGCTCATCCAGCACCAGAATTTTCGGACGCAGCATCAAAGCGCGCGCGATGGCGATGCGCTGGCGCTGACCGCCCGAAAACATATGCGGATAGCGATCGGCATATTCGGGCCGCAGACCCACCCGCTCCATCATGCGCGCGACCGCCTGCTTGCGTTCGCCGCTTGAAAGCGCGGTATTGATGATCAGCGGTTCTTCCAAAGCCTGTTGAATGGTCTTGCGCGGATTGAGCGAGCCATAGGGATTTTGAAACACAATTTGCACGGAACTGCGCAGGCTGCGCTTTTGCTCCGCAGTGGCGGTGATGATGTCGATCCCGTCAATCGAAAGCGCGCCGCTGCTGGGGGTTTCGATCATGGTCAGCAACCGGCCCAAGGTCGATTTGCCCGAACCCGATTCCCCCACGACCGCCAAGGTCCGGCCGGCGATCAATTCGAAACTGGCACTCGACAAAGCCTGCACCACGGCATCGGCTTTGAACAAGCCGCGCGAGACGGTGTAATGGCGGCTCAGATCTTTGGCTTCAAGCACAACACTCATGCGGCACCTTTGGGCTGATGGGCGTGGCCATGCAAGGGATAGAAACACAAAGCGTGACCCGACACCGCATCGGCATGGGTGGGTTTTTCACGCAGGCAACGCGGCTGCACATGGCTGCAACGCGGCGCGAACAAACAGCCCTGCGGCCGGTCGAACTGCCCCGGCACCACGCCCGGAATGGAGGGCAGAACGCCCTTGGCTTGGGCGCGTTCCGGCAAAGCTGCGAGCAAAGCCGCGGTATAGGGATGACGCGGATTTTGAAACAAAGGCACCGTGTCCTGCACCTCGACCTGCTGCCCCGCATATTGCACGACAACCCGCTGCGCGGTTTCCGCCACCACGCCCATGTCATGGGTGATGAGCACGAGGCCCATGCCGTTTTGTTTCTGGATCGACATCAGCAAATCCAGAATCTGCGCCTGAATGGTGACATCAAGCGCCGTGGTGGGCTCATCGGCGATCAGCAATTTGGGTTGGGAGGCCAGCGCCATGGCGATCATCACCCGCTGGCTCATGCCGCCCGATAATTGATGCGGGAAGGCGCTGAGCCTTTGTTCGGGATCGGTCATGCCGACCGCCTCCAAAAGTTCGATGGAGCGCTTGCGCCGCGCTGCCCGATCGAGACCCAAATGGGTTTTCAAACTCTCGCCGATTTGAAAGCCGACCGTGAAGCAGGGATTGAGCGATGTCATCGGCTCTTGGAAAATCATCGCCACATCTTTGCGCAACCGTTTGCGGCGATCCCTGTCGGACAAGGTCAGCAAATCCAACCCGTCAAAACGCATGACATCGGCGGTGATGGTCGCGGTCCATGGCAACAGACCCATCACCGCCAGCATGGCCACCGATTTGCCCGATCCCGACTCACCGACGATCGAGACAATTTCATTGCGGTTGACGCTGAGATTTATGCCGTCCACCGCCATGAAAGCACCGGCGCGGGTTGCAAAAGAGACCGATAAATTGCGGATTTCAAGCAGGCTCATCGGATCAGCTCCGCTTCAATTTGGGATCAAGCGCATCCCGCAATCCGTCGCCAAACAGATTGATGGAAATCACGGTCACCAGAATGGCCAGACCCGGCAAGGTCACGATCCACGGATTGGAGCGGATGAATTCGCGGCTGTCGGCCAGCATCGCGCCCCATTCGGCAATCGGCGGTTGCGCGCCCAGTCCGAGAAAGCCCAGAGCGGCGGCTTCCAAAATCGCCTCGGACACGCCCAAGGCCGCTTGCACGATCAAGGGAGCGAGACAATTGGGCAGCACCGCAACCAGCATCAACCGCAAGGGGCCAGCGCCTGCCACTTTCGAGGCAATGACATAATCCTTGCCGAGCTCCGACAAAGCCGAGGCGCGCACAAGCCTGACATAGCGCGGCAAAAACACCACCGTCACCGCGACAATCGTATTGGTGAGATTGGGGCCAAGCACCGCGACAATCAAAATCGCCAGCACCAGACCCGGCACCGACAAAATCAGATCCATGATGCGCATGATGGCGACATCCAGCAGACCGCCGACCGAGGCCGCCAAGAGCCCCAGCAAAATGCCGGCAATGATCGAGACCACCATCACGGTGAGACCGATAAACAGCGAGATGCGCGCACCATAGATCAGCCGTGACAACGTATCGCGGCCCAAGGCATCGGTGCCAAACAGATAATGTATATTGCCGCCTTCCACCCAGAAGGGCGGCAATTTGGTGAAATCACGAAATTGCTCGATCGGCGAATAAGGCGCGACCCAATCGGCAAAGACCGCCAGCCCGATGATGAAGAGCAAGACAATCAGACCTGCCACGGCGCCGCGGTTTTCACAAAACTGCACCCAGAAGGCCCGCAAAGGGGACGGCGGTTGTTGGGTTGTGTCACTGGCCATGACGAATTCTCGGATTGATGAAACCGTAAAGCGCGTCCACGGTCAGATTGACAAAAATCACAACGGAAGAGATGAGCAAAATGCCCCCTTGCAAAGCGGGATAATCACGCCGGCCAATGGACTCGATCAGCCATTTGCCGACCCCCGGCCATGAAAAAATCGTCTCGGTCAACACAGCCCCCGCCATCAAGCCGCCGATCTGCAAACCGATGATGGTGACAACCGGAATCAACGCATTGCGCAAGGCATGCAGACCCACCACGCGGAACGGCGACAGGCCTTTGGCATGGGCGGTGCGGACATAATCCTCGCCCAAGACTTCCAACATGGAAGAGCGCGTCATACGCGCCAAAGTGGCCAAAGGCTGCGTGCCCAAAACCACCATGGGCAGCACGAGATGATGAAAGGCCGATTTCACCGCACCCGCCTGATCGGACAAGAAGGCATCGACGATCATGAAGCCGGTGACCGGCTCGAAATAGAATTTAATGAGATCAATCCGCCCCGAAACCGGTGTCCAGCCTAAACGCTCCGATACAAACATGATGAGCAACAGACCCCACCAGAAAATCGGCATCGAGAAGCCCGTCAGGGACAGACCCATCAAAGCCTGATCGTAAACACTGCCGCGCTTCAAAGCGGCGACAACGCCTGCCGGAATTCCCAACAGGATGGCAAAGATCATCGCAAAAAAAGCGAGTTCCAAAGTGGCCGGAAACAGCTGCAAAAATTCCGTCAGCACTTTTTCATTGGTGACGACCGAAGTACCGAAATCCCCGTGCACAAGGCCAGTGGCATAATCGAGAAACTGTTTCCAGACCGGTTGGTCCAGACCCAGCTCATGCCGAAATTGCGCGAGCCGTTCGGGGGAAATGCCGCGCTCGCCCGTCCTGACCTCGACAGGGTCACCGGGCACAAGCCGGATCGCCACAAAGGTAATGAACATCAGTGCCACAAAGGTGGGCACGGTCAGCGCCAATCGCCGAAGAAGATAAGCGAACATAAAAATCCTGACGTGAAGACAATATCACATCTTCATAACCCGCATCGGGTCGGGAAGCGAAGGGAAACAATGATGGGGGCCAAAGCCCCCATCATCACAACTCAGGCAGACGATTATTTAATATCGACGCCAATGAATTTATGGCCGCCGAGCGGGCTTTGCTTATAGCCCTCGACTTCCTTGCGCATCACCTCGAACACGATGGAATGGGCAATGGTCATATCAGGCGCTTCTTCCTTCATGATGACCTGCATTTCCTCGTAAAGCTTGGTGCGCTCTTTGACATCGGACAGCAGGGCTGCCTTTTTCAAACGGGAATCAAATTCCTCATTGCACCATTTGGTGATGTTCTGACCACCGGCACGCGCGCCTGCACAACCACGCAGGAAGAAGAAGTTGTCGGGATCGCCATTGTCACCGGTCCAGCCGAGCTGGGCTGTGGTGTGCTCACCCTGCTGGGCGCGCTTGCGGTATTCACCCCATTCATAGGTCACCAATTTGGCGGTGACGCCGATCTTGGCCAGATCCGCCTGCATCATTTCCGCAATGCGCTTGGCATTAGGGTTATAGGGACGCTGTACGGGCATATACCAGAGATCGATTTCGATCGGGGTGGTGACACCGGCCTCTTTCAACAAAGCCTGTGCCTTGGCAGGATCATAGGGATAATCCTTCACCGCATCATTATAGGACCACAAAGTGGGCGGGATCATATTCTTGGCCGCCGTGCCTGCACCGAGATAGACGTCCCGCATGATGGCGGCCTTGTCGATCGCCATATTCATGGCCTGACGGACACGCTTGTCGTCAAACGGCTTTTTGGTGACGTTGAAGGCCCAATAGGCAATGTTCAAACCCGATTGGCTGATGACTTTGAGCGCCGGATCTTTCTGCATTTCGGCCAGATCGGCCGGACGCGGATAAGGCACGAACTGGCACTCATTGGCTTTCAGCTTGGAATAGCGGGCGGTCGGATCGGGCGTGATCGCATAGACCAGATCGTCGATCAAAGGCTTTTCACCCCAGAACTCTTTATTGGCCTTGAAGCGGATCACCGCGTCTTTCTGATACATCACGAAGGAGAAAGGACCGGTACCGACAGGAACCTGATCGAACTGTTCGGGCTTGCCGGCCTTCAAGAGGCTGTCGGCATATTCAGCGGAATGGATCGATGCAAAGTCCATTGCCAGATTGGCCATGATCGGTGCATTCGGCTCGCTCAAGGTCATGACAACGGTATAGTCGTCTTTTTTGACAAGGCTTTTGAGCAATTTGGTCATGCCCATATCGGCAAAATAGTCATACTTGCCGCCGGACACTTTGGCATAGGGATGGTCGGGCTTGGATTGACGTTCAAAGGAGAACAGCACGTCATCGGCATTGAAATCACGGCTGGGCTTATAGCCTGCAACCGCATGCCATTTGACACCCTTGCGCAGTTTGAAGGTTATTTCGAGACCGTCAGCCGAGGTGGTCCAGCTTTCCGCCAGACCCGGAATGACTTTGGTGGAGCCGCGTTCGAATTCAACCAGCTGGTTATAGACCGGACGCGCCGCGTCAAAACTGGTGCCGGTTGTATTCAAGGCCGGTGTGAAATTTTCCGGCGACCCTTCGGAACAATAAACCAGTGTTTTCGCCGAAAGAGATGTGGCGCCCAACAGCAACGCCATGCTGATGCCAGCCAAGCCGGCTTTCAAATATGTCTTCATCGATGTCCCCAATTTGATCACAGTCCCATTGACCACGCCGCGGTCAACAAGTGGATTTGCTCCACCTTGGGTCTATCGAACCCTTTTTTAACGAAAGTTGCAAGGCATAACGCCATGAATCTGCAGGTTGTGTCCCTGAGCGTCTGCAGACAGGCGGGCCGACAGGCCAAAGACATCGGCCAGAACATCTTCTGTGAGAACCGTTTCCACAGGGCCGTGCGCTACCGCCAAGCCCTGATGCAGCAACAAAATCCTGTCGGCAAAACGGGCGGCCAAGGCCAGATCATGCAGCACAACCAAAACAGTGCGGCCCCGCCGCACCTGATCTTGCAACATGGCCATGACCAGAAATTGCTGGCGCGGATCAAGCCCCGCCACGGGTTCATCAAGCAAAAGCCATGCTGCGCCGGTGGCCAAAGCCCGCGCCAATAAAGCCCGCGCCCGCTCACCGCCCGATAATTCTGTGACCAAACGATCAGCCCAATCCCCTATCCCTGTGGCCTGCATGGCCTCATCCACGGCCTTCTCATCAATGCTGGTTGCAGTCTCAAGACTGGAACCATGGGGATGACGCCCCAGCATCACCACCTCCCGCACCCTCAGAGGCCAGACCAGTTCCCGCTCTTGCGCGAGATAGGCGATTTGGCGGGCTTTTTCAAAACGGTTGAACTTTTCAAGCGCCTGACCATGCAAGTGCACCGTGCCGCTTTGTTTGGTAAGCACGCCCGCGAGATGCCGCAACAACGTGGATTTGCCCGCCCCGTTGGGACCGGCCAGAACATGCAGGCACTGCGGCTCAAAAACGGCATCGAGCGGTCCCAAGACGGTTTTTTCACCATAGCCGATACGTAAATGCTCAAGCGTCAAATCCCTCATGCCTGACGCCCCTGTCCGGTTTCACGCCGCACCGCGAGCAGATAAAGCGGTGCCCCCAAAAGGGCGGTCAGCGCGCCGACTTTGATCTCGCTTTGGGCGGGAATGAGCCGCACCGCAACATCGGCCAGTTCCAATAACAAGGCCCCTGTCAAAGCCGAGGGCCCTAAAATCTGTTTGGGATCAGATGAGAGAAACCGCCGCATGATTTGCGGCGCCGCCAAACCGATAAAGCCGATGGCCCCCGCCACCGCGACCGAGGCACCGACCCCCAAAGCCACCGCCAAAAGGGTGACATGTCTGACCACATCCAGATCGACGCCCAGTGACAAAGCCGTCTCTTCGCCCAAAGCCAGCGCACGATAGGCATTGCCCTGCGCGAGCAAAAGACCCATGGCCAGCATGATAAAGGGAGCCGCCAAAACCACATGCTGCATGGAGCGGTTTTCAAACGAGCCCATCAGCCAGAACACAATCTCTGTGATGGCAAAGGGATTGGGGGACAAAGCAATCAGAATGGAGGTGGCAGCGCCCGCCAAACTGCCCACGGCCAGTCCTGCCAACAAGAGCACAAAGACCTGCGCGCGCTGGCCCGCCAATAAAAGCAACAGCCATAAAGACAGCATGGCCATGGCCATGGCGGCCAGCGGCAGAACCCAAGACAAAGCCCCCGCCAATCCCGTATAGAGCACCGCCACCGCACCCAAAGCCGCCGATTGCGGCGCGCCGAAAATACTGGCATCGGCCAGCGGATTGCGCAGCAAAGCCTGAAGAGCCGCGCCGGACAATCCCAATACCGCGCCCACCAACAAAGCCAGCACAGTCCGCGGCAGACGGATTTCATAAATAATCAGGCCCGCCACACTCTCGTGACCAAACAATCCTTTCAGACTGTCCGACAGGCTCAAGCCTGCCTCGCCAATCAAAAGCGAGGCCAGCGAAACCATAGCCAATAAAACAAGCAGGATGACAACAACCCTGCGCAAGCGGGCCTGTGCCATCGACCGCGCCTTCATCGCCTCACCATGTGGCTTTCGCCCCGACATAAAAAGCACGGCCGGTGATGCCGTAATTATAAATGTCCTGATAATGCGCATTGGTGAGATTTTCAGCGCGGATATAGGCGCTGACAGTCTCGGTGATTTTGTAACTGCTGCGCAGATCGAAACGGGCATAAGGCGCAAGACGGGTGCGGATCGAGGAGAAGCTCGCATCATCCCAATAGGAATCCGCACGATGTCCGACGAGATAAAGACGCGGTTCGATTTCCAGGCGCTCAAAGCCCGTATAAACCAGACTGACCATGCCCTGATGTTGCGGCCGCCGTAGCAAGGCCTGATGGCTCGCCTCGTCTTGCGCAATCTGGAATGTATAACTGGATTTCAATTGCAGCTGATCGGGGATAAGCGCCACAGTCATGGACTGTTCGAAGCCGTAACTATGGGCGCGATCGACATTAAAATAACAGCCGCCCAAAGTATTGTTTTGAAAAGTGGTGCAGGTGGTGGATTGGCCGTAATTGATCAGATTGTCATAGCGTAAATCAAACCATGTGAAGCTGGCTGTGACACGCTTGTTGAACAGATCCTGATCAAAGCCTGCATCTATCCCGAGATTTTTTTCAGGCTGTAATAGGTTGGAACCATAGGCGCTGAAGCGTTGGTAGAGAGAGGGTGACTTGGCACCCGTGCCGACACTGGCGCGCAATTTCGTATCGGTTTCCGGCAGGAGATAGGCCGCCGTTGTGCGCCATGTCGCAAAATCATTGATCTCGGTATGATCCACGCGACCACCCAAAGACAGGCTCAAGCGATCCCCCAAGGGGATTTGATGAATGGCATAAACAGACTGCGTGGATTGGGAGGCATCGCCTGTGACATAAAGCGTGGACGAGCGGCGCGGCAAAGCCTCATTGGTGCTGTAGGCGGTTTCGGTTTCCGTTGTCGCGCCCAACACCATTTTGCCGAGCGCGCCGAGCTTCACATCATTTTGCCAATCAATGCCATAGCGCTCGCCGCGATAGTCGAGGGCATTGGCCCCAAACAGCGAATAATCAGGAGAGTAATAACCGACATTGCCGGACAAACGATCCGTGCGATTGGCAAATAATTTGACGGCACTGCGCCATTGGCCGTCCATGAAATCCATGCTGCCTTTGGTCCAGGCCTGCATGGTGCGATTGCGCGTGCGGTTGAAGGGATCATCATAAACGGTGAGATAATTGCTATCCGACCCGAAGTCATAATGATTGTTGTTCATCATGGCGATGATACCGGCATCAAGCCGGATGGTCTCTTGCGGCTGCCAACCGACCCGCGCCGACAGGCTGGCTTTTTCCGCTGGATCTTTTTCCAGAGGCGCTGTCAGATTGCGGGTGATCCGCGGAATGTTATGGCCGTAATTGGAAAAGCCATCGGTTGAAAAACCACTGACCGAAAGCGCGTAATCTGTCTCGCTGGTACCGCCGCTGACAGAGGCCGTGGCGGCGCGTGTGCCATAGCTGCCACCTTCCACACTGACGCTGGCTTTGGCATCGCGCTTGCCTTTGCGGGTGATGATATTGACCACGCCGCCCATCGCCTCCGACCCATACAAAGCCGATTGCGGTCCGCGCAAAATTTCGATGCGCTCGATGTCATTGGCTGCCAGTGCCGAAAAATCAAATTCGCCGCCGGTTGAGGAGGGATCGCCGATCCGCACGCCATCGAGCATCACCATGGAATGACGCGCTTCCGCACCGCGCAGTCGCAATGTGGCAAGGCCCGCCGGTCCGCCATTTTGCGTCACCGATACGCCGGGGACGGCGCGCAACACATCGGCAAGCGATTGCGCGCCCCATTTTTCGATCTCCTCGCGCTTGATCACGGTGACGGCACTGCCGACCTGACCAATGCTGGTTTCAGAGCGAAAGGGTGTCACCACAATTTCATTGCCGGATGACGCGCTTGGCATTTGGCTTTGGGACAAAGCGGCTTGCGGTAACAACAGACAAGCCAACAACGCAGGCCGCACGGCCTTGCGCACAAGAATCATAGACACAGCAATGCCTCCATCCGTCCCGCCGACGGTGTTGCGGTTACAAGGACGTTGGCCGGTCTCCTGGCTCGCGGCGTTTGTCTGTTTTCCGCCTTCCCGATCCTGACACCATCCAGGGTGTGCTCAATCAGTGGCATAGTGGAAAACGACCAACCGCTTACAGTTGCGGGGGCAGCTGCGGCATGAAAACAAAGCCTTAAACAAAGCCTGTTTCGGCACCGCATTCCCGTTTCACCCCTTGCGGGGCACCAACGTTTTGTCAGGCTAGGGGATGTGCTTTATAATAGCAAGATGCCCCATCGCGCTTTCATCCGACTCTTTTGGCTATGTCTTTTTGCGCTGACCGCAAGCCCCGTGCTGGCGCAAAAACCGCCGCAACGCGTCGTCTCGCTCAATCTGTGTGCCGACCAATTGTTGCAAAGTCTGGCTGATCCCAGCCAGATTGCCGGACTGTCGCCTCTGGCGCGCGATCCCTCCCTCTCCCTCTTTGCCAAAGAGGCGGACAACCTGCCGGTGCTATCACCCAAAAGCGAAACATTGTTTCTCGTCAAACCGGATCTGGTTTTGCTCGCCCCCTATGAACACGGGCTGCTGCGCGAACGCCTAGCGAGAGACAAGATCGAGATCTTCATGCTGCCAAGCTGGACCTCGCTTGAGGAGGGGGAAGCGCAAATCCGCGCCCTCGCCCAACGGCTCGGGCAAGAGGCCCGCGGCGATCAATTGATCCTTGAAATCACGCACGCCTTGCAAAACAGCCAAGCCAAAGCCTTGGGCCGCACAAAGCCCGTTTTGGAAATCGAGCGCAGGCTTTACACGCCCGGCCATACCAGTCTGATTGCGGCCTTGCTCGCACGCTGGCACATGCCCAATCTTGCCGATGATCTGGGATTATCAAAAGGTGGGTTTGTGGCTTTGGAAAAACTGGTTTTACTGAAACCGGAGCGGCTCGTCATCAGCAATGGCCAAGAAGCGGGATCCCATGCGCCCGATGATATGGGGCTCGCTTTGCTGCGCCACCCAGCCTTGCAGGCAACATCGGTGAAAACCATCACGCTCCCGGCCCGCCTCACTTTATGCGGCGGACCTGCAACACCGATGCTGATTGAAGCGCTGTCATCAGCGCTTCAATAACTCAGTAATTAGGCCGCGCTTTCGCGGGATTTTTCGGCGCGCTTGCGATCATTCGGATCAAGATGGATTTTGCGCAACCGGATGGATTTCGGTGTCACTTCAACCAGCTCGTCGTCTTGAATATAAGCGAGGGATTTTTCCAAAGTCATGCGGATGGGCGGAGTAAGGCGCACGGCCTCGTCCTTGCCAGCCGCGCGGACATTGGTCAGTTTCTTGCCCTTGAGCACATTGATCTCAAGATCGTTTTCGCGGGTATGCTCGCCGACAATCATCCCCTGATAAACTTTCCAGCCCGGCTCGATCATCATCGGGCCGCGATCTTCCAGATTCCACAAGGCATAGGCCACGGCCTCGCCCGCATCATTGGAAATCAACACACCGTTGCGGCGTCCCTGAATATCGCCCTTATAGGGCAGATAGGCATGGAACAAACGGTTCATGATCGCGGTGCCACGGGTATCGGTGAGCAATTCACCGAGATAGCCGATCAGACCGCGGGTCGGTGCATGGAACACGAGACGCTGACGATTGCCGCCCGACGGCTTCATTTCGATCAGGTCGGCGCGACGCTCCGACAATTTCTGCACCACGACGCCGGAATGTTCTTCATCCACGTCGATCACCACTTCTTCGAAGGGCTCGAGCATCTGGCCCTGATCGTCACGGGTAAACACCACCTTGGGACGTGAAACGGCCAGTTCAAAACCTTCGCGACGCATGGTCTCGATCAAAATCGCCAGCTGCAATTCGCCGCGACCTGCCACTTCGAAGGAATCCTTGTCCGACGATTCAGTGATGCTGAGCGCGATATTGCCTTCGGCCTCTTTCATCAAACGGTCGCGGATCATGCGGCTCGTCACCTTGTCGCCTTCGGTACCAGCGAGCGGCGAGTCATTGACGCGGAATTGCATGACGACGGTGGGCGGATCAATCGGCTGGGCGACAATCGCCACTTCGACTGAGGGATCACAGAAGGTGTCAGCCACGGTGCCTTTGACCATGCCCGCAATGGCGACGATGTCACCGGCCTGTGCCTCGTCCACCGGCACGCGCTCAAGACCACGGAAGCCCAGCACTTTGGAAATGCGGCCTTGCTCGATCAAGGTTCCGTCACCCGACAACACTTTGAACGCCTGATTGGGCTTCACGCTGCCGGAGGTGATCCGGCCCGTGATGATGCGGCCCAAATAAGGATTGGCTTCCAAAATGGTGCCCAGCAACCGGAACGGGCCTTCTTCGGTGTGCGGCGGTTCGACATGGCGCAGCACCATATCAAAGAGCGGGGCGAGATCGACCTGCGGACCTTCGGGGCTTTCGGCCATCCAGCCGTTTTTGGCAGAGCCGTAAAGGATCGGGAATTCCAATTGCTCGTCTGTCGCATCAAGCGCTGCAAACAGATCAAATACTTCATTGATGACTTCGGAGGCCCGTTGCTCGGGCTTGTCGATCTTGTTGATGGCAACAATCGGACGCAGGCCCAGCTTCAAGGCCTTGCTGACCACGAATTTGGTTTGCGGCATCGGGCCTTCGGCCGCGTCCACCAACACAATCACGCCATCCACCATATTGAGGATACGCTCGACTTCGCCGCCGAAATCGGCATGGCCGGGAGTGTCGACAATATTGATACGGGTGTCTTTCCATTGCACCGAGGTGCATTTGGCCAAAATGGTGATACCGCGCTCGCGCTCGAGATCATTGGAGTCCATCGCACGTTCGGCGACTTTCTGGTTTTCACGGAATGTGCCGGATTGGGCCAGCAACTTATCCACCAGCGTTGTTTTGCCGTGGTCAACGTGCGCGATGATCGCGATATTGCGCAAATCCATAAAAAAGCATCCTCAAAAAAATCAGGACAATGATCCTGAACGCCAAAACCCGGCCCCTGCGAGACCGGGTTAAACCCTCATGCCAATGGTTGAAAACTCAGGTTCGAAAACCAGTGAGGCGGAAAACCACTAACGATAAAACCCTTTTGCAAATCCCGCCGGACATGGTGAATCCCGCAAGACTTATTGCGCTGCACATAATAGATTTGCAGGCAAAAGGCAACCGAAAGCCGTGCATGGCTCCCGTAAAGCCTATGCAGGGACAGTCCCTCCGCCAGAAAGCGAAGGGTCCGACCCCGATAGGGGGCTTTTAAAGCCCCATTTTGCGCTTGCGCTGGCCCAAAGTGCGCAGCCGCAAGGCATTAAGGCGGATAAAGCCCTGCGCATCGCGGTGATCATAGGCGACCGCCCCTTCTTCAAAGGTGACAAGGTCTTGATCATACAAGGAATAAGGGCTTTCACGCCCGACAACCCAGGCATTGCCCTTATAGAGATTGAGGGTAACGCGGCCCGTCACGCATTCCTGCGACTTGTCGATCATGACCTGCAACATCTCGCGTTCGGGCGAGAACCAGAAGCCGTTATAGATGAGCTCCGCATAACGCGGCATCAGCTCGTCTTTCAAATGCGCCGCGCCGCGATCCAGCGTGATAGACTCAATGCCGCGATGCGCCACCAGCAAGATTGTGCCGCCGGGGGTTTCATACATGCCGCGGGATTTCATGCCGACAAAGCGGTTTTCCACGAGATCCAAGCGGCCAATACCGTTTTCACGCCCCAAAGCGTTCAAGTGGGTCAGCAGCATGGCGGGAGACAATTTCTCGCCATTGATGGCCACCGCATCGCCTTTTTCGAAATCAATGGTGATGGTGGTGATTTTATCGGGTGCCTGTTCCGGCCCGATGGTGCGGGAATAGACATAATCGGGCACCTGAACCGCCGGATCTTCCAGCACTTTTCCTTCCGACGAGGCATGCAAGAGATTGGCGTCCACCGAGAAGGGGGCTTCGCCGCGCTTGTCCTTGGCAATCGGGATTTGATTCTGCTCGGCAAATTCCAAAAGCTTGGTGCGCGAGGTCAGATCCCATTCGCGCCACGGGGCGATGATGGTGATATCGGGCTTGAGGGCATAATAGCCCAATTCAAAGCGCACCTGATCATTGCCTTTGCCGGTGGCGCCATGGGAAACCGCGTCAGCCCCGACTTTTTCGGCAATTTCAATCTGTTTTTTGGCAATCAAGGGCCGTGCGATGGAGGTGCCGAGCAAATAGACGCCTTCATAGACCGCATTGGCGCGGAACATCGGGAAGACGTAATCGCGGACAAATTCCTCGCGGACATCCTCGATAAAAATATTTTCAGGCTTGATGCCGAGCAGCAAGGCCTTGTCGCGCGCTGGCCCCAATTCCTCGCCCTGACCCAGATCGGCGGTAAAGGTGACAACCTCGCAGCCATAGGTGGTTTGCAGCCATTTCAGGATAATGGATGTATCGAGGCCGCCGGAATAAGCGAGAACGACTTTTTTAACGGGCTTGCTGGACATGGTTTTCACCTCTCTGGATTGCGGCGCGCATCATAGGCAAGCTTTACTCAGGCGCAAGCCTAGCGTCCAGATCCGTCCTGCAAGAATCCGTCCTGCAAGAAATGTCATCCACCATCAGGTCTTGCCAAAACAGAAGCGTTCATGCTCGCTTAGGACAAATCCATCCTCTGCTGCGAGCGCGATCATGACCCCTGAAGCGACCCCATCCGATCCTTTGCTGCATCCAGCCTTGCTGGCCGATCACCCGCAGGCGATCCCCTTGCATGCCGTGACCCCGCAAAACTGGGAGGATCGCGCAAAATCCGTCGGGCCGCTGGCGCAAACCTATGCCAAACAGCAGGGTTTTGCCGGTCAGGACGGACAAATCATCCAGCTTCCTGCGCAAGACGGCCAAGTGGCGGCGGTTTTGCTGGGGGTCGATGCACATAAAAACGAAGACAGTGTGTTTGCCGCAGGGCGGCTGGCGCAAAGCCTGCCCACGGGCGATTATTGTCTCGGGGAGGGGTGGAGCGATCAAAATGCCGCTGCTTTGGCCTTTTTATTGAGCCTTTACCGCTTTGAACGCTATAAAAAGCCCGATCCGAAGATCCGGCGTCTGGTTTTGCCGCAAGGCTGCGATGGCCATGCTTTGACCGTCATGTCGCAATCCATCGCGTGGGGGCGCGATCTGATCAATACGCCCGCCAATGATATGGGCCCGCACCATATCGAAGCGGCCGCCCGCTGGCTGGCCGGTCTCTATGGTGCCACCATCGCCTGCATCGAGGGGCAGGCCCTGCTAACGCAAAATTTCCCGATGATCCATGCGGTGGGCCGCGCCTCGACCCGCGCGCCGCGCCTGATCGATCTGACATGGGGTGACCCCGCCCATAAAAAGGTGACGCTGATCGGCAAGGGCGTGGCCTTTGACACCGGCGGCCTCAATATCAAACCCGATGCCTCGATGTTGCTGATGAAAAAAGACATGGGCGGGGCAGCCACGGCCTTGGCCACGGCCCGCATGGTGATGGGGCTGGGTTTGAAAATCCGGCTGCGCGTGCTGATTCCGGCGGTTGAAAATGCCATTTCCGGTTCGGCCTTCCGACCCGGTGACGTGTTGCAAAGCCGCAAGGGGTTAACGGTTGAAATCGGCAATACGGATGCGGAAGGGCGGCTCATTCTGGCCGATGCCTTGGCACTGGCCGATGAGGACAGTCCCGACCTGATCGTGCAATTCGCCACGTTAACGGGTGCGGCCCGTGTGGCGCTTGGACCGGACCTGCCGCCTTTCTACACCAAGAACGATACGCTCGCGAAACGGATTCAGGAATTGGGGCTTGCCGTTCATGATCCGGTCTGGAACCTGCCGCTCTGGAACCGCTACCGCATGATGCTGGACTCCAAAATCGCCGATATCAATCATATTTCCAGCGGGGGCTTTGCCGGTTCCATCACCGCAGCGCTGTTTTTGGACCGTTTTGTGGAACAGGCGAAAGATTATGTGCATTTTGACATTTTCGGATGGACGCCCACCGCCCGTCCGGGGCGCAGCGAAGGCGGCGAACCACAGGCCGCGCGGCTGATTTTTGAGCTTTTGAAACGAGATTTCAGCGCCTGACCCCTGACAAATCCATTGCGAAGCAGGCAGGACTGTTTCTATAACGGATACGAAACAGTACTGGGATTGTCATGACATCCGGCCTTAAATCCGCTCAAGCTTTGTCTTTGTGGAACCATTGCATGCTGGATCTGGTCCGGCTGGATCAATCTGGCCTGACCCTGCGGCAATTATCGATCCTTTTGACGGTCTATCTGGAATTGCCGCCCCATACCGTGCGCGGATTGGCGGAACGGCTGCATGTGGCGAAACCCGTGATCAGCCGCGCGCTGGATACGCTGGGACGGCAGGATCTGATCCTGCGCAAGCGTGATCCGAGCGACCGCCGCAATGTGCTGGTGCAGCGCACCGTCAAAGGCGCTCTGTTTGTTGAAAATCTGGGGGATATTATGATGACCCATGCCAAAGGCCTGATCGCATGAGTGCCTTTGATCCCCGTGTGACGCTTGCCCGTCCCGATCTGGCTTCAGAAACCCTGCGGGGCCAGATCACCGCCGCCCATTATGCTGCGGGCCAAACCATGCGCGTCATCACGGCCACAAGCCCCTTGTTTTCCGAACCCCGCGCCGACGGCGCCCTGCAAAGCGAAGCCTTGTTCGGGGAAAGCCTGACCATTTTGGAGCAATCGCCGGAGGGGTGGAGTTGGGGTCAATCGGATCTCGATGGCTATGTCGGCTATCTCCCGAGCGACCATTTGACGGCAGCCCTGCTGCCACCGACCCATCGGGTGACCAGTCTGCGCAGTTTTGTCTATGCCGGTCCCAGTATCAAAGGCGTGCCCATGACCGCCTTGTCCTTCGGGGCGCGGGTTCAGGTCACCGCTCAGCAAGACCAGTTCAGCCGTCTGGCCGATGGCGGCTTTGTCATCAGCACGCATCTGACCCCCCTCGACAGCGAGACGGATGATCCCGCAGGTTGGGCGGAGCTGTTTTTGCACACACCTTATTTATGGGGCGGACGCTCAAGCCTCGGTCTTGATTGTTCGGCTCTGGTGCAACTGGCCTGGCAGGCCTGCGGGCGGCGTTGCCCGCGCGACAGCGATCAGCAGGAGCGCGCGCTCGGTGAACGGCTTCATGATCACACTCCCCTCGAACGCAATGATCTGGTGTTCTGGAAGGGCCATGTCGGGATCATGCTGGATTCCGACACATTGCTGCATGCCAGCGGCCATCATATGACGGTGGTTCGGGAGCCATTGGAGGAAGCGCGCGCGCGGATTCTAACCAAAACCGGTCAGGACATTACGACCCGCAAGCGGTTTCAGCCTCAATAACCGCGCGCAATCTCGACCTGATGCAACAAAGCCTCGCCGCGCTCGAACCGCGCGATTTGCTCGACCACCAATTTGCCGATGGCATCGGGGGCGGACATCGCCGCATTATGCGGGGTGACGGTCACCGCGGGATGCGTCCATAAGGGGGAGGTTTCTGGCAGAGGTTCGGTTTCAAACACATCCAGAACCGCTTCCATCAGACTGCCTTCGGCCAGACAGGTCAGAATATCCGCCTCACTTTGCAAGCCACCGCGACCGGCATTGATCAAAACCGGACCGCCCAAAGCGCCGTCTTGCGCCAAACCACGCAACAGATCGGCCTTGATCAAGCCGCGTGTGTCCTGCGTGAGCGGCAATAAAACCACCAGAATATCGGTTTGCGCCAGAAAGTCCGGCAAGCCCTCATCGCCCGCAAAACAGCGGATGGAGTCCAATTGGCGCGGGGTCCGGCTCCAGCCCGATACCTGAAAGCCCATCATCCGCAATTTGCCCAGCGCATCCTGTCCCAAAACGCCCAGACCCATCACGCCGACCCGCACATCGGATGCCGCCGGCTGGTCGCGGTCATCAAACCATAATTTTTGCCGCTGTTGCTCTTGATAGCGCTTTTGCTGCCGCAAGGCCGACAGACAATGCAGCACGATATATTCACTCATGCGGGCGGTGAGATCGGGATCGACCACCCGCGCCACCGGCACATGCGGCAAAGCGGGATCATGCAGCAAATGATCGACCCCCGCACCCAGCGAGAAAATCGCTTTCAGATTGGGAAGATTTTGCAAGGAGCCCGGCGGATGTTTCCAGCTCATCACATAGTGAATGTCAGCGGGATCATAGTCCTGACCCAACGCAACAATTGTCCTGTTCGGCAACAGGCGGCGAAACCGCTCCTGCCAATGATCGACGTCCCATCCCGTGATTGCCAATAAAACCGACATCTTTGCCCTAGCCCCTTGATCCTTGTTGCGACCCTAAACCCTCATCGCGAGAATTCAACCCGTCCCCCTCAGGTTTCAGCTGCGCGCTTTCACCCGCGTGGTGGGCGCCGTATGGGCGGGGTCATCCGGCCAGACATGTTTGGGATAGCGCCCCTTCATCTCGGATTTAACCGCAGCCCATGAGCCTGACCAGAAACCGGGGAGATCCCGCGTGATCTGGATCGGGCGATGGGCGGGCGACAAGAGATGCAAGGTCAGGGGGATCTTTCCCCCAGCCAACGCCGGATGGTGTTTCAATCCGAATAATTCCTGCACGCGGATCGACAAAACCGGCCCGTCCTCGCCCCCGTAATCGATCGCATGGCTTTGGCCGGTCGGCGCCACAAAATGGGACGGCGCTTGGCTGTCGAGTGCGCGTTTTTGCGCGTGATCGAGCCTGTTGTGCAAAGCCTGTTCGAGCTGATCGGATGAGATGTCAGACAAAGCGGTCACCCCGTCCAGATAAGGTTGCAGCCACGCCATGTGATCGTGCAGCAAGCCTTCTTCAGAACAATCCGGCCATGCTGCATCGATGCTGCGCAAAAATTCCACCCGCGCGCACCAGAAATGCAAGGCCTTTGTCCAGGGCAGACAGGCCAGTCCCAAAGCAGCAATGCCCTCGGCCAGAACGCGCGGCCCGTCGCTGTTGCGCGCAATCGGCAACATCCGTTCGGACAGGGTGATCGCCCCCAACTGCCGCTTTTCGCGGTTGCGCAAGGCGCGCGCCTGCCGGTCAAATGTCAGGCTTTGCTGCGCGCTGATCTGCAAAAGCGGATGATGTTCAACCTCGGCAAGCGTGATCGGGGCCGCCGCGACAATGCGGGCGGATTGGGCCTTGCCGATGATATCCGCAACAACAAGCCACGCCTGTCCCGCCAGAGCCGAGGTGTCGGGCAGCTGGGCCGCCCGACCATTGGCGAGCAAAAACTGGCCTTTGACCGATCGCGCCTTGGCTACACGATCCGGAAAGGCAAAGGCCAATAACCCCCCCAAAGACAAAGCCGTTTCTTGGGATGCTGCGGATTGCTGCGCCTTTTGTGCGGACTTTGCCCATTCAGACGCCATGCGCCGAATGGTTTTGGCCCGCGGAGACGCCTCCCGCTTGGCCCGCTCGAAGCGATGGCTCAAATCCGCATCATCCCCGCCAAAACCGCGTTCCGACAGCAAAGCAGCCAGCAAAGCCGCCTCTTCGGCCTGATCGCTGGCGGCCGCCCGCATGATCATGGCGGCCAGACGGGGGGACAGGCCAAAGGAGCGGATGGCTGTGCCCAAATCCGTCATCCGGCCTTGGTTGTCAAAAGCCCCCAAGGCTTTGAGCATGGACACCGCCTCTTTCAAAGCGGGTTCGGGCGGGGGATCCAGAAACGCCAGACGGCGCGGATCCAATTCCCCCCATGCCGCACAATCGAGCACGAAGGAGGACAAATCGCTGGTCAGAATTTCTGGTTTTTGAAAGGGCTCAAGCGCGCCATCGGCTGCTTCGGCCCAGAGCCGATAGGCAATCCCTGCCGCCACACGACCGGCGCGACCTCGTCTTTGATCGGCACTGGCGCGCGACACGCGCACCGTTTCCAACCGCGTCAAACCGAGATCGGGCTCATAACGCGGGACGCGTGCCAAACCGCTGTCAATGACAATGCGCACATCCTCGATGGTCAGCGAAGTTTCGGCAATGGCGGTGGCCAGCACGATTTTGCGCCGCCCTTGCGGACAGGGCTTGATGGCAAGATCCTGCGCTTTGGGATCCATGACCCCGTAAAGCGGGGCTATCAATAAGGTGTCGTCTTTTACCCATCCGCTCAGACGCTCTGCCATGCGCAGGATTTCGGCCTGACCGGGCAGAAACACCAAAATCGACCCTGTTTCTGTCTGCACCGCCTCGCTGATGGCGGCAAAAACCGCCTCTTCCACCGGCTGGTGCGGATCGCGCGGGCGATAGCGGGTCTCGACCGGATAAGATCGCCCTTGGCTCTCGATCACTGTGGCGTCCTGCCCTTTGACATCTTGCAACAGACCGGCAACCCGCGCCCCGTCAAGCGTTGCCGACATCACAAGGATCCGCAAAGCGGGATTGAAATGACGCTGGGCCTCCAGCGCCAAAGCAAGCCCCAAATCCGCATCGAGCGAGCGTTCATGGAATTCGTCAAACACAATAGCAGCCACATCCGCCAATTCCGGATCATCCAGAATCATGCGGGTGAAAATGCCTTCCGTGATCACTTCAAGGCGGGTTTTGGGCCCGATCCGGCTTTCGAGCCGCACCCGTAACCCGACCACATCGCCCAAACCACCCCCCGTCTGGTCAGCAAGGCGTTGGGCCGCGGCACGGGCAGCCAAGCGGCGCGGCTCCAGAACCAAAATCCGCTTTCCCGCGCGCCATGGGGCCTCCAACATGGCCAAAGGCACGCGGGTTGTTTTCCCAGCGCCTGGCGGAGCGACCAAAACCGCACAATTTTGCGTCTCCAATGTCTGCAACAAAGGATCCAGCACATCATCAATCGGCAAGGGGTCGGAAAAACGCATGACCTGTCTATAGCCAGTGTCCGCCCAAATTTGAATGGCGAAGATCAGCCGTCCAAGGCTCGGGCCATGACAGCGCGTGTTTTGACGCAAAAACCAATTTATCCTGTGAGAAGCCTTTTTTAACCCGACTTTGACCGTGAAAGCAGGGCTCAGCTTTGCTAGATCAAAGGCATGATCGAAAAATTGCCCCTGTCAGAGCCAAGCCCTGTTGCCCATCCGGTCACGCCGATGATGGCGCAATATATTGAAATCAAGGCGGCCAATCCGGGTTCCCTGTTGTTTTACCGGATGGGGGATTTTTACGAGCTGTTTTTCCACGATGCCGAAATAGCGTCCCGCACGCTTGGCATTGTTTTGACCAAACGCGGCAAGCATCAAGGCGATGATATTCCGATGTGCGGCGTTCCGGTGGAACGGGCCGATGATTATTTGCAACGATTGATTGCCGCCGGACATCGCGTGGCGGTCTGCGAGCAAACGGAAGATCCGGCGGAAGCGAAAAAGCGCGGGGCCAAATCGGTGGTGCGCCGCGATGTGGTCCGGCTGGTGACGCCCGGCACGCTGACAGAAGAGACCCTGCTTGATCCGGGCTCGGCCAATTGGCTGGCGGCCATTGCCCGCATCCGCCGCCCAGATGGCGGATGGCTCTATGGCTTTGCCGCCTGCGATATTTCCACGGGCCGTTTTGTCACCCGCGAGGTGGATGAATTGGCCTTGGGGGCCGAGATCGCCCGCTATATGCCACGCGAATTATTGCTGCCCGATAGCCTGCTGGATGAAAAAGAGCTGCAACCGCTCTGGCGCGAAACCGGTGCCTCGCTGACCCCGCTTGCCAAAGACGGGTTTGATTTTGCGTCCTCCGAAAAACGGCTGATGACCTATTTCGGGGTCAGCACGCTGGCAGGATTCGGGACTTTGGGTCGTTGCGAAATCATCGCCGCCGCCACCGTCTTGCTCTATGTCGAACGCACCCAATTGGGGGCGCGTCCGCCTTTGTCGCCCCCGCAATCGGATTCGAGTGCTGGCGGCATGCGGCTCGATGCCGCGACCCGCGCCAATCTCGAACTGACCCGCACGCTGTCGGGCGACAAGCAGGGCAGTCTTCTGGCCATCATCGACCGCACCATCACACCCGGCGGCGCGCGCTTATTGGCCGAACGCCTGTCGGGTCCGCTGACCGACCCAGAGATCATCACCGAGCGATTGGACAGCATCACCTGTCTGATCACCCATCCCGATCTGCGCCATACCATCCGCAGCCATTTGAAAGGCGCGCCCGATCTGGCGCGGGCTTTGTCAAGGCTCGCTATGGGACGGGGGGGGCCGCGTGATCTCGCAGCCTTGCGCGATGGTTTGGCCGCCATGGCGTCGATTGCCCGCGTGCTTGATCCCGATCCCTCGCTGCCCAGTGAAATGGCCCTTGCCTGTCGGCACCTGCAACAGATCGATCCGCAGCTTCAGATGAAACTGGACGAGGCGCTGTCGGACAGTCTGCCGCTCAAAGCCCGTGATGGCGGTTTCATCAAGGCGCATTATCTGCCCGAACTCGACGAGACCCGTGCCTTACGCGACGAAAGCCGACAGGTGATTGCCGGTTTGCAGGCCCAGTATGCGGAACTGACGGGCGCGCGCACCTTGCGCATCAAACACAATAATTTTCTCGGCTATTTTGTCGAAGTGCCGCAAGCGGTCGGGGAAGAACTGGTCAAGCCGCCGCATCAGGCTTTGTTTGTCCACCGCCAGACCATGCAAGGTGCCATGCGCTTTTCAACCACCGAATTGGGGGAGCTGGAAAGCAAGATCGCCTCTGCCGCCGATCGGGCTTTGGCGCTTGAACTGTCGCTGTTTGAATCTTTGTCTCTTCTCGTTCTGCAGCATGAGAGTGTACTCAAACAAGCCGCCGATGCCTTGGCTGTTTTGGATGTGGCTTCGGCTTTGGCGGAGCGGGCGGAGGAGGGGCGATGGACCCGGCCCAAAATCGATACCTCTCTTGCCTTTGATATCAAAGGCGGACGCCATCCGGTGGTTGAAGCGGCGCTCAAACGCGACGGCCATGCCTTTGTCGCCAACGATACCCATCTCAGTCTGGATGACGGCCATCAGACCGGTTGCATCGCCTTGATGACCGGCCCGAATATGGCGGGGAAATCCACCTTCCTGCGGCAAAATGCCCTGCTGGCCATTCTGGCGCAAATGGGCAGTTTTGTGCCCGCCGATGAAGCGCATCTCGGGTTGATCGACCGGCTGTTCTCGCGCGTTGGGGCCGCCGATGATCTGGCGCGCGGCCGCTCGACCTTCATGGTCGAGATGATCGAAACCGCCACCATTTTGCATCAGGCCACCGAACGGTCTTTGGTGATCTTGGATGAAATCGGGCGCGGCACCGCAACCTATGACGGTTTGTCGATTGCCTGGGCGACAATCGAGCATTTGCATGAAAGCAATCGCTGCCGCGGCTTATTCGCCACGCATTTTCATGAACTGACCGCTCTGGCACAAAAACTCACCCGCTTGCGCTTGCTGACCTTGCGCGTCGCCGACCACAAAGGCGAGGTGGTGTTTTTGCATGAGGTCATCGCGGGAACCGCTGATCGCAGCTACGGCATTCAAGTGGCGCGGCTGGCCGGATTGCCACAACCGGTGATCGAACGGGCGCGGCTGATTTTGGAAGAACTCGAAGCGCAAGACCGCCGCAATCCGGTTGAGAAAATGGTCGATGATCTGCCGCTGTTTTCCATCCAGACACCTGTTGCGCCAGCGGCTGCCCCCAGTCACGATGTCTTGCGTGAGACCCTTTCCAGCATCGATCCCGATCAAATGACGCCGCGCGAGGCGATGGATGCGCTTTACAAACTCAAATCCATGTCCTGAAACACCCTGTCGCTTTTCACAGGGGTGTTTCTGATCAAGCCTGTTATTTTGGGTGTTTTGAGATGATCAGGCACGCCCATGACAGCACGTGTAAGCACCGTTGCCTTTTCCGGCATTGATGCGCAAAAAGTCGATGTTCAAGTCCAGATTGCACCGGGACGCATTATTTTCATGATTGTCGGTCTGGCCGACAAGGCGGTGGCCGAATCCCGCGAACGGGTGCGTGCGGCTTTGACCGCATCGGGTCTTGCCCTGCCGCTCAAACGGATCACCGTCAATCTGGCCCCTGCGAATTTACCGAAAGAAGGGAGCCATTATGATTTGCCGATCGCGCTCGCCATTATGGCGGCGATTGGCGCTATTCCCTCCGATGCTTTGAATGCTTTTATGGTCATGGGAGAACTGGCGCTGGACGGATCGATCACCTCCGTGGCCGGTGTTTTGCCCGCAGCCATCGCCGCCAACCAGCATCATCTCGGTTTGATCTGTCCCGAGGCCTGCGGGCCGGAAGCCGCTTGGGCGTCCAGTGATCTGCCGATTCTCGCCCCGGCCTCTTTGCTGCAACTGGCCAATCATTTCAAAGGCACGCAAGTGATGCGAAGACCCGAACCCGCCATCCGGCATGAGGGATCGAGCCTGCCCGATCTCGCCGATGTCAAAGGACAAGACACGGCCAGACGGGCTTTGGAAATTGCCGCAGCGGGTGGCCATAATCTTTTGCTCAATGGTCCGCCGGGGGCGGGCAAAAGCATGTTGGCGGCCCGATTGCCCTCCATTCTGCCGCCCTTGCTGCCGCATGAATTATTGGAAGTGTCGATGATCCATTCGGTGGCAGGTCTGCTGGCCAATGGCGCGCTGACCCCCCACCGTCCGTTTCGCGCGCCCCATCATTCCGCCTCCATGCCCGCTTTGGTCGGAGGCGGCTTGCATGCAAGACCGGGGGAAGCCTCTTTGGCGCATCACGGCGTGTTGTTTCTGGATGAATTGGCCGAATTTCAACCGCAAGTGCTTGATAGTCTACGCCAGCCCTTGGAAAGCGGCGAAATCATCATCGCCCGCGCCAATCACCGCATCGCCTATCCCGCACGGTTTCAATTGATCGCGGCCATGAATCCCTGTCGCTGCGGCAGGGCCTTGGAAGCCGGTTATGCCTGCAAACGCGCTCCCAATGACAAATGCATGGCGCAATATCAAGCGCGTTTATCGGGGCCGTTTCTCGACCGCATGGATCTCAGGCTCGACGTGCCTGCGGTGCGGGCCAGCGATTTGCTGACCCATCAGCCCAGTGAATCCTCGCACAATGTGGCCAAGCGTGTTTCCTCCGCAAGGCAACGGCAAAAACAACGCTTTGACCAGCTTGGTCATCCAAAGCTGACGACCAATGCCCAATGTCCGACCGCCTTGATTACCGATATCATCCACGCGGATCAGGCAGGATTGTCTTTGTTAAGCCAAGCGGCCGCCCAAAAACATCTGACGGCCCGCAGCTATCACCGCTTGTTGAAAGTAGCGCGCACCATTGCCGATCTCGATGACAGTGAAACCGTAAGCCGCCCGCATATCGCCGAGGCCCTGTCTTACCGGTCTGACAGTCTCGGTGGCGCGGAATGACCCGCTCTAAGCCAAGGCTGGCAAGACCAAAACGATGTCACGAAATTTTCATGCAGCTTTGCTAGTTCTGTCATGATACGCATGAGTCGTGCGTCAAGGAGACCGCCACAATGGCTGCACCCGCTTTTTTACAAGACGCGTTCAAACCCGGTTTTGCCAAAGACCTGTTCTTCAAAATGCTGCCCAAAAAAGTCGAGTCCGAGTTGTTGGGTAAATCCGGCTCGCTTGAGGTTCGCTTGGCACGGTCTCCCAAAGATATCAAACGCGCGCAAAAACTGCGCTATCGCGTTTTTTTCAACGAAATGTCGGCCATTCCGGATTTTGCCAGCCGTTTGAAACGGCGCGACATGGATCCCTTTGATGCCATTTGCGATCATCTTCTGGTGATCGATACCGCAGCACCTGCCAAAAAGAAGGCGGGCTTGCCAAGCCTGCCGCACAAGCCGCGGGTGGTGGGTACCTATCGTTTGCTGCGCCAAGACATTGCCGAACAACATGGCGGTTTTTATTCCGCGCAGGAATTTGATCTGGTCCCCTTGCTGGAACGCCATAAAGGCATGCGCTTTCTGGAACTGGGCCGCTCTTGCGTCGAGCCCGCTTATCGCGACAAGCGCACGGTTGAATTATTGTGGCACGGCATCTGGGCCTATGTCCGCAAGCATAAAATCGATGCCATGTTCGGTTGCGCCAGTTTTGCCGGAACCGATCCCGACAAGCTGGCTTTGCCTTTAAGCTTTTTGCACCATCATGCCCAAGCGAAACCCGAATGGTTGGCGCATGCGCAAAAATCGCGCGCAGTTTCCCTGAACCGTCTGCCGCTCGAGCAGGTTGAGTTGAAAGCCGCCATGCATGAAATGCCGCCTTTGATCAAAGGCTATATGCGGGTCGGGGCGCGCTTTGGCGCCGATGCTGTCATTGATCATCAATTCGGCACGATCGACGTTTTGGTGATGTTGCCGGTCTCTGACATTCATCCCAAATATCTCGGCTATTTCGGCAGTGACGGCCACCGCTACGCAGCCTGAAAAGGGTCGGGGGTCTTAGCGACCCTCCCCCGCCGCATACAGCGCATCAATCCCCTGCCGATAGGTCGGATAGGCCAGAGTAACGCCAAGCGCCTCTTTGATGAGCGCGTTTGAAACGCGTTTGTTTTCGCCATAAAAACTCAAAGCCATCGGCGATAAATTGGCCTTCTCAAACGGCATTTCAGGGGGTAACGGATATCCGCTTTTTTGCGCAGCATAGGCCACCACATCTTGCGGCGGCGAGGGCTCGTCATCGCTCACATTATAGATGGCTTGGGCGTGCGGTTTCTGCAAAGACGCCTTGAGCACCGCAGCAATGTCTTCGACATGGATCCGGTTGAACACCTGACCCTCTTTGATGACACGTTTGGCGGTTCCTTGTTGCAGATTGACCAAGGCATTCTGGCCCGGTCCGTAAATGCCCGCGAGCCGGAACACATGCACCGGCAATCCGGTCTGTTGCCCAAAATCAAGCCAGGCCTGCTCTGCCTCAACGCGGCGTTTCGACCGCTCGCTGTGCGGATAAAGCGGCGTGCGCTCATCGACCCATTTGCCCTGATGATCGCCATACACACCGACCGTTGAAAGATAGCCAAGCCAACGCAGATTTTGATTCTGGGCGAGCAAATCCGAAAAGGCATCCAAGACAGGATCACCGCGTTCATCGGGCGGCACCGACACCAAAACAGCCTCGGCCTCCATCACCGCCTGATGCAAAACCGGATCGGCATCCACCCCGTCAAACCGCAAGAGCTTAACCAAACCTGATTGTTTGGAATGGGGTTTACGGCTTGTCCCGAAAAAAGTGGTGAAGTCATCTTGAACCGCCTCGACAAAGACGCGCGCGGTATAACCGTAACCAAATATCAAAAGCGACGACATGATCCCCTCCGCCGAAGTCATGCCCTGATGGGCTGTCAGACCTTTCGCAACGCGTCTTGCCATTCCGCCAAAACAGTTTCGTCTTTCTCAGAATGACATAATTTTTGATGCGCGTCTTCTATTTCAGTGCGGGTTGCCAGACAGGACAGAGCCCATATCGCGGCCCCGCGAAGCAAAGGCTCCTGATGCGACAGATAAGGGGTCAAATCAGACAACAAAGCGGGCTCGCCGGAATTGCCCACCGCAATCAAAACATTGCGCATGAAGCGCGCATAGCCGGTTCTTTTCACCGGCGTTGTGGCAAAGAGCGTGCGAAATGCTGCATCATCCAAGTGCAGCAAATCCTGCAAGGACAGATCCGCGAGACCCGGCTTTGTTTCCCGCCGTCTTTGCTCGCCCAATAGGGCAAATTTATTCCACGGGCAGACTGCAAGACAATCATCACAACCGAAAATCCGGTTGCCGATGGCTTTGCGAAACTCCTGCGGAATGGGGCCTTTATGTTCCACCGTCAGATAGGTGATGCACCGCCGCGCATCCAATTGATAAGGCGCGGGGAAAGCCTTTGTGGGACAAATATCGAGACACCGCCGGCAGGATCCGCAATGATCGCGCTCCGTCTCATCGACGGGCAGATCCGCCGTCGTCAGAATGAGGCCGAGCAATAACCAATTGCCATGATCGCGGCTGACCAGAACCGTATGTTTGCCCTGCCAGCCCAAGCCTGCCTGTCGGGCCAAGGGTTTTTCCATCACAGGAGCTGTGTCGGTAAACACTTTGACCGCATGGCCATGGGCGGCCAACACAGCAGCGCATTGTTTGAGCTTGCCTTTGATCTCGTCATGATAATCGCGCGAGCGGGCATAGGCGGAAATCAAACCGCGTTCTTTCCATGACAATGCCTCCAAAGGATTGTCATCGGGGGCATAGCTCATGCCCAGAACAATCACCGAGCGCGCCTCTGGCCATAAAGATTTGGGATGCTTGCGGCGCTCCAGCGTTTCCGCCATCCAATCCATCTCGCCGTGATAGCCCTGCGTCACATAATCGCTGAGCCCTTCGGCGTCACTTTCAGGCAGATCGGCGGTGGTGATGCGCGCCACAATGAAACCAAGGCTGTCCGCCCGTTGAAGCAGTGCTTTTTTGAGCGTTTCCGGCTTCAAAAATCCAAATCCGCATAATGATCAGCCGGAGGCATGCCGGTGATCCGATCCATCAATAAAGGACGAAAAGACGGGCGCGATTTAATCCGCGCATACCATTGCTTGGCCTGTTCGTTTTCCTGCCACGGCACATCACCGAGATAATCGGCGCAGGATAATTGCGCGGCCGCCGCCAGATCGGCATAGGACAAACGATCACCGGCCAGCCAATTACGGCTGCGCATCAAGAAACCGATATAGGCCAGATGATAGCGGATATTGTTGCGGCCCGCGCGCATGGCGGCGACATCGGGTGCCCCGCCGCCCAAATTCTGTGGCATCAAGCGCTTGAACACGCGTTCTGTCACGAGATAATCGGTCACTTCCGCAAACATCTTGACGTTGAACCAGTCCAGCAAGCGGCGGACCTCGACCCTGCCGCGCGGATCATCCGGCAAGAGCCGGCGGTCTCCCAAAGCGAGCCCGCGCGTTTCATCAAGATATTCGGCGATCACGCTGGCACCGGGCACCGCGCCGATTTGTCCTTCGACAAAAACCGGCGTGCGGCCTTGGGGATCAAGCTGCAAGAAGGCCTCGCTGCGCTCCCAGACCTGCTCTTCCACAAGATCGGCATCGAGCCCGAACTCACCCAAAACAAGGCGAATAAAGCGCGAATGGGGACACAAGGGATGATGATGAAGCGTCGCCATGATTTCGACGGTTCTCGCTAATCAATGAGAGGACAAGGGATAATCGGATCAAAAATGGTCATAACCATTCCCGACTCCATGCAGACAGCCCCTATAAAGTCGGTTTTGGCGCGACGCAACAGATCAAACCCCCCGCGCCTCGCTTTTCGGTTCGAATGGACAAAGATCCGTTAACGGGCAGCGCCAGCATTCGGGGGAGCGTGCCTTGCACACATAGCGTCCGTGCAAAATCAACCAGTGATGCGCATGCATGGCGAATTCCTCAGGCACGCGTTTTTCCAGTTTGACCTCGACCTCTTCAACCGTTTTTCCCGGTGCCATCATCAAACGGTTGGCCAGACGAAAGACATGCGTGTCCACCGCCATGGTCGGCTGGCCAAAAGCCATATTCAGCACAACATTGGCGGTTTTGCGGCCAACACCGGGCAGCGATTGTAACAAATCCCGATCAGCGGGCACTTCCCCGCCATAATCGCGCAACAGGATTTCCGACAAAGCGATCACATTCTTGGCTTTGGTTCGAAACAGGCCAATGGTTTGAATGGCCTCGCGCAATTTGTCTTCGCCCAAAGCAAGCATGGCCTTGGGGGTTTTGATTTTTTTGAACAAAGGCCGCGTGGCCTTGTTCACGCCCGCATCGGTGGCTTGGGCCGACAGCACCACCGCAACCAGCAATGTATAGGCGTTGACATGTTCCAATTCGCCCTTGGGTTCGGGCTCAATCGCATGAAGCCGCGCAAAAACCTCGTGAACTTGGGCGTCCGTCAGTTGTTTGGTGCTTTTTTTTGCAGGCTTGCGCGTTTTGGTGACGGATTTGATTGAGCGATCCGATATTTTTGCCATAATCAGAATTGCCTTTGCATCCTTGGGGGTCCGACCATCATGGAAATACAGTCTTTCGCACATGTACCCGATCGCGCAAGTCAGGAGGAGGTTAATTCCTTGGCTCCCTTGTTTTCGGCGGTTTTGCGGCCCCATCGTTCTTTAACACCCAACCGCATCCGCACCATGATCGGGCTTGTGGCGCTGGCCGGTTTTTTTGCCGCCATCCCCTTTATTGTCATGGGGTTCTGGCCGGTGGCTGGTTTCTATGGTCTTGATATTGCTTTGCTTTATTGGGCATTCCGCTACAATATGCGCGATGCCGAAGCCTTTGAGGAAATCACCCTCTCCGCGCTGAACCTGTCCATTCGCAAAGTCGATCCGCAAGGCCGTGAACGCTTTTGGTCTTTTACCCCGCTCTGGACACGGCTGGAACGCGATCTGGGCAGTGATCAGGAGATCCGGCATTTGCGTCTGGTGTGCCGCGGCGTCACCCTGACAATTGCCGAATGTTTGTCGCAAGAAGATCGTCAGGATTTTGGCGACAGTCTGTCGCTGGCTTTGCGGGATGCGCGCAAAGGGCCGGTTTTTCAAAATTCTTTTTGAAGCCAAATTTTTTCCATTCATCCGCGTTTTCGGGTGGGAGCCTCACGCTTTCCGCCTTAAAAAGGGGGATTGCTGATGTCAGGATCAACCCATGCCGCAATCCGCCACGCCGCTTTTGTCTCCGTCCGACCGTCTGAAAATCGCGCAAGACGATTATGATCATGTCCGCAAGGCCCTGACATTTATCGGCACACATTGGCGCGATCAGCCTGATTTGGAAGAAATTGCCAGCCATACCGGCCTGTCTTCCGCGCATTTGCGGCATTTATTCCAGCGCTGGGCCGGTTTGTCGCCGAAAGCTTTTTTGCAGGCCATTACCATTGAACATGCCCGCACTTTATTAAATGACGCCGCCAGCGTCTTGGAAACCTCGCTGGAACTGGGCCTGTCGGGGCCGGGCCGTTTGCATGATCTCTTTGTCAATCACGAGGCCTTGAGTCCGGGCGAATGGAAAAGCAAGGCGGCAGGCCTCGACCTCCATTACGGGTTTCATCCCTCTCCCTTCGGTGAAACTATCTTGGTGACCACACCGCGCGGCCTGTCAGGTCTCGGCTTTGTCGATGACGGCGACCGGATGACCGCCTTGGCCGATATGAAACGCCGCTGGCCGCTGGCCCGTTTCACCCCATCGCAAGAGGCCACGCTGCCCTTCGCCAACCGGATTTTCTGTCAGGATCGCTGGATGGCCGACCAGCCCTTGCGGCTGGTTTTCATCGGATCGGATTTTGAAGTGGAGGTCTGGGAGGCTTTGCTGAAAATTCCGCTCGGGCAGGCCACGACCTATTCCGATCTGGCGCGCCATATCGGCAGGCCCAAAGCAGCCAGGGCGGTCGGGGCGGCGGTGGGCCGCAACCCCATTTCCTTTGTGGTGCCCTGTCATCGGGTTTTGGGAAAATCGGGTGCCCTGACCGGCTATCACTGGGGCATCACCCGCAAACAGGCCATGCTGGGTTGGGAAGCGGGTTGCGTCACCAGCCCGCAAAACCCGTAGGTCAATCGCCGTCGGATCGATTTAAAAAGACTCGTGATTTTGCATTTTTTTGCAATTTTCTGGCCTTTCGGCCTTTAACGCTCCTTGTAGCGGAAACCACGCCTTCATATATAGCGGGAGAACCGGAAGGCCCTTGCGGTCTTTCGACAGGATTTTGGAGATCGGTCCAAACCCGCTTCAAGGCATTGATTTTGACGCGATTGGATCTCTGGCTGGTGCCGCTTCGGGGCAGGGCGATCTCGCTGAAAAAAGGAATAAAGACGATGGCTAAAGTAATCGGTATCGACCTCGGAACCACCAATTCATGCGTTGCAGTCATGGAAGGTTCGACCCCCCGCGTGATTGAAAATGCGGAAGGCGCACGCACCACACCCTCTGTTGTGGCTTTCTCAAATTCTGACGAGCGTCTGGTGGGCCAGCCCGCCAAGCGGCAGGCCGTGACCAACCCCGAAGGCACCTTTTTTGCCATTAAGCGCCTGATCGGCCGCACCTATAGCGACCCGATGACCCAAAAAGACAAGGGTCTGGTTCCCTATGAAATCATCAATGCCAAAAACGGCGATGCCTGGGTCCGCGCTCAAGACACGGATTATTCGCCTTCGCAGATTTCCGCTTTCATTTTGCAAAAAATGAAAGAAACCGCCGAATCCTTCCTCGGCCAGACCGTCACCCAAGCGGTGATCACGGTTCCTGCTTATTTCAATGATGCCCAGCGTCAGGCCACCAAAGATGCCGGCAAGATCGCGGGCCTCGAAGTCCTGCGCATCATCAACGAGCCTACAGCCGCCGCACTGGCTTATGGTCTCGACAAGAAATCAGGCACCATTGCCGTTTACGATTTGGGCGGCGGCACCTTCGACGTTTCGATTTTGGAAATTGGCGACGGCGTTTTCGAAGTCAAATCAACCAATGGCGATACGTTCTTGGGTGGTGAAGACTTTGACATGCGTCTGGTCGAATATTTGGCCGACGAGTTCAAAAAAGAGCAGGGCATGGACCTGCGCAATGACAAGCTTGCCTTGCAGCGCCTGAAAGAGGCCGCTGAAAAAGCCAAGATCGAATTGTCATCGACCAATCAGACCGAAATCAACCTGCCTTATATTACGGCTGATGCCACCGGCCCGAAGCATTTGACGCTGAAACTGACCCGCGCCAAATTCGAAGCCTTGGTGGACGATCTGGTGCAACGCACCATCGAGCCCTGCAAAAAAGCCCTCAAAGATGCCGGTCTGTCCGCCGGTGAAATCGACGAGGTGATCTTGGTCGGCGGCATGACCCGCATGCCGAAAGTGCAGGATGTCGTCAAACAATTCTTTGGCAAAGAGCCCCATAAAGGCGTCAATCCGGATGAAGTGGTCGCCATCGGCGCTGCCGTTCAGGCCGGCGTCTTGCAAGGCGATGTGAAAGACGTCTTGTTGCTCGACGTCACCCCGCTTTCCCTCGGGATTGAGACGCTGGGTGGGGTGTTTACCCGTCTGATCGACCGCAACACCACCATCCCGACCAAAAAGAGTCAGGTTTTCTCGACAGCCGAAGACAACCAGACCGCTGTGACCATCCGCGTTTTCCAAGGGGAACGTGAAATGGCCGCCGACAATAAAATGCTCGGTCAGTTTGATCTGGTCGGCCTGCCGCCCGCCCCGCGCGGGGTGCCGCAGGTGGAAGTGATCTTCGATATCGATGCCAACGGCATTGTCAGCGTCACGGCCAAGGACAAGGCCACCGGCAAAGAACAGCAGATCCGGATTCAGGCCTCAGGCGGTCTGTCGGATGGCGATATTGAAAAAATGGTCAAGGACGCGGAAGCGCATGCAGCCGAAGACAAGCAGCGGCGTGAATTGGTCGAGGCACGCAATCAGGGCGAAAGCCTGATGCACCAGACCGAAAAGTCCCTGTCCGAACATGGTGACAAGGTCGGCGAAACGGAAAAAGCCAATGTCCGTTCAGCTCTGGATGCCTTGAAAGCCACACTCGACAAGGATGATCCCGAAGCCATCAAAACCAAGACAACGGAATTGATGCAGGCCTCGATGAAGCTGGGCGAAGCGGCCTATGCTGCGCAGCAATCGGACGGTGACCATCACGAAGATCACCACCATGATGACCATGGGGCCGGTCACGCAGGCGGACATGGCGCAGGCCATGGCAAAGATGATGTAATTGATGCCGATTTCCGTGAAGTCGGCGACGACGACAAGAAAAAACGGGCTTAATCAACTGGGTCCGGCTCAATCTTAAGCACAAAACCCGATGCCCCGCGCATCGGGTTTCCTGCATGATCGGAGCCCTGTTTAAAACCGTTTTTTTCAATTTTTCTGCCCACCGGTCCTTAAGCCATGAGCAAACGCGACTATTACGAGATTTTAGGGGTCGCCCGCACTGCGGATGAAGCCGAATTGAAATCGGCTTTCCGCAAGCTGGCCATGAAATGGCATCCCGACCGCAATCCCGGCAATGAAGAAGCGGAAGTCCGCTTCAAAGAGCTCAATGAAGCCTATCAAACCCTTTCAGATCCGCAAAAACGCGGAGCCTATGACCGCTTCGGTCATGCCGCCTTTGAACAAGGCGGCGGCATGGGCGGATTCTCCAATGATTTCGGCAGCAGCATGTCGGATATTTTCGAGGATTTGTTCGGGGAAATGACCGGACGCGGGCGTCGCCAGCAAGCGGGCGGGCGCGAGCGGGGATCGGATTTACGTTATAATCTCGAAATTTCACTGGAAGATGCCTATCGCGGCAAAGCCGCCACCATCACCATTCCGGTGGCCATCAGTTGTGAAGCCTGTAGCGGCAGCGGCGCCAAATCCGGCAGCAAGCCCAAGCCCTGTGCCACCTGCGGCGGCCATGGTCGGGTGCGGGCCTCGCAAGGCTTTTTCTCGGTTGAACGCACCTGCCCGCATTGTCAGGGACGCGGCGAGACCATCGACAATCCCTGCAGCAATTGCGGCGGGTCGGGTCGCTCGACCCGCGAACGCACTTTGTCGGTGAATGTGCCATCGGGGGTTGAAGACGGCACCCGTATCCGGCTCGCGGGGGAAGGCGAGGGTGGTTTACGCGGTGGCCCTCCCGGGGATTTGTATATTTTCCTCTCCATCAAAGCCCATAGTGTTTTCCAAAGAGACGGCGCTGATCTTTATTGCCGCGTGCCGATTTCGATGGTGACGGCGGCTCTGGGCGGGGAAATCCGCATGCCGACTTTGTCCGGCGATGAAAAAGTGGTGACCATTCCCGAAGGCACGCAAACCGGCAAACAATTCCGGCTGCGCGGTCAGGGCATGCCCATTTTGCGTTCGCGCGATGTGGGTGATCTTTATTTGCAGGCGGTTGTGGAAACTCCGCAAAAGCTCACAAGCCGACAAAAAGAATTGCTGCGCGAATTCGCGGGTCACAGCTCATCCGAAACCCAGCCGGAAAGTGATAATTTCTTTTCCAAAATCAAAGAGTTTTTCTCCAACGCCTCCTGATCAAATCCTGTCTTTTTGTCACATATTCAGGCAGCGATCGGCCGGACGGGGGAGAAGACTTTTCCCATTCTCTATGCCATAGAGGGGTTCAAGTGTTTGACAGTCGGACTTTGACCCCATGCAAATTGCTGCACGTGACCAATTAATTGTTGCACTCGATGTTCCCCAAGTGGATCAGGCCCGACAGCTTGTTGAAACCCTTGGCGAAGCCGTGTCCTTCTACAAAGTCGGCATGGAACTGATTTACGGCAATGGCTTTGGTTTTGTCAGTGAATTGACGCGGGCCGGTAAAAAAGTCTTTCTCGACCTCAAACTGCATGACATCCCCAATACGGTGCAAAAAGCCACCGAACAGGTCGCGCATTTGGGTGTGACCTTTCTCACCGTTCACGCCTATCCGCAAACCATGCGCGCGGCCAAAGCCGGATGCCTGAATTCCCAGATGCAAATTTTGGGAGTTACGGTCATGACCTCTTATGACGATCAGGATCTGCGCGATGCGGGCTATGACAAAAGCGTGCAGGATGTTGTGCGCATCCGCGCGGAAGCCGCACGCGATATAGGCATTGGTGGCTTGATCCTGTCTGCGGAAGAAGTGGCGGCTATGCGGCTTCATATCGGCAAAGATCTCTTGCTCGTCACCCCCGGCATTCGCCCCGCTGACAGTGACAGCCATGATCAAAAACGTTTCATGACGCCGAAAGACGCCATCCTTGCCGGTGCCAATCATCTGGTTGTCGGGCGGCCGGTCACGCAGGCTAAAAATCCGAAAGCCGCGGCCTTATCCATTATTCAAGAAATTCATACAACCAATCAAAAAATCTGATCTGAGGGAGAAAGTGTCATGAGTAAAGGCTATTGGGTTGTTCGCGTTGAAGTGACCAATATGGACGAATACAAAAATTATGTTGCCTTGAACGGAGAGGCTTTCTCCAAATACGGCGCGCATTTTCTGGTGCGGGGCGGCGCGTTCGAAGTGGCCGAAGGCGGTGCGAAAAGCCGCAATGTTGTCATTGAATTTCCAAGCTATGAACAGGCCGTGGCTTGTTACCATTCCCCCGAATATGCGAAAGCGATTGCGGCGCGCAAAAATGCCGCCTTTGCCGATCTGATTATCATCGAAGGCTATAACGGGCCGCAACCCAGTTAATTTTTCACTCAAGCAAGGCATGAAGTCATGGCGTTACCTCTCAAAATTGCAATTGCTGGTGCTTCCGGTCGCATGGGGCGCATGTTGGTCAAAGCGGCCAGTCAACAGCCGGGTTTGAAACTCATTGCAGCCCTTGATGGCCCACATTCGGAATTTTTGGGAGAGGATTCAGGCCTGCTTGCCGGGATTGCCGCCAATCAGATTGTGTTGCAATCGCATTTTCCGACCGAGCCTTTTGATGCCTTGCTTGATTTTACGACACCTGTCGCCACAAAAGTCTATCTGGAGCACAGTTCCAAACTGGGTCTGATCCATGTCATCGGCACCACCGGTTTCAGTGCGGCGGATCTAGCTTTGATCCAGCAAAAATCGGAAACATGCTGCATCATCCGCTCCGGCAATATGAGCCTTGGCGTCAATCTCTTGGCAGCGCTTGTCAAAAAAGCCGCGCAATCGCTGGATCCGAGCTTCGACATTGAAATTGTCGAAATGCATCACCGCATGAAAATCGACGCGCCATCCGGAACAGCTCTGCTTCTTGGCGAGGCCGCCGCGGAAGGACGTCATATTTCACTCAGCGATCATTCTGTTCGGGTGCGTGACGGGGAAACCGGTGCGCGTGTTGACGGTACCATCGGCTTCGCCTCCTTGCGCGGCGGGACTGTTGTCGGCGATCATTCCGTGACCTTTGCAGGGAATGGCGAGCGTCTGGTTTTGTCGCATATTGCGGAAGACCGCTCGCTCTTTGCCCAAGGCGCGCTGAAAGCCACTTTATGGGCACGCGGCAAAGCCAATGGTCTTTATTCCATGATGGATGTCTTGGATCTATCGTGACCCATCACAGCGGGAGACTATGAAAACATGGAACGTTTACTGGTTCTGGTTCGTCACGGGCAAAGTGACTGGAATTTAAAAAATCTTTTCACCGGTTGGAAAGATCCCGATTTGACCGACAAAGGTGTTGCGGAAGCCAAAAGCGCCGGACAAAGACTGAAAGCGCTCGATCTGCATTTTGATCTGGCCTTCACCTCTGATCTGACCCGCGCCCAACATACGTGTTCGCTCATTCTCACTGAAATGGGTCAGACCCAAATACCTGTGACACGCGACCAAGCTTTGAACGAGCGCGATTACGGGGATCTCTCAGGCTTGAACAAAGACGACGCACGGACACGCTGGGGTGAAGAACAGGTGCATCTCTGGCGGCGCTCCTATGATGTGCCGCCCCCAGGTGGTGAAAGCCTGAAAGACACGGTTGCGCGGGTTCTTCCCTATTATTGCCAGCATATCTTGCCGCAGGTTCTCAACGGCAAACATGTTCTGGTGGCAGCGCATGGCAACTCGCTGCGCGCACTGGTGATGGTGCTCGACGGGCTTTCGCCCGACACGATTCCAAGCATGGAATTGGAGACAGGGATTCCGCTGATTTACCGGTTAAATCCTGATTCAACTGTTGCCAGCAAAATTGTTTCGCATCACGGCTGATGCACCGGATCGGCAGATCAGGAATTCAATTTATCGTCGATATAATCCGACCACACCGCTTGCTTGATGGATGCCATAAAAGCGGCGTGGCGGGCTAAAATCTCTTCGCTCAACCGCTCAGGCAAAGGGTCTGGTCGCTGTTTGGCTTGATCCCGCGCGACCGGCACACCCTGATCATCATGCGTGGCGGTTTGAACCGTCTCGGCTGCGAGGCCCAGATTGGTTTGCCGCCCGCCCAATAATTCCAGATAGACATCCGCCAGAATTTCCGAATCGAGCAAAGCGCCATGTTTGGTGCGGCGGGAATTATCAATGCCATAGCGTTGGCACAACGCATCGAGACTGTTGGGACCGAAAGGATGGCGCTTGCGTGCCAGAAGCAAAGTATCAATCACCCGCTCTGGATCGAGCGGCGAAAACCCCAACAAGGATAATTCATGATTGATAAAATTCATATCGAAACTGGCATTATGCGCGATCAGTTTCGCATCGCCGATAAAATCCAAAAATTCTTGCGCAATTTTGGCAAAGACGGGTTTATCAAGCAGAAACTCGGTCGATAGTCCATGCACCCGAAAGGCCTCGGACGGCACATCGCGTTGCGGATTGATATAGGTGTGAAAATGCCGGCCGGTCGGAATATGATTGAATAATTCAACACATCCCAATTCCACAATGCGATCACCACTTTGCGGATTCAGGCCCGTGGTTTCCGTATCAAAAACAATTTCGCGCATTAGGAATTTCCGGCTTTTGCCTGACAGTGCCTGACAATGTCTTCTACCTGTTGACGCGCGTGATCAAGTCCATAATCCGTTTCGATCACATAATTCGCGCGCGCGCGTTTTTCCGCATCCGGCATTTGCTTTTGCAAGATGGTTTCAAATTGATCCAGTGTCATGGTGCCACGTTCCATGACACGTTTTTTTTGCAGCTCCGCTGCGGCTGTCACCACAATCACGAAATCACAAAGCTGATCGGCCTTTGTTTCAAACAACAGTGGAATATCAAGCACGATCACAGGCGTTTTTTTGTCTTGATGGCCTTTGATAAAATCCTGTCGCTTTTTTTGAACGAGGGGATGAATCAGTGCTTCAAGTTTTTTAAGTGCTTCTGGTTGACCAATCACCGCAGCGCCTAATTTTTTGCGATCCACGCCGTCATTAGTTTTGGTTCCCGGAAAGGCCTGTTCAATGAGATCAACGGCCTCGGTTTTATAGAGATCATGCACGACCGCATCGGCATCGAAAACGGGGACATCCAGCGCGCGGAAAAATTGTGCTGTCGTTGTTTTTCCCATACCGATCGAACCGGTCAATCCAAGGATCACAGTCATGCTCTCAGATATCCTTTATCGATCAGATGCTGTTCCAAGCCTTGCATCGGCATGCCCAATATCACCGGCAAAGCGCCGTTGATATGTTCAAACAACGACTTGCCATGACTTTCATAATGATAGCAGCCGACACTTTTCAAAACAGCTGGGCCTTCCAGATCGAGATAGGCTTCTGTCTCTTGCCGCGACAGCGTGCGCATTTTCATCTCCGCTTTTTCAATCCATTCAACGGACTGACCGTTTGGATCGCGCAACACCGCCACCGCTATCAAATGATGCGTCTTGCCGCTGAGGTTTTGTAATTGATCTATGGCCTCTTCTCGATCTGTGCATTGATGCAAACGCGTCTCACCGAGAGCGAGGATTTGATCGGCTGCCAGCACCAGACGGTTTTTCATTTTTGCCGAGACGGCTTGCGCTTTCACCTGTGCCAGCATCAACGCGATAGCCTCATGGGATTGGAACGTGTTTTTATCTTCAAGCGCGCGTTCATCCACGTCAGCCGGACAGATTTCAAAAGCAATGCCGCAATCCCGCAACAATGTTTGGCGTGCCTGACTTTTGGAGGCCAGAATCAAAGGCGTCTCAAAAAGCCAGCGCGTCATTGCACCACCAATTGTGCCTGCCGTTCTTTGTAAAAATTGATGATGGCGGCAGCTGTTTCTTCAATCGAGCGGCGCGTGACATCGATCACCGGCCAATTATTCTGGACAAATAATTTTCTCGAAAAAGCCACTTCACTGCTGACTGCCTGCCGGTCCACATAAGGCGTGTCATCGGATGCATTGAGAGACAGCAATCTGTTTTGCCGGATCTGGATAATGCGTTCCGGACTGGCAATCAGACCCACCACCAGAGGTCTTTTGACGCGCAACAATCCTGGTGGAATCGGAATTTCTGGCACCAAGGGATAATTGGCCGTCTTGATGCCGCGATTGGCGAGATACATGCTGGTGGGTGTTTTCGACGTCCGGCTGATGCCGACCAAAATGACATCGGCTGTTTCGAGATCTTCCGGCAATTGCCCGTCATCATGCATCATCGTGTAATTCAGCGCGTCAATCCGTTTGAAATATTCGGAATTGAGCACATGTTGCGCACCGGGCTTATGATCGGACGACGCACCGAGATAGGATTGAAACAGACCCAGGACCGGATCCAAAATCGAAAGACAGGGACAACCATGGTCGCGGCAGGCCTTTTCGAGCTGTTCAGCGAGGTTTTGATCCACCAATGTATAGAGAACGATGCCCGGACTATCTTCCAAGGAGCTGATGATCCTGTCCATCTGGCTTTGCGCCCGCACCAAGGGATGCACATGTTCAATGGCGGAAATGCCGGGATATTGCGATGTCACGGCGCGCGAGACGGCAATCAAGGTCTCCCCTGTCGAATCCGAGACAAGATGCAGATGGAAGTAATTGCGTGGTGTCATGGATCTTGTCTCAAAATTCCGGTTTTTTGCTGTCGCGGACTGTCTGTGAATAGCTGTGAAAAGCAGGGATGATTTGCCTGTTTTTTACCACAGACAGGATCGGCCCCAAATCCCTCCCCAATTTCATTCCCAGCTTAAAAGGTCAGCACTCTTTATCCCCCACTATATCCACGAAGCCGGTTCGGGAATAGCCATTCTCTTATATACATATTTAAACAATTGATTTGATTTGATTTTTTATCATTCATTGTTTGCTATTCGCACCTTATCCACATCTTGCCAGACCGGTTTTTGCTTTGTGCCTTGTGTATGGATTGTGTATGAACGGGAACAATCACATTCGGCCTGTCAAACAACAAAAACAAAAAGATTCTAATTAATCTTTTATGATTCAGTGAGCCCTGTAGACATCATGCCAAAACCGATTTTGAACGTTCTTGACGGGCAGATAACCAAAAGACCTCCCATCTGGATTATGCGTCAGGCTGGACGATATTTGCCCGAATATCGGGAACTGCGCAAAAAAGCCAAAAACTTCCTGCATTTTTGCTATTCTCCGGAACTGGCATCGGAAGCGACTTTACAACCCATTCGCCGCTATCAATTCGATGCAGCTATTTTATTTTCCGATATCCTCGTTATCCCTGATGCCCTGAAGCAAAATGTGCGCTTCGAGGAGGGAGAAGGCCCCCGTCTTGATCCTGTTCTATCTCTTCAGGATTTAAATCGGTTATCTTCGACCCTTGATCTCGACCATTTAAATCCGGTTTTTGAAACTATTCGTTTGGTCAAACCACAATTACCCGCCCAAACAACTTTTTTGGGTTTCTGCGGCGCGCCTTGGACTGTGGCGAGCTATATGATTGCGGGAAAAGGGACGCCTGAATTGGCGCCATCGCGCCTTAAAGCCTATGCGGATCCAGATTTTATGGCGGTTTTATTGGATCGATTGGAAAAAGCCTCTATTTCCTATCTGATTGCCCAATTTAAAGCCGGGATTGATGCCGCACAAATCTTTGAAAGCTTTGCCGGCGCGCTTCCTGCCAATTTGCTCGATCTTTATTCCTTTGGTCCTATCAGCCGAATTATCAAAGGTGTTCGCGCTGAAATTCCCTCAGCG
>CAIJVU010000075.1 GCA_903824185.1 uncultured Hyphomicrobiales bacterium
AATATTATATATCACTAGATAGTGTCGGAGCGGTGGGGTAAGACTCTACACTCCGCGCTCAACGAAATTTTGGCTACTTTTTAATCATGCCGATTTCTAAAGAAGTAATACGTGAGGTTCGTGATTTCCTATAAGGAAAATTCTCGTTCCTCACGCTATTTGCTATACTGTTACGGGTGTGAGTTTGCGTGAGCTTATCACGTTACTCACGACCATAGCATGCCAATCCCGTTGATGGTACCTGCGAAGATAAGTCGTCTTTCGGTCGCAGCTTTAAGGTTGTCATTAAACCCCTTACGCTTTGTAGCCTCCAGATCGTCAATTCTTCTAGAGTAATAAACCTCGCGAAGTGCCTCTTTGCTTACTGCCTTTACTTCTGGACCATCATTGAATGGCCTTATCATTTTTCCCCTTTCAATGAGTGTTGTTTCAAAGGCCTCTAAAAAGAATTGTAAGCCAGCGGGTAACCTCCTCTGCTTCTGTTGCGAGCCACCTCTTGCGTTAAGATCAGATAATTCTGCCAATACACAAGTAGTAATCGCATCGTCATCCTCATCTTTACCAATCTCTATGGCTGAAAGTCTAAAGGTAAAGCTTAACAAGTCTTCATCGTCCTTTTGTTTTTGAATCAGTGCAGTTCTGAGACCAGCCTCATCATTTGATATTTGAATCACACTATCAGCTGCTCCCAACAATGCCGATGACCCTCGAAGGCCATTATCAGAGTTTTTTCCAGGATGATGGATCCCAACAATCAATGAATTGCCAAGCCTCTTTGAAATCTGATCAAGGTTATAAATAAACATATTCATATCTTTGCTTAGATTTTCATCAATCCCCGGTATGCAGCGTGAAACTGTATCAAGGAATACAACACAATTTGTGTATTCAGATTTAGTCAATTCTGCATTTATTGCTTCAATAAGTGCATCTACATCTCCGTTCGTAGTACCTAAATTTGGAGCAACCGTTATCAAATTGAATGGTACATTTTCAGATATTTGTAGCTCATCTCTGACAGCGATCACACGCTTGCGGAAACCTGCACCACCCTCAGCCGAAATATAGACAACTGGTCTGGATTTAACTATCTGACCTGCAAACTGCTGACCAGAGGCAATGCATATTGCCATGTGTAGCGCTAAAAAGCTTTTGCCGCTTCCTGGAGAGCCATAAACAAAACATACACCTTCAGCTGGTAGTAATCTTTTTATGATCCAAGAAGCTTCTAGGTCAGGCTTTATAGAGGCTAATTTTTCAAGAACGAATGTTTTTCGATTTGAACTGCCATAATGTCTCATGACTGGCCCCCATCTTTATGGGGAGTTACAAATATTACGGGATCTCTTTTTACGGCTTTTTGAAACTTATAAAAATCGCTCTGTGTTTGAACCTCGAATGGTCCAAAATCTCCTAGATCGGTATATTTCAAGCGTCCAAAATTAACAATCAAGACACCTTTCATCCCCCCTGAAAGCCAATCCTTAGGATTGGTATAAACAGCCAATGCAGCATTTTCATTCAGCCTAGGTGCAAGCGGATCGCCTAAAAAACATTCCCCTTCCCATGTACCAAAAAGATTCTTGTTTGGACTCCAAGCAAGAGTATCAATAACAAACCCACTTGAAAGCTTTACTGGAATGATAAAGGCATCGACCGCTTCACTAGAACGGTTTTTGTCTGATTCAAAATCAAACCGACAATCATTCCCAAATATAACCTTAGTAGAGCGTGTGTACTGAATTATCCATTCAGGAATCTTGGCCTCTTTAAGCCAATCTACAAGCTTAAGCTTCATTGGTGGTAAACTGTAGTAATGAAATGGTGTGTTCCATAGATATGACATTAGCTTGCCCTCCACTCTTTAGGGCAGCCATTTACAGGGCAAGACAACCATTCCCGTAAAATCCAGTTTGCCTTCAATGATCTGCTGGCTGTTGGCTTTTTGTGTTGAGCTTTTGTTATATATTTGCTATTATATAAACACTTACAAAATTTCTGGTTGTTGACTGCAAGTCGCAAGCCATTTCCAGCGCCGCTCCCACCACGGGCGGCGTTTTTTTCTATATTCATCTCATGATGCCTTAGTTACTTCTATTGCGGCTCTGAGCTCGGATCGTTTCCACCGTGGCAGTTTATTTGTAATATAATATGGTTTCGGCAGTTTGCTTTGTGCAACCATCTTCCAAAATTGACTTACACAAATATTTAGCTCTTTTGACGACTCCTTAGCAGTAAGGAGTGGATCTTCGGGAAAATATTGAAAATCTTGTTTTGTCATAAGTACCTCCGTGGTTTTGGGTACATCGACAAATAGACCTATGGATTAACATGCACAAAATCCCCTAAATAAAATTATTTTGCTGTTTTTAGGGATGTTGCTTTTTGTATTGTTCTATCCAGTTTTTAAGATTGTTCTCAAAAGAAACATCTAAATCACTTATTAGAGATGCAGTATATCTGCATAATCTTACAAATGGACCGCTGGGTTTAGCTTTTGTATTAGTACTACTTTTACTAATGCCAGGTGGCTTATCAGTTTCTATCAAGGTTACTTCTGCCAAAGCTTCATAGAGAGGATGCCATTGATTTTTTCTTGGACGCCCTTTGCCTTTTGTATTAGGAAATTTTAAGACTTTATATTCTTCAATATTTTTTACATATACACTAAAAGTATTTAATTTTTCTGCAATATGTAAAGGAAATAGTTCACTTATGTTTTGACTTTCTAATACTTTAATAAGTTTTTCTATATATGAAATTTGGCTATTTAATTGTTCAATATTATAATAATTTGAAGCGAAATAACTCGCCAATATTTCTGCAATTAATTTAATGCTTTTTTCTTTTAATTTTTTTCTATTTCCTAAATATTCGCTCCAATCTTGTGCGTTTAAATGTTTTTCAAATATCTGTTTTATTTTTTCAGACTCTGACATATTAATGGCTCTCATTGAATAAATAATTTGACCAATCGTCCATGAGCTTTCTTCTTTTTTGAAACATATCGCCTCTTGCATACGAGGTTTCAGTTTTATCGCCTATGACATGCGCTAATGCCGCCTCAGCTAATATTGTTTGATAACTTGTTGCCTCACCACACCAGTCACGAAAAGTACTTCTAAAGCCATGAACAGAAATTGGCTTGTCCGTTTCCCTGTCTAGCCACTTAGCCTTTCCATTGTCTTGAACCGTGTTCATGCGTCTCAGAAGCATCAACATAGACATCTGGCTCATAAAATTACCAGTGCGAGTACTTGGAAATACAGGGCTATCGTAACCTCTTGATAACGGCAGAACTCTTTTTAATAATTCCAGTACTGGCTTACAAAGTGGTACTCTGTGCTCCTTGCCCCTTTTGGTACGTGAACCGGGAATAATCCAAATTCCCTCATCGATGTTAATTTCACGCCATTTTGCATTCAAACATTCACTTGTACGAACAGCTGTTAAAATTGTTACTTGCAGTGCTATGGCATCAATGGAGTCTTTTTTGATAAGCTCATTCATGAAATCAGGCATTTGTTGCCATGGAAGCGCTGGATGATGCTTTGGCTCTTTACCATTTACCTTTGCGGGTAATGGATAGCCTCCCTCACGAAGGTTGCCCTGCCACCTTGCGGGATTATCACCTGTCCTTAGATCTTTGAAGGCAGCATAATCTAATATTTTTTCAATTCGTCCACGTATACGTGACGCACTTTCTGGGATTTTTGTCCAAATAGGATCAAGAACTTGCCTAATATGCTCTTTTGTAATGTCTTTTACTGGTAAATGGCCAATCACGGGAAAAACATAAGCTCTTAACGAGCTCGGCCATTGCTTGGCATGAATAGCATTTTTCCATTCTGATTGTTTTTTATCTATAAACTCCAAGGCTATTGCTTCAAAAGTGTTTTTAAGTTCAAATTTTCTTTGATTAGCTGCCCTCTCTTCCCGTTCTTTTTCATCTGACTGGTTCTTAAGCTTAAATTCAATGGGATCAATTTTTTGTTTTAGCATTGCCTTTTTTTCATGGGCTTTGGCGCGAGCTTGAACGAGCGTTAACTCACCTAAATTTTCATTATCTCCATAACTACCAAGTCCCATTTCTCTGGATTTACCATCAAGGGTGTATCTAAACAGCCAAGACTTCGATCCATTTGGAGTAATCTGCAAATACAGCCCATCTTTATCGCCAATCCTAATTGGCCGATTGGTATTTTGTGGGTGTTTTGCGGTTTCAATACCGCGAACTGTCAAAGCCATTTAATACCACCAAATTTATGGGCAAATAACTCATTACCCCCATATCTACCCCCAAATATACTGTAGCTTGAGATAGATTGAAATAGATGGTAGGGAGTTAGAGCTATAAAATAATTAATAAAAACAATATATTTTAGCTCATTGTAGATTGTCTTCTATTTTAATACTAAGGACCCCCTCTCCGCCACTGAAATTGTTTAAAATACTGATTTTCCTCAGTTTAAAAAAGCTAACATTTCAACAATCATTTGAACTCATGCACCAAAACACCGTCGATGGGATCAACCTCATTATTCCATGGCTGCTGGATTAAGGCATTGAGGGTTTGGTGATACCCGGCTGCCTTGCGGGCATTGATCCCTTCAGAGGTAAAATCAATATCTTTGTTTTGATCTTCATCCTCCAAACGGGGGGCAACTAATTTGATCACATGCATGGTTGTTGCACATCCCCAATCGATCAAATCACGCAACTCCTTATCTTTTTTAAATTGTGCCGGAATTTTGTCACCAATCAGTCGAATGACATGACGAAGCAGATGCAATTTCTTTTCTTTGTCAATGTAGTGATCGCGGCTGGCAAATTGGATGTCTTTGTATTTTGTTAGAACTGTCTTCAAATTTTCAGGTTCATCGCTCACGGGATTCCACAGGTGAACCGAAAAAATAATCGAACTGAGACGGGGCTTGTCATCCAAAACCGCCTCGATCGGGGAGTTCGAATAAATCGCTCCATCCCAATAGGGTTGGCCATCGATACGAATGGCTGGAAAGGCCGGCGGTAAAGCACCGGACGCCATAATGTGATCAATCGTGATGACCTCATCTCGATTGTCAAAATAGCGCATCTCACCCGTATTTGCGTTGACGGCGCCGACGGTCAATCTGACTTTTTTGGAATTCAGATAATCGAGATCAATGAGTGCGCTCAAGGTTTCTTTCAGGGGTTCGGTTGAATAATAAGACGCCCATTCGATGCCGACCTTCCGATAGGGATTCATCCAAGCGAGCACATTGGGTGTAAAAAATCCTCTGATACCGTTGGAAAAAGTCCAAAAATTAAACGCCTCCTTGGATGTGCCAAAATATCGTCGTCCGTGGCTTTCCATCAAATCCCAAAAATCAGTGAGGGCCGCCATGCGCTTTTCGGGAGGATTACCCGCAATCAGTCCGGCATTGATTGCACCGATCGATGTCCCGATAACCCAGTGAGGATGGACTTGGCATTCAGTGAGGGCTTGATAGACACCCCATTGATAGGCCCCTAATGCACCGCCCCCTTGAAACACCAAGACGAGTGGCTTGCCTTGAGGTAGGGTTTTGCTGACATTTTTAATGAGGTCACTTGTTGTCATGAATTTTTCAATCTTTGATTTTTTAGTCCTTGATTTTATAATCTTTGTCTTGCCCCTTTCGGGGTTTTGATGAGACGCAAAAAACGCAGCCTGAGACGTCATGGTCAGGAAGAGCGCCGCTTTGATGGCTTGCTCGTGGTCAACCCATGATTTGGCAAATGTCTCGCTTTGATATGCGCAAATCAGGATGGCTAAACGTGAAGCCTATTGGAGAACGCAATCATCTAATCAAAGAAAGTGATGCGTGGATTAACCACGCATCATATCGACGATCTGACAATTACCGCAGACCGTGCTCAACATAATCCATAAGCATTTGGCCATTTGACATTTTCGTATCTTTGACGAGATAGGCCTTGCCTTTATGCATCACAATGATTGACTTGCTATCAATCAAAACACCGCCCTTGACGACATCGTCAATCATAGCACTTGCGGCCATTGGCATTTGCTTGATGCCGTTTTGCGTGAATACCAGAAAAGTATCATGTTCAGTCGTGTCTGCGAAAGTCGGAACTGCAAACAAGCCAGCAAACAAGAGTGCTGCCGTAAAAATGGTCGTGCGTTTCATTTCAATTTGTCCTTTAAAAATTTGGCGTTAAGTCGATATGGAAAATAGTCAACGTCATCATGAGGTGAGTTGAATAAAAGTCAGACAGTTTGTCGGCTTTTACTCAAACGATACGCTTTGTTTTAACCCTTAATGCGCAGGTAGTTTTGACACATGCACTCTTATTCATCCTCATTAAAATTGAGAAAGTGAGGATCATTGCAAATGAATAAATTCTACCCAAACCTTAAGGGCATTTTTTACATTTTGAACTACGCAACGCGTCGATTGGTAGAAAGTGAGTGACGGGCCCATGTCCGAGGCCCGACAATAGGAGGGCCTAAGAATTGGCATCATCTGGCTTTATAAATCCATACAAGCCATATCCCTTATGCTGCAAAACAGCATCTTTGAGGAATGCACGTCATACGGCTACAAAGAATGCCAGTGGTTTTCCATCATAAACCCCCACCTTCAACATGAGTGGGATACGCATTGGACTCAAACAAACTATTGAGGTTCAAAAAAAAGACGCTGCACTATAAATAAGATTAAACTAGTGTCGAATTTTTCACTTCGTAAAATGAAGTGGCAGCGCCCTCATAATGAGTTTTCACTCCATAGTATCATAGTTGATCGCAAGCCTTGGGTCAATTGAAAAAGGATTTTGCCAATACCCCCTATTGAGCGAGCGCTGGCAAAATCCACTTTCTAAAAACTGTCATTAAGGCATCAGGGTTATTAATGCGCGTGGGCATGACCCCCTTGATTGCCACCCATGCCATCGACTTTGAACCGCACGGGCACAACGCCGCCGCGCTCAAAGGTCAGCGTACCGTCAATCCATTCCCCTTCCGACAAGGCCCTTTTGGGCTTGATAAACATCAAATGGTAAGAACCGGTTTTTAATTCAACCGTTGCACCCGCCGGAATTTCCAAACCCTTGTCCAAGGCACGCATGCGCATTACACCATCGCTCATGGACATTTCATGAATTTCCACCTGATCGGAAACCGATACTGTTGCCGCAATCAAACGATCTGCTTTGTCCCCCCAATTGCGGATGGTGACATAGCCACCGGCAACTGGTGCGCCATTGGGTGTGACGCGCGATCGTGCGTTTCTGATATCCAAATGGGCTTGTTCTTTTTTGACAATTTTAAGGACTGGGGCCGGCGCTTTTAATTTTTCGCGTGCTTCGGTCTGAGCAGCCTCTTCAACCCAACGTCGCTCACCTTGTTCGCAGATCTGCACAACAGGAAAAGACAACACTTGATCCAGTTTCAAATCATCACTGGCATAGAGCTCAAACCCAAATTCTCCGCGGACTTTATCGGCCAAAAGACCTTCGGACCATGTGATGTCTTTAATGCCTTCAACAACCTGTCCTTGCGCACCGGTCCATGGTTTTTCAAATTTGGCGGCCCGTGTCTGCGATTTAAAACGTTCTTGCGTATCGACTTTTGTGACAATGATCCCTTCGGGAATTGTGACCGAGACACGTGTGGTTCCCGAACCATCGCATCCATGGCCGATGGCAATCGAGAGATGAAGCGCTTGGCCGGGCGCAACAACTTGCCTATCCAAAACGGCATGCGCCCAAACAGGGGCGATCATCATATTGCAAAAAAGAAAACAGGCAGTAGCCCATGCAAGCGAAGACTTGTGGTTGATGGTTTGAAGCATAGGCAGTGTTTGAGGACGCTGCATCATTAGAGTCACCTTTAGATGGAATGAATATCGTGTGGGATGTTTGACGGCATCCCTATGAAGCTCATGAAAATCACGCGCCAGCAGGAGGTGCGCCGGGTGCTTTTCCAGAAGCTAAAATGGATGGTGGGCGACCGCTTACATTCAGCGTTTTAAAAATATCAATAACGCTGATTATGATTTCATAATTTAATCGTGTAAAAACATGCGCATGATTAGGAGGTGCAGCCTTGCTGCCCTGCATGACACATCCCATGTCACAGTCATGGCTCATTGCCGGATCATGGGGGAGCGCCGCAGGATTCTTTTTGAGTGCAGCCTGCGATAACACACTCTCTGTCACGCAGAGGATAAAGCCATGACCATCGGTTGCAGCAGCGATGGCGCGCAAAGGCATGAGCATGGATTGGGCGACGAGGACATAGGCTAAAAATAAGCCCAGAGCCCGGCCGGTCATGCGCTGTGACAGAAATCGAAAAAACTGCATTGCCTCTTTTAGCGTCCGCCTCGGCGCGCGTCAAAGAGGAAATTGATGAACAATATCAATATTTTAATTTGGTACCGCTGGCTTTGTTTCCATAATGGCACAAACTGTTGGCGCGCCTGCGGATTCTGGCCCGCAGCATGGCCTCTTGTTCAGGTGCGGGGTCTTGTTTCTGCCAAGCTATAAAATTAAATTGTTTATTTACAACGAGTTGTGACTTTTTGGGGGTTTGGAATGTCTCTGCCAAAAAGGTGCAGAGCACGCGGAAGGGGTTTGTGGTCATGCTAAAAATCTTTTCAAAAATGCTTTGTGGAACGCGTGAAAAAATACGCGGAACTTAAAAAAACAGGCTGGATAGACGCTCGAAACGTATCAAACAAACGTAAAACCGCTCAAAAAACGGCCCGAACAAAGTTTGTTCTGGGCTAAAATGCCCTATCCTGGGACAATCCGAACCCGAAAAGGGTGGCTCGTCCTTGCCTGCTTGTAGACAAAGCGGATGGGGTCAGCAATACCTCGAACAAGTAGGTTTTTTGGCTTTTTTTAATACGTTAAAAACACGCAACGGGATCGGATGCCCATGAAGATTTTTGATGGCCATAATGATTGTTTGCTCCGCTTGTTCCTAAGCGGGCATGAAGACCCCGCCTCTCTTTTTTTCAACGCGCCATCGTCGGGGCATATCGATTTCCCCCGCATTCAGCGCGGTGGATTGTGCGGCGGATTTTTTGCCATTTATGTGCCCGCCGATCAGACGAAGCCGGGCGCGTCTTTTCTGCCCAACAGCAATCACACACCCTTGCCCGCGCCGCTCGATGCCGATTATGCCCGCCGTGTCACGCTTTCGATGGCGTCGATTTTGCTGCAGATTGTTGAACGCTCGAACGATGAAATCCGGCTTGTGACGTCCAAGACAGCGCTTGACGAAGCCATTACCCAGAACCGCCTGGCCGTTGTTTTTCATGTCGAAGGTGTGGAAGCGATTGATGCGGATTTGGCCATGCTGGACGTGCTTTATGCAGCGGGCCTTCGCTCGCTTGGGCCGGTGTGGTCCCGCCCCAATATTTTCGCGCATGGCGTGCCGTTTCGCTATCCGAGCTCGCCCGATATTGGTGACGGACTGACAGAAGCAGGCAAGCGTTTGATCAAAGCCTGCAATCGCAAACGCATTCTTGTCGATTTGTCACATCTCAATGAAAAAGGCTTTTGGGATGTGGCGGCGATCAGTGATGCACCGCTGGTGGCGACCCATTCCAACGCCCATGCCTTGTGCCAGCAATCGCGCAATCTGACAGACAAACAGCTCGATTGCATTCGTGAACGCCAAGGCATGGTCGGCGTCAATTTTGCTACCGCCTTTTTGCGCGAAGACGGACAACGCCGCGCCGATACGCCGTTGCATGATATTCTCCGGCATCTCGATTATCTCATCACCCGTCTGGGAGAAGACAAAGTCGGCTTCGGATCTGATTTTGACGGTGCCTTGATCCCCGAGGCGATCCAAGATGTGGCGGGCCTGCCAAACCTTGTCACGGCCATGCGCGCGCATGGCTATGGTGAAGACCTGATCGAAAAAATCTGCTGGCGCAATTGGGTGGATGTGATTGGCCGCACCATCGGGGATTAAGCCTCGGGCCGACTGAACCGGCTTTGGTATATTCCTTTATATTGGAAAAATGTTCTTCTTGCAGAACGCTGTCTTTTAGGCTAAACCAGCGTCTAACTTGTTAGTTCGCGCGTGGTTTTTTTCAATCCGCGCCCCCATCGGAGTTTCCCCACATGAGCCCATCGCCGGATGCACAGACGCGTCAGTCCAGCCCCTTGCATCTGGATACGCGCTTGGTCCATGACGGACAGGTCCGCACCTCGTTCGGGGAGACGTCGGAACCCATTTTCATGAACCAAGGGCATGTCTATGAGACGGCGGAATCCTGCGAGGCCCGTTTCAACGACAGCGAGCCCGGCTTTATCTATGCCCGTTTCTCCAACCCCACGGTTGCGATGTTTGAAGCGCGCATGGCCGCCCTTGAAGGTGCGGAGGCGGCCCGCGCCACAGCCACGGGCATGGCGGCTGTGACAGCGGCCTTGATGGGGCAGCTGAAAGCCGGTGACCATGTAGTGGCCGCCCGCGCTCTGTTCGGCTCCTGCCGCTATGTCATCGAAGAATGGTTGCCACGTTTCGGGGTCGAAACCACCTTGATCAACGGCACCGATCTTGCCGCTTGGCAGACCGCCGTCAGACCCAATACCAAGGTCTTCTTTCTGGAAAGCCCGACCAATCCCGGTCTGGAAATCATTGATATTGCCGCTGTTGCGAAAATCGCCCATCAGGCCGGTGCCAAGCTCACCGTGGACAATGTCTTTGCCACGGCCTTGTGGCAAAAACCCTTGGCGCTCGGCGCGGATTGTGTGGTCTATTCGGCCACCAAACATATTGACGGACAAGGCCGCTGTCTGGGCGGGATTATCTTGGGCTCAACCGATTTTATCGAAACCCATGTCAAAACCCCCCTGCGGCAAACCGGACCCGCGATGTCGCCTTTCAATGCATGGGTGATGTTGAAAGGGCTTGAGACTTTTTCCCTGCGCGTGGAACGCCAGAGCCAATCAGCCGCAGTGATTGCCGATGCCTTGGCCGACCATCCGACACTTGAACAGCTGATCTATCCCAATCACCGCCATCACCCGCAAGCCGCGCTGATCGCGCAGCAGATGCAGGGCGGATCAAGCCTGATTGCCCTGACCATCAAGGGCGGCAAAGCGGCAGCCTTCCGTTTTCTGAACGCGCTGCGCCTGATCCGGATTTCCAACAATCTGGGCGATGCGAAAAGTCTTGTAACCCATCCGGCCACCACCACCCACCAACGCTTCACGCCCGAGCAACGGCTCGACATGAATGTGGGGGACGGCTTGGTGCGCCTTTCTATTGGGCTCGAACATCCGACCGATCTGATAGCCGATCTCAAGGCCGCACTTGCGGCTGTTTAAAGCCTCTCTTAACCCCGTTTGCCCTGCAGAAGACAGCATTTGTTGCATTAAATGGCGTTTTAGAATAATTATAGCTGATCGACTGGCCGGACTGCTGAGCTACTTTTCTTTTGAACGGACGCTTCAGACTCTTGCTTATTCGACTAACCCGCAGGAATCATTGGTGAATTCTGCACTGAAGCGTTACGATTGAGAAAGGTATGTGCCATGGAAACGGGTACAGTGAAATGGTTTAACGAGCAAAAGGGCTATGGATTCATCCAGCCTGAAAACGGCGGCAAGGACGTTTTCGTCCATATTTCCGCTGTGGAACGTGCTGGTCTGCGCGGTCTGAAAGACGGCCAGAAGATCGGCTACGAGCTCGAAGCTGACCGCCGCACCGGCCGTCAGTCTGCAGTCAATCTGCAGGTTTCGTAATCACGCTCCAGCGCAAGCTGGATGGTGAAACAATATGAAAAAGCGCACTCTGTGCGCTTTTTTGTTGCCTGCTGTGCAGCGCCTTTTCGTCAGGCGCACAGGATTAGCCCCTTGGCATGGCCGCCACGCTGGCCCGCGCGCCCTTGCTGATCAGCCCGTCAAGGGCTTGGGTGACCGCCGCCACAAAAGCGGGATGAGCTGGCAGGTCTTTGCCAAAAATGGCCTCGACCCCCAACAAGGCCGGGACAAGCTGTTGCGCATTCAGGTCCGCCTGATCAGCACGCCTGCGCAACTCAGCCGCCATGGGATCACGCACATCAATCGGCTGGCCCTTTTCATCAACGCCTGTGACATAGCGCATCCAAGCAGCGACGCCCAAAGCAAGGCGGTCAATCGGCGCATGGGCTGCGAGGCGTTCGCGGATCGTGGACAGCAAGCGCTGCGGTAATTTTTGCGATCCATCCATGGCAATCTGCCATGTGCGATGGCGCAAAGCCGTGTTGTGGAAACGTGTCAGCAAAGACCGGCGATAAGCACCGACATCAGCGCCTTGCGGCAGAGTCAGAACCGGCGTGATCTCCTTGACCATCAGATCCTCGATCAAACCGGCCAGCGCTGTATCGGCCATGGCCTCCGCCACGGTTTCATAGCCCGAGAGATAGCCGAGATAAGCAAGCGTCGAATGACTGCCATTGAGCAGACGCAGCTTCATGGTTTCATAAGGCAGCACGTCTTTCACCAGCTCCGCCCCAAAGGCACCCCAATCGGGACGGCCTTGCGGGAAGTGATCTTCGATGACCCATTGCGTGAAGGGTTCGGTCATGATCGGCCAAGCATCCGTGACGCCCAAAGCTTGTGCGACCAAATCACGATCGGCATCGGTTGTGGCAGGGACGATGCGATCCACCATGGTCGAGGGAAAAGCCACATCCTGCGACACCAAGGACAGCAGATCCTTGCGGGCCAGCTGGGTGAACTGGGTCATCACGCCCTGCAACGTATGGCCATTGGCGGGCAAATTGTCACAGGTCATAATCGTGAAAGGCGTAAGCCCCTGCCGCTGGCGTTCGGCCAAAGCGGCCAGCAAGAACCCGACCACTGAACGCGGCTGATCGGGATGCGCGAGATCATGCTGAATATCGGGATGCGCGACATTCAAATCACCGGTTGCGGGATCATGGCAATAGCCTTTTTCCGTCACCGTCAAAGAGACAATCTTCACACTGTCTTGCGCCATGGTTTTGATGAGCGCGGCGGGATCTTCCGGCGCGACATGCAAGGATTTCAAAGCGCCGACAACCTGATAATCCGTGTGGTCGGTATCGCGCACGGCGACGGTATAAAGCCCGTCTTGCGGGGCCAAGGCATCGCGCGTATCGGCGGCACGCAAACTGGCCCCCACAATACCCCAGCGATGATCGCCCGCATTGAGCGCCTGTTCGGTATAAGCGGCTTGATGGGCACGATGAAACGCTCCCAAGCCCAGATGCACAAGGCCTGTCTGGATATTGGCGCGATCATAGGTGGGACGCACAACCTGTGAGGACAGAGCTGCCAGACTTTTATTTGATAAACGCGGCTTCGAGGATGTCATGACAATTGCTCCACGGCGCGCATGATACCGCGCAATTCAGCCAGGCCTTTCAAGCGGCCAATGCCTGCATAGCCGGGGGTGACGGTCTTGTTCAAATCATCCAGCATGCGATGGCCGTGATCGGGCCGGAAGGGGATCCGGTCCTCGACGGAACGGGTTTGATTGACATCCATCAAGGCTTTAACAACACCGACCATATCGACATCGCCATCAAGATGATCGGATTCAAAAAAGGATCCGTCCGCCTCGCGCAAAGTGGCGCGCAAATGCACGAAATGGATGCGCTCGGCAAATTGTTTGACCATGGCCACGAGATCATTGTCAGCCCGCACACCCAAGGAGCCCGTGCAAAAACACATGCCATTGGCAGGGCTTTTCACGGCATCGAAAATGGCTTGATAATCGGCGGCGGTGGAGGCAATGCGCGGCAGGCCGAACAAAGGACGCGGGGGATCATCGGGATGCAGGGTCAAGGTCACCCCAAGGCTTTCGGCCACCGGTGTCACCGCCTCCAGAAATTCAACCAGATGCTGGCGCAAGCGCGGTGCATCAATATGGTGATAGGTTTCCAAACGGGCGCGGAAAGCCGGAATGGACAGAGGGTCGGTGGTTGAGCCCGGCAAGGCACTGGCAATATTGACAATCAACGTATCGATATCGGCCTGCGAAAAGGTTGCATACAGCGCTTTGGCGCGCTCAAGCTGTGCCGCATCATAATCCTTGGCAGCGTTGGGGCGCTCCAAGATAAACAGATCAAAGGCTGCAAAGCGGTCGGCATCAAAGCGCATCGCCGTCGCCCCTGTCGGCAGCGGCCAATCAATATCCGTGCGGCACCAATCGACCACCGGCATGAAATTGTAGCAGATGGTTTTGATGTCATGGGCGGCAACCGCCTGCATGCTTTCAATCCAGCCTTGGATGGACTCTTTGGCGCCTTTGCCCAGACGCCGCACATCGTCGGGGATCGGGATGCTCTCGACAATCGTCCAATGCAAGGGGGTACGATCTTTGTTGTGTTGCTCGATCATCGCCTTGCGCTCGCCGACGGCCTCGGCTGTCCAGACCTGACCCGGTTTGAAATGATGCAAAGCGCTGACGATTTCATGCGCACCCGCCTGCCGGACATGATCCAAGCTGACCGGATCCTGAGGGCCAAACCACCGCCATGACTGGCGCATCAAGCCCTTGTGTTGCATGCCTTGAGCCATCGTCGCACTCCCGAATACTGTCTGATTTTTTTCCAGTGATTATAATTTATAGGCTTGCTTGACCAAGCGATAGGTCAGGTCATTCGCGATCTCATGTGCCTCGTCTTCATCGAGCCTGTGATCAGCCACCAATTCCGCAAGGAATGAGGCATCAACCCGACGGGCTACATCATGGCGGGCCGGAATGGAGGGGAAGGCGCGGGTATCATCGTTAAAGCCAACGGTATTATAGAAACCGGCGGTTTCAATCGCCTGTTCGCGGAACCGCTTCATGCCCTCAACGGAATCAAAGAACCACCAAGGCGGGCCCAAACGCAAGCAGGGATAGTGACCGGCAAGCGGAGCCAGTTCGCGCGAATAAGAGGTCTCATCCAGCGTGAACAAAATCACCGTCAGATCCCGCTCATTGCCGAAACGGTCGAGCAGCGGTTTGAGGGCCTGCACATAATTGGTGGCGGAGGGAATATCCGCGCCCATGTCGCGGCCAAACTTGTCCATAATCACATGATTGTGATTGCGCACAGAGCCGGGATGGATCTGCATCACCAAGCCGTCATCGAGCGACATGCGGGCCATTTCGGTGAGCATCTGCGCCCGAAACAATTCGGCTTCCGCCGCACTGACCGGTCCCTTGCGGACCTTGTCATAGAGCGCCGTGATCTCTGACAGGCTCAAATCGGCGGTGGCGGCCGAGGGGTGGCCGTGATCGCTTGAGGTGGCGCCAAAGGATTTGAAATAAGAGCGGCGGTTGCGATGCGCCTCCAGATAGCCCTGCCATGTGCCGGTATCGCAGCCGGTGATCTCGCCCAGCTTGTGCAGATTGGCATGGAAGCCGTCAAAATCGGGATCCACCACCGGATCGGGCCGATAGGCGGTGACGACCCGTCCGGCCCAACCGCTGTTTTTCAGGGTTTGATGGTGATGGAGGGGATCAAGCGGGCTTTCGGTTGTCGCGATCACCTCGATATTGAAGCGCTCGAACAAAGCGCGGGGGCGATAAGCGGGCTGGGCCAGACATTCGGCAATGCGGTCATAAAACGCATCGGCATTGGATGGCCCCAGCCGCTCTTGCAAATCGAACAAAGTCGATAGCGTATGGTCAAGCCAACTGCGGGTGGGTGTGCCGCGGAACAAATAATAATGGTCGGCAAAACGACGCCAGATTTTGCGCGGATCACTTTCAATCGCCGCCCCGTCGCGCCGCTTGATACCCAGATCCTCAAGCTTCACACCCTGACTGTACAACATCCGGAAAATATAATGATCGGGCACCACCAACAGGCTGGCCGGATCGGCAAACGGCTTGTTCTCGGCATACCAGCTGGGATCGGTATGGCCATGCGGGGATACAATCGGCAGATCTTTGATGCTGTCATAGAGGCGGCGGGCAATGGCGCGGGTCTGCGGTTCAGAAGGCAGGATCCGATCCGGATGAAGAAGTGATTTAGCCGCGCCCATCAAAGTGCCTCCCAAGAATAAAACCAAAGTTTAGGAATATCCGCATCAAGCCTGTCTCGCAAGCACCGCGATGGCCTTAATGGCGATTTTGCCGCATCCGCTCGCGGATCCGTTCGATGATCCGGAACAGCCGGGAGCGGGTCGGCCCCACAAAGGCGCGGATGGCCGCCATCCGAAACCGGACAAGGTCCAAAAAGGGCGCGATCTGCCGATGCGCCCAGTGGCGCGCCGCTTCGATTGTTTCATAGATCCAGCGAAACCAGGCGAGTTCCAGCAACCGCTCGCGGCATAATTCAAACAATAAAACCGTGATCCCCAGAGACAGCGTTTTGGCCACCACAAACAGGCCTGTTCCGACGATCACATGCCCTTGGGCCACAAGCCACAAAGCGCCCAGTTTGACAGGCAATAAAATCGTATCCGGCAGAACGAAAATACAGACAATCAGCCAGCGCGGCAGCGTCGTCAGCCAATCGCCCAACCGCTGTTTGATCCGTAGCCAGCCGATGCGCTCGATCAGAGCGCGGATCGGGGGAACCAATAAATCCCACAGCCATGCTTCCAGCAGAAACAACAGCGCCAGAAAAATCCAGACGGGTTTTAAAAACTTGCGGATCATTTTTTGAGTTGTCGCATGCCCGACGACAATAGCAAGAGCGAAAGCCAAGAAAAAAGCCGGTCACATGATGACCGGCCTTACTCAATCAGCCAAGGCCTGAAAGCCTGTTACATATGGATGGCGCGTTTTTCGACCGCCATGGCGGCCTCCTTGACCGCTTCCGACATTGTCGGATGCGCATGGCAGGTACGGGCCAGATCTTCCGACGAGCCGCCAAATTCCATCAAGACCGCGACTTCATGGATCATGTCGCCTGCGCCCGCCGCAATGATATGGCAGCCCAGAACACGATCCGTTGTGGCGCAGGCCAAGACCTTGGCAAATCCGTCGGTTTTGCGCATGGCGCGAGCGCGGCCATTGGCCGTGAAGTTGAATTTGCCGACTTTATAGGCAATGCCCGCAGCCTTCAGCTCTTCTTCGGTTTTGCCGACAGACGCCACTTCCGGCGCGGTATAGACGACCCCCGGAATGACATCATAATTCACATGTCCGGCTTTACCGGCGAGCAATTCGGCCACCGCAACGCCTTCATCCTCGGCCTTGTGCGCGAGCATCGGACCGCGCACGACATCGCCGATGGCAAAGATCCCTGCGACATTGGTCTGGAAGTGATGGTCAATGACAATGCGGCCGCGCTCCATGGCAACACCGGCTGCCTCGAGCCCCAGACCATCGGTGTAAGGACGACGACCGGTCGCAACCAACACCACATCCGCTTTCAGCTTGACGCTGTCCCCGCCGGCAACCGGCTGATAGCTGACCGTGCCGCCGGACTTGCCGCCCTCAACAGCGGTGACCTGACTGGAGAGATGGAATTGCATGCCTTGCTTTTCCAACATGCGCTGGAAGGTCTTGGCCACATCGCCATCCATGCCCGGCAGTATGCGATCGAGATATTCGATCACCACCACATCCGCGCCCAGACGCCGCCACACCGAACCCAATTCAAGGCCGATCACGCCCGCGCCGATCACGATCATTTTGGCGGGCACTTTTTCCAAGGTCAGCGCGCCTGTCGAGGACACAATGACTTTTTCATCAAAGGCAATATCGACACCGGGAGGGCTTGCGACATCCGACCCCGTGGCAATGACAATGGCCTTGCTTTCCAAAACCTGCGCGCTGCCATCCTCAGCAGTGACCTTGACGCGTCCTGCCGCCTCGATGCTGCCATGCCCGACAAAGGCATCGACTTTGTTTTTCTTCAGAAGGAAGGCCACGCCCTGCACATTGGCATCGACGACCTCCTGCTTGTGACCCATCATCGCTTTCAAATCGAGTTTGGGCTTGCCGACGGAAATCCCCATCGCCGGAAAATCATGTCCGGCCTCTTCAAACAAATCGGAGGCGTGCAACAAGGCTTTTGACGGAATGCAACCGACATTCAAACAGGTGCCGCCATGGGTGGCGCGCTTTTCGACCACAGCGGTTTTCAATCCAAGCTGGGCCGCACGAATGGCGCAGACATAGCCGCCCGGGCCCGTTCCAATGACGATCAAATCATAAGTCATCGCAAAATCCTTCCTCTCTCACAGGCCAGAGCGATCTTAGCGCCCGCCCGTCACATCCAACACGGCACCGGTTGCATAAGAAGCCTCTTCAGAGGCCAGCCAGCAAACGGCCCGCGCCACTTCATCCGCACTGCCTTCCCGCTTCATCGGGATTTGATCTCTGAGCTTGTTGATCCGATCCGGCACGCCGCCGCTGGCGTGAATATCGGTATCAATCAGACCGGGGCGCACCGCATTGACACGGATGCCTTCCGCTGCCACTTCGCGGGCCAAGCCGAGTGTAAAAGTATCAATCGCACCTTTGGCGGCAGCATAATCAACATACATGCCGGGCGAGCCCAATTTGGCAGCCGCAGAGGAGAGATTGACGATCACCCCGCCTTTGCCGCCATGTTTGGTCGACATGCGCAACACCGCCTCACGCGAGGGAATGATGGTTCCGATAATATTGATGGTCATCATGCGTTGCAGACGCGCAACACTCATTTCATCGACGCGAGCCACAACATCCACCACACCGGCATTGTTGATCAGCACGGACAACCGGCCAAGGCTGTCAGCGGCTTTGAAAATCGCCAACACATCCGCCTCGACGCCGACATCGCCTTTAACGGCAATGGCGTGGCCACCCGCCGCAGCGATCTCGGACACCAGACTGTTGGCGGCCCCTTCATCGGACACATAATTGACCACCACCGCCAAGCCACGCGACGCGAGAATGCGCGCACAGGCCCGACCGATGCCACGGCTACCGCCGGTGACAATGGCAACGGCACGAGACGGAGATGCTGTCATGTCTAAACTCCAGATTACAGATCGAGGACGAGACGGGCAGGATCCTCAAGCGCTTCCTTGACGCGCACAAGGAAGGTGACGGCTTCTTTGCCATCCACAATCCGGTGATCATAGGACAGAGCCAGATACATCATCGGACGGATCTCGATCTTGCCGCCCACCACCATCGGACGATCTTGAATTTTATGCATGCCGAGAATACCCGACTGCGGTGCGTTCAGAATGGGCGTTGACATCAACGAGCCATAAATGCCGCCATTGGTGATGGTGAAAGTGCCACCCTGCATCTCGTCGATTTTCAAGGAGCCGTCACGCGCGCGCTTGCCGAAATCGGCAATGGTGCGTTCAACACCCGAGATCGACAATTGATCGGCATCGCGGACCACCGGCACCACAAGGCCTTTGTCGGTGCCGACCGCAATCCCGATATGATAGTAATTTTTATAGACCAGATCGGTGCCGTCGATTTCGGCATTCACGGCGGGCAGATCTTTCAAGGCCTGCACACAGGCTTTGACAAAGAAGCCCATGAAGCCAAGCTTGTTGCCATGCTTCTTTTCAAACACATCTTTGTAGCGATTGCGCAAAGCCATGACTTCCGTCATGTCCACCTCGTTGAAGGTGGTGAGCATGGCGGCCGTGTTTTGGGCTTCCTTCAAACGGCGCGCAATGGTCTGGCGCAGCTTGGTCATTTTAACACGCTCTTCGCGGCTGGCATCGTCCGCAGGCGAGGGCGCGCGCACAGGGGCTGGCGCTGCCGCGGCAGGACCGGCGGCAATGGCTGCGAGCATATCGCCTTTGGTGACGCGTCCGTCTTTGCCGGAGGCTGCAACGGCTGCCGGATTGACACCGCTTTCCGCGGCCAAACGATTGACGGCAGGGCCATGACCGGTCGAAGCAACGGGGGCTGGCGCGGGGGCTGGTGCTGCCGCCTTGGCAGGCGCAGCAGCAGGCGCTGCAGAGGCTGTCGCTGTGCCACCGGCGGCAATATTGCCCAGCAAGGCACCGACGCCCACGGTGTCACCGTCATGCGCGACAATCTCGCTCAACACACCCGCTGCGGGGGCATTGACTTCAAGCGTGACTTTGTCGGTTTCGAGTTCGAGTAAGGGCTCGTCCGCTTTCACGGCATCACCGACTTTTTTGAACCATTTACCGATTGTTGCTTCTGAAACCGACTCACCGAGGGTCGGAACGCGAATTTCTGTTGCCATGATGGTTTCTTCCGGATCGAGTTGACAATGAGAACGGCAAGCCCTGCCGTCCTGAGATTAGACGGCGAAGGCTTCGTCGAGGAAGGCCTGCAATTGTGCGAGATGGCGCGACATCAGGCCTGTGGCGGTTGCCGCAGAGGCCGGACGCCCGCAATAGCGCGCGCGCTTCACCTTGCTGCCTGCATGCGAGAGCACCCATTCCAGATAGGGTTCGACAAAGGTCCATGACCCCATATTTTTGGGCTCTTCCTGACACCAGACAATGTCGGCATTTCCGAAGCGTGACAGCTCTGTCACCAAGGCCTTGACCGGGAACGGATAGAGCTGTTCGACGCGCAACAGATAGACATCATCGATGCCACGCTTTTCGCGCTCTTCATACAGATCATAATAGACCTTGCCGGAGCACAAAACCACACGCCGGATTTTATTGTCCTTGGCAAGTTTGATTTTTTCACCCTTCAGGAATTGTGCATCATCCCACAAGATCCGGTGGAAGGTCGATCCACCCGCCATCTCGTCCAGACGCGACACGGCGCGCTTGTGACGCAACAAGGATTTGGGTGTCATCAGGATCAGCGGTTTGCGGAATTCACGCTTCAACTGACGGCGGAGAATGTGGAAATAATTGGACGGTGTCGTGCAATTGGCCACCTGCATATTATCTTCCGCGCACATTTGCAGGAAGCGTTCGAGACGCGCTGACGAATGTTCGGGGCCCTGCCCTTCATAGCCATGCGGCAACAAACAAACGAGGCCCGACATGCGCAGCCATTTGCGTTCACCCGATGAGATGAACTGATCAAAGACCACCTGCGCCCCGTTGGCGAAATCACCGAACTGGCCTTCCCACAAAGTCAAAGCATTGGGCTCTGACAGAGAGTAGCCATATTCGAAGCCCAGAACGGCCTCTTCCGACAACATGGAATTGATGACTTCATATTTGGCCTGATGACCGGGGCGGATATGATTGAGCGGTTTGAACCGCGCTTCATTTTCCTGATCGGTCAAAACCGAATGGCGTTGCGAGAAAGTGCCGCGCTCGCAATCCTGACCGGACAAGCGCACGCGATGCCCTTCCAGCAACAAGGAGCCGAACGCCAAAGCTTCAGCGGTGGCCCAATCAATGCCTTCACCGGTTTCGATCGCCTTGCGCCGGTTATCCAGAAAACGCTGGATCGTGCGATGCAATTTAAACTCGGCGGGATAATCGGTCAGTTTCAAACCGATGTCTTTCAACTGGTCCAAAGCGACCGCTGTCTGGCCACGGCGGGCATCGTCCTGACTGTCTGAAGCGGATTTCAAACCGGCCCAACGACCGTCAAGCCAATCGGCTTTGTTGGGCTTGTAGGTTTGACCGGCCTCATGCTCGGTTTCGAGCTTGGCGCGCCAGTCCGCTTTCATGCTTTCGACTTCGTCGGATGTCACCACCTGTTCGGCAATCAGACGCTCGGCATAGAGTTCAAGCGTCGACTTGTGCGCGCGGATGATTTTATACATCAAAGGCTGCGTGAAGGACGGCTCGTCGCCTTCATTGTGACCGAAGCGGCGATAGCAGAACATATCAATCACAACGGGCTTATGGAACCGTTGACGGAATTCCGTGGCGACTTTCGCCGCAAACACCACCGATTCCGGATCATCGCCGTTGCAATGGAAAATCGGCGCCTCGATCATCTTCGCCACATCGGAAGGATAGGGCGAGGAGCGCGAATAGCGCGGATAGGTGGTGAAGCCGATCTGGTTATTGATGATGAAGTGGATAGAGCCGCCGGTGCGATGGCCTTTCAAGCCCGACAGACCCAGACATTCCGCCACTACGCCCTGACCCGCAAAGGCGGCATCGCCATGGATCAGCAAAGGCATGACGGTGGTGCGTTCGCCTTGGTCTTGATGCTGGTCCTGCTTGGCGCGCACTTTCCCCAATACCACCGGATCCACAATTTCAAGATGCGAGGGATTGGCTGTCAGAGACAGATGCACGGTATTGCCGTCAAACACGCGGTCCGATGAAGCACCCAGATGATATTTCACATCGCCCGATCCCTCGACATCCTCGGGCGCATAAGAGCCGCCTTTGAATTCATGGAAGATGGCGCGATGCGGTTTGCCCATCACCTGTGACAACACATTCAAGCGGCCACGATGCGCCATGCCCAGAACAATCTCGTTGACGCCCAAGGCACCACCGCGCTTGATGATCTGTTCGAGCGCCGGCACCATGGATTCACCGCCGTCCAGACCGAAACGCTTGGTGCCGGTATATTTGACATCGATGAATTTTTCGAAGCCTTCGGCCTCTACCAATTTATTCAAAATGGCCTTGCGGCCCTCTTTGGTGAAAGCGACTTCTTTGTCCTGTCCTTCGATGCGCTCCTGTATCCACGCCTTTTCGGCAGGATTGGAAATATGCATGAATTCCCAGCCCAGCGTCGAGCAATAGGTCCGCTGCAAGATGCTCTGCATCTGGCGGATGGTGGCATATTCAAGACCCAAAACATGATCGATGAAAATCTGGCGATCCCAATCCGCTTCGGTGAAGCCAAAAGCTGCAGGATGCAATTCGGACGCATCTTTGGGAGGGCCGATATTGAGCGGATCAAGCTGCGCATACAAATGGCCGCGCATGCGATAGGCGCGGATCATCATCAAAGCGCGCACGCTGTCGCGCGTGGCTTGCTGGATATCGGCATTGGACACCGCAGCACCCTTGGCTGCCCCTTTGGCGTCGGCCTTGCCTTTGAGTTTGTCGGCGACGATTTTTTCAACCGCGCCCCAATTGCCATCAAGAGCCGAGATCAATTCGCCATTGGCGGCAATCGGCCAGTTCTTGCGTTGCCAAGACGCGCCTTCGGCACTTTTCTTGACGGCCTGCGCATCATCATTCAAGGCGCCGAAAAAGGTCTGCCATTCGGCATCCACCGAATGGGGGTCTGCCTGATAACGAGCATAGAGATCTTCAATATACGCGGCATTCGCGCCATACAGAAACGACGTCTGCAAAAAGCTTTCGTTCTGGTCCTGTCGAGCCATGGCGTTTATCCCTCTCTTTTTCAACGCATCATCAACAATGAAAAACCGGATCCCTCAGGCGGGATCCCGTGCGCCCCCCGATTGTCATCGGGGAGCTTTAAGGCAAAATGGTGGAAGCTGTGTGGTTAAACCGCAAAACGGCTTATTTGCCCTTCAACAGATCAACCAGCGTATGACCCAAACGCGCGGGCGATGGTGACACGCGGATGCCCGCAGCCTCCATAGCGGCAATCTTGTCTTCCGCGCCGCCTTTGCCGCCCGAGATAATCGCACCGGCATGACCCATGCGACGACCGGGAGGGGCCGTCCGACCGGCGATAAATCCAACCACGGGCTTTTTGCGACCGCGCTTGGCTTCATCGGCCAAGAATTGCGCAGCGTCTTCTTCCGCCGAACCGCCGATTTCACCGATCATGATGATGGAGGCTGTCTTGGGGTCTGCCAAAAACATTTCCAAAATGTCGATGAATTCGGTGCCTTTCACCGGATCGCCGCCGATGCCGACCGCGGTGGTCTGGCCGAGACCTTCCATCGTGGTCTGGAACACGGCCTCATAGGTCAAGGTGCCCGAACGCGACACGATCCCGACATTGCCGGGCTTGAAAATATTGCCGGGCATGATGCCGATCTTGCATTCACCCGCCGTCATGACGCCCGGGCAGTTGGGTCCGATCAGGCGTGATTTGGAGCCTTCGAGCGAACGCTTCACGCGCACCATGTCGAGCACCGGAATGCCTTCGGTGATGCAGACGATCAACGGAATTTCCGCGTCAATCGCTTCGCAAATCGCATCCGCCGCACCGGGTGGCGGCACATAGATCACCGATGCATCGGCACCGGTTTTCGACTTGGCTTCGGCGACCGTATCAAAGACCGGCAAACCGATATGGGTTGTGCCGCCTTTGCCGGGCGAGGTGCCACCCACCATGCGGGTGCCATAGGCCAAAGCCTGTTCGGAATGGAAGGTCCCATTCTTGCCGGTGAAGCCCTGACAGATCACTTTCGTGTCTTTATTGATGAGAACGGACATTAGTGTGCTCCCCCTGCGGCCTTCACGGCTTTCACGATTTTCTGAGCGGCGTCATCAAGATCATCGGCAGGGATGACATTGAGACCAGACTTGGCAATGATGTCTTTGCCAAGCTCGACATTGGTGCCTTCAAGACGCACCACCAAGGGGACTTGCAAGCCCACTTCCCGCACAGCGGCAATCACGCCTTCGGCAATAACATCGCATTTCATGATGCCGCCGAAAATATTGACCAAAATCCCTTTGACCTTGGGATCAGCGGTGATGATCTTAAAGGCCGCTGTTACCTTTTCACGGGTTGCGCCGCCGCCGACATCGAGGAAGTTGGCGGGGGCTTCACCGTAAAGCTTGATGATGTCCATGGTTGCCATGGCAAGACCCGCACCGTTGACCATGCAGCCGATCGTGCCATCGAGCGCGATATAGTTGAGGTCATAATGGGAGGCTTCGATTTCTTTGGCGTCTTCTTCGGTCTCGTCGCGCAAAGCGGCGATTTCCGGATGACGATACAGGGAATTGGAGTCAAACCCGATCTTCGCATCGAGGCAACGCAATTTGCCGTCTTTGGTCACGATCAGAGGATTGATTTCCAGCATCGCCATGTCTTTGGACACGAAGGCGGTATAAAGCTTGTTGGCGATATCAGCCGCCTGCTTGGCGAGATCACCCGTCAGGCCCAAAGCCCGTGCCAATGTGCGCCCATGATGGGGCATGACACCCGTGGCCGGATCAATCGAGAAAGTGACAATTTTTTCCGGCGTGTCATGGGCAACCGTTTCGATGTCCATGCCGCCTTCGGTGGATGCCACGAAAGCCACGCGCGAGGTGACGCGATCAACCAGCAAAGAGAGATAGAATTCTTTTTCAATGGCCGAGCCGTCTTCCACATAAAGACGATTGACCTGCTTACCGGCTTCACCGGTCTGGATGGTGACCAGCGTATGGCCGAGCATTTCGGCTGCATATTGCTTCACTTCATCCACGGATTTGGCAAGGCGCACACCGCCCTTTTCACCAGCTGCTGCTTCTTTGAATTTGCCTTTGCCGCGCCCGCCCGCATGGATTTGGGCTTTCACAACCCAAACCGGACCCGGCAGTTTCGCGCCGGCGACAGCCGCTTCATTGGCATTGAGGATCGGAAAACCCTCCGGCACCGGAACACCAAATTCCCGTAATACGGCTTTGGCCTGATATTCATGAATATTCATTATGAGCTCCGCTCGTCTGGGGCGAGGCAAGCGGTGGCGACATCACGTCCCCACCGCCTTTATCCTCAAGCAAAGGCAGGATTGATGGTCTTGCAGGCGTCAACAAGTCCTTTGACAGCCGCTACCGATTTTTCAAACATGGCTTTTTCGGTGTCGTCGAAGATCACCTCGACAATCCGTTCCACCCCGTTTGAACCGATCATCACCGGCACGCCGACATACATGTCTTTCACGCCATATTCGCCGTTCAAATGGGCGGCGCAGGGCAGGACGCGCTTCTGGTCGCGCAGATAGCTTTCCGCCATTGAAATGGCCGAAGCCGCAGGCGCATAAAAAGCCGAACCGGTCTTCAGCAAAGCGACGATTTCACCGCCACCGCCACGGGTGCGCTTGACGATTTCATCAAGACGCTCTTGCTTCAACCAGCCCATCTTCACCAGATCGGGCAAAGGCACGCCGCCGACCGTGGCATAACGCACCAAGGGAACCATGTCGTCGCCGTGACCACCCAAGGTCATGGCATGCACGTCACGCACCGAGACGCCGAGTTCTTCGGCGAGGAAATAACGGAAGCGGGCGCTATCAAGCACGCCAGCCATGCCGACCACTTTGTTCTTCGGCAGTCCGGAGGATTTTTGCAAAGCCCACACCATCGCATCGAGCGGATTGGTGATGCAGATCACGAAGGCGTTGGGGGCATATTGCTTCAAGCCTGCGCCAACTTGTTCCATGACCTTCAGATTGATGCCCAAAAGATCGTCGCGGCTCATGCCGGGCTTGCGCGGCACACCGGCCGTCACAATCACGACATCGGCACCGGCAATCGCTTCATAGGAATTGGCACCGGTATAATGGGCGTCAAACCCGTCAACGGGGGATGATTCGGCAATATCCAGACCCTTACCCTGCGGAACGCCTTCGGCGATATCGAACATCACCACATCGCCCAGTTCCTTCAGACCCACGAGATGGGCGAGTGTACCGCCGATCTGACCAGAGCCAATCAATGCTATCTTCTTGCGCGCCATCTCGAAATATCCTTACACGTCTAATGAAGAGACAAATTCTTTTTTGCTAACGGCCGGATTTTGCCGGACTTTTGTCGCCTAACCCGTCACTGTGACAGGATCAAGTCAAGCTAAAGACTAACCCCGCCTTTGTCCTTTGACAGAAATCTAGGACAAGACGGTCTCAGGCCATCATTTATGATGTAAATTCAAGAGGTTAATATTTCGGAAACCCGCTGGGGCCAAATGGGGGCCTTGATCGGAGAGCAAAAAAAAGAAGTTATAAATTACAAATTTTGTATATTGTAACAAAATGCTAGCGGCTCGGTGCCGCCTTCAAAGCCACAATAATCGACCGTGCGGCCAGAGCGTGGCGGGATTCCATGGCCTTGGCAGGGATCATCCGGTCCTGTCCGATGGCTTGCGGGTGCAAAAACCGATAGCCAAGATCATAAACGAGACCAAGCGCCGCCTCCCGACTGCGGGTCTGGAAGGTCTGGGTCGCCATTCCATTTTCGAGAATTTGCTCCAGCAACTGGCCGATGCGGGTGCGGTGCTGGCGGATCACAGTCCTGTTTTTGGCATAAGCATCGATCAACAGGCTGTAGAGTTCGGGATCCGCGTCAATGTGGCTGCGATGCTGGCGCATCAGATCGAGCAGCAAGCGTTCGAGCTTGTCATCGGCTGGATCCGGCGAGTCGACCACCGCCGACAAGCGCGCCTCCACCTCGCGCAGCCAATGGGCGGTGAGGGCATCGCACAAGGCCAGTTTGGAGGCAAAATAGCGATAGACATTCGCATGTGTCATGCCCGCTTCTTCCGCGACAGAGACCACCGTCAACCGTTTGGCCCCGAAGCGTTTAATCTGCTCACGCGCAATATCGAGGATCCGGCGATCCTGCCTTATGTGATCGTGGCGGGGATTGGGTGAAGGCATGTCATTCTCTTTGCGTGAATCGATCCGTCACCGTATTTCGAAATAACCCATCAAGCCTCGATCACACCCGTCAGGTTGCCGCTGGTGGGCCGCACCATGCCATGGGCATGCGCCATATACTCTTCCGACCGCATTTCAATCAGACGCGACACGGTACGGTCAAATTCAAAGGCCTCGCGGCCCTGCTCCGCTTGATAGAGCTCATGCGGCTGGCTTTCGGCCGAGGCAATCAGTTTCACATGATTATCATACAACATATCGATCAGGGTAATAAACCGCTTCGCCTCATTGCGCCGCTCAAGCCCCATCATGGGGATGTTTTCAATGATCACGGTATGGAATTTTTTGGCAATCGCCAGATAATCGGACGCGCCCAGTGGTTTTTCACACAGATCAGCAAAGTGAAAACGGGCCACGCCCGCCACGGCCTGCGGCACCGGCACAGGGTGGCCCAGAACCGTCAATGTCATGGGCTTGGGGACTTGCCCGCCACCCAAACGCGCAAAGGCCTCATCCACCGAACGGGCAGCCTCCGCATTGGCGGGCACATGATAGACCGGCAAACCGCCCAATTTCTCCATGCGGAAATCCGTGCGCGCATCGAGCTCCATGACCGTCATGCGGGACATCAGCAAATCAATAAAGGGCAAAAACAACGCGCGATTCAGCCCGCCTTCATAAAGACGATCAGGCACAACATTGGATGTTGCGACAACCACCACGCCCTGATCAAACAAAACGGTAAACAACCGCCCGAGGATCATGGCATCCGCAATATCGGTGACGGTGAATTCATCAAAACAAATCAGACGGGATTCCTCGGCCAAGGCAGTCGCCACGGGTGGAATCGGATCTGTGTCCTTGACCGATCCTTGTTTGACGCTTTGGCGGAATTCGTGAATGCGTTTATGCACATCGGCCATGAAGCTATGGAAATGCACCCGTCGTTTCGAGGTTGACTGCACCGAGTCAAAAAACAAATCCATCAGCATGGTTTTGCCGCGTCCGACAAAACCCCAGATATAGGCGCCTTTGGGCGGCTCGGGGCGGCTCTTGTGAAACAGCCAGCCCAAGGCGCTGCCTTTGCTGGCGATGCCGCGTTGATTGAGGGTCACCGCCAGCTCATCCAGATGATCGACAATCAACAATTGCGCCGGATCCCGCTCAATCGCACCCGACGCAACCAGACTCTCATAATTGTGGCGAATAAATTTCAACGGTCTGACAATCCCGCTCAGGCTACGCTAAGACACTTCTTCTCGTTACTCAGACATGGCCCAAACAGCAAGAGAGCCACGCCTGTTTGTCCGTCTTTTTTGGAAAGACCCCTTAGTCTTGCAAAGGTTGTCCGGGCATCAACTCATAGGGATGCACCCAACCCGGTAGGGCCGCGATCCGCTCCCGCCACGCACACAGATGCGGATAGTCGCTCCAGTCGATGCCGATCTCTTCGGGGTAATAGACATATCCAGCCAAAGAAAGATCAGCAATGGTGACGCGATCCCCTGCAAAAAAGTCCTGTTTGGCCAGATGCGTATTCGCCACTTTGAAAGCGGCTTTCGCGCGGCCGCGCAAAAACTCGGTGGCACCCGTCTCGCCGGTTTTGGCAAAAGACAGCAAAAACCGCAATGTGGCGTAGTGATTGGTGAATTTGTGATTATCAAACAAGATCCAACGCAGGATCTCATAGCGTTCATCGGCGGTTTTTCCGGCAAAATGTCCGGTTTCTTCCGCCAATCGTGTCAAAATCGCCCCTGATTGGGTTAGATTTTGGCCCTTCCAGCGCAAAACCGGCACTTCCGCCATTTCATTGACGGTTTGCCGATAGGTGGGCGAGCGCGCTTCACCCTTGAAGAAATCGACAAAATGCGGGGTCCAGTCCTGCCCCGTCAGCGCAAAAAACAACGCGACTTTGTAGGCATTGCCCGATTGCGCGAAGCAGTAAAGCACGGGTTTCTCGATTGTCATTTTGTCGTCCCCTCTCCCGATGACCCCGATTGAGCCATCAAAACAGGGCTTTTGTCAAAATCGCCGGATTTACAGTCTATTGGACTAAAAGCGTGCATCACTGATCACAAAATCGCCATATACATCAGCGATTGTGCGATGCACAAAATCAGATTTTCCCGTATAATCGCATAAGAAATACGAATCATGGGGGGTCTGGTTAGCAAGAAAGTAGGCGTTGTGAAGGGTGAAATGATCAAAGCATACGGAACGATCCGTAAATTATGGCCGACCGACCTGCCGGCCTTCCGCGCGCATTTGCTGCGGCTTGATCCCGATAGCCGCCACAGCCGTTTCGGCATGGGAGCCAGCGATGATTTTATTGCGCGCTATGCCGCCCGTTGTTTTACGCTGCCGGGGGTGACCTTCGGCTATTTTGAAGACGGTGTGTTACGCGGCGCCGCGGAATTGCGCGACATGGGCCAGCACAGCCAGATCGACGAGGCGCATGACGGCGAGGCCGCCTTCAGCATCGAGCAAGACTGGCGCGGACGCGGCATCGGATCCCTGCTCTTTCGCAAAGTCATCACAGCCGCCCGCAACCGCCATATGAAACGGCTTTACACCAGCTGTCTGGCCTATAACCGCTCGATGCAGGCGCTGGCCCGTAAATTCAAAGCCGATCTGACATTTGAAACCGATGAAGTGCTGGGCGTGCTCGAAGCCCCCGATGCGACCAGCGCCACACAGTTCAACGAGGCCTTGGATGATGCCACGGGGTTTGCAACCGCGGTTCTTGATTTGCATAGGCGCTGGTTCAATCCGTTCCAGACCTTCCGCATCTTCAGCCCCGGCCAGCATTGAGGCCTGACACGGCCTTTTTCCCGTGCTTTAATAAGGCTTTGACCTGACGGAAACCCCACCATGACCCTTGCCTATCTTTGTGTGCTGATCGCCGCCCTTCTGCCCTATATCACCGTTGGCTTTGCCAAAGCGGGATCGGGCTATGACAATGCACGCCCGCGGGAAAGCATGGCACAGCTTGAAGGCTATCGTGCCCGCGCCTATGCCGCCCATGCCAATGGCTTTGAAGCCTTCCCGCTGTTTGCCGCCGTGGTGTTGATGGCTGCACAGACGGGTGCGGATCCCATCACTGTGAACCGGCTGGCGCTTTTATTCATTGCCGCCCGGATCGCGTTCATTCTGGCCTATCTGGGGGACCGCCCTCTGCTGCGGTCGATTGTCTGGGCCATCGGCTTTTTTGCCTGTTTCGGCATCGGCATTTTAGCGATCACCGCATAAAAAAAGCGCCGGATAAACCGGCGCTTTACATTCTGATACCACGCGTCGATTAGACCTGACGGGCCACCATCATCTTTTTGATTTCGGCGATAGCCTTGGCCGGATTGAGGCCTTTCGGGCAGGTATTCGCGCAATTCATGATGGTGTGGCAACGATAGAGCCGGAAGGGATCTTCCAGATTATCCAAACGCTCGCCGGTGGCTTCATCGCGTGAATCGATCAACCAGCGATAGGCCTGCAGCAAAGCCGCCGGTCCGAGATAACGATCGCCGTTCCACCAATAGCTTGGGCAAGAGGTCGAGCAGCACGCGCACAAAATGCACTCGTAAAGACCATCGAGTTTTTCGCGATCTTCATGCGACTGACGCCATTCGGTGCCGGGCTGCGGCGACGTGGTGTGCAGCCATGGCTCGATCGAGGCATGCTGAGCATAGAAACGGGTCAAATCAGGCACCAGATCCTTGATCACCGGCATATGCGGCAAAGGATAGATCTTGATCACACCCTGAACGTCATCCATGCCCTTGGTGCAGGCCAGCGTATTCAAGCCGTCAATATTCATGGCGCAAGAGCCACAAATGCCTTCACGGCAAGACCGGCGGAAGGTCAGCGTCGGATCAATTTTGTTTTTGATCCATAACAGCGCATCCAGAATCATCGGGCCGCAATCATCGCGATCGACATAATAGGTGTCGGTGCGCGGATTGCTTTCGCCATCGGGATCATACCGATAGATCTGGAACTCCTGCAGATGCGTGGCACCTTGCGGCTTCGGCCAAACTTTTCCCTTGGTCACGCGGGAATTTTTGGGGAGGTTTAACTGAACCATGCTCTCAACCCTTCGATGCGAACTTAATACACACGCGCCTTGGGCTCGATATACTGGATATCGTTGCTCATGGTGTAGGTGTGAACGGGGCGATAGTCGATATCAACCTTGGCCTTGCTTTCATCAAGCCATGCCAGAGTGTGCTTCATCCATGTCACGTCATCGCGATTGGGGAAGTCTTCGCGGGCATGCGCGCCGCGGCTTTCCTGACGGTTGAGCGCGGAGTCCATGGTGACAACCGCTTGCGCGATCAGATTGTCGAATTCCAGCGTTTCCAGAAGATCGGTGTTCCAGATCAACGAACGATCGGTGACCCGCACATCGCTTTTGCCGCCCCATACTTTATGAATGAGCTTGTGGCCTTCTTCCAGCACTTCGCCGGTGCGGAACACCGCGCAATTGTTTTGCATGGTCTTCTGCATTTCCATCCGCAATTCAGCGGTTGGCGTCGCCCCTGTCGCATGACGGAAACCGTCAAGACGCGACAAAGCGAGATCGGCTGAGTCTTTCGGCAATTCGGCGTGACGCTCACCCGGTGTGACGATTTCGGCAGCGCGCAGACCGGCCGCACGACCAAACACCACAAGATCGATCAGCGAATTCGAGCCCAACCGATTGGCGCCGTGAACCGAGACGCAGGCCGCTTCCCCAATGGCCATCAGACCCGGCACCACACAATCGGGATTGCCGTTCTTTTTGGTCAGCACTTCGCCGTGGAAGTTGGTGGGAATACCACCCATATTGTAATGCACGGTCGGCAGAACCGGAATCGGTTCACGCGTCACATCCACACCCGCAAAGATCTTGGCGCTTTCGGAAATACCGGGCAGACGCTCATGCAGGATTTTCGGATCCAGATGATCGAGATGCAGATAAATATGGTCTTTGTTTTTACCCACCCCGCGTCCGGCCCTTATCTCCATGGTCATGGCGCGCGAGACAACGTCACGCGAGGCCAGATCTTTGGCAGAGGGTGCATAGCGTTCCATGAAACGCTCACCTTCGGAATTGGTGAGATAGCCGCCTTCGCCGCGTGATCCTTCGGTGATCAGGCAGCCTGCGCCGTAAATGCCGGTGGGATGGAACTGCACGAATTCCATGTCCTGCAAAGGCAGGCCCGCACGCAGCACCATGGCATTACCGTCACCGGTGCAGGTATGGGCGGAGGTTGCGGAGAAATAGGCACGGCCATAACCGCCGGTTGCCAGAATGACGAGATGCGACCGGAAACGATGGATCGTGCCATCATCCATTTTCAAGGCGACAACACCGCGGCAGCGCCCTTCATCATCCATGATCAGATCAATGGCAAAATATTCGATGAAGAATTCCGTGGCATTGCGTACGGCTTGTCCATAAAGCGTATGCAAAATGGCGTGGCCGGTGCGGTCCGCCGCAGCGCAGGTCCGCTGGGCGATGCCCTTGCCGAAATCGGTGGTCATGCCGCCGAACGGACGCTGATAAATTTTGCCTTCTTCGGTGCGCGAGAAAGGCACACCCCAATGTTCCAGCTCGTAAACGGCAGCCGGTGCATTGCGGCACAGATATTCAATCGAATCCTGATCGCCCAGCCAGTCTGATCCCTTGACGGTATCATACATGTGCCAGCGCCAATCATCCGGACCCATATTGCCGAGCGACGCGGAAATACCGCCTTGCGCCGCAACCGTATGCGAACGGGTTGGAAACACTTTCGAAATACAGGCCGTGCGTAATCCGGCTTGAGCACAACCAACGGTTGCACGCAAACCGGCACCCCCTGCCCCTACAACCACGACATCAAAGGTGTGGTCGACAATCGGATATGCCATGCCATTGGTGGCAGGACCTGCCGCAGACTGTGAAGACGCCATGGCCATCAGCCTCCAAAACTCAATTTCAAAACAGCAAAAAGGGATGCAGCCGCGACCAACACCGAGAAGAAGGTGTTAAGCGCCAATGCGATGATCTTGGAACCTTCCGCATGCACGTAATCTTCGATGATGACCTGCATGCCCAAACGCATATGCACAACGCCGCTGATGATGAACAAGACCAGCAAGAGCGACACCAGAGGCTGCGTCAGCAAAGCACGCATGGCGACCGGATCTTTGCTGCCAGCCGAAGCCAGCAAGACCACCAGCGCCAGCGCCAAGACGACATTGGCCATGGCTGTCAGACGTTGCTTCCAGAAGTGATCGGTGCCCGACTTGGCCGAGCCAAGACCGCGCACTTTCTTCATAGGGGTTTTCATTGAAAAAGCTTCGGACATGTGAACTTACCTGACCCAATAAACCGCCAACCACACCGCCAGTGTCGTCAGCAGCGAAAACAAAATTGTCAGTACAGCGAAGAAATGACGCTCCTTGACCTCAAAGCCGCGGCCGGTATCCCAGATGAAATGGCGAATACCACCAAACATATGGTGCAAAAGTGCCCAGCTGTAGCCAAGGAGGATGAGCTGGCCAAACCAGCTGATCATGAAGCCATGCACGAGGGCAAAGGCTTGCGCGCTGATCGCCGCCGAAATGAGCCAGACGGCCAGAAGCGCCGTGCCGAAATAAAGCACCGCTCCGGTGATCCGATGCAAGATCGACATCACCATGGTGAGGGCGGGACGGTAGATTTGCAAATGCGGGGAAAGAGGACGCTCCGCATTGGGTTTGGAATGAGCCATAATCAATTCCACTTTCAAGAAACAAAAACAGTGTTCGCTTCCTAAACCATTATGACCCAGACCACAATGTTGCAGCACACAATTCCTTCTGCTAGGCCTGCGCGGCTTTGCGCAGCAGTCCAACCGGTCTAAAATTCAATTTATGATTGAAATTCAATCACTTATCTGACAATTAGTGCCCAATAGTCCAAATCTAGAATGACCGATGGATCATAACCTTGGCCGTCCAGCCGCGGAAAATCATGGCAGGGTCGATTTTTTGTGGCCACCAGACGCAAACGCAAGGCACCGACATCATCGCGCCCCGGCAGGATGGCTTTTTCCAAAACCTCGCTCCAGGCATAGACCGTATCACCGGCAAAAAGCGGGGCGACATGACGGCCCGCATTGATGGCGGCCACATGAAACGCATTGCCCAGCCCGTTGAAGGAGAGCGCGCGGGCCAGAGAGATCACCACCCCGCCATAGATCAGCCGCTTGCCAAACCGGCTAGAGGCTTGAGATAGCGCATCAAAATGCACTTTGGCGGTATTTTGATAAAGCCGTGTCGCCATCTGGTGTTCGGCCTCTTCGACCGTCATGCCATCGACATGGTCGATCTGTTCGCCCAATTCGTAATCATGGAAACGGAAGATCGAGCCGGACAAAACCGGATCATAGGCCTCCACCGACAGGAGAGGACAGGCATCGCCCAAGGCCTCGATCGCGACACAGTCTGCCAGTTGCGGCACATGCGGCTTGGCCGGAACACCGTCTTTGTCGGCTTTGCGCACCATGACCCAGCGCACATAATCGAGAACGCAATCGTCATTCTGGTTAAATCCGCGGGATCTGACATAGACGACGCCGCTTTCCCCGTTGGAATTTTCTTTGAGCCCGATCACCTCCGAGGTCGCGGTCAGCGTGTCGCCGGGATAGACGGGCGCCAGAAAACGGCATTGCGCATAACCGAGATTGGCCACCGCATTGATCGAAATATCGGGAACGGTTTTGCCGAAAACGATATGAAAAACCAATAAATCATCGACAGGAGCCGCCGAATAGCCGATTTTTTCGGCAAATACATCCGAGGATTGCACCGCAAAGCGGCTCCCATACAAGGCATTGTATAAAGCACGGTCGCCTTGGGTGACCGTGCGCGGTGTGGCATGGTCAATCACATCACCGAGACGAAAATCCTCGAAAAAACGGCCGGAACTGGTTTTAGCGAGCTGCATCTGTATCACCTCAGGCAAAAGCGGGGACTTGCATCCTCGCTTGTTTGCCGCAATGCAGCAAGAGGCTTGGGCCTTGATCTTTCGGCCATAGCAGCCCGCTGATCCCGCTTAAAAGACAGGACTTTCCCAACCCCTGCGCATGGCCGCCGCTTTCAGGCAATTGGCGAGCAAGCAGGCGATGGTCATGGGGCCAACCCCGCCCGGAACCGGTGTGATAAAAGAGGCCTTGGCGGCGGCTTCCGCAAAAGCCACATCGCCGACAAGTTTTGTTTTTCCTTCGCCAGAAGCCGGATCAGGCACCCGATTGATGCCCACATCAATGACAATGGCCCCGGCTTTGATCCAGTCGCCCCGCACCATTTCAGGCCGTCCGACCGCGGCCACCACAATATCGGCGCGACGGCACAGTGCCGGCAAATCACGGCTGCGGGAATGGGCCACCGTCACCGTGCAGCTTTCCGCCAGTAACAATTGCGCCATCGGCTTGCCCACAATGTTGGACCGGCCCAAAACAATCGCCTCCAGACCGGACAAATCGGGCTGCACCGTTTTCAACAACATCAAACTGCCCAGCGGTGTGCAAGGGACCAAACCGCCGGTGCCCGTGGCCAGCCGCCCGACATTGACCGGATGAAACCCGTCCACATCCTTGTCGGGATGGATGGCGGCAATCACCTTGTCGGCATTGATCTGGGGGGGCAGCGGCAGTTGCACCAAAATCCCGTCCACCGTGGGATCGGCATTCAGCTTTTCAACCAAAGCGAGCAAATCCGCCTCGGCCGTTTCCGCGGGCAAGACATGTTCGATGGATCGCAAACCCGCTTCCGTGGTCATTTTGATCTTGGAGCGCACATAGACCTGACTGGCGGGATCATTGCCCACCAACACAACCGCCAAACCGGCTTGTTGTCCGTGCATGCTCTTATAATGGGCCGCCTGTCGGGCCACTTTTTCCCGCAGCGTGGCCGCAATCACTTTGCCGTCAATCCATTGTGCCGTCATGAAGGGGATCCTTCCTTGTTTAACCGGTCTAACGTGTCTTGCAACGCGGCCAGATCCATATCGACCAGCACTGTTTTCAAGCGTGCGGTCTGGCCCGTTTCCAATCTGATTTTCGATTTGGGTATTTGCAAAAATGCGGCCAGCGTCGCAACAAGGGCCGTATTGGCAGCGCCGTCTTCGGGAACCGCCCGCACGCGCATTTTCAAGACCTGATGTCCGTCGGACAAAGTGGTGATTCCATCCACCGCATCCCGCCCGCCTTTGGGCGTCAGTCGGACATGCAGCACTATCCCGTCAGAGCGGATCTGATAGGGCTTTGGCTCAGAAGACATTCGGGTAGATGTAATAGACAATCACCTTTTGCAAAAAGGTAATAGCCAGCAAGATAATGATGGGCGACAGATCCATGCCGCCCATATAGGGCAGAACGCGTCTGATCGGCCGCATCACCGGCTCGGTGAGCCGGTAGCAGCTTTCATTGAGCATATAGACGAAACGGTTGCGCATATTGATGACATTGAACGCCGTCAGCCAGCTCAACACAGCCGAGGCAATAATGACCCAGCTGTAAAGCTCCAACACCATCATCACGATTTCTAAAACTGCACGCATCAGCTTGAACCGTTCCTGTCCATCAAAGACCCTTAGTCTTTGGCGCGTTCCACATAGGAGCCGTCTTCGGTCATCACGACCACGCGGGTTCCGGCGGCGATATGAGGCGGAACCATGGTCCGCACACCATTCGACAATTTGGCGGGCTTATAGGAGGAAGAGGCGGTCTGCCCTTTGACAGTCGGCTCTGTGTCCACAATTTCAAGCACCATACGCGCTGGCAATTCAATCGCCACCGCATTGCCTTCATAGACCGACAACACGCATTTCATGTTTTCTTGCAAAAACGGAGCGCGATCTCCGACCACATCTTTGGAAACGGACACCTGCTCGAAGGTTTCATTGTTCATGAAATTGAAGCCGTCTGCATCCTCGTAGAGGTAGTTATAGTCTTTGTCTTCGACAAAGGCGCGTTCGACCTGTTCGGTGGTGCGGTAGCGCTCGGACACTTTGACGCCATCGCTGATCCGGCGCATATCAAGCTGTGTCACCGGCGTGCCTTTGCCGGGATGGATGTTTTCCGCGGTGAGAATGACGTAAAGATGACCGTCTTTCTCGACAATGTTACCTTTGCGAAGCGAACTGGCGATGACCTTCACGACCTTATTCCTTATACAACGTCCGTCTCCGGCGGCGGAGACCCTCAAAGGGGGGGACCGCAAAGCGGTCTGCGCCGGCGCTTCTCCCATATTTATCCCATGGAAGCCAGTCTAAAATGTGCTTATATCTTGTAAAACACCCTAAAGTTGGCCCCAATGCCTCGTTCTAACGCCTTCTGGACCCCGCAGCGTCACCAAGACCGGCGGCCTTTATTGCTGGCCCGCAACCGCATCAAAACCGCCTTCAGGAACTGGTTTCTGGCGCAGGATTTCATCGAGGTCGAAGCGGGCCAATTGCAATATTCGCCGGGCAATGAAACGCATTTGCATGGTCTCAAAGTCGATCTTTTGCGTCCAAACGGCGAAAAACAGCCGCTTTTCCTGCATACTTCACCCGAATTTGCCTGCAAAAAACTGATTGCCGCCGGTGAAACCGCCATTTTTGATTTTGCCCGCGTGTTTCGGGATCGCGAACGCGGGCCCTTGCATGCGCCCGAATTCACCATGTTGGAATGGTACCGGACCCACGCGCCGCTTGAACAATTGATGGAGGATTGCGCGGCCTTGCTGGCGCTGGCGGCACAAAGCTGTGGCAACGCGGCCTTGCGCTTTCGCGACAAACAGGCCGATCCGTTTCTGCCGCCCGAGCGACTGAGCGTCACGGAAGCCTTTTTCACCTATGCCTCGATTGATCTTCTGGCCACCACCCCCGACGGCGTCCCCGATCGTGAGGCGCTGGCGGAGGCTGTCCGCAAAGCTTCTATAAGGACAGCCCCTGACGATAGCTGGTCGGATTTGTTCAGTCGGGTTCTGGTTGAAAAAATCGAGCCGCGTCTTGGCATCGGACGCGCGACCATTTTATTTGATTATCCCGTGCATGAAGCCGCCTTGGCCCGCCGCAAACCCGACAATCCGCTGCTCGCGGAACGGTTCGAGCTCTATGCCTGCGGGGTAGAACTGGCCAACGGCTTCGGGGAATTGACCGATGCGGTTGAACAACAGGCCCGCTTTGAAGAGGATATGGCGCTCAAACAAGCGCTTTATGGCGCGTGCTATCCGATTGACGAGGATTTTCTGCAGGCCATCGCGTTGATGCCCCCGACATCGGGCATTGCTCTGGGTTTTGATCGTCTGGTCATGCTGGCTTTGGGTGCCCCGCGCATTGATGATGTGCTATGGACACCGCTCACAGATTCCTGATGCCACACAAAACCCCCTGATCCCATCCCGCATGACCCAATCGCTGTCCGATCAGAAACGTCCCGTTTTGCGCAGCATCGAGGGCTTGGTGCAGGCAGGCCTTTTGCCGCCCGATGCATCAGCCAATATGGAAGCGCTGGCCAAACAATATGCACTGGCTATTACGCCCGATCTTGTGGATTTAATGGATGCAGACAATCCCGAAGATCCGATCCGCAAACAATTTGTGCCTGATTTGCGCGAGCTCACCGTCACAGCGGATGAAATCGATGATCCCATCGGCGATGAGGCGCATGAAAAAACCACAGGCCTGATCCACCGCTATGACAACAAGGCCTTGTTGAAACTGGTGGGTACCTGTCCGGTCTATTGCCGCTTTTGTTTTCGTCGCGAAATGGTCGGACCCGTCAAAGGCGACACGCTCACAGCCCATGAAATCGAGGCGGCGCTTGCCTATATCGAGGCCACGCCTGATCTGCGTGAAATCATCATCACCGGTGGCGATCCGCTGATCTTGTCGATGGAGCGGTTGAACAAGATTGCCTCGCGTTTGGGCCAGATCACCCATCTTGAAAAAATCCGCTGGCATTCACGCTTTCCGGTGGCCTCCCCCCACAGCGTGACAGACGCCATGGCGCAGGCTCTGGCAGCCTCGGGCAAACGCACGCGACTGGCTTTGCACATCAATCATCCACGTGAATTTTCACCCGCTGTCAGAATAGCCATCGCCACGTTGCAAAAACACCAGATCGAAATACTAAGCCAGACGGTATTGCTGGCGGGCGTCAATGCCGATCTCGACACCTTGCAAGAACTGAAAACCTGTTTCACCGCAACAGGCATGACGCCCTATTATCTGCACCACCCCGACCTTGCCAAAGGCACGGGGCATTTCAGATTGTCATTACATGACGGCCTTGCCTTGATACGGGCATGGTATCAGCAAAATCCCGATCAACCCATGCCGCGTTATGTGCTCGATCTTCCCGGTGGTTTTGGCAAGATCGATCTTTTATCCGATGCCGTGACAGGTTTGGATGACCAGACCTTTGACATCACGGACCGGCATGGCCATGTCCATCGTTATCAATCGGTGGCATCCCCGCTGAAATCCACATGATGATCGCTTTCGGCTTCGCGGATTTCACCTGATTGGGGCGGACGCACAACAGTCACGCTGCACGCGGCTTCGGACACGATCCGGGACGAGACACTTCCCAGATAGCGCCGCAAGGTGGAATGGCCGCGTGCGCCCATGACAATATGATCGACCTGATTGAATTTGGCGTAATCCAGAATGGCCTGTGCGGGATCCACCGCCTCGATCACATGGAAGCTGACCATCTCCTCCGAAAGATCGAGGTCGCGCGCCCATTCTTTCAAAGCAACCAGCCGCTTCAAATAAATATTGCGCCCGCCTTGATCGAGTGCCTCGTCCAATTTCACCAGCGAGGATTTCAAAATCGTCAGACAGACCAGCCGCGCCTGTTGATCGGTGGCCAAGAGACGGGCCACCATTTTGCGAACCGCCACTGTCATGGCCTCCGCCTGCTCATCGGAAAAATCGAGTGCTGTCATGACATTGGAGCGCGGTCCAAGCGGTCCATGATCCGGACACTAGGTGTTGGCACTTGGTTATGACTTTGCCACCAGCTTTTCACACGTTTTACAAAGCCTGGCGATTTGATGCGTTCGGCCCGTTCGGTCAACACCACCTGATCGGGGTGCCGCAAAGCATGCGCCAATTGTCCGGCTGTTTGATAGCGATCATCCGGATCAACGGCGAGGCATTTCAAAATAATTTCCTGCAGCCAAGGCGGGATCCGGTCTGACAAAGCGCGTGGTGGTTTGGGCTCGTGATAGAGGCGCTGGCGCATTCCTGCACGCGATGTCGGATTGCCGAACGGCAAATGGCCGGTGGTCAATTCATATAAAACAGCACCCAGTGAAAAGATGTCGCTGCGCGGATCAGTGCGATTGCCGAGCACTTGTTCAGGGGCCATATAGGCGCTGGTGCCAATCGGTAAATCCGACTCCTCAGCCAGAAGATCCGGCAATTCATCATGACGTGCCAATCCATAATCGATCAACACCGCGGAGCCTTCTTCGCGGATAATGATATTGGCGGGTTTGACATCAAAATGAATGACATGTTGCCGGTGGATGTCTTGCAAGGCAGTGGCGATTTGAGCACCAAGCCAAACCACATCTTCGGGCGCAATCGGCGCCTGCTTGGCCCGCGCATCAAGCGATAGGGCCGAGAGATGTTCCATGACCAGATAGGGCAGAACCGCAAAATCGCCGACAGCCAAACAGGCGGGAACATGCGGCCCCGTCAGACGTGGCAAAATCATATGCTCTACTTCAAAACCGACAATCGCTGAGGGATCATCGCCCTCACCCAAAAACGGCACCTTCATCAACATCGGGCGTGTCTCACCCGCTTTGGTCACACGCCACAGGGCCGCCATGCCACCGGTATGGACGAGTTCTTCCAGAGTGAAGCCGTCAATCACCCGTCCTGCGACCAGACGATGGCTTTCCATTTTAACCCCCTACAAAAAGTCTTTTGGCAAGACGCTCGGGTAAATGTGCCGCCCGTATTTTCTTGGCCGTCGTTTCGATGTCGTAGGTCACGCGATACTGCACATAATCACGCTTGACCGTGTCATATAATCCCCATGCGGCGGCTGAGACCGCATCCCGCGGTTGGCCGACCGATCCCACCACGATCAGATAATGTCGCAAAGGCGACAATGGAATCGACTTGCCTGTCACAGGGGTGAATTCGGCCGCCGGACGCTGAGCAGACATGAAATATAATTTGGGAACATGGGTATGGCCGCAAAAGGTCAGACGGGCCTCTGTCAGGCGCATGCTGCGTTCGGCCTCGCGCGGGCCGTTGATATAATCCCACAAAGCGGGTGCCCAGGCATTGGCATGGACATAGAGGCGCTCTTCATCCCTGTGCTGGAGGGGGAGCGACGTCAGGTAGTTTTTTTCATGATCGCTCAGCTGTTGCTGTGTCCAGTCCAGGGCTTTGCGGGCCACGTCATTCATCTGGTCGGTGCCCTCTTCAAGGGCCGCATCATGATTGCCGCGCAAAACCAGCGCGCCCTCTTGCTGCAAAGCCATCACGGTTTGGGTGCACCACAGCGGATCAGGCCCGTACCCGATGATATCGCCCAGCACCACTTTTTGGTCATGGCCGCGCGCCTGCGCATCCTGCAAACACGCCTCGAATGCTTCTTGATTGGCATGAATATCGGCAAAAAATGCAATCCGCACGCTCAAATAACCCTTTCTGATGGCCTATCATGTCACTCTTTTGTCTTTTGAAACAAGCCGCGCTTTAGTTCAAAGCGTGGCCTCTGTCCTTCGTCTGCTTGTCAGGCCCCCCTCTTTTGGCGAAGTGGTCATCGCTTTTTTTCTTGTTTATGATGCAATGCAATATTGATGTCCAATCGTCTTTTTGATGGATCCCATACCATGACCACATCGCTTCGCCCGCGTCGTTCCGTGCTCTATATGCCCGCCTCCAATGCCCGCGCTTTAGAAAAAGCGCGCACATTGGATGCCGACGGTATCATCTTGGATCTCGAAGATGCTGTCGCACCCGATGCGAAAGCAGAGGCGCGTGTCATGGCCTGCGCCGCTGCCAAAGCGGGTGGCTTTGGTCGTCGGGAAGTCATTATTCGGGTCAATGGCCTCGATACCGAATGGGGCCATGACGATGTGCTGGCCGCAGCCCATGCAGGCGCCAATGCTGTGTTGTTTCCCAAGATTTCAACGGCAGCACAATTGCAGGCTTGCGAGCAGGCCTTGCAATCCGCCAAAGCCCCCGCCTCGCTCGCATTATGGGTGATGATCGAAACACCTCTGGCGATGTTTCATCTCCATGACATCGCCGCTTGCGCAGCCTCGACACGATTGAGCTGTTTTGTCTTGGGCACCAATGATCTGGCCAAGGAGACCCGCGCCCGCCTGATCCCCGGTCGCGCGCCCATGCTGCCTTGGTTGATGCAGACTTTGGCCGCCGCCCGCATTCACGGATTGGATGTGCTTGATGGCGTTTACAACAATTTGAAAGACGAGGCGGGCTTTATCAGCGAATGCGAGCAAGGGCGTGATATGGGCATGGATGGCAAGACGCTGATCCATCCCTCGCAAATCACTTCCGCCAATCAGATTTTTGCCCCGTCAGCGGAGGAGATCGCACAGGCGCAAAAGATTGTCGCCGCCTTTGATCTGCCGGAAAACCACAGCAAAGGGGTGATCCCGCTGGATGGCCGTATGGTGGAACGCATGCATGCGGAGATGGGCCGCCGCGTGCTGGCGATTGCCGAGGCCATTGCCGCCCACGGGTAAACCCGCGCGCGGTGAAAGAAAAAATCAAATCTGCTTGCGGCTGTCTTGGGCGCGCGCTTGTGCGACCAAGCGGACCGGCGTATTCGCCGCACCGAATTGATCATACCCACGCCGCTCCAAGACTTCAAAGAAGAAGCGGTCTTCAAAGGATTCCGTGTAGATATGAAAGAACACGCCACCGGCATTTTGATCATATAAAATCCCAAGCGTGCGCATCCGCTCAAGCAAAGCCGGCTCGATATCAAAACGGGCTGCCAGATCGGCATAATAATTATCGGGGATGGGCAGGAACGGCACGCCTTTGGCACGCGCTGCTTCGACATAGGTAAAGATATCATTGGTTTCAAAAGCGATTTGCTGCACGCCTGATCCGGCTGTGGCATCCATGAAGCGCGCCAACACTGTTGCGCCGCCATCAGACACATTCAATGGAATCTGAACCTTGTGATTGGCTGTTCTGACGCAACGACTGTAGAAGGCGCCATAGGGATCAGCCACTTCCACTTGCGGCACGTCTTCAAACCCCAAGATCGTTTTGTAAAAAGTCAGCCATGTGAAAAACTCACTGCGTCTGACCGTATTGGACAGATGATCGATGCCCGTGATTGCACCTTTGGGTTTTTGATTGCCTTCAAAGACAAAATCCTGCTCCCAGAACGAAGCGTCGCTGCTTTGTTCGGGCACCAGATAGATCATGCTGCCTTCGACACCGCGCACGGCGGGAATGGTGGCTTCCCCTGCACCGATCCGACCGTAATAGGTGGTCGCGCCCAAGGCATTGGCCCGATCCAGCGTTTGTTCGACATGGCTCGTGGCCAAAGCAATTGCGCAGACCGATGTGCCATGCACCAGATAGAAGGAATGAGCAAAGCCGTCGCGCTCGCGATTGACAACAATGTTGACGTTGTTCTGACGCATCAAGGTCACTTCTTTTGAGCGATGCTGCGCCACAGTCTGGAAGCCCAATCCGCGCAACATATTTTCGAGCTGGTCACCGACAGAACCACTGGTTGCGAATTCGACAAATTCAACTTTTGCGACCGTTCCCGGTTGCGGTAAATGCGCGCCGGGCAAACGATCAATATCGGGGGTCTGTCCTTGGATTTGCAACCGCTCCGCACAGGCTTCGAGCGAACGCATTCCATCCAAGGCGATCTGGCCCGGCAAAGCGCCACGGAACTGGTCATTGAAAATTTCCAAAGACACGGGCCCGCGATAGCCGGTTGCCAAACAGGCCTTGATAAAATCGTCAACGGGGAAATCGCCCTGACCGGGGAAACAGCGATGATGGCGGCTCAAGGCCAAGGGATCCATCAACAGACCGGGCGCATCCGCGACCTGCACCAAGGCAATTTTATCGCCCGGCAATTCGGCCATGGGTGCAATCGGGTTGTGACGGACACAGGCATGAAAACTATCAAGCACAATACCGAGATTGGAGCGATCCGCCCGCTTGACCAGATCCCACGCCTGCATCCAATCCTTCACATGCAGACCCCAAGCCAAGGCCTCATAGCCGATCCGCAAGCCGCGTTTGCTGGCCCGATCCGCCAGCTCTGCCAGATCATGGGCCGAGCGTTCAGGATCGCCCAAGGCATCCGGACTGACATTGGAGCACAGGCACAAGAGATTGACGCCCAGCTCCTGCATCAAATCGAATTTACGTTCCGCCCGCTCGAAATTGCGCTGGCGGGCAGGTTCGGGCATGCCCTCGAAATCACGCATGGGTTGCAAGGCGACAATGGTCAGGCCCAGATCATCGGCCATCTGGCGCACCGCAGACGGCGGCCCGTTGAAAAAGGTGAGATCATTTTCGAATAATTCAACGGCCCGAAAACCGGCTTTTGACAAAGCAGCCAGCTTTGCTTCCAGCGTTCCACCCAGACAAACCGTGGCCATTGACCATGCGAACATAACAATCTCCTATATTTTTATAAATCTCATATCTTTTTTTTAAATTTGCTGCAATGCTTGAAATCACCCCGATAGTCGATTTATTGTCGGGAAAGACCAAATCGGGAGAAGCGCCGTGAGCGAAGAGCAGGCAAAGCCGGAAGGCCCCACGACCATTGCGGAGCAGCTTTATGCCCGTTTGCGTCGGGATGTGATCATGGGATCGCTGGAACCCGGCGCCCGCCTCAAGCTGGAAAAACTCAGTAAATCCTATGAGGTCAGCATCAATACCATGCGCGAAACCCTGTCGCGTCTGGCCTCGGACGGTCTGGTGATGGCCGAAGGACAGCGGGGGTTTACCGTGCCGGCCGTCTCCATCGAGGATCTGCGCGACATCACCGAAATGAGGCAATTGCTGGAATGCCATGCCCTGCGCCAATCCATTCACCATGCGGATTTGGAATGGGAAGCCCAAATTGTCGGCTGCTACCACAAATTATCGCGGGTCGAGGCTGTGGTTGAAGATGATCCGGATCGTTATGGCGAGGATTGGGAACGCTATAATAACGAGTTCCACAACGCCTTGATTGCCAATTGCGGCTCGCGCTGGCTGCTGTTGTTCCGCCAGACCATGTATGAGCAAAGCCAGCGCTACCGGATGTTGTCCTTGAAAACACGGCCTTTTCCGCGTGCCCAATCGGCGCGCGAGCATAAGGAAATTCTGGATGCGGCGTTGGCGCGCGACAGTGATCGTGCGGTCGCCTTGTTACAAGCCCATATCCTGAAAGGGGCGCAAACGGTCTCGGTCAGCGAAGACGGGCATAAAAACGGAGCCTGACAGGCAGAACCGATTGGTTAGGCTGTAGTGGTTTTTTGAAATCATGGGTATTTTAAAAAAAATAGGAGATTGACGAAAGGCTCTTTTTCAGACATTGTGTTCGCTAGTAGGACATTTGTTCGCCTTGCGAACAAAATTGTCTCTTTAAAGCCCATTTTTTGTCCGCCTGATGGCTTCAGTGCGTGATTCAAGTTGGGTCGGGCCTAAAAACTGATAGGATAGACACACGTCTGGCAGACTGGTTTTCATGACCCGCTCATGGAAATGTCGGCCCAAAAACAAAAACAGGAATGGGACCGGAAAACCGCATGCCACAGAGCATAGGCTTCGTCACCCTCGCTCCGAACCAACAAAAGTTTCATTTGATCTTGATAAGGGAGAAACGACAATCATGATCACCACTCAGTTGAACCGTAAAACTTTCTTGCTTGCCAGCGCCTTGCTGGCTGGTGGACTTGGCTTGGGCCTGCAGGCCGCGCAAGCCGCTGATCCGCTTTATCTGCCGAATGTGGTCGAATTGTCCGGCCCCGGCGCGGTATCCGGCACCAATTGGCGCGACGGTATCATTTTGGCGGTTGAAGAAATCAATGCCAAAGGCGGTATCCTCGGCCGCAAGATTGAATTGGAAAATCTCGACACGCAATCCGATGCCGGGATCTCCCGCGCCCAGATGCAAAAAGTGCTCGATAAAAACCCCTATGTGGTTCTCGGTCCGGTTTTCTCCGGTTCGGTTCTGGTCGACATGGCTTTGACCTCACAGGCTGAAGTTCCGGAAATCATGGGCGGTGAAGCCGCTGCCATTACACAAAAAGGCAGCAAATATATTTTCCGCACCGCCTTCGGCCAGCAGTCCTCGATCCCCAAACTCGCCAATTATTTCCGTGATGGCCTGAAAGCCAAAACAGTGGCCGTGGTCTGGGTCAATAATGACTTCGGTAAAGGTGGCCGCGATAATTTCATCAAGGAAATGGCTGCGCGCGACATCAAGGTTGTGGCCGATATCTCAACCGAATCCGGTCAGGCTGACTTCTCTGCCGACGTTGTGAAGGTGAAGGGTGCCAATGCCGATGCCATCTTCGTTTACACCAACGAAGAAGAAAGCGCCCGCTTCCTGAAAGAAGCCCGCAAGCAGGGCATCAAAACACCGCTGATCGGTGAAACAACCCTGCTCGGTCAGAAAGTGATCGATCTGGCTGGTGATGCCGCCAATGGCGTCAAAGGCCATGTTGGTCTCAGCGCCGATGCGCCGATCCCTGCGGTTCAGGAATTTGCCAAAAAGTTCAAAGCCCGCTTCAACTATGTCAACGATCATAACGGCATCAAAGGCTATATCGCCGTTTACATGATCAAAGCAGTGACGGAAAAGACCGGCAAATTCGACTCGAAACTGTTTGCCTCCACCCTGCACGGCATGACCATTAAGCCTGAACAGGAACCCGGCATTTTGATGGAAGCTACATGGGATGCCAATGGCGACATCGACCGCGCCAGCTTCCTCGCTGAAATCGTCGATAACAAGCAGAAGATCGTCGAAATTCTGCCCAAGCTCAACAAATAATCCAATCGCTTCATCATCGGCCCTGTGACATGTCGCAGGGCCGGTTTCTGACTAACACCCAAGTGCAGACAAATGGTCTGTGACTTCACGTTCTGAACAAGACCGGACCTCAAGGACCGGTATCGACCCAAGGGGGGTAACGCAACAATGGCCGCATTCATCCAATTGTTTGTGTCTGGCCTGGCAACAGGGGCGATTTATGCCTTGGTTGCTGTGGGCTTCATGCTGTTATGGCAAACATCGCAAACCATCAATTTTGCCCAAGGCGAATTCGTGATGATCCCGGCCTTTTTCGTGCTGTGGGCCATTCGTTTTCTGGGCATCGATTTTTGGCCTGCTGTCGGCATCGGCGTCATTGTCTCCCTGATCATTCTCGGCTTCTTGTTCAAGCGCATGATTGTGGATCCCATGATCAAACACGGCGTCTTGCCCATGGTGATTTCCACCATTGCCCTGTCGATTTTCTTGAAAGAAATGGTCAAGGATTTTTACTCCTCGCAAGCCCAACCCTTTCCTGGCCTGATCCCCTCCAGTGATCTCAATTTCTTTGGTGCGGTGATCTCGACACAAAATATTTTCATTTTGATCATCGCCTCTCTGACCGTTGTGGCTTTGAACTTTTTGTTGAACGGCACCCGTTTGGGGCGTGCCATGCAAGCCACTGCACAAAATCCAACGGTTGCGCGCATTCTCGGCATTCCCGTTGAACGGATGATTTTATACACCTTCTTGATCAATGCGGCTTTGGTGGCTTTGGCGTCTTTCCTGATCAGCCCCATCTATCTCGCCAAATTCACCAATGGTGACGTGTTGGGTCTTGCGGCCTTCATCGCTGCAATTGTTGGCGGCTTCAATCAGGTGCGTGGCGCGATTGTCGGCGGATTGGTTTTAGGTGTCACCGAAAACCTGGCCGCTGCCTATATTTCTGCCCAGTATCGCGGAGCGATCCCGCTGATCTTGTTGATCGTGGTGATCTTGTGGCGTCCGCATGGATTGATGGGTCGTGCAGAGGAGCGCACCGTATGATTGACTTTCTCACCTCGCGCGGTTTCAAAATCTTCTTTGCACTTTTTATCGCTGCCTTGCTGATCACCGCCCCCTTCTATCTGCGCAATTTCGGCCTCTATCTGATTGCCATGTGGCTGGTGATTTCGGTGGCCGCTTTGGGTCTCAACCTGACATTGGGTTATGCCGGACAGGTGTCGATGGCCCAAGGCGCCTTTGTCGGCATCGGGGCTTATGTCACGGGTCTGATGACGCTGGCCGGCGTTCCCTGGCCGGTGGCCTTTCTCTGCTCGGGCCTGTTGTGTTTTGTGATCGGCTGGGTTTTGGGCTATCCGGCCTTGCGCGTGCAACATCACTATCTCGCCTTTGTCACCTTGGCTTTTTCAACGCTCGTCTTCTTGCTGATGCGCAATGAAGAATGGCTCACCAAAGGCATTTACGGCCTGACCGATGTGCCGCGTCCAATTTTGTTTGGCTGGAATACCGGCAAGGCCTTTGATTTTTATTTCTTCGTGCTGGGTGTCGTGACTTTGCTGTCTTTGGGAGTGTGGTGGATTATCCGCTCGCCATGGGGACGCGCTTTCGTCGCCTTGCGTGAAAATCCGGTGCGCGCTTTGTCATTGGGCGTTGATACCCGCCGCTATACATTGATGGCTTTTGCCATGGGGTCGGCGATTGGCGGTTTTGCGGGTGCGCTTTATGCGCCTCTGGTGCAATTTTTCGAACCCAATTCCTTCGCCTTGCCGCTCTCGCTCAATCTGCTTTTGATGGTGATTGTCGGTGGCGGTGGCACCTTCTTCGGACCCTTTATCGGTGCGGCGACCGCCGTGCTGCTGCCCGAATGGTTGCGCATTGCGCAAGGTTATTATTTGATCATCTATGCCATTGTCGTGATGGTTTTGATGTTGTTCTGCCCGACCGGTATCATGGGCTTGGGTGATCGTTTCATTTCTCATTTCCGGCAAAAGCGTATTTCTGCTGAACGCGCTGAAAAAGCCAAGGATATGTCCCAACAGGAGGGCAAATGATGCAACCTGTTCTTGAAGTAACGGATGTCAGCAAGCGCTTCGGTGGCGTAACCGCTGTCGATGGTGTCTCCTTTAAAGTCTATGAAGGGGAAATCCTCGGCATTATCGGCCCCAATGGCTCAGGCAAATCAACCTTGTTCAATTGCGTGCTGGGTCAGTTGAACCCCACCCAAGGCTCGATCAAGGTCGATGGCCATGATGTGACCGGCGCCCGCCCTTGTGATTTGAACCGTCTGGGCGTCAGCCGCACTTTTCAATTGTTGCAGGTATTTCCGGAATTGTCGGTGCGCGACAATCTCATTCTGGCCGGTCAGGAACATGAAGGCACCATGTTAGACCGCCTTTTGGGTCCGCGTGATGCGGGTCTCACCGCCTCCGCCAATCAGATGATTGAATTTTTCCGTCTCTCACATGTCGCCGATGAAAAAGCCGGTGGTTTGAGTTACGGCCAGCAGAAATTGCTGGATGCCGCCATGGCCTTTATGGCGGGTCCGCGGCTTGTCTTGCTGGATGAACCGGCAGGCGGCGTCAATCTGACCATGCTGGGCCATTTGCGCGACCGATTGAAAGCCATCAACACCGAACAAAACGCCACCTTTGTTGTGATTGAACACAATATGGAATTTGTGATGGCCTTGTGTAACCGCATCATCGTTTTGGCTGAAGGTAAAATCATTGCCGAAGGCACACCCGATGAAATCCGTTCCAACCCCGAAGTGATCGAGGCCTATCTTGGACACTAACGCTCCCATCCTGACTTTGCATGATGTCGTGGCCGGTTACGGGGCCATGACCATTCTCAACGGCACCAATTTTGACGTGCGCCGCGCCACCATCACAACCGTGATCGGACCCAATGGTGCGGGTAAATCAACGGTTTTCAAAACCATTTTCGGCATGTTGAAACCGCGCAGCGGTTCCATCCTGTTCAAAGGCAAAAATATTGCCGGTATGCAGCCGCGCGATTTGCTGGCACGCGGCATTTGCTATGTGCCGCAAGGCCGCAATATTTTTCCGGAACTCTCGGTGCGCCACAATCTCGAACTCGGCGGCATTGCCGCGGACAGTTCCATCGATATCAACGCACGGATCGAAGCCGCTATGGATCGTTTCCCGATCCTGCGGCAAAAGCAAAATGCGCAAGCCTCGACCTTGTCGGGTGGCCAGCAAAAACTTGTCGAAATCGCGCGCGGTCTGTTGCTTGATCCCGAACTGATTTTGATCGACGAACCCTCCATCGGCCTGTCACCCTTGATGGTGCAAGAGATCTTCCAGATCCTGAAGGATTTGCGCGCCAAGGGTGTGACCATTTTGATGGTTGAACAAAATGCCCGCAGCGCCTTGCAGATTTCCGATGACGGGCTTGTGCTTGAGCTGGGACGCACTAGGATGTCAGAATCGGCTGATACGCTTTTAAATGATCCGCGCGTGGGACAATTGTTCCTCGGCGGCGCCATGGAGCCAGCCGCCTGATTTAGGATTGCGGTGATGTATCAAGAACTGACATTGAGTGACTCGGACGCGCGTCTGGCGATCGAGATCATTCGCAGCGAAACCGAAAAGCGCGGCAAAAGCGCCGTGATTGCTGTGGCCGATTGCCGTGGCGAGTTGATCGGTCTGTTGCGCATGGATGGCGCGGCGTTCTCCTCCGTCAATGTGGCGACCAACAAGGCCTTTACCGCCGCTCGCTTGCGGCGCCCTTCCAGCCTGATCGGCAAAAATGCCAAACATCCCGAAACGGGGTTCAACGTCGCCTATTACAGCGACCCCCGTTATATCGGTTTCAGCGGTGGGTTGCCTGTGATCGTCAAAGGCCAGACAGTCGGCTCCATTGCAGTCAGTGGCCTGACGGAAGCAGAAGACGAGGAGCTTGCAGAACTCGCGATCAAGGCTATTCTGGCCGCCAATCCATCCTGACCGTTTTTACATTTTATTTTTTGACCGTATCGGAGACTGATCACTATGGCGCATCCTGATCGCTATTTGCTGGCTGGTGTGATGGGATGGCCCGTCATGCATTCGCGTTCCCCCAAGCTGCATAATTACTGGCTGGCGCAGCATCATCTCATCGGCGCTTATGTGCCATTGGCCATCAAGGAAGACGGCTTGGAAAAGGCCTTGCGGGCCCTGCCGGCGCTCGGCTTTTCGGGATGCAATCTGACTATTCCGCACAAAGAACAGGCGATGAAAATCGTGGATCATGTCGATCCGGTTGCGCGGCGCATCGGCGCCATGAATTGCGTTATTGTCGGGGCTGACGGCTCTTTATCCGGCACCAATAATGATGGCTTCGGCTATATCGCTTCCATTCGTGAAGCCAAGCCTGATTGGCGTGCGGATCAAGGCCCGATTGTTGTGTTGGGTGCAGGTGGTGCGGCAAGGGCCGTGCTTGTCAGCCTGATTGATGAAGGGGCACGCGAAATCCGCCTGCTCAACCGCACACCGGCGCGGGCTGATGATCTGGCGCGTGAATTTGGCGGACCGATTAAAACCTATGCTTGGTCTTCACGCAATGATGCTTTGGAAGGCGCGGCCATGCTGATCAACACCACGTCTCAGGGCATGGTCGGCCAACCCGAGCATGATATTCTTCTCGACAAATTGCCGACCACGGCACTTGTCTCCGACATCGTTTATATTCCGCTTGAAACATCGCTTTTGGCTGCGGCCCGCAAACGCGGCAACACCACTGTGAACGGTCTGGGCATGTTGTTGCATCAGGCCCGACCCGCTTTCAAAGCCTGGTTTGGCGTGATGCCGGATGTGACCAAAGAGCTGCGCTCGATGATCGAAGCCACGATTTAACAAAAACCATCAAGGGGAAATGCTGTGAGCCACACTCTCTTTTCATTGCAAGGGCGTGTTGCCCTTGTCACCGGCGGATCGCGTGGTCTGGGCTTTGCCATGGCCGAGTCATTGGCCACCGCAGGCGCGCATGTCGTGCTCAACAGTCGCGATGCCAAAGCCCTCAGCCTGCAAGCCGATGCGCTGAAGGCCAAGGGCCTGAAAGCCTCTTTCGCCGCCTTTGATGTCACGGATCAGAAAGCCTGCGAGCAGGCGGTTGATGGCATCGTGAAGGAGTTTGGCCGTCTCGATATTCTCATCGGCAATGCCGGTATCCAACATCGCAATGTGATCAATGACTGGCAAAGCGATGATTGGGATCGGGTGACCAATGCCAACCTCAAATCCTGCTTCTTTCTCGCACAGGCCTGCGTGCGTCCGATGAAAGCGCAGGGCTTTGGCCGTTTGATTTTCACCACCTCGATCACGGGGATTCTGGGTCGTGCCACCATTCATGCCTATGTGGCCTCCAAAGCCGGATTGGCGGCGCTGACCCGTTCACTGGCCGCGGAATTGGGTGAGTTCGGCATCACCAGCAATTCCATTGCACCCGGCTATTTTGAAACCGAAATCAACGAGGCCTTGCTCAAAGACGAGGCCTTTGTTGCCCGCGTGAATGGCCGGACAGCGCTCAAGCGTTGGGGCAAACCAAGCGAATTGGGCGGGGCTGCCGTCTTCTTGGCATCAGAGGAAGCAGGCTACGTGACGGGTCACCAATTGGTGATCGATGGCGGCTTTACGTCAACCATGTAGGTCTTTCCGACAGGGTCGCCCCGTCGGAAAAATCATTTCTTTCAAAGCGGTCCCACGGGGCCGCTTTTTTTATGCCTGTTATCCCCGTTATGGGCTGTGATCATCACCGCTTTTGCGCGAGAGGGATCCACAGGGTCACCGCGGCACAGGTTTTACGGCCTATCGCTAAGTGATTGAGAGAAAGACGGCTTTAAAGTTATCAGCCTAATTCACAGCCTGTGGACAAAAGAAGTTGGCTTTGTTTTGCACAGGCAAAACAAATGCACAGACTTATCCAACAGCCTGAGGGGTCTGGCTGCGTGCCCGTTCCGCTCTGTCGGTCTGTTGACGGGTCACCAAGGTCTCGCAATATTCGCGCCACAAGTGCCCCATTTTGTTGTCATGACCCCATCGGCCAAAGGCACCTTGGCAAAAGCTTGATTTTGGTGGTCATTCCATCAAAAGCCGATTCGGGCACGCTTCGTTCCCGCTCTTGTCTTGTTTGTCTCGGATCGGGATTGCTTATGCGCTGAATGACACTGCGGTGTCCGAATCAATCTGTGCCGATTCGGGCAGGGTTTGTTCCCTGAACAGGATAATTGATCCTATAATGGGATCATCTGGTTTTTCAGTATTAACGCTTGCTTAACCATAAAAAACAAAAGCGTCTGATTTTTCATTTTCGTATGGGAAAATTCACCCTCACGTTCATCCCACCGTCAAAATTCCGATTCGGACATGCTTCGTTCCCGCTCTCGCTTTTTGAGTCCCGAACAGGGATTTGCGGATGAATCCATCTTCATCATTGATTCACCATAAAGCGGAAGAGGTGATGCGATCGCTTCATCAACGCTTGCTTTTGCAAAGGCTTTTTTCCGAATCCGCATAAAGCCGATTCGCGCCTGTTTTGTTCCTGCTTTTGTTTGTTTGGTCTTCTTACGAGACAGAGCAAACCATGATCTTCATGATTGATTAACCCTCTTGAGAAAGAGGTTCCTTTGCATGAAAAAACAGGTGGCGGACCCTAAAAAAATCAAAGCCTCATCGCGCAATCGCGATTCGTTCATTGCCTGTTCGGGCTTTTGTGTCATCTGTCCCACAATGAAAAAGCGGATATTGAAAAAAACATCACTGATTAACCATGATGGTTCAATGAAGCCGCTTTTTACACCACGCCCTTACTGGGAGTGGGCGCGTTTTAAAACCTGCGCAATATCCGTCATGATGGCATCCATCGCATAGTCTTTGGGTGTGTACACAGCCCGCACGCCGATATTGCGCAACACATTTTCATCCTCGGCCGGAATAATGCCGCCGACGACAACCGGAATATGGCCAAGGCCTGCATTGCGCAAACGGGCCAGCACATCGCGCACCAAGGGCACATGCGATCCTGAGAGAATGGACAAACCGATCATATGCGCCTTGCTTGAAATGGCCTGTTCGACAATCTCTTCGGGTGTCAGACGAATGCCATCATAGGTCACATCAAAACCGACATCGCGGGCCCTCAATGCGATTTGCTCCGCGCCATTCGAATGGCCGTCCAGACCCGGTTTGCCAACCAGCAGTCGGGGCTGCTCCCCCAAGACAGTGGCAAGATCCGCAATCATCACTTTCACCTCAGCGGTGGCAGGTTCGGTTTGCGTTTCAATCGACACACCGGTGGGGGCACGATAACGCCCGAAAATGCCGCGCAAGGCCTCGCCCCATTCCCCTGTTGTCACGCCGGCTTTCGCACAACGGATCGAGGGCGGCATGATATTGCTGCCATCGCGTGCCGCTTGTTCCAATTCTTGCAAAGCCGCTTGCACTTCAGTGTCATCGCGCGACGCCCGCCACTCTCTGATGCGGGCAATGGCATCGGTTTCAACATGTTCGGGAACGGTCAGAACCGTGCCTTCACCGGCTGTCAGGGGCGAGGGTTCGCTGTCACCCCAGCGATTGACCCCGACCACCACCTGTTGGCCGCGTTCAATGCCGACAATGCGCCGTGCATTGGATTCCACAAGCGCGCGTTTCATCACGCCCTGTTCCACCGCAACCACCGCGCCGCCCATCGCCTCGATGCGATGAAGCTCGACAAGGGCTGCTTCTTTCAGCTCGGCCACTTTCCGCTCGATCTCGAGCGATCCATCAAAAATATCACCATATTCGAGAAGGTCTGTTTCATAAGCCATGACCTGTTGCATCCTGAGTGACCATTGCTGATCCCATGCACGCGGCAGGCCCAAAGCCTCATTCCAGGCTGGTAATTGCACAGCCCGCGCCCGCGCGCGTTTTGATAAAACAACGGCCAGCATTTCGATCAAAATCCGATAGACATTGTTTTCGGGTTGCTGTTCGGTCAGGCCCAGCGAATTGACCTGTACGCCATAGCGAAAACGCCTGTGACGCTCATCCGTAATGCCGTAGCGATCCCGCGTGATTTCATCCCACAATTCGGCGAAAGCCCGCATTTTGCAAAGCTCGGTGACAAAGCGCATGCCTGCATTCACAAAGAAGGAAATCCGCCCCACCACATCGGCAAACGCATCCCCCACCACAAGACCCGAGGCCTTGACCTCGTCCAGCACGGCCAGCGCTGTCGCCAAAGCAAAAGCCAATTCCTGAACCGGCGTCGCCCCTGCTTCTTGCAGATGATAGGAGCAGACATTGGTGGGATTCCATTTCGGCAGATCGCGGGTCGTGAACAAGATGGTGTCACGGATCAGCCGCATCGACGGGGCGGGTGGAAAGACATAGGTGCCGCGCGACAGATATTCTTTGATGATGTCATTTTGCGTGGTGCCCTGCAAAGCCGTGCGGGGCGCGCACTGCTCATCCGCCACCGCCACATATAAAGCCAGCAACCACGCCGCCGTTGCATTGATGGTCATGGAGGTGTTCATCTCTGCGACCGGAATGTCACGGAACAACAGCCGCATATCACCCAGATGCGCAATCGACACACCCACTTTGCCGACTTCGCCGCGCGCCAGCACATGATCGGGATCATAGCCGGTCTGGGTGGGCAGATCGAAGGCCACCGACAGACCGGTTTGCCCGCGCGCCAGATTGGCCTTGTACAGCTTATTGGACTCTTCGGCGGTCGAATGACCGGCATAGGTGCGGAAGATCCAGGGCTTGTCTTTCAAGGTCGGCGTCTCCTTGATTTTGGCTGCGTCGCTCATGCTCCGTCCCTCCGGCCCGTGGTCTGTTGCAGTGCAATAGGCCTTATCATGCAACAAAGAAAAACGGCTGTCACTTGCCCAAAAGAAGCAAAAAAGAGGCATGTTTTGCCTTTTTTCTCAACCAATAGCCTATGGCGCAGCGCAATATTGTGTTGCATCATGGGGCCCTAACGGATGAGGAGCCCCTGCCCATGCAGCCTGAAACCCCTGTGAAAGACCTCTATGACATTGGCCAGATTCCGCCTTTGGGACATGTGCCGGACAAGATGTGGGCATGGTCGATCCGCAAAGAGCGCCACGGCCCGCCCGAAGAGGCGATGCTGCTGGAAGTCTTGCCGACATGGACCATCGGGGATGACGAGGTGCTGGTTCTGGTGATGGCGGCGGGCGTCAATTACAACGGGGTCTGGGCTGCCTTGGGCGAACCGATTTCGGTGCTCGATGCCCATAAAAATCCCTATCATGTCGCCGGATCGGACGCCTCGGGCATTGTCTGGGCGGTGGGCCGCAAGGTGAAACGCTGGAAAATCGGCGACGAGGTCATCATTCACTGCAATCAGGATGACGGCGACGACGAGGAGTGCAATGGCGGCGATCCGATGTTTTCCTCCAGCCAGCGCATCTGGGGTTATGAGACGCCCGACGGATCGTTCTCGCAATTTTGCCGTGTGCAATCGCGCCAGCTGATGCCGCGCCCCAAACATCTCACTTGGGAAGAATCGGCCTGCTATACCCTCACTTTGGCAACCGCCTATCGCATGTTGTTCGGCCATGCGCCCCATACGATCCGCCCCGGTGACAATGTGCTGGTCTGGGGTGCGTCGGGCGGCTTGGGCGTGTTTGGCGTGCAATTATGCGCCGCCGCGGGCGCCAATGCGATTGGCGTGATTTCCGATGAGTCCAAGCGCGATTATGTGCTGGGTCTCGGTGCCAAGGGCGTCATCAACCGCAAGGATTTTTCCTGTTGGGGCCAGTTGCCGAAAGTCAATTCTCCCGAATTCAACGCCTTCATGGCGGAGGCGCGGAAATTCGGCAAAGCCATTTGGGATATCACCGGCAAGAAAGATGTCGATCTGGTGTTCGAACATCCGGGAGAACAAACTTTTCCGGTCTCGACCTTTGTGGCCAAGCGCGGCGGCATGATTGTCTTTTGCGCAGGCACCAGCGGCTTCAACATCACCTTCGATGCGCGCTTTGTCTGGATGCGGCAAAAGCGGATTCAAGGATCGCATTTCGCGCATCTCAAACAAGCCAGCGCCGCCAATCAATTTGTCATCGACCGCCGCATTGATCCCTGCATGAGCGAGGTTTTTGCGTGGCAGAACATTCCGCAGGCCCATACCAAAATGTGGAAAAACCAGCATGCGCCGGGCAATATGGCAGTGCTGGTCAATGCGCAACGCGCCGGTCTGCGCTCCTTTGACGACGTGCTGGAAGCCCAACATCTCAAGGACTGATCCGCACATTTGCAAGCGATGCGGGCCGCTCATGCAGAATGCGGCTCGCTTTTTCAGAAAAAGTCACGCATAAGACCTGCCGAAACCAAGGTCTTTCATCGTGTCGCCTCACCATCACGCTTTGCTGCTTCGCCTCGCACCGGTTCTGTTTGTGCTGCTCTGGTCAACCGGTTGGGTGGTTGCCCGCGCCAGTGCGGGCCATGCCGATCCCCTGACCTTTCTGTGTCTGCGCTTTTTGCTGGCCGGACTTGTTCTGGCTGCCATGGCCGCTTTGGCACGCGCCAGCTGGCCGAAAGGTCGCAAAGCCCTGCATGCGATGCTCTCGGGCGTCTTCACCCATGCGGTCTATCTCGGCGGGGTCTGGTGGGCGATTTCCCACGGCCTGCCCTCGGTTGTCTCGGGCTTGCTCGCTGCCATCCAGCCCATTGCCACGGCCTTGTTCGCTCCCACTTTATTGGGCGAGAAAATCACCCCGAAACAATGGTGCGGAATTGTCTTGGGCTTTGCCGGTGTGACTTTGGTGCTGGAGCCTAAATTGTTTCATGTCTCAGTCGAACAGCTCAACGCCAATATGATGCTGATCGGCATCAACGCCATCGGCATGATCAGCGTGACAATCGGCAGTTTTTATCAAAAGCGGTTTATTCCCTCCGGCGATCTGCGCACGGTTAGCGTGTTGCAATATATCGGGGCGCTGGCCTTTTTGCTGCCGCTGGCTTTCTTTTTGGAGCCGATGCAGATTCAATGGACCGGCACTTTGGTGATCGTCATGGTGTGGTCGGTGCTTGCCATCTCTTTGGGAGCAATCGGCCTCTGGCTGTTTTTGATCCGCGAGGGCGAAGTCTCACGCGCCGCAGCACTCATCTATCTGATCCCGCCCACCGTTGCCTTGGAAGCCTATCTGCTTTTTGACGAGATCCTTGATCCGCTTCAGGCCGTCGGCATGATTTTGACGGTTTTGGGCGTGGCCTTGACCACGCTGCGTTCCTCGGCAAAAGCCTAAAAATCATTCATCTTCGACAAAAGATGGCATTGCGTGCAGCGCAGCAAGCGGGCATTGTGCAGTGCATATAGCTTGCACGGAGGCCCTTATGAGCGCTGCATTGACCGTATCCGACCTCTTGTCGAAGGGCCGCGAGGCGTCCCATGCCGTTGAAGTTCTCTTGGCCCGCGCGACAGACAGCGTGCGCCAGCGCGTCAGCGAAGAGGGTCGCTTGTCCTCCGCTCTGCTGGAGAGCGAACAGCGCGCCACCCATGGTCTGGCATGGCTTGCCACCTATGCCGAAGCCATCCGCGAATTGGTCGCATGGGGAGAACGTCTGGCGCAGGAGAGTCGCCTGACCGAAACCGAAGCACTCATCATCGGCATTGGTCTGGGTGAATATCTTGCGCAGATTTATGGTGGCATCCCGATGAGCCAAGGCGAAATGATCCGCCTCGACGATCTCGATGTGGCGGAGGCGGATATCGAGGCCAGCCGCATTGAGGCGGTGCGGGTTTTGATCCGCTTGGGCAACACCGCCGAGAGCCGCGCTTTGCTGATCAAACAGATCCGCGCCCGCCAAGGGGCGGCCTGTGTCGGTGATCCCGGTCTGGATAACACGCTTGAATCCATCCGCGATGAAATGCGCAAATTTGCCGCCGCCGAAGTCGAACCGTTCGCGCAGGAATGGCACCGCAAAAACGACTATATCCCGATGTCGGTGATCGAAGGTCTGGCGGGCATGGGCGTGTTTGGTCTGACCCTGCCCGAACAATATGGCGGCATGGGTCTCGGCAAGGTTTCAATGTGTGTCGTGTCGGAAGAATTGTCGCGCGCCTATATCGGTGTCGGCTCTTTGGGCACGCGTTCAGAAATCGCCGCCGAATTGATTTTATGCGGCGGCACGGACGAGCAGAAAAACACATGGTTGCCGAAAATTGGCAGCGGTGAAATTTTGCCGACAGCCGTGTTCACCGAACCCAATACGGGTTCCGATCTGGCCTCTTTGCGGACCCGCGCCATCCGCGAAGGGGATGTCTATCAAATCACCGGCAACAAGACATGGATCACCCATCCCGTGCGCGCTGATCTGATGACCATGCTGGTGCGCACCAATCCGGACGAGCCGGGCTATAAGGGCCTGTCGATCCTTTTGGCACCGAAACCGCGCGGCACCGATGCCGATCCGTTTCCGGCCAAAGGCATGACGGGTGGTGAAATCGAAGTGCTCGGTTATCGCGGCATGAAAGAATATGAATTGGCGTTTGACGGCTTCGAAGTGCCTGCCGCCAATCTCCTTGGCGGCGAAGAGGGACAGGGCTTCAAACATTTGATGCAGACCTTTGAATCGGCCCGCATCCAGACCGCTGCCCGCGCGGTGGGCGTGGCGCAATCTGCCTTTGATATCGGCTTGCGTTATGCCGAAGACCGCCAACAATTTGGCAAGTCGCTGATCCATTTTCCGCGTGTCGCCGATAAGCTTGCGATGATGGCGGTCGAGATCGCCATTGCCCGCCAGATGACCTATTTCTCAGCGCGTGCCAAAGACGCCGACAAGCGCTGCGACCTTGAAGCAGGCATGGCGAAATTGCTGGGTGCGCGCGTGGCTTGGGCTGCGGCGGACAATGCGTTGCAAATTCACGGCGGCAATGGCTTTGCTTTGGAATATGCCATTTCACGGGTTTTATGCGATGCGCGCATTCTCAATATTTTTGAGGGCGCGGCCGAAATCCAAGCGCAGGTCATCGCCCGCCGTTTGTTGGAAAACCGGAATTGAGTTTCAAGCGCTAGGCCTCTTGGCCGGTCGCTTCACTCAAAAAAGCGCAAGGCCTCTTGGCGGTCGCATGATTGAAAACTGCAAGGCCTCTTGGCCAGTCGCTTCATACCCTACTCAGCGTCATTGCGATGAGCCGGAGGCGAAGAAGCAATCCAGATTTTCCAACGCGGTTTAACGGAATCTATTCACGCGCACAAAGATGGATTGCCGCGCGGCGTACCGCCGCTCGCAATGACGCGGTGGTTTTTATATGATGTCGGAAAGGTATTCGCTTCGTCGTCTATTCAGCTTCAGTGCTGCGCATTTTACGCACTTAATATTTTCCCAGCGTCATTCCTGTACATTATATGCGTAAAATATTTCCCCGCGTCATTGCGATGAGCCGGAGGCGAAGAAGCAATCCAGATTTTCCAACGCGATTTAACGCAATCCATTCACGACCGACAAAAATGGATTGCCGCGCGGCGTACCGCCGCTCGCAATGACGCGGTGGTTTTTATGTGATGTCGGAAAGGTATTCGCTTCATCGTCTATTCAACTTCAGTGCTGCGCATTTTACGCACGAAATATTTTCCCAGCGTCATTCCTGCACATTATATGCGCGAAATATTTTCCCAGCGTCATTGCGATAAGCCGAAGGCGAAGACGCAATCCAGATTTTCCAACTCGGTTTAACGCAATCCATTCACGCCCACAAAGATGGATTGCCACGCGGCGTACCGCCGCTCGCAATGACGCAAGAGTGTTCGTCCTTGGTGTAGAAAAAAACCTTACTTATGCGCTTTGGACAATGCCTGATCGAGATCCGCAAACAAGTCTTCGACGTCTTCAATGCCTGCCGACAGACGCAGCAAATCGGGCGGGCACGGCGTGTCGGGCCCCTCGATGGAGGCGCGATGCTCCAAGAGACTTTCCACACCGCCAAGCGAGGTGGCGCGCTTCCACAGACCGACAGAGGCGGCTGTATCAATGGCTGCCTGCTCGCCACCTTTGACGCGGATCGAGAGCATATGGCCGAACCCGCCTTTCATCTGCTTGAGCGCCAAAGCATGTTGCGGATGAGTGGCCAGACCGGGATAGAGAACTTCCTCGATAAAAGGATGGGTGCTGAACCGCTCTGCCAAATCGAGTGCTGTTTTTGATGCTTCGCGCACCCGCAAATCAAGCGTCCGCATCCCGCGCATCAACAAGAAGGCTTCAAAGGGTCCGAGCACCGCACCGAGGTTTTTGCGGTTGGACACAATCCTGTTCCAGAAGGGGCTGATGTCTGACGTTGCCAGAACACCCGCCACAACATCGGAATGGCCGTTCAAGGCCTTGGTACCGGCATGCATGACAACATCCGCACCCAGTTTCAAAGGCTGCGTGAACACAGGGGTTGCAACGGTGGAGTCCACCGCCAATTTGGCATCCACCGCATGCGCCCATTCGGCGGCGGTTTCAATATCGGTGAGCGACCACAAAGGATTGGACGGCGTCTCAACCCATACCAATTTAGTGCGGCCTGGTTTCAATCCGGCGCGGATGGATTCAATATTCGTCATATCGACAAAGCTGACCTCAAGGCCCCAATGTTTGGCATCGGTCATCAGCCAGTTGCGCAAGGCCCAATACATGACTTTGGGTGCCACCACATGATCCCCCGGCTTCAAAGCCAGAAACACACTCGTGGCCGCCGCCATGCCGGAGGAAAACAACAGGCTGGCTTCCGCCTCTTCCCACATGGAAATGACGGCCTCGGCCTCGCGCACGGTTTCATTGTCGGGGCGGCCATAGACAAAGCCCGAGGAATAGCCATTGTCGGGATCGCGGATAAAGGTTGTCGCGATATGGATGGGCGGCACGACGCCTTTGGTCTTGGGATCTATTTTGCCCATGGCCTGCGCGGACAACGAGCGTTTGCTATAGCGCATCTTGTTCTGCTTCTCTGCCATGTCTTCCTCACGCATTGACTGATTTTAAGACCTATTCATGCACGCAAGCCATGGGGAAGGGCAAGCACCAAAATCAGCATGGCAGCCGTGTTGATCATCCCATCACGGGTGCTCAGGCGTGCATGGCTTGCGGGCGAGGGCTGCAGCAGCCGACAGGACAAACCCGAAATCAGCGTCTATGCTTGAAAAAATGCGTGTGATCCGGCCATCTCAGGCTGTTTCCTACCACCAGAAGACCTCATCCATCCTGCGGGGACATCGCCTTGGTTTTTTCTGCCCTTTTGTCCGCTTATATGATGAGCCAGTTTTTCCGCGTTTTTCTGAGTGTCGTGGCACTCGATCTGTCGCGTGATCTCGGCCTTGATGCGGCTGATCTCGGGTCGATTTCCGCCATTTGGTTTGCAGCCTTTGCGCTGTCGCAATTCCCTGTGGGGTTTCTGCTCGATCGCCACGGCCCGCGCCGCACCTTGAGCGGCCTGATGCTGATTGCGGTCGTGGGGGCGGGTCTGATGGCCATGGCGCAATCCCTGACCGATTGCCTGATCGGCATGGCGCTGATCGGGGTGGGTTGCTCGCCGGTTTTGATGAGCTCGCTGTTTGTTTTCGGCCGTTTTTATCCTCCCGAACGCTTCGGCATGCTGGCGGCATGGATGATCGGCTTGGGCTCTTTGGGCAGTCTGGTCAGTGCCAGCCCGCTGGCTTGGTCCATTATGACCTTTGGCTGGCGGATCAGTCTTGGCCTCACCGCGGTGTTGACGGCGGCCAGCGTGATCTTCTGCTTTCTGGTTTTGCAAGATCCGCCGCGCAGCACAACGGCCCAATCCGACAGCGGCCTCTGGCAGGGCATTATGCGTATTCTGACCATCCGCGCCTTGTGGCCGCTGATGCCGATCACTTTTTTGAGTTATGCCTTTGTGGTCGCCACCCGCAGCCTATGGATTACACCGTTTTTCCGCGATATTTTTCACTATGATCTCGCCGAAATCGGCCATGTGGCCTTTTTGATGAGCAGTTTCATGGTGATCGGTGCATTGATCTACGGTCCTTTGGAGCGTCTGCTCAAAAGCCCGCGCCTGCCATCGCTGTGGAGCGGCTATATCACAGCCGCTTGTTTTCTGGCGCTTGGCACTTTCGGCCCGCAAAATGCCGTCATCGCCTTGATCTTGCTGGCCGCCATCGGCGCAGTGGGCCTGAGCTATGGCATCTTGATGGGCCATGCCAAATTGTTTTTCCCGCCTGAACTGTTGGGGCGGGGCGTGACCTTGCTGAATTTCCTGTTCATCGCGGGCGGCGGCGTGGTGCAATATCTGTCCGGACAGATCATTCAGCGCGCCAACCAGTCGGGGCTTGACCCCGAAACCCTCTATTCCCGCCTGTTCACGATCTATGGCCTCTTGATGCTCTTGGTGAGTTTTATCTATGCCTTTTCGCGCGAGAAGCCCGATCCCGCATAAAGACCATTGATTTTGCTCACGATGCGCCCTATGTGCGAAAGCCTGCAAGCCCAGAAGGATGTCGATGAGCGTGACCCAGACAGCGTCTTCCTACAGCTTCCCCGATCGGTTGCGCGAGGGCTATCGCGCCTTCATGTCGGGCCGGTTTCCGCAAGAGCAAAGCCGCTATGAGGAATTATCCGGCAGCGGGCAAAAACCCGAAATCATGGTGGTGGGGTGCTGCGACAGCCGCGTTTCTCCGGAAGTGATTTTTGATGCCCGTCCGGGCGAATTGTTTGTGGTGCGCAATGTCGCCAATATGGTGCCCCCTTATGAAACCCAAGGGGTCTTTCACGGCACATCGGCTGCCCTTGAATTCGCGGTTCAGGCTTTGCGCGTCAAACATATCGTGGTGCTCGGCCATGGCCGTTGCGGCGGCGTGCGCGCATGGGTGGATGACAGCGAACCTTTATCGCCGGGTGACTTTATCGGCAAATGGATGACCTTGATCGAACCTGCAGCCGAGCGGGCCGGTCCGCGCGGCAACACGCCCATCGGCGATTATATCGAGCGGCTGGCTTTGATTTCGATCGCACAAAGCCTTGATAATCTGATGAGCTTTCCCTGCGTTTCGACCCTTGTCGAACGTGGAAAAGTCCAACTGCATGGCGCCTATTTCGATGTCACCACCGGCGTCTTGTCGGTGCGTGATCCCCATACCGGCCTGTTCACGCAAGCCGAACCGGAAGCGCGCGCGCGCGTCTCGCTTATGCGGGCCGATGCGGTTTGAGCACCCGCTCTGTTTGAGCCGGAAATTTTTCGAGCTTTGAGGCAGGCCGTATCGGCCTGCGCAGCAATTCGCCGCCGCAATTGGGACAATGGCCCGCAAAGTGCTGCTGCGCACAAGTGCTGCAAAACGTGCATTCGAATGAGCAGATCATCGCCTCTTTCGCGGCGGGAGGCAAATCACGATCGCAACATTCACAATTGGGTCTGAGTGCCAACATATTCGCTCTCCGCTGCGCGAAAAATAAGCGCCGGTTTCCTATGAGACCGGCGCCGCTTTATTATTTTGCCTTGGGCTTGATGAGCTTGCGATTGATGCAGGCTTCGGCGATCTGGATCGCATTCAACGCCGCACCCTTGCGCAGATTGTCCGACACGCACCAGAAGGCCAGTCCGTTTTCAACAGTGGGATCTTTGCGGATACGTGAAATATAGGTGGCGTCTTCGCCAGCCGCTTCATGCGGGGTGATATAGCCACCGGGCTCGCGCTTGTCGATCACCAGACAGCCGGGGGCCGAACGCAAAATGGAGCGCGCCTCGTCTTCCGACAATGGCTTTTCGAATTCGACATTGACCGCTTCGGAATGGGACACAAAGACCGGAACGCGCACACAAGTGGCGGTCAGCTTGATGGCGGGATCAAGAATTTTCTTGGTCTCTTCCGTCATCTTCCATTCTTCTTTAGTGAAGCCGTCATCCATAAAGACATCGATTTGCGGAATCAGATTGAAGGCAATGCGCTTGGGGAATTTTTCAAGCTTCACTTCGCCGGTGGTCAGCAAAGCACGGGTTTGCGAGAACAATTCATCCATCGCATCCTTGCCCGCACCCGACACCGATTGATAGGTCGAAACCACCACGCGCTTGATGGTGGCCCGATCATGCAAGGGCTTCAAAGCCACAACCAGCTGGGCGGTCGAGCAATTCGGGTTGGCGATGATGTTGCGGCGCTTGGCATCCGCAAAATAGGGCGCCAGCACATCGGCATTCACTTCCGGCACCACCAAGGGAACGGTCGCGTCATAACGCCATGCCGAGGAATTATCGATCACCAGACAACCGGCCGCTCCGATCTTGGGGGCCCATTCCTTGGAAATCGCGCCGCCAGCCGACATCAGGCAGATATCGGTATCGGAAAAATCATAATGATCGAGGACTTTGGTTTTCAAGACCTTGTCGCCGAACGACACTTCCGTGCCCAGACTACGGCTGGAGGCCAGCGCGACAACCTCACTGGCTGGAAACGCCCGCTCGCTCAAAATGGAAAGAAGCTCGCGGCCCACATTACCCGTGGCGCCTACAATTGCGACCTTGAATGCCATGACTGAAAAACCCTGATCTTGCCCTCTTCTCCCGTTGTGTGAAGACCGCTTCTGCGGCTTTTCATTCTTCCCCCCGCGGGAGAAGAATGCGGGAAGAGAGAATGCGTCAGTGCGCCAGCACCCGTTTCAGGGTCTGTTGTGAGCCCGATTTGCTTGTTGTTTTGAGCAAACGAAGCATGGCGCCATCCAATTCCAAAAGACCAAACCCGATCAGAGCTTGGTCCTCTTTTTATTCACGCTCGCAGCCGCAAGTCAATGCGGCTTAAGAGGGGGGCAGGTTATTTTCGTCTATAGTCCCGAGGATCAAGGCAGAGATCATAAAAATTTTGATCCATCTTGATCCAGAGGGTCCGATTGATCCCCCGCTTAGCACTTGCATGGGGCCCAACTGGAAAAGCGCAGGCAAGTTCAATTGTTCGACGCTGTATGGAAGACACACTATGCACTTCCTCAACCACTTCAGCCAAATCCTGATCTTGCGAATAAATCACAGCTACATCATAGAGCCTACGATAAGCCATCGAAATCAAATCAACGGCCAAACGGACATCGATGCCTTTTTCTTGAGGCGTTGTTGTGATGTGGATTGAGCCATCCGGCATGAGTATTCGCTCGTCACGATAGCGGATCGGTCTCGTGACAGTTTGAATATTTTGACGTTTTAAAGACAGGATCCGATTGGCCCAGTAATCATGCCACATAGGCGATCGATCAGATTGGGGTATACCTGTGTAATAACGAATTTGATCAACATTCCAGCCGTTTAAGGCACAAACGGCACTGTGCAATTTCACCGGGTCAAAATTAGGATGTGTATGCCCAAAAGCATCTTTGGCGTGCCTATATAAATTTTGCACATCAAAAAAGGCCACCGCTCTCATCATCGGCCATCTCAATAAAAAATAAAAAAAATACACTTAAAAAATAAAACCCCATCGGGGGCCAAAAGGCCAAGTCCGATGGGGAGCTAGTATCAAATTTTAAGATTGTTTCAATTGGCCTGTCAATAAAAAATTTAACGCGCCAATTTCTGGATCGCCTGCAGCACCGCGTCACCCATCTCCGATGTCGAAATGGCATTCACGCCCGGACCAGCAATGTCTTTGGTGCGCAAGCCGCTGTTCAACACATCGGCAATGGCTTTTTCAACCAGATCCGCTGCATCCGACAGACCCAGCGAATAGCGCAACGCCATGGCAAAGGATCCGATCATCGCAATCGGATTCGCCAGACCCTTGCCGGCAATGTCAGGCGCCGAGCCATGCACGGGCTCATACATGGATTTGCGCTTGCCGGTTTTGGCATCGGCAATCCCCATGGAGGCTGAGGGCAACATGCCGAGCGAGCCTGTCAGCATCGAGGCCACATCCGACAACATGTCACCAAACAGGTTATCGGTGACAATCACATCAAATTGTTTGGGCCAGCGCACCAGCTGCATGCCCAAAGCATCCGCCAGCATATGTTCCAGCACCACATCCGCATATTCGCGCTTGTGCAAATCCGTGATGACCTGATTCCATAACAGGCCTGATTTCATCACATTGCGTTTTTCCGAAGAGGTCACTTTATTGCCGCGCTTGCGCGCCAGCTCGAAAGCCACCCGTCCGATGCGCTCGATTTCATGCGTGGTGTAAACCTGCGTATCCACCCCGCGCTTTTCACCGTTTTCCAGCGTGACAATTTCCTTCGGCTCGCCGAAATAAACGCCGCCCGTCAATTCGCGGACGATCATAATATCGAGACCTTCGACAATCTCATGCTTGAGCGAAGAGGCTGCCGCCAAAGCCGGATAGCAAATGGCCGGACGCAAATTGGCAAACATTTCCAAATCTTTGCGCAGACGCAGCAAGCCTGCTTCCGGACGCTGGTCGTAAGGCACGCTGTCCCATTGCGGACCGCCCACAGCCCCAAACAACACCGCATCCGATTGATGGGCGAGCTTCACAGCATCATCGCTAATGGCTTTTTTATGCGCATCATAGGCCGCACCGCCGACAAGGTCGGTTTCGGTTTCAAAGCGTGCCATGCCGGTCTTGGTCATGAAATCGAGGATTTTTTTGACCTCGCCCATCACCTCGACGCCGATTCCGTCACCCGGCAGCAGCAAAAGATTGAAGGATGCCATGATGCGAACTCCTCTTGGTCAGATCATTGAAGGGGGATCGCCGAGCGACCCGCGCCTGTCATGGGATTGAAAAACGGGATGTTTAAAACGTCAGCTCTCAGAGCCAAGGACGCTCGGCGGAGACCTTGCTTTCAAAACTGTCTATGGACTTGGCCTTTTCCATGGTCAGACCGATATCGTCGAGGCCGTTCAGCAAGCAATGCTTGCGGAAGCTGTCGATTTCGAAATGCACGGCGTGTCCGTCCGATGTCTGGATTTCCTGACTTTCCAGATCAACCGTCAGAGTGGCATTGGCACCGCGCGCCGCCTCATCCATCAATTGATCCAGCTGTTCCTGCGATACTTTGATCGGCAAAATGCCGTTTTTGAAGCAGTTATTATAGAAAATATCCGCAAATGACGTTGAAATAATGCAACGAATACCAAAATCCAGCAAAGCCCAAGGGGCATGTTCGCGCGAGGAGCCGCAGCCGAAATTATCACCGGCCACCAAAATCTGCGCTTTGCGATAGGCCGGTTGGTTCAGAACAAAGTCCTTGTTCTCGCTGCCATCTTCATTGAAACGCATTTCGGCAAACAGACCCGTGCCCAAGCCGGTGCGCTTGATGGTCTTCAAATATTGCTTCGGAATGATCATGTCGGTGTCGACATTGGTGATCTTCATCGGCGCGGCAACGCCGGTCAGAGACGTAAAAGGCTGCATGAGAGGGTCCGTCAGCAAAAAACCGGGTGATTAAAGGAAGTTTCCTATAGCAGAGGCGGACCGATGCTGTCACCCCGCCACACAGGCAAAAAAACACATCAAAATGCGTCCAATCGGTCGATATAACAACAGATGAACGGCCTTCTCAGCCCTTGTTCAACCCTTCCCGGGCAAATTGATGCCAACCGGTCAACCAAAGGACCAGACCGGATCAGGAGGGTGCCATGATCACTGATCACATTTCATCCGCGCTCAGGCGTGGTCTTGTTGGTTTTTTGCTGCTGCTGGCGGGGGTGAGCCTGACAGGCAGTCCGGCAGCGGCTTTCAATGCCTATGAGCCTCATCACCGCGACCATGGCCATCGGGAGCGCAGCTATCAGGCCCCCTCATATCAAGAGCGATATCATCAAGAGCATCATCATGATTTTTACAGACATCATCATGAGCGCTGCCGCAGCCGTCTGGTTCCTTATTGGGATCCCTATTGGGGCGTCTGGAGCCAGCGGGTTGAGCGTGATTGCTGGTAGGTCGCACGAGTCCAAGTCCATAAAAAAACCCCGCCAGAGCGGGGTTTTCAAATCCTGTTTCAATCCACGATGCCGATCAGGCCCATTGACGGATATCGACAAAATGACCGGCAATAGCGGCGGCCGCCGCCATGGCAGGCGACACCAGATGCGTACGGCCCTTGAAGCCCTGACGACCTTCGAAATTGCGGTTGGAGGTCGAGGCGCAACGCTCGCCCGGTGCCAATTTATCGGCATTCATCGCCAGACACATCGAGCAGCCCGGCTCGCGCCAGTCAAAACCGGCGGCTTTGAAGATCTTGTCGAGACCTTCTTCTTCCGCCTGCAATTTCACGAGACCCGAACCCGGCACGATCATCGCATTGACATTGGCATGCACATGCTTGCCCGCCACAATCGCCGCAGCCGCCCGCAAATCTTCAATGCGTCCATTTGTGCAGGAGCCGATAAAGACACGGTCAATGGCAAGATCAGTGATTTTCTCGCCGCCCTTCAGGCCCATATAATCGAGCGCGCGGGCAATGGAGGCGCGCTTGGCTTCGGTTTGCGCATCCTCTAAGCGGGGCACGAGACCGGTAATGCTGGCGACATCTTCGGGGCTGGTGCCCCAAGTGACAATCGGCGGCAGATTGGCGGCATCCAGCCGGATTTCGCGGTCGAAATGCGCGCCGCTATCGGATTGCAGTTTTTCCCAATAGCGCATGGCCGCATCCCATTGCGCCCCTTTGGGGGCTTTGGGGCGGTCTTTCAAATAGGCAAAGGTCTTTTCATCGGGGGCCACCAGACCCGCACGGGCACCACCCTCGATCGACATATTGCAGATCGTCATGCGGCCTTCCATCGACAAGGCGCTGATGGCGTCACCCGCATATTCCATGACGTGACCCGTACCGCCGGCGGTGCCGATTTCACCGATGATCGACAAAATAATGTCTTTCGCGGACACATGATGCGGCAAAGTTCCATCGACCTGAATGCGCATATTGCGCGCTTTGGACTGGATCAGGGTCTGGGTTGCCAACACATGTTCCACCTCGGAGGTGCCGATCCCGTGCGCCAGCGCCCCGAAGGCACCATGGGTGGAGGTGTGGCTGTCGCCGCAGACAATCGTTGTGCCCGGCAAAGTGAAGCCCTGTTCGGGCCCGATAATATGGACAACGCCCTGCCGCTTATCGAGCTCGTTGTAATATTCAATGCCGAATTCCCGTGCATTTTCAGCCAAGGCAGCCACTTGTGTTGCAGCTTCGGGGTCGGAAATGCCTTTCGAGCGATCAGAGGTGGGGACATTGTGGTCAACCACCGCCAAGGTTTTTTCCGGTGCGCGGACCCGACGACCCGTTGTGCGCAACCCTTCAAAGGCTTGCGGACTGGTCACTTCATGGACCAGATGACGATCAATATAGAGAAGGCAGGTGCCATCGGGTTGGGTATCAACCACATGATCGTCCCAGATTTTGTCGTAAAGCGTGCGCGCCACCATGTTTGTCTCGCTCATCCGTTTTGAGAAAAACCGCCGATTATCGGCGTTCCACTATGTCTTCGTTCAATTATAAGAAATCTCGCGCAAAGAAAAAGACCTCGTGCGAAATAAAGACCCAAATAAAAACGCGACCCCTGAAGAAGGCCGCGTTCTAAAAAAGCCAATCAAGATCAAAGGGTGCGGGGCGTTTGGATCCGCCGCACCGATGCCTTGCTTATTTCTTGTCAGCCTTATCGAAACCGTGGCCGGTTTTGCGTTCGACGATACGTGCGGACTTACCGCGACGATCACGCAGGTAATAAAGCTTCGCGCGACGCACTTTACCGCGACGCACCACTTTGATGCTGTCGATCAGCGGCGAGTAAACGGGGAACACACGTTCCACACCTTCGCCATAGCTGATTTTACGAACGGTGAAGCTTTCATTGAGGCCACCGCCATTGCGGGCGATGCAAACGCCTTCATAGGCCTGCACACGGGTGCGCTCGCCTTCGATCACCTTCACATTGACCTGCAATGTATCACCGGGCTGAAAATCGGGTGTGGCGCGCAAAGCGGCCAATTTTTCTGCCTGCTCTTTTTCGAGCGTCTGAATAATATCCATCTTCTTCTCCTGCCCGTTTGGATCTCAATCCCGAAGGATCTCAAGCCGGCGGTTGGGCGCCGCTGTTTTCAATTGGAAGCGGTGCAATACAGCTGAATGGGTCAAATGTCGAGCCGAAAAGTCGGTTTGTTCGGTGAATTTTTCGCCAAACAAACCCTGTTCTGGCAGGATAAACTCCTGTTTTTAGGCCTATCTGCCCATATTAGAAGTTATAAATCCGCCAGGAATAGCTCCAGGTCTCGGTCAAAGGCTTCTGTCCGGACGACAAAAAGGCCCTGATCGTGCCGACCTGATTTTCCTCAAATTTGACATCGATCATCGCCCGGAACCCCTGTCCCTTCGGATTGGGAACCAGAAATGTCCGGAAAATCCGGGCATTGCGCGCGGAGGCGACAATCTTCACAAGCCCCGGATTTTTCAGGTAATAATCCATTTCGCCACCGGCAAAATCGACCATAAACCGGCGTGCATTGCCCGCCTGTTGCTCATTGGACCCCAAGGCATAAGCGGGCGCATTGAACGTATTGGTTACAAAAGCCAGATTGTGCAGATTTAAGCCGTCATTGAGCGAATGGATCCGGTAGGAAAAAGTGAAGGGTTTTCCGGGATCAATGGGCCCGTCCGGCACAAAAGCGCAGACAATATTGTCCGCGGTTTCATCTTTTGTCGCGAGTTCCACGAGTTCCACGACGCCCGAACCCCAATCTTCTTTCGGCTCGATCCAATAGCTGGGACGTTCCTCATAAGCGAGTTCGATATCCATATAATGTTCATAGCGGCGATCGCGCTGGAACAATCCGAAACCCCGCACATTGCGGGTATCATAGCGCTGGACCTCCTGCACCAGAGGATTTTTCAGAGGCCGCCAGATCCATTCATTATCAGCGGTATGGATCATCAACCCGTCGGAATCGTGCAATTCCGTGCGGAATTCGTCATATTTATTGCGGTCATTCATGTGGCGATCATTTTCACCCATGAAGAACATGGAGGTCAGCGGGGCCATGCCGAGCCGCCTGATCCGATTGCGCACATAAAGAGTGACGGTCACATCCATGACCGCCTTCTGGCCGGGGACGAGGTCAAACCTGTAAGCCCCTGTCACCGAAGGACTATCCAGCAAGGCATAAATGGAAATCAGGTCGGATTTCGGATCGGGACGCTCAATCCAGAACTCCTTGAAGAAAGGAAACTCTTCCCGATTATCCAGATAGCCCGTGCCGATGGCCAATCCGCGGGCCGAGAGGCCATATTGCTGGCCGCGTGCCAGAAAGCGGAAATAACTTGCGCCCAAAAAGGAGATCAGCTCATCGGACGATGTGGCCGTATTGACCGGATAATGGATACGAAATCCCGCATAGCCCAAATCGGCGGGCAGGGGTTTTTGAAATTTGGTGCGGCCATAATCGAAATAATCGGCCGAATAGGCCATGGGTTCGGCAAGGCGGTCTTTGACCAGATTGATCTGGATCGGATGCTGGAACAAATGGCCGAGATGAAAGGTCTGTAATTTAAAGTGCTTCGCCGGATCCCCCAAGGGATCTTTCTCGCCACGAAAGCGAATTTCCCGCCATGCGTCAAAATCAAGCGCAGACAATTCCGCGGGCAGGGCTTGCACCGTCGGGTCATGGGGGGCTTCGGATAATTCCCGCGCCCGCCGGACCACATCATCATAGGCAAACACTGGTTTGGGAACGACCACCTTGTTGCGGGTTTGCGGCCATGCAGAACCAAGCCCCGCCGACAATGCCGTCGTTGCAAGTAATCCTTGCATAAAACCACGCCGCGCGACTTTTTGCATCACCACCCAAATAACTAGAAAAACGAGGATTTCCTGCCTGTTTTTCCCTAATGAGTAAAGACCTGTTACCGGAAAAGCGAGTAAATTTATTCATATAAAGAAAAAGGGGCTGTCCCAGATAACTCTGAAAAGGGGTTATTATGGGTGCTATGCGCAAGAGCCGTCTGAGCGTTTATAAACAAGACCGATTGATTGAACATTTTGTTGCGGGCACGACCGCGCGAACTGCTGCGAGTTTGTGTGG
>CAIJVU010000076.1 GCA_903824185.1 uncultured Hyphomicrobiales bacterium
ATGGTGTGCCGAAGGCGCATTTTGGGCTATTTTTGAAGGAGTGTGAGTGGCGTTTCAATAACAGTGACCCAACGCTCCAATTAACAACGTTAAAACAATGGGTTAAACGCTATCTAAGGTGATTATCTGGGACAGCCCCATAATTAATAATGACCAGCATCTCCATCATCATCCCCGCTTTTCACGCACATGAAACATTGTTGCGCGCTGTGCTCAGTCTCACCGCGCAAAGCCATGCTGCGTGGCAGGCGATTGTGGTGTCCGATGACGGGGTGGATTATAAGGAAGTCTTAGTAGGACAGGGCTTTTCCGACCCGCGCGTTCTCCATACCAGCACCGGCCGGATCGGTTCGGGCTGCCATCATGCCCGCAATTGCGGCCTGCCTTTGATGGCGGGTGAAGCGCTGACATGGCTTGATGCCGATGATGCCTTTGCCCCTGACCGCCTCGCCCGTCTGTTGCCGCTGGCGGAACGCTATGGGGCGGCGGCTGACCGGCTTTTGTGTCTGGATGCGGACACGGGCGCGCCCCTCTTCGCCCCTCCCCCTCCCCGTGAGGAGGTCATCACACTCGATCTGGCGGCGTTTCTGACGCTTGATCAGCCTTTGGTGCCCTTGATGATGCGCCGCTATGTGCAGCCGCGCATCGCGGGCGTCGAATTGGCGGAAGATGTCATTGCCAATATCCGCCTGCTTGATCAGCTGCCCGCCCTCGCTTGGCTGCAAAGCGAACTCTATCACTATTATATCCGCAAAGGATCACTGGCCCATTCCGCAGAATCAGGCGCCCGTTTTGATCGCGCTTATGCGGGGTTTCTCAACCGTCTGGAGCACGGCGACGGCTTCGGCCTGTCACCACAAGCACGCCCGATTGCGATGGCGGGCCTTAGCCGCAAACGCGCTTTGAACACAGCGTTTGAAGCCGCGCGCCAGACCGCCCCCGATCTGACCTTTCAGGCTTTTATGGCACAGCACGCGCCAGCGTAACCATCAAACAATTTAAACAACCAAAACCACAGGCGTCATTGCGAACGCCCGCAGGGCGTGCGGCAATCCAGTCTTTATAAACGCCGCAAATGGCGTTGTTTTAGACTTGATCGCTTCTGAGCCTTTGGCTCATCGCGATGACGAGAATAAGCAGAATTCAGCCCCCAACAAAAATCCTCAAAGCGGGATATTGTCGTGCTTTTTCCACGGCCGCTCGGATTGCTTGGTCGCCAGCATCGACAAAGCCCGCGCAATGCGGCGGCGTGTTGAATGCGGCATGATGACCTCGTCGATATAGCCGCGTTCGGCGGCGACAAAAGGCGAGAGAAACCGCTCTTCGTATTCGCTGGTGCGGGCGGCGATTTGGTCTGGATCATTCATGTCGGAGCGGAAAATGATTTCCACCGCGCCCTTCGCGCCCATCACCGCGATTTGCGCCGTCGGCCATGCATAATTGATATCAGCGCCGATATGTTTGGAGGCCATCACATCATAGGCCCCGCCAAAGGCCTTGCGGGTGATGATGGTGATCATCGGCACGGTCGCCTGCCCATAGGCAAACAACAGTTTCGCGCCATGTTTAATGAGGCCGCCATATTCCTGCGCGGTGCCCGGCAAAAAGCCCGGTACATCGACAAAGGTCAGGATCGGAATTTCGAAACTATCGCAAAAGCGCACAAAGCGCGCGGCCTTGCGTGAGGCATCCGAATCCAGAACGCCCGCCAGCACCATGGGCTGATTGGCGACAATGCCCACCGTGCGGCCTTCGATGCGCGCAAAACCGGTGATGATATTGCGGGCATAGGCCTCCTGAATTTCAAAGAAATCACCCTCGTCCACCGTCTTGTGGATCAGCTCTTTCATATCATAGGGCTTGTTGGGATTGTCGGGCACCAGCGTATCAAGCGAAGTATCCACCCGATCCGCCACATCGAAACTATCCCAAACAGGCACGCCGTCTGTGTTGTTGGAGGGCAGGAAATCAATCAGGCGGCGCAATTGCAGCAGAGCCTCGACATCATTCTCCCATGCACCATCGGCCACAGACGAGCGGGTTGTGTGCACTTTGGCACCGCCCAGCTCTTCGGAGGTCACGGTTTCATTCGTGACGGTTTTCACCACATCGGGGCCGGTCACGAACATATAGCTCGTATCCTTCACCATGAAGATGAAATCGGTCATGGCGGGGGAATAGACATCGCCGCCCGCGCACGGGCCCATGATCATCGAAATCTGCGGGATCACGCCCGATGCAATGACATTGCGGCGGAATACTTCGCCGTAACCACCAAGGGCTGCGACGCCCTCCTGAATACGCGCTCCGCCTGCATCAAACAGGCCGATGATCGGCGCCCGCATTTTCAGGGCCATATCTTGGATCTTGTTGATCTTGGCGGCATGGGTTTCAGACAGTGATCCGCCGAAAACCGTAAAATCCTTGGCAAAGACAAAAACCGTGCGGCCATTGACCGTGCCCCAGCCGGTCACCACCCCGTCACCCGGCACTTTATTGTCGGCCATGCCGAAATCATCGCAGCGATGCTGCACAAAGGTGTCGAATTCCTCGAATGAGTCACGGTCGAGCAACAGGGCAATCCGCTCGCGCGCTGTCAGCTTGCCTCGGGCATGTTGGGCATCGATCCGCTTCTGTCCACCGCCCAGCCATGCATTGTGCCGCCGCTGGTCAAGCCGTTCGAGAATATCCTTCATCGTCTCTGCCCTTCTCTCACCAAACAAGCAGGCCTGAAACGGACAAGCGCCCGTCCCAACCCCTTCTTTTCATTCAGCATCATTTCCCCTTACCAAGCAAATCCGGTCGGGGTCACCCAGACGAAAGACGTGGGTCGCCCGTTCAAAACGTGCATTTCAACAGGCTGGCTGCGGCCTGCGCCTCCCGAAAGCGTTGCGCGCGCCGCAACAAGGCTTCCTCGTCCTGCCCCCAGATTTCCATCTGGAAATCTTCATCGAGATGCGCCAGCGCCCAGATTTCCGCCAAGCTGCAACGGCTTTCCGCCAAGGCCAAGGCCAGAACCAGCGATCCCGTCAGGGTTGTCAGTCCGTGCAAGGCCGCAAGCGGCAAGGGATTGCTCACCTGAGCGACCGCTTTCCGCAGCAAATCCACGGCCTCGGGCGGTTGGGTCACAAACATCACGCCCGAACCCGTCACAAAGCGCGCGCCATAGCGCTGCTGCACCCAATCCAACAGGGGATCCCAGCTGGCGCTTTGCCGCTCCACGAGTTTTTCGGGATGTTCCGCGCGATAAAACAACAGATCAGAGGCGGCATAACGGCCCGCATCGGCTTGAACCGCGTCGATTTGCTCTGAGACCCCGTCGAGTGCCGAATTGATCAGGCGCGTCAGCGGCATTTGGGCCGGATCAATCACCTCGGCAATGTCAGCCCATTCCTGCCGCAGCATTGTGGCCAAAGCCTCATCCTCAAAGCCCAAGACCTTGCGGGCGGGCGTGCGGGCCGGACGGCCATCCAGCAAAATCGTAAAACGACCGGCCTCATGCGGACCCAAAGTCACCTCTTTCCAGAAGCGTTTGGGCAGGCTGGTTTTTAAATCCTTGCGCGCCATGGCCACGGGATCAATCGGCTCGCCGTGATGGGGCAATAAATCATCATCCAATGATCGCGTCATGACATCGTCTCCGGCACCCTGCCTTGGCGCAAAAGCCTTTCAGCCAGCGGTACCAGTTCCCGCATCGCGCTCAAAATGTGGCGAGCACCCGCAGCCTGCAAATCGGCAACGGGGTGATAGCCCCAATCCACACCAAAGCCTGCTACGCCCGCAGCCTCCGCCATGCGCATATCCCACGCCGTATCACCGATAAAGACCGTCGCCTCGAAAGACTTGCCTGTTTCCGCCATCGCCGCCTGCAACATCGACGGATGGGGTTTGGATGGATGGGTATCCGCCGTCTGGATTGTCGAAAACAGACCTTCCCAGCCATGTTCTGCCATCACGCGCATAATGCCGCGCACGGATTTGCCGGTGGCCACGCCCAAAGTCACCCCCTCCATAGCGGCCAGCGCGCGCAGTGTTTCGGTGACATCGGGGAATAAGGGCTCGTGATGGGCCGGATCACTCAAAACCTCGTTAAAGACTTTGCGATAGGTCGCATCGAGCGCGTCAACCGGCCCGTCTTGGCCCACCAAAGCCTCAAAGGTCGGCCGCAAAGAAAGCCCCACCAAAGACAACACTTTTTCACGCGAGGGAGCAGGCAAGCCATGCGCCGCAAATGTCGCGCATTGGGCGGCATAGATCAGGTTTTGGCTATCCACTAACGTGCCATCGACGTCAAAAATCAACAACATGCAGGCATTCCCAATCCGGCGATCTGTGCGCTCATTCAGGCGCCTCTTCAATCGGATCATAGCGGCTGGTATCAAAGCCCAATAAATTCCAGCTTTGCTTCATATGCGGCGGCAACGGGGCTGTGACATCAACAGGCTTTCCCGTGCGGGGATGGGGGATCACGATACGTCGCGCCAAGAGATGCAGTTTCTTCTGGATGCCGCCCGGCAATTCCCAATTCTCGACATTGAAATATTTGGGATCCCCGACAATCGGATGCCCGATATGGGCCGCATGCGCACGCAATTGATGGGTGCGGCCCGTGACAGGTTTCATCGAAAGCCAAGAGACTTTCTGGCCCGCTGTTTCAACCACCGCATAATAAGTCACGGCATGGCTTGCGCCCTCGTCGCCATGACGCGCCACCATCATCTTGGCATCGCCCTCGTCATCCTCACCCTTCGCCAAAAAGGTCGAGACCCGTCCTTGTTTCACACGCGGCACGCCAGCCACCAGCGCCCAATAAATTTTACGGGTATCGCGGGCACGAAAACTCTTGGCAAGAGCGGAGGCAGAAAAACGGTTTTTCGCAATCACCAGACAGCCTGATGTATCGCGATCCAGCCGATGGACAAGACGCGGCTTTTGACCCCGTTTATCGGTCAAAACCTCCAGCAAGCCATCGACATGGCGCACCATGCCTGATCCCCCTTGGACGGCAAGACCCATGGGCTTGTTGAGCACCAACATATCATCGTCTTCATAGATCGTAATGGAGGCCAGAAAATCGCGGGTTTCCCGATCTTTTTCCGAAAGGCCATCGCGCTTGATCGGCCTCGCATCAATGGATAAGGGGGGCACGCGCACGGTCTGGCCTGCTTCAAGCCGGTCCTTGGTTTCAACACGCTTGCTATTGACGCGCAATTCCCCTTTGCGGGCGATCCTCTGGATATGGCTGAAGGACAGGCTCGGAAAGCGCGCCTCTAAGAAGCGGTCGACACGCATACCGGCCTCGTCGGGCAAGACCGTGAGATTTTGCACACCCAGCAAAACCGGATCGACGGGTTTTGTCTCTTCGACAACAGGCTTTGCCGCAGGCTTGGGGCGCTCGACCTGAAATTTATAGACAAGCGGTTTATCCGCCCCCTTACGCAAGGCTGATTTCGAAGCAAGACGCTTCGCCGGTGCGGTCTTGGCATCGACAGGACGACCACCCGCTTTGGCTTTGGCGTCAGCCGATTGCGAACGACCGCGCCGCCCTGCCCCTGTCGGACGGGAGGATGAAGGTTTTCTCATTAAGCGCATCCCTTCATGTGATCACGCGGACCAATGCCAAACCGGCAAACAAACCCAAGACCGACAACACAACAGAGCCCAACACATAGACCATGGCCTGCAGCGGCTCGCCCCGTTCCCATAACAAAACCACATCCAGCGAAAAGGCCGAAAATGTCGTATAGCCACCGAGCACGCCGGTTGTCAGAAACAAGCGGATGGGTTGGGACCAGCTGGCATCGGCTTTGAAGGCAAAAAACGCCGCCGCCAAACCCATGATAAAGGATCCGCTGATATTGATCAGCATCACGCCCCATGGAAATTCAGAGCCAAGAAGACGCGTCACCCCCTGATTGACCAGATGGCGGATCACCGCCCCAAGCCCGCCACCGGCAAAAACAATCAAAGCCGCCTGCATCTTAATTCCACCCTACCCAAAAGCCTTGCTCAGACCCAAGACATCCGCCCTAGGCCTAACAGTTTGACGTGATCAGCCCGCGACCCCAAGTTTTTTCTGCAAATTTGTTGAGGAGGTTGTGTATTGGAACAACAACCTTTTCTCGGGATAAATATAGCGATGGGCTTTTTGCGCCGCCAGCGCCGCCTCGTGAAATCCTGACAGGATCAGTTTGAGCTTGCCGGGATAGGTATTGATGTCGCCAATGGCAAAAATCCCCGGCACCGATGTCTCGAATTTTTCTGTATCCACCGGAATGAGGTTTTCATGCAGATTGAGACCCCATTCGGCAATCGGCCCCAATTTCATGGTCAGTCCGAAAAATGGCAGCAGACGATCACACGGAAGGGTGAAGGTGCTTTGATCCAGCGCTTTGCATTGGACGGATTGCAATTGACCATCCGAACCTTCAAGTCCGGTGACCTGACCGAAAACCAGCTTCATTGCCCCTTCGGCAACCAATTCGCGCATTTTGGCCACCGAATGGGGGGCTGCCCGAAATTCATCGCGGCGATGCATCAAGGTGACGCTTTGGGCGATGGGCTGTAAATTGATCGCCCAATCGAGCGCGGAATCCCCACCGCCGACAATCAACACGTCATGACCGCGAAAGGCCTCACGCTGGCGCACAGCGTAAAAAACGCTTTTGTCTTCATAGCTGTCGATATTCGGAATGGGCGGCTTTTTGGGCAGGAAAGATCCCCCGCCCGCGGCGATCAACACGCATTTTGCCAGAAAATGACGGTCGTTGTCCGTTTTGACACGAAAACGGCGGGCTTCCCCCTCACCCTCGGCGGACAATTGCGTGACCATTTCGCCCAAATGAAACGTGGGATGAAAGGGTTCAATCTGTTTGAGGAGGTTATCAACCAATTCCTGACCGGAAATGATCGGAAAGCCCGGAATGTCATAAATAGGCTTTTCGGGGTATAATTCAGCGCATTGCCCACCGATTTTTGGCAAAATATCAATCAGATGCGCTTTGATATCAAGCAAACCCAATTCAAACACGGCAAACAAACCCACCGGTCCGGCCCCGATAATCAATGCATCGGTTTCAATCAATGTCTGTTCATTCTGCACGGGCAAGTCTCATCGGTTCAAAAGTGTCTTTATGATCAATAGGAGGTGGTTTTGGTCAAAAACAGGACCAAAAGCCGATGATTTGCTGACAAGCTAGTCAGCTTTGACGCTCGGGGGTTGTCACAACCAGACCATCCAGCGCCTCGGTTATCTTGATTTGGCAGGACAAACGGGAGTTTGGACGCACATCAAAGGCAAAATCCAGCATATCCTCTTCCATCCGCTCGGCAGGTCCGACTTTTTCCTGCCATTGCGGATCGACATAGACATGACAGGTCGCACAGGCACAGGCGCCCCCGCATTCCGCGTCAATGCCGGGAACGCGATTTTGCACGGCGACTTCCATCAGGGTCATCCCGACCTTGGCTGAAACCTTGTTTTGCTCACCCGCGTGATCAATAAAGTTGACCTCGACCATCTTTTTCTCCGCTGTCCCTGCTTTTTTGACAGGCTGTTGATAGGACAAATCCTCAGTGAAGGCGAGTTCAGAACATTGGTTTGGAAAGAAAATCTGAAAAAACCACCCTATTTTGACCCAAAAATAGCAAAAATAGGACAGATTGAGGGAGAATCAGTCCCTAAACCACCCCTAAACCGGCGCGTTAACGACGATTCGTTTCTTAATTCTTAACATATTTCCTTCTTCGCCAGACACCTTTATGGTGCCTTGTGGCTTTGTGTGCGCTGATGGGAGACTGTCGGCAGCAGACAAGCTGAGAATTTGACTAAGTTTCTGAGTAATACGTTGTTTTTACGTGGCATCGAAGAGGACTGATATGGCAACCGCCAACAAACCATCGGATGCAGCTGAAGCCGCTCTCTCCGCGATCGAAGAGGCGCTGGCAGAATCCATTGGCCAAGGCCTGGCAACGCCCAATGGCCAAGCCCAGCCCAACTCGTCCCAGTTTCCGGACGCGAGTGACGGACTGGATGCCTTGGCACGGGCCAATGCCGCCAAGCCAGCACGCCGCGCGCGTGGCGACAGTGACATGGATCGCCCGTTCAACGCCTCAGCCAATGAAGGCGATGTGATCCCTGCCGGTCGTCCAGCCAATGATGACAGCCGCGAAATTGGTGAAATTCTTCAGACACTTCAATCAACGACCTCCATGCGCGCCTATTATTGGGCGTCTGTTTCGAGCTTGGGATGGCTGGGTGCTTCCGGCTATTGGGCCGGTGAAAAATTGGGCTGGAGCCTGACCAATTGGCTCTCAACCATGAGCCAGCCGGAAGGCGTAATGGCGGCGATTGGCCTTGCTTTGCCGGTTGCGGCCATGTTCGGTGTCGCCGATTTGACGCGCCGCGCCCAGGAAATGAAGACTGTTGCGCAATCCATGGCCAAAATGACCATGCGCATGGTCGAACCCGAGGCGATGGCCTCCGATGCCGTCTTCAATCTCTCGCAAGCCATTCGTCGTGAAGTGGCGGCCATGGGTGACGGGATTGAACGCGCCGTTGCGCGTGCAACCGAGCTGGAAACCATCGTTCATGCGGAAATCGCAACGATTGAAACAGCTTACAATCAAAATGAAGTGCGTTTGCGCACATTGATCGACGATCTTTCTGCCCAGCGCGAAGCCATTGTCTATCAGGCCGATCGTCTGAAACAGTCCATTTCCGGTTCCCATGAAGGTTTGGCGACCGAACTGAATACCGCTGCTGACCGCCTCTCCGCCACTGTGGGTGATGCGGGCGCACGCGTTTCAATGCTTTTGGGCCAGCGCGCCGAAGATATCGCCAGCTCCTTGGCCGATCGTGGCGAGCAAATGGTCGAGCAGATCACCCTGCGCAGCCATGAGCTGATCGAAAGCTTTGTTGCTACCAATGACAGCGTCAATCGTCAGATCGACCGTGCTGCTCAGGAAGTCAGCAAGTCGCTGGATGGCAAAGCGCGCGAAATCACCGAGGCCGTCCGGCAGACAGGACAGACACTGGTGGTTGAAATTGCCGAACGCGGCAATGACGTCCGCCGGACCATGGAAAATGCGCAAACCAATTTGCGCACCAACATGGATGCCAGCGCCGAAAACATCTCGTCGACCATTATCACCACGGGCCGTGCCGTCACCGAAATGATGGCATCGCGCGCCATGTCCTTGACCGATGCCTTGCGTCAGGCCGGTGAAGATGTGACCCATACGCTGGCCACTCAAGGGGATACGGTTACAGCGAAAATCGATCAGGCCGGCATGGCCGCCAGCTCCCGCATTGTTGAAAGCGGCGAGCGTTTGGCCTCTGACATTTCATCCAGCAGCAACCGTCTGGAAGAGCTGATTGCCGTTCGCGCCCCACGCGTGTCGCGCGATTTGACCAGCGCGGCAGAAAATTTTGCCAAGACCCTTGAAGATCAGGTCGGTGAAGCCAAGACCCTTCTTGAAGGCACGGCCATTGACCTGTCCAATACGGTCAAGGAAGAGACCCGCCGCGCATCCGACACCTTGATTGAAAGCACAACCGCATTGCAGGCCAATCTGAGCGTTGCGGCCAATAATGCCGTGCGCACGATCAGCAAGGAAGCGGCAGAGGTAAATTCAACCTTTGAACGCAGCATTGAAACCGCCTCGCAAGCTCTGCAATATCAAGGCAATAACTTTACCTCGGCTCTTGAGGCACAAAGCATCAAGCTGCATTCCACGCTTGAAGAAAAAACGCAGGCCCTCTCCGACAGCCTTGAGCAATTCAACGCGCAGGTTATGGTGCGCGGTGAAAACATCACCTCAAGCTTCGAAGGTGCGGCCAACAACTTCACCACCCGCATCGAAGCGCGCTTCGGCGACCTCAAATCCTTGCTTGAGGACAAAGGCAGCGCTGTTGAAACGATGTTCACCAAATATACATCGGAAACCGGCGCTCTCATCGACAGCCGTATTGCGGACTTTGAAACCCGCACGATCGATACAGCCGATGCTGTGAAAGACCGCATGGAAACCATCTTCGTCAAGATTGACGATGGTCTTGCCACACGCACACAGAAGATGAGCGAAAGCGTCATCGCCAATGCGCTTGAAGCGGCGCAGTCGATCAATGAAAGTGCTGAAAGCGTCAGAAGCGCCTTGGAAGATCGCGCAACCCGCTTCGAACAAATCGTTGTCGACAATGCATCGCAACTTGTTTCGCGCATGGACGAAAGCGCACGCAGCCTCAGCGATCAGCTGACCACGCGTGTGGAAGGCCTCACAGGCTCCTTCGATCACGGCATCATGCGTCTTGAACGCGATGTGGTCGGTCGCATGGGCTCACTGGTCGCCACCATTGACGAGCGCAGCCGTGGATTGGTCAACACCATCGATGAACGCAGCCGTTCGCTGGTTGAAACACTCAATATGCGCTCAGAAATGGTGGGTGCGGCGCTTGGCCATCAGATCGAGGAAATCGCGGCCATCTTCAATGGCCGTGGCACCGAACTGGTCCAGCAGATCCGCACCAATGGCGAAGTCATCACCCTCGCCGTTTCGCAAACCGGCGAAAACGCCAATCGCCAATTGGCTGGCGTTGCCGAAGGCATCTTGCGCAGCATCGAAACGCAAACCGACAATGTCACCTCGTCCTTCCGCGATCATGGCACCAGCATCACGCAGACCCTGCGCGATGAAGGCTTGGCACTGACAGAAAGCCTGCGCTATCACGGGCTTGCCGTTACACAAGGCCTCAAGGATCAGGGCAACAACATCACACAAAGCATTCGCGTCCAGGGCGAAGGTCTCACCGGCGAGCTCAAGACACAGGGCCAGACGCTTGTGCAGGAACTGCGCACGCAAGGCGAATTTGTCACATCGGGCATCCGCGAACAGGGCCAATCTATGGCCATGGAAGTGGTCATGCAGGGTCAGATTGTGACCAAGAACCTGCAAGAGCAGACCGAAAACATGACCAAAGGCCTGCGCGAGCATGGCAACAATGTGACGCAAGAACTGCGCGATCAAGGCTCGGCTGTCTTCGACATTCTGCGCGAAGAAAGCAGCAGCATGACCGGCCAGATCCGCGAGCACAGCGAAGCGATGCTGGTGACCGCCACCAATGCCGCCGCACGCCTGCGCGATATCGTCGAAAACAGCTCCACCAAGGCTGTCGGCCAGCTCAGTCAAGTGGTCGATGCCCTGTCGCAGACCGGCGAGCCCCTGTTGCAACGCGTCTCCGAATTGACGGAGTCGCTGGGCGATGTGGTGGTCCGCACCGACAACAGCCTTGTTCAGCTTGAAGGCATGCTGCAAACCCGCATGCATAATATCGAACAAACCTTGGGCCTCATCTATCGCGAGTCCAACCATGCCGCCGAACGTGTTTCACAACATGTTGATGTTCTGCGTCAGGCAACCGGTACGATTTCCGAGCAGATGCGCAATGTCAACGAGACAACCGGCACGCTGGCCCGTCTCGAAAGCCAGTTCAGCGCTGCGATCAATGCACGCGAGGCCTCACTGGCCCGCATCATGGAGCAACTCACCATCCGTTCGGACGAGTTAACCTCGATGTCGCGCACCCATGCTGAAATGGCGACTGTGGCCTTGGATGAGACCGAAAAGCGGGCGCTCGATATCGGCCATTTGCTGGCCAGCACTACCCTGTCGACATCGGAAGCCATCACCCAGCAGATCGAAGCCTTGCGCACCATGAGCCAGCGCGAACGCGAGCGTCTCGCTGCATCGGTCCGCGATGTCTACGAAACCGCATTGTCGGATATCACCGTCAACACCAACACCGCTTCCGAACGCTTCCGTTCAACGGCGGAAGAATTGTTGATCGTGTCCGGCGAAGTCACCCAAGAGCTGGAAAAAACCCGCACCACCTTGCAACGCGCCTTGGTTGAATTGCCGCGCGAAAGCAAGCTGGCCAATGAATCCGTGCGGGAAATGATTGGCGGTCAGTTGAAGGCTCTTGATGAACTCAAGGCGCTTAAAAACATCACCGGTCCCGGCCTCGGCATCAGCCCGAAGGTTGACCCGCAACGCGTCGACACGCAGCCCAACGCCCCGCGTCCGCAAGCAGCGGCCATGGCTCAACCCATGATGCCCCAGCCTGCTCCCGCCCAACAGGATCTGCGCGCGCCCCTGCCCGCGTTCCAAGCCACTGAAACACAAATCCCGATTGCCAGCATGGCCCAGCAGGCGCCGTCTCAGGCACCGCGCGGCATCGACCCTGCTTTTGCACCGCGCCGCGCCCAACGCGCTGAAACGGCTCAATCTGGCAGCGGCTGGCTGACTGATGTGCTGACCCGCGCCTCTAAGGAAGAACAAGCCGATCAGGCTCCGGCCATCCAACCGGCGCATGAGTGGCTGGCCTCCATCAGTCAGGACATCAACCAGATCACCTATCCCGAAGTCTTGAAGGCCTATTGGGAACGCGTGCTGGCCGGCGACCGCAGCCTGTCTGTGCTCCCCTCCTTCACAACCCCCGGCTTAGGCAAAATAGAAGAGGCCCGCAGCCGCTATAATGGCGATCGTGAATTCCGTCAGATCGTGGATGATTACATCACCCGCTTTGATGACCATTTGCGCAATGTTCCAGCTGGCCCGCAAAGCTACAGCATGATCCGGTCGATTATCGCCTCCGATCAAGGCAAAGTTTATACGCTCCTCTCCGCTTTGGTGGGCCGGATCGCATAATCGACACTTTGCCTGTTCTCATTCTCAAAGGCCCGCTTCACGCGGGCCTTTTTCTTATGCACCTTGAGTGGCTTTCTTTTTTTCAAGGCAGACTGACCAAAAATGCCTGACCCTGCGCTTGACAGCACGGCAGGGACTGGCCAGTTTCAATGCATCAAAATTTTATACGCAAGGGAGAGACAGTCATGGATCTGGGCATTGCTGGACGCAAAGCAATTGTATGTGCCTCCAGCCGCGGCTTGGGGCGCGGATGCGCCTTGGCACTCGCTGAAGCAGGAGTTCATCTGACCATCAACGGTCGTGATGAAAAAGCACTCGAAGAAACAGCCCAAGCCATTAAAAAGCTCTCAGGCCATAGCCCGCATATTGTCCGCGCCGATGTCTCCTCCAAAGAGGGACAAGCAGCTTTGCTCAAAGCCTGTCCGGACCCTGATATTTTGGTGAATAATAATGGCGGCCCGCCGCCGAAAAATTTCCGGGAGATTGACCGCGACGCTTTACTTGATGGCGTTGTGCAAAATATGGTGACGCCGATCGAGCTCATTCAAGCCGTGATCAACACCATGATCGAACGGAAATTCGGTCGCATCATCAATATTACCTCCTCCTCTGTTCGCACGCCTTTGCAAGGACTTGATCTGTCCTCTGGCGCCCGCGCCGGTTTGACGGGCTTTCTCGCAGGGGTCGCGCGCGAAGTAGCACCGGACAATGTGACAATCAACGCGATCTTACCCGGTATGTTTGATACCGACCGCATCAAATCCATGGTTGCCAAACAGTCACAAAGCCGCAATGTCAGTGAAGAAACCGTCCGGAACGAGCGCCTTGCCACCATCCCCGCCGGTCGTTTTGGAACCCCCGAGGAATTCGGGAAAATGTGCGCATTCCTTGCCAGCATCCATGCCGGTTTTATTACGGGCCAGAATATTTTGATGGATGGCGGCGCATTCCGCTCCTCCTACTAAAATCATATTTTGCGCGCATCCGGCCCCTTCGGTTTGAGGGGGGTGCGCGCGAAACAATCTCGATATTCCCTCACCCCGCGGATCCGCGTTCATGTTAGTTGGCATCGGACTGAAACTGGCTTCGACGATTGCCTTCATTCTGATGTCGACGCAGGTGAAATTTCTCAGCAACGACTACCCCATCGGGCAATTGATCTTTTGCCGCGCCTTTTTTGCTATGATCCCTTTATTGATCTGGCTTGGGATGCGCGGCGAACTAAAAAATTCTATTGTGAACACCTATCCGCCCAGTCATCTGAAGCGTTGTATCGCGGGATCAAGCGGTATGTTTTTTGGCTTTGGCGCCCTGTCGTTTCTGCCGCTGCCCGATGCCACCGCCATCAGCTACATCACCCCCCTTCTCACCACAGGCCTTGCGGCCCTTTTTCTGAAAGAACAGGTGCGCCATTACCGCTGGGGCGCTGTCGCGGTTGGATTTTGCGGTATGTTGCTGATGCTCTCCCCGCATATGAGCGCCACAGGTCAGGACACATCGCCCATCGGTGCGGCCCTCGGGCTATGCGGGGCCATATGCTCTGCCTTTGCCAGCCTCGAAGTCCGCAAATTGGCCCGCGCTGAAACCACGGGCTCGATTGTCTTTTATTTCACTCTGACAACATCGCTTGCAGGCGCTTTGACAGCCCTTTTCGGATGGAAAATGCCTGCCCTGGGGGATGCCGTCTTTATGATCGGCGCAGGCATTGCGGGCGGGATCGGACATATCCTTCTCACCTCAAGCTATCGTCATGCCGATGTCTCGGTGATCGCCCCCTTTGATTATTGCTCGCTTTTATGGGCGCTGGTGATCGGTTATTTTATGTTTGACGAAGCCCCCAACCCCATTGTCTTGGCAGGGGCAGCCATTGTGATTGCCGCCGGCGTCACAGTGATTTATTGGGAACGTCAACTCGGCCTCAAACGGGCTCAGGAGCGCGCCAGCGGCGTCCATCGGTCAACGTAACACAAAGAGAACAGGCACCCACGCATGACAGCCATTGCAGTTACCATTGCAGGATCGGATTCGGGCGGCGGCGCAGGAATTCAAGCCGATCTGAAAACATTTTCCGCCTTGGGTGTTTATGGTGCCAGCGTGCTAACGGCTCTCACGGCCCAAAATACACTCGGTGTTACGGCCATTGCGGATGTGGAACCCGACTTCATCACAGCGCAAATGGAGGCCGTATTTTCCGACCTCCGCGTCAATGCCGTGAAAATCGGTATGCTCTCGAAAACCGGCGTGATCGAAGCCGTGGCAGCGGGTCTTGATCGCTATGCCATCACCCAGACGGTACTCGATCCCGTGATGGTGGCCACCAGCGGCGACAGGCTGATTGATGAAAATGCGGTCGCGCATTTGCGCCGTTATTTATTTCCGCGCGCCTTGTTGATCACACCCAATCTGCTTGAGGCCGCCGCCCTCACACATGAACCCGTGGCGCGCACGCAAGAAGACATGTTGAAACAGGGTCAGACCCTCCTCGGCCAAGGGGCCAAGGCCGTCTTGATGAAGGGCGGGCACGGCACAACAGCTGAATGCATTGACCTCTTGATCACCCCCGATGGACATGATGTCTTCAGTGCCCCGCGCATTGCGACGCAAAACACCCATGGCACCGGCTGCACCTTGTCATCGGCCATCACAGCGGGCCTTGCCAAAGGCCTTCCTTTGCGTGATGCGGTCCATGCGGCCAAACTCTATCTGACAGGGGCTCTGCAAGCGGCAAATCAATTGCAGATTGGCCGTGGTCATGGCCCCGTCCATCACTTTTACGCCATTTGGATCTGAAGCCATGCCCCGCATGGTCATACGCACAATTGTTATTTTATCCATCACACAAATACTGAACTGGGCCTTTCTTTTTTATGCCTTTGCTTTGTGGGCACCGCGCATTTTGCAAGAAACAGGATGGGCGGACAGTGTGGTCTTTGGTGGCTATTCACTCTCTCTTCTCACCTGCGGCGTAACAGCCCCTTTTGCCGGTCGGCTTGTCGACCGCCACGGTGGTCGCCATGTCATGGCTGCGGGTACTTTTCTTGGCGCACTTGGGCTTGCTTTGCTGGCTGTGAGCTATCAACCCGAACTCTATTTCATGGCCTTTGCCTTGATCGGCATTGGCATGGCGGGGGCTTTGTATGATCCGGCCTTTGCCACGCTGACACAGGTGGCAGGCGCACAGGCGCGACGGGCCATTTCCACATTGACCTTGGCGGGCGGCTTTGCCTCGACGCTGTCTTGGCCGCTCACTTTATTTTTATTTGCGTGGTTTGATTGGCGAAGCATGGCCTTGATCTATGCCGGTGTCATGATCATCCTCTGCACACCTCTGCATCTGTTTGGCCTTCCCAACAAGGCGGACCGGCAACACGCAGACACTCTTCGCCTTTTGCAAGAAAAGACTGACGGGCCCTTGCATGAAAAGCGCGCGCGCGGCCCTGTCTGGCTGGCCCTTGGGCTTTTTGCTCTGGTCATCATGGCGCATGGCTTTGTGACCTCGGCCTTTTCTGTGCATGTGATCCATGTCCTCAGCCAATCAGGCTTGAGCGAAGCTGTAGCTGTGAGCGCCGGTGCCTTGATTGGCCCCTCACAAGTCGTGGCACGGCTGATTGAAATGATTTATGGACGCGCTATTCCCGCCCTCACGCTTGGGCTGGTGTCCGTGGCGTTATTGCCGCTTGCCTTTCTGCTTTTGATTTTTTTGCCGCCCTCTTTGATCAGTGCTGGCCTGTTTGCCCTCATTTATGGCGCGTCCAACGGCCTCGTTACCATTGTGCGCGGGGTTGTTCCCTTGGCTCTCTTCGGGCCGGAGGGCTATGGCAGGCGTCTGGGGTTGATTTCGGGGCCTGCTCTGGCGCTCAAAGCCGTTGCACCGATGCTGATCGGTGCCGTCCTCACCGGACAAGGGGTTGGCGCCGTTTTATGGATCAGTCTGGGATGCGGGATGGTGGCCTTGGGGTCGATTGCAACCCTTTTTTGGACCCAACGATCAGCCCCTTAAGGCCATCACAGGGCCCTCAGGCCAGCGGAGCCAGCGTCAATTCCAGTCCGTCGAGCTCTTCCGTCCACAAAATCTGGCATGAAAGCCGGGAATTGGGTTCCACAACCGGCAATTCATCGAGTTGCAGCTCCTCCTCCTCGCGGGGCGGATATAATTTTTCCAGCCATTCCGGCGCGATCAGGACATGGCAGGTGCCGCATTCCGCCGCCCCGCCGCAAATGCCTTCGACCGGCAAACCCCAATCCCGAATGATTTCCATGACCCGCCAGCCTTCCAGCGCCTCCAAAACATGGCGAACACCGTCCCGATCGGTCACATTGATCACACCCATAATCGTGAAGTCCTTCTTTCTCGTCTCGACATGTCAGGCTTTGACTTGACGACTGGACCTTTAGCACGCTTAGGTCAACACAGAATTAGTCGAGATGGTGTTGATAACCAGAAACGGACAGGGTGATGGGCATCGAAGGGAAAGACAAGGTCAAAACACTGGAAAGCGGAGCCCATGTGCTCTCGGGCCAGCTGGGCAAGACCATCCAACGCCTGCGCAAGGCTTATAATCTGTCTTTGTCGGAACTTGCCGAACAATCAGGCGTGGCCAAATCCATCATCAGCCAGATCGAGCGCAACGAAACCAATCCCACCCTTGCCACCATCTGGCGCTTGTCCCAAGCCCTTGATGTTTCAATCGAACGCGTTTTGTCCATTTCCGACGACGAGCCCTTTATTGAAAAAACCAGCCGCGGCGACATGCCGATCCTGACCTCTGAAGACGGCAAAGTGAAACTGTCGATCATCGGCTGGATCAAAACCGTGGAATGGCTGCAATGGTATGATGTGGAAGCACAGGCGGGCGGTGTTCTGGAGTCAGACGCCCATCAGCGGGGATCGGTGGAATGTCTTTCCGTGATTTCCGGCGAGATGGAAGTCGAAGTGGCCGGTGTGGTGCAAACAGCCAAAGCCGGAGATACGCTGCGCTATCGCTGTGACCGGCCGCATGTGGTTCGCAATGTCTCCAAAAAGCCTGCCCATGCAACGATGGTCTGCATCCTCAAAGCCGCTGTCATGGAATAAATGTGTTCTATCAAGCCCTTATGGCGCTTTCGGCAGAGGCTTGAGGGATTTCAGATAAAGCGCGATGGCCTTGCGGTCCTCGCCGTTCAGATGGCCCATATTTTTGATCACCTCGGCCATGGAACCGCCTGCGGAATCAAAGCTTGGCGTGAAACCGGTTTTGAGAAATTCCTCAATATCCTCAAGGCTCCAGCTGCCCAAACCGTCTTGATGGGGCGTGAGATTGGGCACACGCCCCGCCCCCCCGTCCGGCATGCGTCCCCCTGCAAATCGTTTGTCAGGCGAGAGACCGCCAAGCACTGTGCGGGGCGAATGGCATTCCGCGCAATGGCCTGCGCCATTGACCAGATAGGCCCCTTGGTTCCACAGGGCGGATTGGCTGGAATCAGCCGAAAATTCAGCACCATCGAGATAAAGCCATTTCCATAAGCCCAGCCCGCGCCGGATATTGAAGGGGAACGCCAAGGCATGAGGGGCTTGGCGCCCTTCCACGGCTGGAACTGTCTGTGAAAACGCAAATAAATCAGCGAGATCCGTGACGCTCATCCGCTGATAAGCGGTATAGGGAAAAGCCGGAAAGGCATGTGATCCATCCGGCAACAACCCCTCCCTCATCGCCAAGGCAAAATCCTCGAACCGCCACCCGCCAATCCCGTCGCGCGGATGGGGGGAAATATTGGGCACGACGAAAATCCCGAACGGGGTTTTCAATTCATGCCCGCCGCCTAAAAGCACTTTATTGTCAGAGGGTTCGGACTTATGGCAGGAGGCGCATCCCCCCGCCCAGAACAACCGTTCCCCCCGCCCCGCATCCGCCTGAAAAGCATCCGGCAAGGTCACTGCGCGACCCCGAACAGCATGGAACAAGGCCGGTGATGTCAAAATCCAAAATCCGACACCACCCAAAAACACCGCGGAAAGTACGATCAGGAGAAACCGGCGCATGGGCATTTTTCTCCAAACCTTTCTTGAAAAACCTATTTCTTTTCAGCGCGATAGGTCTCGTGGCAGCCACCGCAATTTTTCATCACGGTCGGAAATTCGGTTTTGAATGAAGCCTCATCGGTGATGGCGGCCATAGCGGTTTTGGCGTCAGAACCGAACTTGGCCAAACGGGCTTCAAAATCGGCTTTATTTTGCCAAATCATGGGAGAGGCTTGGGTCTCCCCGCCGGTTTCAGACCCCACAGGGTAGAGGGCGGGCATTTTGGCTGCGGCATCGGCATAGGCGTCGAGCGAAGCCTTGACCTTGGCGAGGTCAAAGGGTTGTTGCCCGCGCAGCATCTGGCCGGGGTCACGGGTGGCACCGCCCACCGCTTTCATCAAAGCCTTGCGCTGTCCGATGACATCGGTCTGGGCATCGACAGGGACGACGAGGAAGAGGGCGGAAACGAGACAAAACAGGCGAAAAAACATCGGGATAATCCTTTTGTCTGCGGAAAAAATGGAAAGACAGGCGACCAAACAGAGCCTATCCCCGCGAGATAGGCTCTATCCTGTACCAAACAAAAACGGGAGGCCAGACGCTGCCTCCCAAAAACAAAACCTTATTCCGCCGCCTGCACTTTCGCAGACTGGATGGCCGCCCACACCGCTTGCGGGGTGGCGGGCATGTCGATGTGGGTAATGCCGTAAGCCCGATGCAGGGCATCGACCACCGCATTCATCACCGCCGGACAAGAACCGATGGAGCCAGCCTCGCCCGCCCCTTTGATCCCCATGGGATTGGTGGTCGATGGTACGTTCCGGGTTTCAAAATCAAAGGACGGCATGTCATTGGCGCGCGGCAAGGCATAGTCCATCAGACTGGCTGTGATCAGCTGACCTTCCGCATCATAGACCGTGCGTTCGAGCAAAGCCTGACCAATGCCTTGTGCGACACCGCCATGCACCTGACCAGCCAACAACATGGGGTTCACGGCCAGACCGAAGTCGTCGCAAATGGTGTAACGCGCAATCGTCACGCGGCCCGTATCGGGATCAATCACCACTTCCGCCACATGGCTGCCATTGGGATAGGTGGCATCGGGGGGCACAAAATCACCCTGTCCGCTGCGCATCGCCTCGGTGACACCATCGCGCTTGGCAATATCAACAAAACTGATCCGCCGGTCGGTCCCAGCAACCACGACATGCCCGTCAACAATTTCGAGATCGCTGACAGCCGCCTCCAACGCACCGGCGGCAATGTCTTTCAATTTTCCGGCCAAATGTTCAGACGCCCGAAACACGGAAATGCCCCCCACAGGAATCGAGCGGGATCCACCCGTGCCATTGCCGGTGCGCACCTTGGCCGTATCACCCTGCACCACTTTGATGCGCTCCAGCGGCACATCAAGATGCTGGGCGGCAAATTGCGCATAGGCTGTGGCATGGCCTTGGCCGTTTGATTGGGTACCGGAATAGATGGTGACGCTGCCGTCTTTTTCGAGCGTCACTTTGACATCTTCACCCTCGCCCCATGCGGTGCATTCGATATAAGAGGCGAGACCAATGCCGCGCACAAGGCCTTGTTTGCGGCTCTCTTTCAAACGCTGGGCGAAGCCATCCCATTGGGCGGCTTCCAGCGCGCGCGTCATATGGCCGTCAAATTCACCGGTATCATAGCTGCGCTGACCAATCGGTGTCTTGTAAGGCATGGCGGCGGGGGAAATGAAATTGCGCCGTCTGATTTCCGCCTGCGACAATTTCAGCTTGCGCGCGGCCCGATCCACCAGACGTTCCAACATATAGGCCGCTTCGGGACGACCCGCACCACGATAGGCATCCACCGGCACCGTATTGGTATAGATGCCGCGCACACGCACATGGATCAATGGTGTTTTGTAAACACCCGTCATCATGGTGCCGCCCAGATAGGGAATATAGGGCCCGTATTGCGACAGATAGGCGCCGAGATTACCCAAAATATCAAAACGCATCGCAAGGAATTTACCGCGGCTATCCATGGCCACTTCGGCCACCGACAGATTGTCGCGCCCATGGCAATCACCCACGAAATGGTCGGAGCGTTCCGCAATCCATTTCACCGGCCGCTTCAGAATTTTGGCCGCTTCCAGCACCAAGGGATATTCGCGATAGACAAAGGTTTTGGTGCCGAAACCACCGCCCACATCGCCCGTGATGACCCGCAATTTGTCGGGTGCGATTTTCAAAACAAGATTGGCAACAGAATCGCGGATACCGTGCACGCCCTGACTGGAGAGATGCAGCGTGTAAGACTGCGTGGCCGCATCATAATCACCAATCGCCCCGCGTGTTTCCATATAGTTGGTAATCAGGCGATTGTTTTCGATCTCCAAGGAGACCACATGCGCCGCCTTGGCAAACACCGCATCGACTTTGGCCTTGTCGCCCATCGAGGCATCATAAGCAATATTGTCTGGCTGCTTGTCCCATACTGCGGCGGCCCCTTTTGTCAGCGCCAGCCGCATATCCACCACCGGCTTTTTCGGCACATAGGTTACGGGAACCGCCTCGGCGGCATCGCGGGCCTGCTCAAGACTATCGGCCACAATGAAAGCCACGGCATCGCCGACATGGCGGGCGACACCCTCTGCCAAGACAGGCGCCATCGCGACCAGATTTTGCGAACCGTCATCATTGGGCAAGGGCGCGAGACAAGGTACAGGGCCAAGATGCGCCAGATCCGCAGCGGTGAGAACCAACCGCACACCTTTCATGGCCCGCACCGCGGTCAAATCACCAAAGCTGAATTGCGCATGGGCATGGGGGCTGCGCAGCACGAAGCCATGCAACTGCCGATCGAAATTGAAATCGGCCATAAAAAGACCACCGCCTGTGAGCAGTCTCTGGTCCTCGACACGACGCAAGGCCTGTCCAACACCAAATTTTTTTACAGCCATGATTGTCAACTCCCGTGGTTTCTCTTTTTAACGCATAACATTGTTTGGCTTGAGGCGTGTGACACTGCCCGACCCGCCCATACCAGCATAAGATCAAGGCTGTCCGGTTTCAACAGGCCCGCCTTGCGCCACCCAATCCAACATGCCACCGGCATAATGGGCATCAATCGAAAGGCCCGCTGCATGGGCCAAGCTTGCTGCCGTCAAAGACCGCTTGCCAGAGCGGCATGACAGAACCACCCGTTTGCCAGCGTTGACCGGCAAAGCCGAGGGATCAAAAACCGAAAGCGGGTTCAGCAAAGCGCCGGGGATATGACCGGCCTCGAATTCATGGGCCTCGCGCACATCGACAATGATCAGTTGGCCTTGGGCCAACCCCTGTCTGATGTCATCAAAATCAAGATTTTCAACCTGTGTCATGTGATCGCTTCGTCCCAGTGTGAAGGGCGGACTCTGTTTTTCAAGCCCGCGATTTTTCCGACATCAAATGCGTATCAATAAATTTCATCCCTGACGAGGCATCAAACAGGCTCCCCGCGTCAATTTTTTGCAATAATCCAAGGATTTTTTGCATCATTACCCCCACTCAGACGCGTTTATCCGCGTTTCAGCCCTTTTTCGGGAGAAAAATCCGCATCGGGACTGAACAGGACAGCAGCATCTGCCTCTATTTTAATCACATGGCTTTTCCAAAACAGGCATTCCGTTTAAAAAAAAGCTGGCGAGTTTTGATCCCGCATGAAACGCTAGACGTGATAGATGATGTCGGGATGCGTTGGTTTTGTGCTTTGTTTCAAATGCGGATGTGTCTAAAAAAAACCCAAACAGAACCACACACCTGTGGCGCGCGATGGATAGAAATCGCAGGGCAATGGGAAGGGAATAAGCACGCATGAGCCCATCAACACAGACAGAACCGGCACAGGCTTTTTTTGATGAAATGCGGCAGGCTGACGGCACGTCCCGCCCCGCTTATGAGGCCGTGTCCGACTGGCTGCAAAAACAATCCCGCACCACCATCAAACGCAAGCAAGAAGAAGCCGATGCGATTTTCCGGCGTCTGGGCATTACCTTCGCTGTTTATGGCGAAGGGGGCTCCAATGAACGTCTGATCCCGTTTGATCTGATCCCGCGGGTTTTGGCTGCGCGCGAATGGCGCGCACTGGAGCGGGGGATTGAGCAGAGGGTCAAGGCGCTCAATGCGTTTTTATACGACATTTACCACCGGCAGGACATTGTCCGCGCGGGGCGCATTCCATCCGATATGATCAATCAGAACGAGGCCTTTCTGCCGGAAATGATCGGCTTTGATCCGCCGCGCAATGTCTATGCCCATATCATCGGCACCGATATCGTGCGCACCGGTGAAAACGAATTTTTTGTGCTTGAAGACAATGTGCGCACGCCGTCCGGCGTCTCCTATATGCTCGAAAACCGCGAAGCGATGATGCATCTGTTTCCGGAATTATTTTCGGCGCATCGGGTGAGGCCTGTTGAACATTATCCCGACTGGTTGCGCCAAACACTGGAAAGCGTCGCGCCTGCCGCCTGCAAGCAAGACCCCACCATTGCCGTGCTGACCCCCGGCATCCACAATTCAGCCTATTTCGAACATGCCTTCCTTGCCGACCAGATGGGGGTCGAGCTGGTGCAGGGATCGGATTTGTTTATTGAAAACGGCCAGCTTTTCATGCGCACAATCGAGGGCAAAGAACGCGTCGATGTGCTTTATCGCCGTGTGGATGACGCCTTCCTTGATCCCCTGACCTTCAACCCCTCATCCATGCTAGGTGTGCCGGGCCTGTTTGATCTTTATCGCGCGGGCGGTGTGACCATTGTCAATGCGCCCGGAACGGGTATTGCCGATGACAAGGCCATCTATGCCTATGTGCCCGAAATCATCGAATTCTACACCGGCGAAAAACCCATTCTCAACAATGTGCCGACCTATCGCTGCTCATTGCCTGATGAGCGCGCTTATGTGCTCGACAATCTCGCGGAGCTGGTCGTCAAAGAAGTGCATGGATCGGGAGGCTACGGGATGCTGATCGGCCCCGCAGCCACCAAAAAGGAGCTTGCGGACTTCCACAAGAAGATCGAGGCCAAGCCCCATCACTATATCGCGCAGCCGACTTTGGCTTTGTCGACCTGTCCGGCGGCCACGCAGGCAGGCATTGCGCCGCGCCATGTCGATTTGCGCCCCTTTGTCTTGCTGGGCGACCGTATCCGGCTGACACCGGGCGGATTGACCCGCGTGGCATTGAAAAAAGGCTCTCTGGTGGTCAATTCCTCGCAAGGCGGCGGCACCAAAGACACGTGGGTTCTGGAGGACTGAGGATGTTAGGACGCACAGCCGCCAGTCTGTTCTGGATGTCCCGCTATGTCGAGCGGGCCGAAAATATCGCGCGCCTCACGGAAGTGGGCTATCGCATCTCGCTCACTCCCGACACCGGCTCGGGCCATCGCGAGGATTGGAAATCAACGCTGGTGGCGGCGGGCTGTCTGGACGCCTTTTTGGAACGCCACCCCAAAATCACCGCAGCCAATGTGCAGCATTTCCTGCTGTTTGATCCCGAACATCCCTCCTCCGTGCGCTCCTGCCTTGAAACCGCCCGTAATAATGGCCGCGCGGTGCGCACCGCTCTGACGCGCGAAATGTGGGAAGCGATCAATTCGACATGGATTGAATTTTCCGCCATCAAACCGGGGGCGCTCGATGGTGGCAAATTGCCCGATTTTCTGGATTGGGTGAGCCAGCGCTCGAACCTGTTCCGCGGCGCCTTGCTCGGTACGTTGCTGCGCGACGAAGGTTATTGTTTTGCGCAAGCCGGTGCCTTTATAGAACGCGCGGATAACACCGCCCGCATTCTCGATGTGAAATATCATGTCTTGCTGCCCTCGCATGAATTGATCGGCGGCGGCCTCGACTCCTATCAATGGGAAACCATTTTGCGCTCGGTGTCCGCCCACCGCTCTTATCGCCATGTCTATAAAGACAGTTACAAGCCGTGGAATGTCGCGGAATTTTTGATCCTGCGGCCTGAAATGCCGCGCTCTCTGCGCTTTTCCTATGAATGGATCGACCGTGCTTTGAAGGGATTGGAGCAAAGCACCATCGGCGGCACGAAAGCCCGCCAGCATTGCGCGAACGTACTGGCCGATTTACAGCCCGACCAGATGAGCCCGATTTTCCAAGGCGGCTTGCATGAATTTTTGAATGCCTTCATCCAACGCAACAACCATACTTCGGCGCTGATTGCCGAAGAGTTCCACTTCCAGTAATCCGCGATGCAGATCACCATTCATCACAAGACCTTTTACGACTATGAACACCCCATTTTGCATGCGGTGCAAGCATTGCGGCTGACACCGCCCAGCAGTGCGGGGCAATCGGTTTTGTCATGGTCGGTGCGCATGTCGGGCATTGACAATGCCGCGACCTATACCGATGCCTTCGGCAATCTCGTGCATCTCGTCACCCCTGTCGCCGCCGTCCAGCAACTTGAAATTCTCGCCGAAGGGGTTGTCGAGACGCATGACACCGCCGGTGTTGTGGGCTTTACCCATGAAGCGGCCCCATTATCGCTGTTCTTGCGCTCGACCCCTCTGACACAGCCCGATCAGGCGATTGGCAAACTGGCCGAAAAATGCCGGAACCCCAACCCGATCGAAACCCTGCATGCCCTGATGCAGTCCATCCGCGACGCCATCGACTATCGCCCCGATGTGACGGATGTGAATACCAGCGCCAGCGTCGCGCTGAAATCAGGCGCCGGTGTGTGTCAGGATCATGCGCATGTGATGATTGCCGCCTGCCGCACTCTGGGCATTCCCGCCCGTTATGTCACGGGCTATCTGGAGATTGACGAGGATGGCCCCTCGGTCGCCCATCATGCCTGGGCGGAGGCCTTTGTGGATGAAATCGGCTGGATCGGCTTTGATCCGGCCAATCGTATCTGCCCCACCCCCTCTTATGTCAGGCTCGCCACAGGGCTTGATGCCCGTTATGCCGCCCCATTGCGGGGTATTCGCAACGGACATGGCGTGGAAAACCTCTCGGTCGAGGTTGTGGTAACGCAAACACAACAGTAAGCATGGAAGACGGCGGGCTTGGCCCCGCCGGATTTTGCTGGCGTTACAAACAGACGGGGAGTGTGATGACCTATTGTGTTGGCTTGCGCCTTGATGGCGGCCTTGTCTTTGCATCCGATACGCGCACCAATGCGGGCTTTGATAATATTGCCGTTTTCCGCAAAATGCATGTCTGGGAACGCGAAGGCGACCGCGTTTTGGTGATCTTGTCCGCCGGTAATCTGGCTGTGACACAATCGGTGATTTCCGTTCTCAACGAGCAGATGGATGCCCAAAAAGAGCATGGCGGTGCGTCTTTGCTGACCGTGGAAACCATGTATCAGGCCGCCCGCGTCATCGGCGATGCCGTGCGTCACGTCCGCCAGATCGACGGCCCCGCGCTTGAAGCCGCCAATAGTTCCTTTGCCGCCTCTTTCATTTTGGGCGGGCAAATTCATGGCGAACCCCCGCGCCTGTTCCAGATCTATGCCGAAGGCAATTTCATCGAGGCCACCAAGGACACGCCCTTCTTCCAGATCGGCGAGCATAAATATGGCAAGCCCATTCTCGACCGCGTGGCGCGGCCGGATATGAGCATCGGCGATGCCGCAAAGCTGATTTTGCTGTCCTTTGACTCGACGCTGCGCTCCAATCTGTCGGTCGGCATGCCCATCGATTTGATGATCTATCAGCGTGATTCGTTGACGGTGGGCGAACAGCGCCGGATCGGGCCGGAAGACGCCTATTTCAAAATGCTGTCGAAAGCGTGGTCGGAGGGCTTGCGCAATACCTTTGCCCATATCGACAGCTATGAAGGCGTCGTTGAAACCTAATCGCCTGATTTAAGACACAAATCATCCTTAACAATTGGTAAATTCCTGATTGCCCGACTCTGGAGCCTGTGTCAGGGATCATGCAGTCTTGCGCTGAAAAAATATGGCGCAGATGAGGTCTTGGTCTTCAGGCGGGATGGGGCGTGTGCGTTTACTGAAAACAGCACAAAAAGTTGCAGTTTTAACGGGCATTTTGCCCGTTCTTTTTGCGTGCATGCCAGAACCGGTGCCGGTTGATACCGCCCTGACTGCTCCCGAACACTTCGACACTGGCGCCAAAAGCCCTGACGCGCCCAGCCTCGACCCGCATTGGCCCGACAGCTTCGGCTCCAAGGAGCTCAGCGGCCTGATCGCGCAGGCTCTCGACAACAATCTCGACATCGCCGCCGCCATCTCCCGCCTGCAGCAAGCCGAAGCCCAAACCCAACAAGCGCAAGCCTTGTTGATGCCAACGCTGAACGGGGCAGGCAATGCGAGCCGCTCGCGCTCCCCTGCGACGCTCCGGCGCGAAAGCCCGCCCTATAACGAAACAATCACCAACAGTTTTAGCATGGGCCTGAGTGCCAGCTATGCCTTGGATGTGTGGGGCCGCTACCGTTCGGCCTATGCCGCCCAGCTTGCCGGACAAGAGGCCAATTTCTATGACCAGCAATCCATAGAGCTGGTCACGGCCGTATCGGTCACCACCAGCTATCTGACGGTTCTCGCCGCGCAGGACCGGCTGGCCCTGACCCAAGACAACATCGCCACCGCCTCGCGCATTCTCAATGCCATCAGAGGACGCTTGCAGGTCGGCACGGCATCGGCACTCGATGTCGCCGAACAAGAAAGCATTTTGGCGGGTCTCAAAGCCACAACCCCCGCACTCGAACAGCAGATCCAGCAAAGCCGCATCCAATTGGCGGTGCTGTTGGGACGGGTGCCCGAAGGCTTCCGCTTGCAAGGCCGTGGCTTGAAACATTTGACCGTCCCGCAGGTGCAAGCCGGTCTGCCCGCGCATTTGCTCGTGCGCCGCCCCGACATTGCGCACGCGGAAGCCAGTTTGCGGGCCTCCCAATTCAATGTGCAATCCGCCCGCGCCGCTTTGCTGCCCAATATCAGCCTGACCGCCAGTGGCGGACTTGAAAGCCTGATGCTGAAAAACATTCTCTCGCCCCATGCCACATTCGCTTCGGGCCTTGCGGGTGTCACAGAGCCGGTGTTTGACGGCGGCAATTTACGCGCCCAGCTGGAGGGGCAGACCGCCCGCCAACAGGAGCTGATCGCCACCTATCGCAAAACGGTGCTGACGGCCTTGGCCGATGTGGAAAATGCGCTGGTTGCCGTCCAACAAAGCCGCAAGCAAGAAGTCTTGCAGCAAGAGGCGGTGACGGCCTCCCGCCGCGCCTATGAAATCAGCGAGGAGCGCTTGCGGGCGGGGACCATCGATATTGTGACGCTTCTGGCCGTGCAGCAAAATCTGTTTCAGGCTCAGGAAAATCTGGTGCAAAGTCGTTTGGCGCGCTTGCAAGCCTCCCTCAGCCTCATTCAGGCCTTGGGCGGCGGCTTTGTATTGCCCGACACGGCACCGGCACGCTTGCAATTCAAACACGATCTTTCTGCTGACAGCGGTATCAAGCCATGAGCTTCTTTTCTCTCACCAACTTTTCTTTGAAAGTCCGTCCACGCACGGTCCTGATCGGGCTTGCACTTTTATTGGGCGCGGGCATTGCCTATCGCCTCTGGTATGTCCCGTCCGCAGCCCCCGCCCCGCAAGGCGGCATCCGCAGTGGCCGTGGCGCGGGCAATGAAGGGCCTTTGCCGGTCTTTGCCAGTAAAGCGGAACGCAAGGATGTGCCGGTGGAGATCGAGGGGATCGGCACCGTGCAGGCCCTCAACACCGTCACCGTGCGCACACAGGTCGACGGGCGGCTGATCGCGCTGAATTTCCGTGACGGGGATGTGGTCAAAACAGGCGATATTCTGGCGCGGATCGACCCCACAATCTATCAGGCCCAATATGATCAGGCGCTTGCCAAAAAGGCACAAGACGAGGCTTTGCTGGTGAATGCGAAGCGTGATCTTGACCGCTATGCCAATCTGGCCCGCACCGAATATGCAACCCAGCAGCAAGCCGACACGCAAAAATCGGTTGTCGCGCAATTAGCGGCGCAAGTGGCGGCTGATCAAGCCGCCCTCGATAATGCCAAGGCCGTGCTTGATTATGCCACGATCCGCGCCCCGCTTGATGGCCGCACAGGGATCCGCATGGTGGATCAAGGCAATCTGCTCAAAAGTGCGGATACAAACGGCATTGTCACCATCACCCAGATCCAGCCGATTGCATTGGTGTTCAATCTGCCCCAACAGCAATTGCGCGCCGTGCAACAAGCCATGACGCGCGGGCCGGTGCCGGTGGAAGCGCGTGATGCCGACAATGTCAGCGTCATCGATAAAGGCCAGCTTGAGGTCATCGACAATCAGGTGGACCAGACCACCGGCACGGTCAAATTAAAGGCCCGTTTTGAGAATGCCACGCAAACGCTCTGGCCCGGTCAATTTGTCAATGTGCATATGATCGTTGATATGTTGAAAGCGGTTGTGACTGTTCCGACCGCTGCCATTCAACGCGGCCCCAACGGGGCCTTTGTCTATGTCGTGGATGCCACGTCCAATGCCGTGCAAAAGCCGGTGACCGTGCTACGCCAGACCGAAACCCTGACTGCCATTGCAACGGACCTGAATGACGGCGACATGGTCATCACCAATGGCTTTAACCGGTTAACCGATGCGATGCCCGTCCGCATTGACGAGGCCCGCGGCCCCAATAATTCCGCCCCGAAAAGCGAAAGACCCGCAGGGGGACGTCCAGCCAGTGATCGCCCAGCGGGCGAACGTCCTAAACCACAAGGAAACGGGGGATAGATCCGTTGAGCATCTCGGCCCCCTTTATTCAAAGGCCGATTGCCACTTCGCTGCTGGCGGTGGCTGTCTTGTTGTGCGGCTGGCTTGGATATCGCGGCCTGCCCGTGGCACCCCTGCCGCAGGTTGAATTCCCGACCATCCAGATCACCACCCAATATCCCGGCTCCAATCCCGATACGATGGCATCTCTGATCACCGCTCCGCTGGAGCGTCAATTTGGCCAGATCCCGTCTTTGTCCTCGATGTCCTCGCAAAGCGCGTTCGGCCTGAGCCAGATCACGTTGCAATTTGATCTCGACCGCGACATTGATGCCGCCGCCCAAGATGTGCAATCAGCCATCAATGCCGCGGGATCGACGCTGCCACGCAACCTGCCCTATCCGCCGGTCTATTCGAAAATCAATCCTGCCGATCAGCCGGTCATCACCTTGGCGCTCACCTCCACCACCGTGCCCTTGCGCAGCCTGAGCGATCTGGCCGATACTTTATTGGCGCCGCGGCTGAGCGAAGTGTCGGGTGTGGGGCGTGTTTCGCTCGAAGGCGGCATCAGGCCCGCCGTGCGCATCCAGCTCGATCTGGCCCGTCTCGCCTCCTACAAATTGAGCCTTGAAGATGTGCGGGCGGTGATTGCCAATGCCAATGTCGCCGCCCCCAAAGGCGCGCTGGATGGCCGGTTCCAAGCCTATACGCTGGCCGCCAATGACCAGATCAATGCCGCCCAAGCCTATGAAACTGTTGTGGTGGCCAATCGCAACGGCGCGAATATTTTATTGCGCGATATTGCCGACATCAAAGAAGGGTTGGAAAACACCCGTGTCAGCGGCAGCTTTCAAAACGAGCCCGCGGTAATTCTCGATATCAGACGCCAGCCGGGCGCCAATATCGTTGCCACCGCCGATTTGATCCATGCCGCTTTGCCCCGCTTGAAACGTATTCTACCCTCTGGCGTCGATCTCAAAATCGTCCATGACCGCACCGATACAATCCGCGCCTCCATCCAAGATGTGCAATGGACGCTGGCTTTGAGCACGGTTCTTGTCATTCTGGTTGTCTTGCTGTTTTTGCACTCGCTGCGCGCCATGGTGATTGCGGGCATTACATTGCCTTTATCGATCATTGCCACCTTTGGCGTGATGTGGCTGGTGGATTTCAGCCTTGATAATCTCTCGCTGATGGCGCTGACCATCGGCACGGGCTTTATTGTCGATGATGCCATTGTCATGATCGAAAACATCGCACGCCACACGGAAGAGGGCGAGGATCCCTTGACCGCCGCCTTGAAAGGCGCGCGCGAAATCGGCTTCACCGTCATATCACTGACGGTTTCGCTGATTGCGGTGTTTATTCCGCTGCTCTTCATGACAGGGCTGGTTGGTCGCATGTTTCGTGAATTTGCCCTGACCTTGTCCATCGCGGTGGTGGTCTCGGCTGTGATTTCACTGACCTTGACGCCCATGCTATGCGCCAGCCTCCTGAGCAAAAAGGCCAGCACGACTGAGAGCCGGTTGCAGCATCTGTTTGATTGGCCGATGCGGATCATGGCTGGCCTTTATGAGGCAACGTTGGATTGGGCCTTGCTGCGCCCCCGTTTGATGCTGGGGCTCACAGGCCTGACATTGGCGCTCACCGCCACCATCTATCTGGCCATGCCGAAAGGGTTTTTGCCCAATCAGGACAATGGATTGATTTCGATTGTGCTTGAGGCCGCCCCCGATGTGTCCTTTGCCGAAATGCAACGTTTGCAAAAACACGTCATCGGCCGGATCCGCGAGGAGCAAAGTGTGTCCAATGTGGTCGGTGTTTTGGGGATCGGCGCCCAAAACCTGACATCCAATACCGCCAAATTGACGGTCAGCCTCAAACCCCATGCCGAGCGTGATCTCACAGCCCTTGCCATCAGTGCGCGGTTGCGCGGCATCGAGCAGGATATCCCCGGTGTCACGCTTTATGTCTTGAATGTGCAGGACATCCAAATCGCCACCCGCAGCTCGCGCTCGCAATATCAATATACGCTCACAGGAGCCGATCCGCAGGCCTTGGCACAATGGGGCCAAGCCTTGTTGGGCGCGCTGAAAAAAGATCCGCGGCTTGCCAATGTGGCTACCGAAACACCCTCGGGCGGGCTCAGGGCCTTTATCAATATCGACCGCGAAAAAGCCGGCCGTCTGGGCATTTCCATGCAGCTGATCAGCGACACGCTCAATGATGCGTTCAGCCAACGGCAAATTTCCACCATCTATGCGCAGGCCAATCAATATCGCGTAGTGATGGAAGCTGCCCCCCCATACCAAAACGATCCCTCCATTCTCGATAAATTATTGATCGGCACCGCAAGCGGCGCGCAAGTGCCGCTCTCCTCCATCGCCCGCCTAGAGCGCGATACATCGCCTTTGGTCATCGCCCATCAAGACCAGTTTCCTGCCTATGGATTAAGTTTTGATCTTGCGCATTCCGCCTCGCTTGACCAAGCGCTGACCGCCATTCAGGACGCGGCGCAAAGCATCGGGCTGCCTGCTACCATCAGCGGCTCGTTCGGGGCCGATGCAGCGGAATTTGAACGCGCACTCGCCGGTCAATTATGGCTCATCTTGGCGGCTGTGATTGTGATCTATCTGGTGTTGGGCATGCTCTATGAAAGCTATATCCATCCGGTGACGATTTTATCGACCCTGCCCTCCGCCGGTGTCGGGGCCTTGCTGGCTTTGTGGCTGTTCGGACATGATCTGTCGGTGATTGCCTTGATCGGCATCATCTTGTTGATGGGGATTGTCAAAAAGAACGCGATCATGATGATCGACTTTGCCATTGTCGCGCGGCACCAGCACGGGGCCAGCGCCTATGACGCGATCCGGCAAGCCTGCCATTTGCGCTTCCGCCCGATCATGATGACCACGCTCGCCGCCTTGTTCGGGGCCCTGCCTCTGGCGCTGGCCTCAGGCCCCGGTGCGGAATTGCGCATCCCCTTGGGCGTCAGCATCATCGGCGGCTTGCTGCTCAGCCAGCTGTTGACGCTTTACACAACGCCCGTGATTTTTCTTACCCTTGACCGCTTCGATGCTTTGCCTGTGGCAGACGAGAAGCCCGTCCCGCTCTCCCCCGATGCCGACGGGCCCGTGATATGAACCTTTCAGCCCCCTTCATCAATCGCCCTATCGCCACGACCATGCTGGCTCTGGGTCTGGTGCTGGCGGGGGTTCTGGCCTATCTCGATCTGCCGGTCTCAAGCCTGCCCGCGGTTGATTTTCCCACCATCCGCGTTTCGGCCAGCAGGCCGGGTGCCGATCCCGCGATCATGGCCGCAACGGTGGCCGCCCCCTTGGAGCGTCGGCTGGGCGAAATCGCCGGTGTCACCGAAATCACCTCGACCAGCTCTTTGGGCAATAGCGCCATCACCGTGCAATTTGATGTGAAACGCGACATCGACAAAGCCGCGCGCGATGTGCAGGCCGCCATCAATGCGGCGATGAGCGACTTGCCCGGCGATTTGCCGACCATGCCGTTTTTCCGGAAAACCAATCCGGCGGCCATGCCGGTTCTGGTTCTGGCGATCCGCTCGGATACCTTGCCCACAAGCCAGCTTTATGACATCGCCGACAGTGTCATTGCCCAACGCATCGCCCAGATCAAAGGGGTGGCGGAGGTGACGGTCAATGGGGCCGAGCAGCCCGCCATCAGGGTACGTGTTGATCCGTCCCGCTTAACCAGCATGGGCATCAGCATTGATGCGGTGCGCTTGGCGCTGGTCAATGCCAATGCCTTGGGGCCTTTGGGCACGTTTGACGGCATCCGCCAAAGCGAGATGCTGGCCACCAATGCGCAATTACAAACATTGGAAGACTTTGCCCGTGTCGTGATTACCGTGCGCAATAATGTGGCGATCACATTGGGGGATGTGGCCGATATCCGCCAAGGCGTGCGCAACACGCGGGCTGCGGGTTGGTTCAACAGCAAGCCCGCCGTGCTGCTTCTGATCACCAAACAACCGCAAGCCAATGTGATTGAAACCGTGGACAAGGTCAAAGCCCTGCTGCCAGAACTCAATCGCTTCATTCCAGCCAGCGTCTCCATTTCCGTGGTATCGGACCGCACCAGCACGATCCGCGCCTCCATTCAGGATTTGATGGTTACTTTGGGCGCTGCCATTTTATTGGTGATGCTGGTGGTGATGCTGTTTTTGCGTCGCGCCGCGCAAACGCTGGCGGTCGGCCTCACCGTCCCCTTATCCCTTGCAGGCACATTTGCCGCCATGTGGCTGGCCGGTTTCACGCTCGACAATTTATCACTCTTGGCGATCACCATTGCAGTGGGCTTTGTGGTCGATGATGCGATTGTGGTGGTTGAAAACATCCATGCCCAATTGGAACAGGGACTGACGCGCCTGCAGGCCGCGCGCGAAGGCGCGAAGCAAATCGGGTTTACGGTGTTCTCTATCTCGCTGTCTTTGATGGCGGCCTTTATTCCGATGCTGTTCATCGATGGGGCCATCGGCCATATGTTCCGCGAATTTGCCCTGACATTGGCCTTTGCCATTATTGTCTCGACCTTCATCTCGCTGAGCGTTGCTCCGATGATCTGTTCGCGTTTGATGAAGCGTGAAACGGAAACCACCCAAAGCTGGCTGGACCGGCATTTCGAGGCCTTTTTGGACGGCATGGTCAGCCTGTACCAGCAAAGCCTGCGTCCCGTGCTCAACCATCCCTGGATCACTCTATCAACGCTTGTTCTGGTGATTGCAGCCTCGGTGGCCTTGTTTCGTGCTTTGCCCAAAGGCGGCTTTCCGCAAGATGATACCGGTCTGATTTTCGGCTTCACGGAAGCCTCGCCCGACGTCTCCTTCAATGCCATGATCAGCTTACAGCAACGCATTGCCGAAACCGTTCTGGCTGATCCGGCTGTGGCCAGCGCCTCCTCCTTTATCGGGGCCTCGGGCGGCATTGCCTCGGTCAATCAGGGCCGCATTCTGATCAGCCTGAAACCCTTTGCCGAGCGCGGCATCAGTTCCAATGCGGTGGTCGGACGTTTGCGCCGCAGCCTTGCCTCCATTTCCGGCATCTGGCTGTTCATGGTCCCCGTGCAGGATTTGCGCGCCGGTGGACGCATCGGCAAATCCCCGTTTCAATTCACGCTATGGGGCCAAGATCTCGACGCCTTGCAAACATGGACCCCGCGCGCGGTGGAGGCTTTGAAAAAAGCTCCTGAACTCGTGGATGTCTCCACCGATAAGATCAATGGCGGCCTACAATTGACGGTGGTGATCGACCGCGACCGCGCCTCGCAATTGGGGGTGAGCATCACAGCCATTGATGCGGTATTGGGCGATGCGTTCGGCCAGAAACAAATCTCGACACTTTATGACCAGCGCAATCAATATCGCGTGGTGATGGAGGTGATGCCCGAGCGTCAACGCGACCCCAATAATCTCGACACGCTTTTTGTGCAAAATGCGGCAGGCAAACAGGTGCCCCTCTCAGCAATTGCTAAATTCGAGCGCGGCATTTCCCCGCTTCTGGTCAATCATCAAGGGCAATTTCCCGCCGTCACCATCACCTATGATGTAGCGCCGGGCTATACGCAGGATGCCGCCTTCAAGGCCGTCAGAAATACCATCGAGTCTTTGCATATCCCTGACACGCTGAGTGCGGATTTTGCGGGCGATGCCAAATCCCTGTCCGGCATGGGCGGCACACAGGCTCTTTTAATCTTGGCAGCATTGGTGGCGGTTTATCTGATCCTCGGCATTCTCTATGAAAGCCTTGTCCATCCTTTGACCATCATCTCGACCCTGCCCTCGGCTGGATTGGGCGCGCTGTTCTCGCTGTGGATGTTTGGCATGGAACTGACCTTGATTGCGATGATCGGCATTATTTTGCTGATCGGCATTGTCAAGAAAAACGGCATCATGCTGGTGGACTTTGCCATCGTCTCGCAAAGGCAAAACCAATCTTCTGCCTATGAGGCGATTTACGAGGCCTGCGGCGCACGCTTTCGCCCCATTTTGATGACGACCATGGCGGCCTTGCTGGGCGCTCTGCCCTTGGTGCTGGCCTTGGGGCCAGGCGCTGAACTCAGACGCCCCTTGGGCGTCACCATTATCGGCGGTTTGATCTTGTCACAAATCCTGACGCTCTACACAACGCCTGTGGTCTATTTGTTGATGGACCGCCTGTCGCGCAAAGCCCGCGGGCGGTCCAACGTCAAGCAAGAGGATCAAGCTCAGATGTCTTCGAGCCGATCCACATAAACCAAACCGGCTTTGGCCAGCGGCTCGCGCATTTTATACATATCAAGCCCCAATACGCCGGAGGCGAGGGTCTGACGTTTTTCATCTTCATTGGCTTTGCGCTGGGCGGCAATGCGGCCCGCTTCAGCAGCCTCTTTCAGCGGCAAAACCATGACCCCGTCATCATCGGCGATGATCACATCACCGGGATTGACCAAAGCCCCCGCACAGACCACCGGCACATTGACTGATCCCAAGGTCGCTTTGACGGTGCCTTTGGCGGAAATGGCTTTCGACCAGACTGGAAAACCCATCTCTTTGAGGGTTTTGACGTCACGGCATCCCGCATCGATCACCAAGCCCTTGACACCGCGCGCTTTGAGCGAGGTCGCGAGTAAATCCCCGAACATGCCATCGGTATTGGCGGTGGTGACGCCCACCACCAACACATCCCCGGGCTGGCATTGTTCAACCGCCACATGCAGCATCCAATTGTCACCCGGCTGCGCCAAAACGGTGACCGCCGAACCCGCAATCGCCGCCCCCGACCAGATCGGCCGCATATAAGGCTGCATCAAGCCGGTGCGGCCATGCGCCTCATGCACCGTGGAGACGCCATACTCTTCCAGAGCATGGGCCAAAGCCGGATCAACCCGCGGAATATTTCTAACGACAACGCTCTTCATGCCAATTCCTCCAGCACCATCGGGAACAGGCGCTGATAGGCTTCGCCATAGGTCATGGCCCGACCGGAATTGCGTCCGCCCTGCATGCCGCGATTGAGCGCGACGCGGGTATAATAATCCCACAAATGTTTTTGGGCGGCGAGCACTTCAAAGGCCTTGCGCTTGGTCTCCCAGACATCGTCAATATTCAAGATCACATTGGGCTTGAAATTACATTGTTCGGGTTGGTGGGGCTCAAACAAAAAGACGGGCGGAGCGGCATAAGCGCGGGCGGGATCCGGCTTGTGGCCTGCAGCCTGCGCAATGATACGTGCTTCCTGCGCAAAGCGCGTCGCTTCGGGATGATCGACATTATAGGGATCTTCCAGCGAATGGGTCAGGATGAAAGACGGGTTCAAATCACGCATGACATCAATCGCCCGATCAAGCATCGCAGGTGTGGTGTGGAGCGGATAATCACCGGCATCGAAAAATTCGATCTCGGCCCCCAAAACATGCGCGGCCTTTTCGGCTTCGGCTTTGCGTTGCGCCTTGACCTCGGCCATGGAAATGCCAGCCTGTTTCCAAGCCCATTGGCTTTCGCCGCGCTCGCCAAAGGACAGACACAAGATCTGCATCTTATAGCCTTTGGCATGATGCAGCGCGATGGCACCGCCTGCCCGCCAGACGAAATCACCCGGATGGGCTGTGATCACCAATCCACTTTTCTGAGCCATGGTCTAACCTTTCATTTCATCATGGATATGAGCCGCGACATCCCATCGCGGAAAAACGCGTCCGTCAAACAATTTGCGCGCTGTGCGCAACAAGCCAGCGCTCACCACACGCGGATGATCCGCCTGCCCTTCCAAAACCAGTCTGACGCTGAATTCACCGGTGGGATGTTCGACCGAAATGGTTTTGACCATGCCCTCTGGCAGATGGGCGACAGCATGCGCAGGCGAGCCTTTCAACACGCAGGCCGTCCCGATGGTGACGGCTGCAAAAACGCCAATCGAGGCATGACATTCATGAGGAATGAAAGAGCGCGTGGCAATCGAGCCACCGGCGCGCGGTTCCGCCACCAAAATCATTTTGGGAACCACCTTGTCTTTGACATCGCCGAGATTCATCAAAGGCCCTGCGGCCAGCCTGATCTCTTCAAGCCGCGCCTTCAACGCCACATCCTTGTCCAGTTGATCACGCGGCTCGTGGCCGGTGCGCCCCACGGAAGCCGCGGCCAAAACCACCACCGGCATGCCATTGTCGATCAAGGTCACATCCACGCCCGCCACATGATCAACCGTGCGTCCTGTCGGTAACAAGGCCCCGCAGACCGAGCCTTCCGCATCGATGAAATCAATGGCAATCGGCGCGCTGGTGCCCGGCACGCCATCAATGCGCGCCTGCCCGCCTTCACGGACCTTGCCGCCGGGGGTTTCGATCACAAGATCAGCCAAGGTTCCGGTATTGATGGTGCGGACCCGCACTTTGGTGACGGGGTCTTGGGCCTTGACCAAGCCGCGTTCAATGGCGAAAGGGCCGACGCCTGCCAGAATATTTCCGCAATTGGGCGTGGTATCCACCAAGGGCTTGTCAACATTGACCTGACAAAACAGATAATCGACGTCGACGCCGTCCATGTCCGAGCGCGCAATCACCGCCACTTTGCTGGTCAAAGGATGCGCGCCCCCGACACCATCGACCTGACGAGGATCGGGCGAGCCCATGACCGAGAGCAAAACCTGATCGCGCAGCGCCGGATCTTGGGGTAAATCCTCTTTCAGGAAATAGGCGCCCTTGGACGTGCCGCCACGCATCAACATGCATGCGATCCCATCTGTCACTTTCAAGCCCTCCTGAAGTCCATTAAACCCCACAAATATATGGGTTGATTTATTAAATCATCCGATATTATTTAAAATCTTGATGATTTTAGCAAGGCTGCTTCTGCCACTAGACCAAAATTCCGAGGGAGAAACATATGATCGAGGAACCCTGCCATGATCTCGCCCATTTGGGGCATGTCGAAATGTTCACCCCCAAGCCCGAAGAAAGCCTGCATTTTTTTGTGAATGTGCTGGGGCTCACAGAAAGCGGGCGCGAGGGCGACAGCGTTTATCTGCGTGGCTGGGATGATTACGAATTCCACACCCTCAAGCTGACCGCCTCGAAAACTTCCGGCATGGGGCATGTGGCCTTTCGCACCCATTCCCCGCAGGCGCTGGAACGCCGCGCCAAGATTTTGGAGGCCAAAGGCTGGGGTGAAGGCTGGCATGACGGCGATCTGGGCCATGGCAAAACCTACCGAGCCCGCACCCCGGACGGCCAGCCGGTCGAGCTTTATTATGAAACGCGTTGGTATGAAGCCCCGCCCGAACTCAAGCCCGCGCTGAAAAATCAGGCCATGCGCTATCCGGCCCGTGGCTGCAATGCCCGCCGCATCGACCATCTCAATCTCTTGGTGAATGACGTGTCGCAAACGCGCGTCTTTTTCGAGGCCGGCCTTGGCATGCGCCTGACCGAGCAGATCGTGCTCGATGACGGCACGGAAGCCGGGGCGTGGATGACCGCCACCAACAAAACCTATGACATCGCCTTCACCAAGGATGCAACGGGCTCCGGTGGCCGCTTTCACCATCTGACCTATGCGGTCGATTGTCGGGAAGATATTTTACGCGCCGCCGATGTTTTTCTGGAAAACGGGGTGTTTATCGAGACAGGACCGCATAAACACGCCGTCCAGCAGACTTTTTTCCTCTATGTCTGGGAACCCGGCGGCAATCGGGTCGAATTGGCCAATGCCGGTGCCCGCCTGATGCTGGCTCCCGACTGGAAACCGATCCGCTGGACCCAAGCCGAACGCATGAAAGGGCAGGCCTGGGGGCTGAAAACCGTGGAAAGCTTCCATACCCACGGCACTCCACCGGTATAATAACCTTTGGGGCTGTCCCAGATAACTCTGAAAAGGGGTTATTATGGGTGCTATGCGCAAGAGCCGTCTGAGCGTTTATAAACAAGACCGATTGATTGAACATTTTGTTGCGGGCACGACCGCGCGAACTGCTGCGAGTTTGTG
>CAIJVU010000077.1 GCA_903824185.1 uncultured Hyphomicrobiales bacterium
ACGGCATACCGAAAACCCACTTCCATTTGTTTCTAAAAGAGTGTGAATGGCGGTTCAATCATCGCCCAGCCAGCAACCTCTTGAAGACCATCTCAGAATGGGTCAAAATGTGAATACTGAAACCTTATCTATGTCAGCCCCATTTTTTATTCATTATTGATTTCTTCATCTACCTTTTGTAAAAATTCTTTTACATTTGTAGATATTTCTCTTTCTTTTGTTTCCTGTTCCTTCTTTAATTCAATATTTTTTTGTTCTTCTGTTTGTTGCTTGCTCATATTGATATTTGCTTTTACTGGGCTCAACCATCTCGAATAATGCCTTTCAATCATATCGACACTGGTTCGACATGATTTTGCAACATCATAAACATTTGCACCTGCAAGAAGCCTGTTGCAAATGTATGTATTTCTTAAGCTCATCAAATCACGACGAAGTGGTGGTTGGCTATTTGTTACTTTTAGTCCACAATTATTCAAGATTTTATTGAACATATCCCTGTGATGGGCTTGAAATACTGGCTCATCACTTGTTTCCCAGCTTGTCTCGAACCCACGTCTTTTCTTTATTCTGTTAAATGCTGCCACCGCATCAAAATGACTTTTGCACTCACCAGTTCCTCTTTTGCCTTTTATGTTTGTGATATGCAGTATTTCTTTCAAAACTGCATTCTCATCGCGTTCTTTTATTATTTTTATATCTTTGAACCTAAGGTTTTTGCCTTCATCCACACGCAATCCTGTTGCTGCTATGAATATCACGTAATCATACAATTCAAGCGCATCGCCAGACCATCTTGTCTTTTTCAATCTTCTTATGTGCTCTTGTATCTCAATCGTAAGTTTACGAAATTCCTGCTCATTGAACCATGTTCTTGGTGTTGCTTGTGAAGCTAAGACACGATCTGTATAAAATGTAGGTATTGCCTCTACATCACCTCGTATCAATGCGCAGCGAAATACAATTCTTATTCCATTGAGATGATGCTTTATCGTTGATGCCTTAACATTCTTCGTGTGTAAATTCTTTACGAGATATTCATTCCAAAGCTGCTGATTTATTGATTTGAGTGAATGGCGACCAAAAAATGGTATAAGTGCGTTTTCAATAACGCTTCTTAATCCAGCGGCGTATTTGAGACTGCGTTCGTCATTATTAGCTTTTCTATCATATTCTTCTAATGCTAACTTTGCGTGATGTGCGTAGGTGTCTTTTGTCTTTATTGGCACAAAACCATGCTTTTGCATGACTTGTTGGCCATAGTACCACTCCTTTGCTGCCTCCGTAGCATCAGCGAGACTGGCTTTCTTAGTTGATGTGCGAAGATACACACCATTATTGTGATATCCACACCACCAAAACTTTGTGTCTGGGCGACGGAAAACATGTAACTTACCATCAAGTACAGCAATCTTTTCGTCATCAAATTTACTGGTGTTTTTTTGCATAGCTTGCACTCGCCCAGCGTTAAGCTGGTAAATGCTTACACATATTTCTGTGTAGTGTAAATTGGTTTCTGTGTAGCGTTATAAAATTGTATTTTATGCAATAAAAACAAGCAGTTTACTAAATTAGATAAAACATTTTGAGTCGGACGCGTCTACCAGTTCCGCCATAGGGGCAACGCGCTTTTATCTAGCCACTCGGATGCGGGGACGCAAGCGTTTCTGTGTCTGTTTTGCACAAAAAGCCGATCCATGCCGCCCGATGATCCGTAAACAGGCTTAAAACCTTTGTTTTTCCTCACTGTTTCAGGTGAAGGGCCAGCTCAAAGCGGTTGCTTTGCAAGTCTTCAAGCCGTCTATTTCTGGCCCCTCCCTCATTTTCGGGTGGCCATTTGAGGGTTTCGGCGTATGTCTTGAGCACCGCAAGGAGCCCGCATGTCCTCGACCCCACCGCCCGCTGTCCCTCCCCACACCCCATCCGCAACCGGCATTTCGGCTGTGACATGGGTCATGATGCTGAGCCTGTCGGTGATCTGGGGCGGCTCTTTTTTATTCGGGCGGGTGGCTGTGGCGCATATGCCGCCCTTCACGCTGGTGGCGGTCAGGGTCTTGCTCGGCACAATGACGCTTGCCGCAATATTACTCGTCACCCGCACCGCGTTTCCCAAAGGCCGCACCATCTGGCTCGCTTTGTTGGGCATGGGTCTCATCAACAACACCATTCCCTTCAGCCTGATTATTTACGGGCAACGGGATATCGGCGCAGGCCTTGCCTCCATCCTCAATGCCATGACGCCCTTGTTCACGGTCTTGGTCGCGCATGGGCTGACAGAGGATGAAAAACTCAACCGCAGCAAAATCGCGGGCGTCTTGCTGGGATTGGCCGGCGTCATTGTCTTATTGGGTCCGGCTGTCAAAGAGGGCCATCCCTTTGCCATCCTGTCCTGTGTGGCTGCGGCTTTGTCCTATGGCTTCGGCTCGGTCTGGGGGCGGCGTTTCAAGCGGCTCAATCTCGCCCCCTTGCAAACGGCCTTTGGTCAGGTCTGCAGCGCAACGCTGATGATGATCCCTTTGTCTGTGGTGATCGATCGTCCGTGGGAACAGCCCTTGCCCCCGCAAGAGGCCTTGCAGGCGGTGGCCGCCTTGGGTGTGTTTTGCACCGGCTTTGCCTATATTCTGTTTTTCCGCATTCTCGCCAATGCCGGTGCCACGGCCGTGTCGCTTGTTACATTTCTGATCCCGCCCAGCGCGATCATTCTCGGCTCTGTGGTGCTGGGCGAAAGCCTGACCATGATGCAATGGATCGGCATGGCGCTGATCGGCTTTGGTCTGGCTGCGGTGGATGGGCGGTTTATGCGCTTTTTCCGTCCTGCTCAAAATGCGGCACCAAAACCGTGACGACCTGTTCATACACTGCGCGCTTGAACGGGATGACGAGTGAGGCCAAACGATCGGGCCGCTCCCAACGCCATTCATCAAATTCAGGATGCGGCGCACCTGCGGGATCGTGAATATTGATTTCGCTCTCCTCGCCCTCGAAGCGAAACGCAAACCACTTTTGCGTCTGGCCGCGATAGCGTCCCTTCCATGCCTGTTTGGCGACATCTTTGGGCAGCTCGTAAGAGAACCATTCCGGTGCTTCGGCAATCAAGGACACCGAGGTGACATTGGTCTCCTCGCGCAATTCACGCAACGCTGCCTCAAAAGGGTCTTCGCCCTCATCAATGCCGCCTTGAGGCATCTGCCAGGCATGGTCTTCCGAGACATGTTCGGGACCGGCCTCTTTGACGCGGCGGCCAATAAACACATGATTGCTGGCATTCACCAACATGATGCCGACGCAGGGGCGGAAGGGAAGCTCGTTCATCAAACCAATCCTTGTTCAGTCTGCGATAAAAACGGCCCCCGCAGGGGCCGTTTGAATTGATTGAGAATGCGCCTTAATTGGCTTTGCTGGCTTGCAGAAGCTTGTCGGCTTCCGCACGACCGGCCCGCAGCAATTCAAGGGCATAATTCAATTGCTTGTCGTTTTTGGGGTCCGGCGGCACATAGGCCGAAGATCCGCCGCCTTCCTCTTCGCCATTTTTCAAATGGCCGCGCAAAGAGGCTTCGCCTTTGGTCTCGTCACGCCCCTTCAATTCCGCAGGCACATCCGGCATGACCAGAATATCAGGCGCAATGCCTTTGGCCTGAATCGAGCGGCCCGACGGCGTGTAATAGCGCGCCGTTGTCAGACGCAAGGCTCCGTTGCCGCCCAGAGGAATGATGGTTTGCACGGACCCTTTTCCGAAAGAGCGTGTGCCCACCAAAGTGGCGCGCTTGTGATCTTGCAAAGCGCCTGCGACAATTTCAGAGGCCGAGGCCGACCCACCATTGATCATGATGACAATCGGCTTGCCATTGGTCAGATCACCGGGGCGAGCGGAATAGCGCTGGCCCTCATCGGGATTGCGCCCGCGGGTGGAGACAATCTCACCGCGCTCCAGAAATCCATCCGACACCGCAATCGCCTGATCCAGCAAACCGCCGGGATTGTTGCGCAGATCGATCACATAGCCTTTGAGTTGGCTGTCGGGCACTTCGGAGCGGATTTGCTCGATGGCCTTTTTCAGATTTTCAAATGTCTGCTCGCTGAATTGGGTGATCCGGACATAGCCGATATCTTTTTCAACGCGCGAGCGCACGGCACGGATCCGGATGGTGTCGCGCACCAAGGTGACCTCGATCGGATCATTATTGCCTTTGCGCACCAATTTCAGCCGCACGGATGTATTGACCGGCCCGCGCATTTTATCGACCGCCTGATTGAGCGCCAGACCCTGCACCTGCTCGTCATCGATTTGCACGATGAAATCACCCGACAGCAAACCGGCACGGGAGGCGGGCGTGTCGTCAATAGGCGCCACCACCTTCAAGATGCCGTCTTCCATCGTGACCTCGATGCCGAGACCGCCGAATTCACCGCGGGTCTGGACCTGCATATCCCGATAGCTTTTGGCATCCATGAAGCTGGAATGCGGATCAAGGGAGGTCAGCATGCCATTGATGGCCGCCTCGATCAGCTTGCCATCATCCGGTTTCTCGACGTAATCGGACCGAACCTTTTCAAAAACATCGCCGAACAAATTCAGCTGGCGATAGACATCGCCGCCTGCGGCAATGGCGGCACCGCCGATGTGTGTCTGCGGAACAACGGTCGTTGCCACAACACCCAGCATCATGCCGACGAGGACGAGAGAAATTTTGCGCATCATCCGCGGACTTTCTCGGTTAGAGGTGACGCCCACCATGGCGCCGGATCGATGGAGATTCCATCTTTGCGAAACTCTACATAAAGCACAGGGCGCGCCGCGTCATCTCCGCTCACCGCGAGAATCGCACGCGCATCCTGCCCCATCTGTGCCACAGGCTCACCCGTAATCACAACCTGACCGGTTGATACTGTAATCCGATCCATTCCCGCAAGCAGGATATAATAGCCATTGCCCACATTGATGATCAATAATTGACCATAACCCCGAAAACTCCCCGCATAAGCCACGGTTCCGTCGGCAGGGGCGGTCACCACAGCCGCCGGACGGGTTCCAATTGCCATGCCGCGCATCTGGCCGCCCTGCCCGTCGGGACTGTTGAAGCCCCGCAAGACCTGACCGCTGACCGGCCAAGGCAAATTGCCGCGCAAGGCGGCAAATCCGACGCCGGGCGACAGGCGGGCGGGATCACGGCCCGCCACAGCGGCCAGCCGGTTGCCCAATTCACGGGCTTTCGGATCGGTTGAAAGGGCCAATTGCCGCCGTTTGATGTCCTCGTCATTTTCGATTTGCGCCATCACATCGCGCAAATTTTGCGCCTTGCGCAGCAAATCCTCGCTTTTGCGCTGCTCCTCGCTCAATCCTTTTTCGCGGGCGCGCACCTCGGTTTGCCGCGCCTCCATCAGCCCCGACAATTCCTGCCGGTCGCGGATCAGCCCGACCCATTCATTTTGCAAGGTCTCGCGATCCTTGCGCCCCAAATCCCGCAGCCGCACCAATTCACCCAGATCAGAGGCCAGAGTCTGCGCCTCGCTTTGCAAATCGGGCAAGACAGAGCCGACCAACAAAGCCGCATGCAGCGCTTCCAGCATATCTTCGGGCTTCACCAAAATCGCCGGCGGCGGTTTCCGGCCCATCCGCTGCAAAGTGGCCAATACCTGCGACAACAATCCGCGGCGTTCATCGAGCGACTTGCGCAAGGCAGCCTCGGTTTCGCCCAACAGCTTCAAGCGCTGCTCGACCTCGCTGACCTTTGCCTCTTGCTGCTGCACCCGTTTGGCAACATCATTGAGCCGTGCATTGAGACGCGCGCGGTCCATGGCAATGGCATCGATTTCGGATTTGAGGCGCGACCGGTTGGCCTCGGTTTCTTTCAAACTGTTCTCGATGGCTTCGAGCTCCAGCTTGCGGAAATCAGGCTGTGTTTGCGCCAAGACAGGGCTTGCGGCCAAGCCGGCCGAAACCATGACGATGCGGATGATCAGACCGAATATGCGCAAAAATCCCTCAATCCGTCCTGTGTGCCGTTGCGACCTGCGCCTAAGCCCTTAGCATAATCCGTTCATTTTGGCGAAAACCGGACCTCATACCCGATGATAGGGATGGCCGGATAAAATCGTCATGGCGCGGTAAAGCTGTTCAGCGGCCAGAATACGCACCAATTGATGGGGCAAGGTCATCGCGCCGAAAGACAGCACCCGTAGGGCTTTGCTGCGCAATAAAGGATCAAGCCCGTCTGCCCCGCCAATCACCAGCGCCCATGATTTTTGACCCGCGTCCCGGTCTTTTTCAAGACCTGCTGCAAAAGCCGGGCTGTCTTGCGTCACGCCCCGCTCATCGAGCACCACAAACCGGCTGTCGCCCAGTTTTTCCAGAATAACCCGCGCCTCCTCCGCCATCCGCAATGCAGGTTGGCTGGCCCGACTTTCGGGAATATCCAGAAGATCGGGGCCGGAAAAGCCCAAGCCGCGCGCCAGACTGGTGGCGCGTTCATGATACCTGTTGAGCAAAAGCCGCTCCGGCCCGTCTTTCAATCGACCGACCGCCAACAGGATCAACCGCATCTCCGCTCAGCCCTGAAGCTCTTCGGCGGGCCGGTCGCTGCCCCACATTTTTTCAAGATTGTAAAAAGCCCGCACTTCGGGACGGAACACATGCAAAATAATATCGCCCGCATCGAGCAAGACCCAATCGCATTGCGGCTCGCCTTCGCTGCGCAGACCGGTAAAACCCGCCTCTTTCAGCATTTCAACCGTGCGGTGAACCACCGAGCTGACATGCCGGTTGGACCGTCCTGTGGCAATGATCATGGCATCGGCCAGCGATGTCCTTCCGCGCAAATCGATGGTGACGATTTCTTCGGCTTTCGCATCTTCCAAGGCGGTGAGCATCAAAGCGAGCTGCGCCTCATGCGGAGCGGGGGGCGCGGGTTCGGCTTTCACCCGCTTCACGGAGGGCTTGGCAGGTGCTTTGGCAGCGGCCTTGACCGCCGTTTTTTTCAGAGCAGGCTTTTCAGCCTTTGGCTTTGCGGTGGAAGGGGTGGCCGAACGGGCGGCACGCGGCTTCTTGGGGGGCGGGGTGGTTGTCAGGTGAAAATCCTCTGGTCCAGTCATACTCGTTGAAAGCGACTATGCCGCATTCTTTGTTAAATTTCAATGAAATCACAGGCCTTGTAAGCGCAAAAGCGTCGAGGACAGAGCCGAACGCCGGTCATGCAAAAAGACCCAGGCCGGTGCCTTGCGCTTCAGCAGTCCAGAGGCGCGCTGTTCCGGCAAACGCTGGCTCGCAAAGCGGTGCGCGGCACGGCCATGCAGGCTTTTCAGCGTTGTGCCCGGACGATCAATCACCGCCATCGGCACAGAAGCGGCAATCTCAGGCCATTGCTTCCAGTGATGGAATTGCAAAAAATTATCGCTGCCCATGATCCAGACAAAGTTTACCCCCGGACAGCGTGGCCGCAAATGCTGCACGGTGTCGATGGTATAACGCGTGCGCAAAACGCTTTCCAAAGCCGTGACATGAATTTTCGGATGGTTGGCCAAGCGATGAGCCTGTTGCATGCGCTGGGCAACAGCGGGCAGGCCTTTCACGGATTTAAGCGGATTGCCGGGTGTGACGAGCCACCAGACGGCATCGAGATTCAAGCGCCGCAAAGCGATCAGACTGATCAGGCGATGGGCCGGATGGGCCGGATTGAAGGAGCCCCCCAACAGGCCGATCCGCTGGCCACGGCCATGCGGCGGCAAAAAACGCACAAAGCGCGGGGAAAGACTGACCCCTGCCATTCTCAGACCGGCCTGATCTGACCAGTGCCATGCACCCGATATTTGAACGAGGTCAATTGCTCCACCCCGACAGGTCCGCGGGCATGCATCCGGCCTGTGGCAATCCCGATCTCGGAGCCGAAACCAAATTCACCGCCATCGGCAAATTGCGTGGAGGCATTATGCAGGACAATCGCCGAATCGACCTCGCGCAAAAAGCGGTCGGCAGTGTCTTGATCGGCGGTCACAATGGCATCGGTGTGGTGGGAGCCATAATGGGCGATATGAGCCAATGCCCCCTCGATCCCGTCAACCACCGCAACCGACATGATCTTGTCGAGATATTCGGTGAAGTAATCGCGCTCAACGGCCCGCTTGATCCGCTGGTCCAGCGCACAGACCGCCTCATCCCCGCGCAACTCACATCCCGCATCCAGCAAATCATGGACGAGCGGTCTTGCATGAGAGTCAAGACAAGCACGATCGATCAAAAGAGTTTCCGCAGAGCCGCAAATACCGGTGCGGCGCAATTTGGCATTGAGGACAATCGACCGTGCCATTTCAAGATCAGCCGCCTTGTCCACATAGACATGGCAAAGCCCTTCAAGATGCGCAAACACCGGCACCCGTGCCTCTGTCTGCACACGCTCGACCAGCGAGCGTCCGCCGCGCGGCACAATGACATCAATCTGGCCATCAAGACCGGTCAGCATCAACCCGACCGCAGCACGATCCTTGGTCGGGATCAGCTGAATGCAATCTGCGGGCAGTCCGGCTTTTTCCACACCGGCCCGCATGGCCTCGGCAATCGCTTGCGCGGTGAGATAGCTCTCAGAACCGCTGCGCAAAAGCGCAGCATTGCCGCTTTTCAGGCACAACGCCCCTGCATCGGCTGTGACATTCGGACGGCTTTCGAAAATAATCCCGATCACACCCAAAGGGGTGGCCACCCGTTCGAAAAACAACCCATTGGGTTGGGTCCAACTGGCCAGCACCCGCCCCAAAGGATCAGGCAAAGCAGCCACCGCTTCAACCGCCTGCGCCATGGCTTCGAGCCGCGCCGGATCAAGCCGTAACCGGTCCAGAAAAGCCGCCGAAATGCCCTTGGCTTCGGCCCGCGCATAATCATCCGCATTGGCCGCCAAAATCACATCGCCTGCTGCGCGCAGAGCTTGACCTGCGGCATGCAAAGCCTGATTGCGCTGGTCATTCGAGGATAAAGCCAGACGTGCGGCAGCCTGTCGGGCCTTGCGGCCAACCGCTTGCATGACATCCGTTAAATCTGTGGCGTGCTGATCCATGTTTTCTTCACCCGCTTGCCAAGGCCATATCATCCCGATGCACAATTTCGGCACGACCGGCATAACCGATCACAGCCGGAATATCTTTCGAGGACAGACCGATCATGGCCACCGCCTCTGTTGCATCATAGCCGACAAGTCCGCGTCCGACCTCGCCGCCATCGGGACCGCGCAACACCACCGCGTCACCCCGTTCAAACCCGCCTTCAACCCGTGTGACACCGGCGGGCAGCAAGCTCTTGCCCGATTGCATGGCACGCACCGCGCCTGCATCGACATGCAACACGCCTTTGGGCTCCAAGGCACCGGCAATCCAGCTCTTGCGGGCGGAGACGGGATTGGATCCCGTCCGAAACCAGGTGCAGCGTTTGCCATCGGCAATGGATTGCAACGGATTCATCACCCGCCCGTCGGCAATCACCATGACGGTTCCGCCCGCCGTGGCAATTTTGGCCGCTTCGATTTTGGTCTGCATCCCGCCGCGCGACAATTCGGAGGCGGCCCCCCCTGCCATCTGTTCGATTTCGGCGGTGATACGCGGCACGTCGGCAATAAATTCCGCGGCGGGATCAAGATGGGGCGGCGCCGAATAAAGCCCGTCCACATCCGACAGCAAAACCAATAAATCAGCCGCCGCCATCGTGGCCACACGGGCCGCCAGACGATCATTGTCACCATAGCGGATTTCGGTGGTGGCAACCGTGTCGTTTTCATTGACGACCGGCACCGCTTTCCATTCCAAAAGCCGCGCAATCGTCGCGCGGGCATTGAGATAGCGTTGCCGTTCTTCCGTATCGCCCAAGGTCACCAGAATTTGTCCGGTGGTGATGTCATGCCGACCCAAAGCATCGGCCCAGGCACGCGCCAGAGCAATCTGGCCAACGGCTGCCGCTGCCTGACTCTCTTCGAGTTTCAGCGTGCCTTTGGGCAAGCCCAAAACCGTCCGCCCCATGGCAATCGCCCCTGATGACACGACGATGATTTCTTTTCCGGCGCGGGTCAGTGTCGCGAGATCCTGCGCCAAAGCCTCAAGCCATGCCGCGCGCAATTCGCCCTTGCTGCCGTCGACCAGCAGCGAGGATCCCACCTTCACAACCACCCGTTGATAGGGGGCCAGCAAAGACGGTTCGGTCTTGCGCACCGCAGCCGTTGTCATGGATGCCATGCCTCCGCAACCACCGGATTTTCCAATGCCTGTTCAGCATCCCTCTCCGTCTCGATCACATGCATGACCTCGCGCAGCAAAGCCTCGACACCCTGTCCCGCCGCAGCCGATAATTTAAGCGGTGTCATGCCCGATGCGCGCTTTAATCGGGCCGTTTGTGTTTTCAAGGTTTCCGCATCCACCGCATCGCATTTCGACAATACCACGATCTCGTTTTTGTCCTCGATCGCGTGGCCATAGGCCTCCAATTCATGCCTGACCGTTTTATAGGCCTTGCCTGCATGCTCTCCCGTGGCCTCGACCAGATGGATCAAAACGCGGCAGCGTTCGACATGGCCGAGAAAACGATCCCCCAACCCATGCCCTTCATGCGCGCCTTCGATCAGACCGGGAATATCGGCTAGCACGAATTCACGCGCATCGATCCGCACAACGCCGAGACCCGGATGCAATGTCGTAAACGGATAATCGGCAATTTTCGGTTTGGCGGCTGAAACGGTTGCCAAAAATGTTGATTTTCCGGCATTGGGCAAACCGATCAGCCCCGCATCGGCAATCAGTTTCAAACGCAGCCACAACCAGCGCTCCTGCCCCTCCTGACCCGGATTGGCATGACGGGGGGCGCGATTGGTCGAGGTGGTAAAATAGGCATTGCCAAAACCGCCATTGCCGCCTTTGGCCAAACGAAACCGCTGTCCGACCTCGGTCATATCGGCGAGCAGGCTTTCCCCGTCCTCGTCAAGCACCTGCGTGCCGCACGGGACTTTCAAGATCACATCGGCACCATTGGCGCCCGTGCGGTTGCGGCCCATGCCATGCACACCCGCTTTGGCTTTGAAATGTTGCTGATAACGATAATCGATCAGCGTATTCAACCCTTCGACACATTCCACCCAGACATCGCCGCCGCGTCCGCCGTCGCCGCCATCGGGTCCGCCGAATTCGATAAATTTTTCACGGCGAAACGACACGCAGCCTGCGCCGCCATTTCCGGAGCGGATATAGATTTTGGCTTCATCAAGAAATTTCATAACGGCTCCAGTAAAGCAGGCCGGCGCTGACAGCAATGATTTGCTGCAGCTCTTGGGGCTACTCTCTCAGTCTTATAGCAAAAAAAGGGAAAAGACGCGAAGCAGAGTTTGCTTCGCGTTCAGCATGGTTAAACCGATCAAAAGCGCCAAGCAATGGCCGGTCTTCAGGCGGCTCCCGCCCATTCAAGCCCGTTCGTGGGGAGTTCCCATGTCAAAGGATGCATCGCACCCCCATAGGCCGCGTGATAATCCGCCCGCCGCAGAAGATAATCCGTCAGCACATGAACGGCGTTGCGGACAGGAACAAATGGCGCGCGCTCCGCCTGAGCCACAAAGCCCAGTTTGGTCAGGACATGGTGGGAGGCGGCATTGTCAGAGCGTGCGGTTGCCGTCATGGCATCTGTTTCTGTGAGCAAAAACACGGCATCGACCAAAGCCTTGGCGGCCTCGCTCGCATAGCCCTGCCCCCAAAAATCAGGATGCAGCGCGTAACCGATGTAAGGTCGCTGATCTTGTCCGAAGCGCACCAGAACCGTGCCGATCACATGGCGCGAGGATTTATGTTCGATCACCAATTCGAGGGTTTTGCCGACGCTGTTGCTGGCGCGGACCTGCGCCACAAACCGTTCGGCCTCGCCCTCCGGATAAGGATGGGGGACCGACGAGGTCATATCAGCCACCGCGAAACAAGAGGCATAGGCGCGGATGGCGGCACAATCCCGCCGCTCAGGCCAACGCAGCCACAGTCTCGGGGTTTCTATTCTGAAGACATCGTCGCGGGTAATGTCTGGAAACATAACGGGCCTCCTCACGCGTCCGGAGCCTTAACGCTCTTTGATGACGCAAAAACGACAAAGGGAGAGGGGGTGGTCCCACTCTCCCGTTTCGTTTCTTGAGAAGAAACCGGATCCGGACTGTTATCCTTCTCCGCCGGGGTTGTGAGACCGGCGGACGAGGAAAAACCCGATCCGCCTTATTCCGCCGCTTTCACCGCTTGCACGGAGACATACATGCGGTCATTGGCTTTTTTACGGAATTCAACCGTGCCAGCCACTGTTGCAAACAGCGTATGGTCTTTGCCCATGCCGACATTGACGCCCGGATGCACTTTGGTGCCGCGCTGACGAATGATGATATTGCCCGGAATGACGGTTTCGCCACCGAACTTTTTCACGCCAAGGCGCCGACCTTCTGAGTCGCGCCCGTTACGGGATGAACCGCCTGCTTTTTTATGAGCCATGATCTTGCTCCATCTTTCCTAGCGGGTTTTAAAAAACCCTTCAAATGATCTGAACCGATGGATGCTGCGCAAAAACCTCTTCCGCGGCACCCTTGATCGACACTTAGCCCTTCATTCAGGCGGCGGTATCTTCGGCTTGCGGGGCAGCTTTCGGCTTGGCGGCCTTTTTCGGCTTGGCTTCGCCCGATGCAGCGCCCAAAGCGACAATACGCACAACCGTCAATTCCTGACGATGGCCCCGCTTGCGCTTGGAATTCTTGCGGCGGCGCTTGTGGAACGAGATCGTCTTGGCGGAACGGGTCTGCTCGACCACTTCTCCGGTCACGACCGCACCAGCGATCGACGGCGCACCAATCTGCGTGCCCTTGTCGTCAACCAGCATCAGCACCGTATCAAATACAACCGCCTCACCGGCCTCACCGGCCAGTTTTTCGACGGTAATCACATCGTCCGTGGCAACCTTATATTGCTTGCCGCCGGTTTTGATGACTGCGAACATCATTATCTCCGTGTTCTTCCCAATCTCTCACCTGCAAAACAGGCGGGATGGCTTTTTGTCAGCGAACCTCTATTTTCATGAACAAACCCGAAAAAAGGGCAAACAAACCCTCTTTATCCATGTTTTTTCGCGAAAATGGCGAAATACGGCTCTATCCAAGTGCCGTAAGAGGCGTTTTCCTAAGCCAGAAGCCTGATAACGTCAAGCAAAACCCGAGAAAAAAGCGGTTTTTCTTCTATTCAGAGCCCTATCCGGCCTCTGCTGCGCGAAAGTTCGGTCTGTTTTTTTGCATCATCCGTCATTTTCTGGCTCAAAAACAAGCCTTTGCTGTCCTGCGGGGACTGGATAGGGCTGATATCCCCTTGTGCAACATCGCCCCCCATGCTATCCGCGCTTCCGATCACATGATTGCGCTACGGAGAGGTGGCAGAGTGGTCGAATGCACCGCACTCGAAATGCGGCATAGGGGCAACCCTATCGGGAGTTCGAATCTCCCCCTCTCCGCCATTTAATAGTTTTAAGTATTTGATTTTATTAATTTTTATATATTTATGTTTGTGATTTACCCCCATATCTACCCCCATCTTTGACAAATTTATTGGCTAGCCATGGCCCAAGGGGGTAGGGTTTACGTGCTGCCCACAAGCCGTTCGTCCCAGAAAAAATTTTCAAGCCAAAAATGAAATTAAACTTCCTCGAACAATTCTTTGAGGGTAACGTTTAAAGCCGTCGCTATAAGAACGAGCTTTTCTAAACTTGGGTTGCCGAGGTTGCGCTCTATTTTGCTCATGTAGGTTCTATCAACACCCACCTGAAGAGCAAATTTTTCTTGAGAATAGCCTAATTCTTCCCTGCGGCGCCTGATTGTCGCAGCCAGCTTAATAGAAACGATTTTGAACCTGTCTTTCATACCTTCTAGGTAGAGATTTGTGCGGGCCAGTCTACGGACTATAATCTGTGGCTTGTTATGCCACGGTTTATAAGCTACAAAAAATAATGCAAAAGGGGGCCACACTATGAAACATTTAATAGTTATTATTGCAGGTACACTTTTAATAGCTGGTTGCAATACCAGACCAGCACTAACCGGAAGCATCAGCGGTGAGTTAGAGGCGTTCAGGGCAAGTTCATCAAGCGGTCGTGTTTATATAGCTCCAGGACTAGAGCATTGGAACGGTTTAATTGGAGAGCAAACTCGCAACTTTATAAGAAAGGCCCAAATAGTCGTAGACGGGCAAAATGTTGCTGAGGTTGGGCCAAATGAAATTATTGCTTTGGATCTTCGTTCAGGCACCCATCAAATCAAGTGGATTTGGAAAGGTTATGATGGCAATGCTTTGAATGCAAAGTCCATTTCAGTTAATGTAAGCAGTGGTATCTCTAAATTTTTACAACTTGAGTTTTATGATGACAGACCTGCAGGAGCTACAGCTCTCGGCGGTATGGGTATAATCGGTGCGCTGGCTAGCAGCTCTATGGCTACATTCAGAACTGAAGTGGTTACCACTTCAAAAGATAACATGACAGGCAAAACACTCGTTGATTACAAGAAATTATAGTCATGGGATTTTGTCAGGCTGAAATTCAGCAAATACTAAGAACCCATCAAAAGCGTATTCAGATGGGTGATAATTTACCTTCTTTGTCTGAATTGGCTGAACGAGCAGGGCTACATAGAGATACGCTCTATCAAATCATAAATGGAGAGCGGATAAGTCAAATAAGTCAGACAAGACTCGAACGAATGCTTAAACAGCTCGCGCAGGAACCCCAACCGCCTAGTCGTTTGATGCACATAAATATCAATAGAGGTAATCCAGTTTTGGGCTTTGGCGTTGGCCCAATGTTAAATCAGCCAAAACGCCCTTAGGGGAGAATATGTTATGCGTATGTTTGTTCTAGCGTTGAGTTTAATGTTTACGGGGATGATCTTCTCACCAGTACAATCCATTGCAGGGAATTGCGAACATTCTTGGCAAACCGATAGCGCCGGTCATGCGTGTGGTGCGCGAGCAAGAGATGCAAGACGCAGTGGTAGTTATGCAAACGGCAACTAAATGGAGGTCAACATGAAAAGTTTAATACTCGCACTGACACTTCTACTCTTTACAGCTTCTGCTCATGCACAATGTTCGATCGGCTGGATTTTGGTTGAAACAAAAATTATCAGCGCAACAGAAACGTTCTGTGCTTGGGAAAAATCAGGAGTACGAATGACAAGAATGGTAAGCACACCATATTGTCCA
>CAIJVU010000078.1 GCA_903824185.1 uncultured Hyphomicrobiales bacterium
ATTTCTTTAATAGTCATATATTGAATTTTAGTATTTTAGTTTTATATTTAATTGAAAATAATTTAAACTATAAAATTGCAATGATTGTTTTTAGGATAATTATGTTAAATATGACATTATATTTAGATTATTTATTCTATTCATAAAAAAGAACACTGTCTGAGCCGATGCATTCAAATCAAGGCTCGCGGCGAGACAGGTCCAGTCTTTGGCGCGAGGAGGCTGGTTGGTGGGTGAGCGTGTCTTCCAACCAGAGGATAAAGGCCGGTTTTCCGCGGCTGTCCAAAAAGCCGGTCAGTTGATAATCGGCCCCTGATTGCAGGCGTGCTTTGATTTCGCCGGTCCCCCGAAAAGGCCCGCCTGTCGCCGCCACTTCAAAGCTATGGCTGCCCGCAGATAAATTAAGCATGCGCCCATCAGGCCCCAATGCCACGCTATCCACGCCAAGGATCATAAACCGCTCAGGTGGGATCACGAATTGATCACCGACCCCCGCTTTGGCCCAGCGATAGCCCATGCGTAAAACCGAGGCCGATGGTCCATCGGCCGTATTGCCCACCGACGGATTGGACGTGACAGGTTGAGGGGGCGATGTGCTGGTGCAACCCGTGAGCGACATAGACATGAAAAGGCCTGCCAACAAACAAACACAAAGAGGCAAGCGGCGATGTGAAGACACTTCATGAGGGGGCATTGCGCGCCAGCCGTTTTCTGGTTTTGCCAAGTGTTGGCGAGTTAATGCCGGACGGGCGAGCATTGCGCGGCCCAATCGGGGAGGCGCTCGGTGTCGTCATGGGGGGGCGATGGTGTTTCGCTGTCCGGAGAGCCTGTCTCCTGAGCGGCTTGTTGTCCCTGCAAGACGGCGTCGGTCATCAAGCCGATCATCGATAAAGCACTGTCGGGGGCGTGGGTAATGCCGATGATATGGCCGAGCTCAATGAGAAGTCTGGCAAAGACCTCATCCTCGTTTAGCGACAGCGACTCTGCCATTTTGGGCAAGACCTGATCAACCAGCGTTTCGATCAATTTATCCGCCCGCACCTCATGGTCGGAATGCCCATTCGGAATAATGAATTCAAGCTTCACATCATGATCCATGGAGTAAGCCTCCTTCTGGTGAGCAGCGCTGGAAGAGAGACTTTCTGATTCTGGCGGGGTGCACAACAAGTTTGATGCAATGCATCACAAGACCTGATCCATTTGTTGCAAAGAGCACGCAAGGGGCTGCTCATCTAGATCAGATAATGTTGCATTTTGGCGCGCTTGCGCATCAAGGGACCAAGGATGGTGTGGTCGGCCACAAAGTCGGATTTGCGCATATCGCCCACGATGTCATGGATCGTGCGGTATTGATCGTAAAGGGCCATTTCCTCAGGGCTCAAGCGATCCAGTAAAGCGCGGTGATAATTTTGGGCGGTGGTGTTACCATTGGCCAGAGCAATGCGATAGCAGGCGGCCGCACGTGGCCGGTCAGGGTCTTGAGTCGTGGCCTCTTCATATAAAAGACCAAGGCTGAATTGCGCCAAAGCATTGCCTTGCAGGGCAGATTTTTTGTAAAGCGCGATGGCGATTTTGTGGTCTTTGGGAAGGCCTTGTCCGCTTTCAAACATAATGGCGATGAATAATTGGGCGTCGGCATTGCCCTGATCCGCCGCCAGCAAGAAATAATGCGCGGCCTCGACATAATCGACATCGACATGCCGACCTTTATAATACATCAAGCCGAGAATACATTGCGCATCGGTATTGCCGTGATCCGCGGCCCGCCTGTACCAGTGCAGGGCTTTGGCTGAATCGCGCACCGAATTTTCGCCGTGGTCGTAAATCAACGCCAATTTGAGCTGGGCAGTGGTGTTGCCTGTCTCGGCTAAAATCCGCCAATTCCACAGAATAGGATCAGCGTGACTGCTGATCGGGCTCTGTTCAAGATCTGACTTCACGGACATCGATCAACCCCACTTCTGTGGTTCGCACGGACATAAAACGGGGACAGCCTCGCAAGCTTTACGCCATGATGCGGTTTGAACCCGATTTTTATTCGCAATTCACAAAAAATTGGTTGGGGTGAGTTTCAGGGTCATGTCTTAATAAAAAACAAAAAAATGCACCTCATTTTGCCAAATAGACCAAATTTCGGGATGATTTGTTCCTTTTTTCGCCTGCAAGCCTCAAACGGCAGCCGAATGACGCTGTGCGCCGCCTTCCAGATAGGCGTCGAACAAGGCGGCAATCGAGCGGGCCGCTACCCGCCAGTCCGGATTGATCCGAAGCGTGAAGCCTGACAGGGAGGCCATGCCATGGCTGAGAAAAGGCTCTGCCACTTCAAGGGCAGGCAGGAATTGGGCGGGATGAATGTTATGCTGACGGGCGATGGCCTCAAGATCCACGCTCAGGGCGCACATCAGTTGCTCGATAATCTGGCCGCGCATTTTATCGTCATCGGACAAAGCAAGGCCGCGCATCGTCGTCAACCGGCCTGACTGTACCTCCTGCATCCAGAGGGCCGTGTCGCTTTGCGCCTGCACAAATCCTTGCGGCAATTTGGAGATCGAGCTTGGTCCGAAGGCCAGCAATGTATCGGCCTGATCCGTCGTATAGCCTTGAAAATTGCGCCGCAGCGTCATGGCCCGCATGGCTTGATCAAGACTGTCCCCTTTAAGGGCAAAATGATCGATGCCAATCGGCTCATACACATCTTCAAGGCGGCTGCGTGCCAGAGAGGCCAAGCGTGCACGCTGCCTCTGGTCGGGCAAGGGAAAACGCTCCAGCGCTTTTTGTTGCTTTTTCATCCATGGCACATGGGCATAGCCAAACAAGGAGATCCGGTTGGGCCCAAGCGACAGGGTTTTCTTGACCGTATTGAGAATGGAGGCTTCGCTTTGCTGGGGCAGTCCATAAATCAAATCAAAATTAAGCGCTGCAATGCCTGCGGCTCTGAGCCGATCAACCACATCCCTAACCTGCGCAAAGGGCTGGATCCGATGAATGGCCATTTGGACTTTGGCATCAAAATCCTGAACGCCGATACTGGCCCGATTGATGCCGGCTCGGGCATAGGTCCGGATTTGTTCATCGTCCACAAAACGCGGATCAATTTCAATCGCCAATTCAGCATCAGACTCGATATCAAAATGGGCATGAACCTTTTGCATGATCTGTTCGAATTGTGCGGAGGTCAGGCGGTTGGGGGATCCACCACCAAAATGCAAATGGCCGATGCGCGGACGTTTCGGGAGCAAAGCGCAGGTTCGTTCCATGTCAGCCAAGAGCGCTGCGACATAGCGGGTGATGGGCTCATCGCTTTTGGTCACAGAGGTGTTGCAACCGCAATACCAGCATAAATGATGGCAGAATGGGACGTGGATATAGAGCGAAATGGGGCGATCGAGTTCGGCCTGAGAGAGCCAGTCGCTTAACCGCGCAGCACCTATGCCACCGTGAAAATGCGGGGCGGTCGGGTAGCTGGTGTAGCGGGGCACCCGCGCATCCAGTAATGTGAGCCAATCATCATGCATAAAGGCAGACTAGCCAGTCCAAAGCTGCGCTGCTTTGATCTGGCGCAAACAGGCCAAGGGCTGTGGGATGGTCCCATTCCTGAACAGGGCGGGCACAAAATTTTTTGTGATCCGCTCTCTTGAAAGCGCAAATCCCTCTTCCTAACTCTTGATTGTGCAGGCCGGTGAGGCTGCACACCAACCGTCCGGCCCCTTTGGGGCGGACACCCATCATGTCGCTCAACGGAGGATATGCCATGCGCCATTTTGATTTGACCCCGCTCTACCGCAACACCATCGGTTTTGATCGCCTGTTTTCTTTGCTTGATCAGCCGGGATTGACGGAAGTGGAGACCTACCCCCCTTATAATATCGAACGCTTGGATGAAACCGATTACCGGATCACCATTGCCGTGGCCGGTTTTTCTGACGCGGATCTCAGGATCGAGCTTAAAGGCAACAGCCTTGAAATCGCCGCGGAAAAGAAAACAGCCGAGGCGCCTCAGCATGAATTTTTGCATCGGGGCATCGCCGCCCGCGCCTTTGTCCGGCGCTTCCAGATCGATGATCATGTGCAGGTAAGCGGTGCGTCTTTGGAAAACGGTTTGTTACACGTGCACCTAAAGCGTGAAATTCCGGAGGCCAAAAAGCCGCGCCAGATTCCCATTCAAACCACCTCCCACTCGAAAACCATCCATCAGGATGTGGTGGACGCGGATGCCAAAGCGGCCTGACACAATTTGGTCTTTGGGCTGATTGTGCTCACAAAAAAGCCTGCCCCTCGGGGCAGGCTTTGCTTGTTGGGCTCAGTGACCTGATTTGGGTTTTTCGGGTTCAGGCTTGGCCGGAGCGCCGCCGACCGGAAAACATTCGCCGACCGTCCGCGCTTTGGCCTCAGACGTTGTGCCCGCTGGGCACAGGCTTGGAAACGTCGCGCCACCCGCCACATAGGTGCCGGGACGGGCAGGCTTGCAATTATTGCCATTGGGATAAAAGCCGGGATCACACCGCAACAATTTCGCACCGGTCAGCCCCGGCTGAGGGGCGGGGGCAGCGGTCTCTTTACCACCCTTTTTGGGGGGCGGGGGCGGATCATTCGCAAGGGCGGGCGAGGCCACCATGCAAAGACCTGCAACCATCAGACCCGCAACCACGAAGAACGATTGCACTGATTTCTGGATACGCATGACATCAATCCTCAAGCTCATACCAACATGATGGCGCATCATTGATGGCTTCTTGTGACTTTTTCAAGGTTTTGTTTGGGGTTTAGCGTCCACGCTTGGCCGGTTCGCCCGCAGGGGCTGGCGCAGCGGCGGGGGCTGTTGCGTGACCGGCCTCTTCAAACAATTCACAATAGTCGCCCACGATATGATCAAGGCGGGTAAAGTCATGGGGCTGCAGAAGGCTGTTGATTTTAGCCGCGCGTTTTGGCTGCTTGTCGTGGATCTTGAGCAATTTGAGCAATGCCGAAATGCTGACAATTCGCACGCTGGCTGCAAAGCGCCCGCCGCGGATCTGGCGTTCCAGATCCCATGACTCTTGCTGTCCCACCACGATCAGGCCCGAGAATTTCATGCCTGTCTGGCTTGATTGCGCGCCGTCTTCAAAATTATGCATCAATCGGTCGATGTCGATTTTGTAATCATCGGAAATTTTGCACACCACGACCAGTTGCGCGGGGCCCGATGACCACAAGCCGTCATAGCCGTCGGGCTGGCGGGATCCGAAATATTGGCCATAGGCAATCTCAAATTCCAGCCGCCGGCCAATCTCATTCACAATATCCTGCAAGGCAGCATTGTTGAGATCTGAGCTGTGCTTGAGGCAGTAATTGGCAAAGGAAACAATCCGGTCGGCGGTCTGGAATTTCAGAAATTCCCTGACCTGCCGCGCGCATTCGCTGCCGTCATGCAGTTTCCCGTCGTCGGTAATGGCCACAATCTGGTCGATTGTTTTTTTCTCAAAAGCCTCGGGATTATTGCGGGCAAGCGTGACCAGATCCATGACAACCTCAAAAAACAACAAAAATGAACATAGAGGGGCTCATTAACACTTTTTCAGGCCGCTGTGTATATCATCGGCCCTGATCGGGTGATTTTAGCCTTCAAACCGCGGTTTTTCTGAATTGTAGGTTAAAATTGCCGAATTGCTGCCCGATAAGTGCTTTTTGGAGCTGCCGGATATGATGGAAGAACCGCTGATCGCGTTCAAGGGAATGGATCTTTATGAGAAAAGCCTCAGCACGCTCAGCAATGACTTTCAGGTCAAAATCGACCAGAAGCGGACAGCCTTTGTGGCCGTTTATGCCTATGACTTTATCGAGCCCATCGAGGAGCACTTTGCCACCAGTTTGCGCGCCCGCGAAGTGGTTCTTGATCCGCACAATCCGTTTTTGACTCTGGTGCGCTTCAAACATTATTGGGATGAAAAAACCAAGCTTTCGGCGCTCAAGATTGCCTCGCCGCGCGCTATCAAGGCCATTTACACCCTCGACCCCCAACCTATGTATCTTGGGCATCTGAATGCGACCATCGCGGGCGAGGTCTCGCGTCTGGCGCATGAGGTCAAATTGTTTTGGGATATGCGCCAAGCCTATCAGGCCGCGGAACAGGCCATTGCGGCGAACCATTTTAATTTGATGCGGAATTTCGGCGTCGAGAGCAATATCGAACGCATGACCGATTATGCCCATTTCCTCAGGATCTGGAACCGGGACTATTATCTCTGGAAGTCAAAAGTGACGTCTTTGCTGGATCTTTTGGCCTATCAAGAACCCGTCTGATCACGCGCTTACTGGGCTGCTGGACAAAGAGGCCGAGGGCGGGGCCTGACCTGCGGCAAGGCCTGCAATGGCTTCCCCGAGTGTGACGCGTCCATCCTGATCAAGATCCCATTGCACCATGATATTGCCGGCTTGCAGTTGGGTGTCGCTTGCGGTGGATTGGCTGAGTTTAGCCTGCACGTCATTGAGGGTAAAATATCCCTTTTGGGTCGGATCAAAAGTGCCGATCAACTGATGCGCTTGTTGTTTCAGACCGGTGACCAATTCCGTTTGATCAACCTTGCCGTCCCCATTGCCATCCCATGCCGCAATCACCTGATTGGCGTTCGGAATGGCAGGCATGGAAATTTTCAACTGGCTCAACGCCGCCACGTCGATATAGCCCAAATTGGTGGGGTCCAGTTGCGAGAGCACGCTATTGGCCCAGCCGCTCAATTCGATGCCCGAAAGCACTTCATCGCTCGTCACCTGCTGGTCATTGTTCATGTCCCATGCTGCAATCGTGCTGTTGGCTTGGGTGGGATCACCAAGGCTTGCATTGGCGGTATAGGCCGCCGCGACATCGGCCGCCGTAATAAAGCCTTTGCCCGCGGTATCAAATTGACTGATCGTGGATTGCGCAGAGCTTTGCGCATCTTGATAGACGGTGCTGGCCGTGACCGGCGTTTTGTTTTGATTGTCGCTGATATAGCCGCTCATGCCTGCAAGAATTTCGGCCATGCCGACCTGCCCGTCCGCATTGATATCCCAATAGGCCATCACGCTTTGTGCGGTCAGCCCCTGATTGGCTGTGGGATTGGCATCCAGCACGGTTTGAATATCGGCTTGGGTGAAGTAGCCTTTTTTATCCGTGTCATATTGGCTGAGAATACCTGCGGCGTCTTGCATAAGTCCGGCTGACAATTCATCGGAAGAAAGCGCGCCATCCTTGTTGCTATCCCAACCTGTCAGCTGATCGCTCGAATAGGGCAGGGCCGATAAGTGTTGGGTGGTGAGGGATGCAATCACAAAGCTGCCGGACTTTTGCGGATCAAGGAAAGCCATGATTTGGTTTTTCAATTGATCGCCGGCATTGAAGGCGGCCAGTTCGCTCTGCGTGACCGATCCATCCCCGTTGATATCCCATTTATTCAAGGTATCGGCTGCTTGGGTAACATCACCCAGCGAGGGCTGTTTGGCATAGACATTGGCAATGTCGGTGAGGGTCACATAATTCTTTTTGTCTGTGTCAAACAAAGCGAGGACATTGCTGGCCCATGTTTGGGCCGTGGTCAGCGTCGATTGCGCTGTGATTGTGGTGCTTGGGGCCTGTGCCGCGATTTGGGTGGGGGTGAGGCCATTTAGGTAAGACAGTGTAGTCGCCATCACATCGGCAAAGGTCACTGTGCCGTCTTGATTGGCGTCCCATTGCTTCATGACCGCATCAGCGGTTTGTGTGGTGTTGGCTGCTTGATCAAGGGCTGCCTGCACATCGGTTTTTGTAAACTGTCCCTGACTTTTTGGGTCATAGGTGGACATCACCTTTTGGGCCATGTCCAGCGCGCCCGTCATGATTTCCTGCCGGCTCAAAGCGCCGTCCTGATCCGTATCCCATGAGGTGATGCTGTCGGCTGCCCAAGGCAGCAAGGTTTGATTGACGCCTTGCAAGGTCGACAGAGGCAAAGTGGTGCCGTTATTGCTAAGCGCTGTCTTGGTTGCGCCTGTTAACAGGGCTGCGAATTGATCAGCGATATTGGAGGCAAAATTGCCTGCGATGAGTTCTGATGAAGTGATCTGCCCATTGCCGTCGAGATCAAGGGTTTGGAATGTGCCTGAAGCCGTAGCCGGATCACCCAGCGTGGGGTCTTTTGTCCAAGCAGCCACAACATCGCTTTCAGTGAAATAACCGCGTTGCGTGGGGTCATAGATTTTCATCTGCGCCGCGGCATCCGTTTGCGCCTGCGTGATTAACTTTGCAGGATCATTGGACGACGTGTTTGGCGTTGTGCTGCTTGTGGTAGACGCTTTGAGAACAAGTGATAATTCAGTAGCCAAAACTTCGGGCAGTGTGACAATGCTGTCCCCATTGGCGTCCTGTCCGCTTTGTCCGCTGACAAGGCGTGTATGGGCATCGTTCAAAATGCCATTCATGAGGTCGCTTGTGGAGAGGCTTTTGCCTTGGTCGGAGCTCCAACTTTTCAAAACTTCCGCTGTCCATGGAAGCTGGGCAATCTGGTCGCTGCTCAGCGAAGACAGCGTGATGGTGCTTGGCGTGCCTGATCCGAATTTGCCTTGCAACTGTGTGGCTATTTCATTGAGCAGGGCATTGGTGCTCAAATCCCCTGCGCTGACATGTCCGCTGCCTTTGATGTCGAGTTCGGCAAAGAGTTGCGGAACATTTTTTACATCCCCCAAAGTCGGGTCGGCGGTATAGGCGGCGGTCAGATCCGCTTGTGTCAGATAGCCTTTCGCCGTGGTGTCATATTTGGCGAGCATCGCCTGACTTTGGGCGGTGGCTGATTTCAGGATGGAGAGCGGCGCGGTTGTATCTTGTGAAGGGGTTGCGGGGGCATTCAGCCCGTCAAGGAATTCTTGTTTGCTGACACTGCCCGAGCCATCGGTGTCCAATTGCGTAAACACGCCGATGGCTTTTTCGCGGACAGCCAGAAAATTGCTGACAAAGATGGTGCGCCGACAATCCATGAAGGTTGTGGGCTGCAACATGCCCGCACTGTCATTGCCAAAAAGCGCGTTGGTGTTTTGATGCGATTGATCGGCCAGTTCGGCATAAAGCTGTGCAAAGTCATCAACGCTCAGCGAGCCTTTTCCCAAGGGGTCAAGGCGCTTGTACAGCGTTTGCGCATTGGTCGAAGACAGGCCCGAAGCCAGTCCGCCCAGATCGCTCGTTGATACCATAACTGGCTCCGCAGACGAGACGACCTTGCGCGTCCCTCATATTGACCGTGTTATTTGTGCAATTTTTACGCCATACAGGCCCATTCTCTTTTCGAGATGAGATTATTTTTTAGGCGTTTCAGATGGCGGATCGGAGGGCTGGACAGCAAAAATTAGATTAAATTTTAGGCAAAAGATGTCACTTTGTGCTATTTTTGCCCATTTATCGTCCAAAGAATAGGTCAGTAAGGCTTGCCTTTTGTGCGTTGCGGTAGTAATGTCGTTTTCGAGCTTGAGGTTCTCCTCGCTCGTGCCCTTTTAGGGCGTTTCCTCCCTAGACTTGGCCGCCCGGAAGGGCGGCCCTTTTTTTGTTTGCCGCCCAGCCCGACTTGACTGTATCACTTCAAAGCACCCCCGTGGATGGGTTTGCCTGTTCATGTGACCGCCTCAACGGGTCTGATCAGTCTGCAACGGCCTTGAACTTTGCTTGGACGCGCGTTCAAGTCGGGTTTTCGTCAAAACAAATTATCGAGGAACGCATCATGTTGTATGAGCTTGCTACTTTCACCATTAAAATTGGCGCCGGTGCGAAAGTCTCGGAAGGCGTTGAGCGCTTTTTGTCGGCCAAAGACGCCAAGGGCCGTTTGCTTGGCTGCTGGCTGAGTGAAATCGGCCAGCTCAATCAGGTGTTTCTGTTGCGTGAATTTGACCATCAGGCCGATCTGACGCAAGAGCGGATGCGGGTCTACCAGTCCGTGGATCCCTTCAATGCCAGCGAGCATATTGTCGAGATGGTCCTTGATACCTATCAGCGCTTTCCGTTTGTCGCGCCGGTGACCCCTGGTCATTACGGATCCTTTTATGAAATCCGCACCTATCGTTTGAAACATGGGGGTGTGGCCGGAACGCTGGCAGCATGGGAACCCGCCTTGCCGCCACGCCTGAAAATATCGCCGATTATCACCGCCATGTATGCGCTGGATGGTGAGCCGCGCATGACCCATATCTGGCCCTATGAAAGCCTCGACCAACGCCAAGCCATTCGGGCCAAGGCCGTGAGCGAAGGGGTTTGGCCTCCCAAGGGTGGGGCCGATTGGCTGACCGGCGACATGCGTTCGACGATTGCAATTCCATTGCCGATTTCGCCGCTGCGCTGATACAAAAAAGCTCATTTGCGGCTTGCGCAGGCAAGCCCGCAAGGGACTGACTTTGTTTCAGAAAGAGCGTCTCCCGCCCGCGACCATCAAGAAAAATGGTTTATTTGGGGGGCGTTTTTGCCGGTGGGGTTTGCTCTTTTGCGAAAGGCGGAGGGGGCGGCGGCAATCCCGTATCAACGGCAGCAAAGTTATAGGGGTAATCGGACTGCGAGAGAATTTCGACCTCGACAGTGATTGTTTGGGTCATTTCACGGTCGTCTTTGATTATCCGCGTGGAACGATAGACAAAGCGGTCCCGACCGGTCGTCTGGCTATTGGGTGTGTAAATCACATTCGCGGTGTCAGCGACAGGCTCAATCTTGCCCCGTTTGGGATTACGCGTGACCGCAATATCTTTGACTTTGTTGATCCGCAGGGTGATCTGACAGGGCTCGCCGCGTTTAACCAGTAAATTCGCGGTGATTTGATGATCCCAAGGGCTTTGAAACAAGGCGCCCTTGCAGGGCGGTGGATCGTCTGTGCTGGCAAGAGCCGCAAGCGGCAAGCCGCATAAAATGACCCCGCAGAACAGCCGTAAAGCCTTAGCCAAACGCATGACCTTGCGGTCCACAGGCGTGGTGCCGTCCCTCAAGCCAGCCGATGCGGTCAGACAGATATCGTTCATGAAGACAGGGCCTTGTCACAAATTGTGCCATTATTTTTGCCGAAAAAGGATGATTCTGTCCAATTGCACAGGTGAATGGCTCTCTCCTTCTATGATAACGGGGGAAAGCGCTGGGACTTAAACAGCGCCACGCTTTTTCTTCAAAGGCTCAGCAGGCTTTGGGACGAGAGAAAGGTGGCAATGACCTATTTTATGCGATCATAAACAGTCAAATACACCGGATTGGGTCAAATTGAGATGTATTGATTGTTTTGTTTTTTTATGTTTCGACTGTTTTTTGATTGACCTTAAAATATTTAGATAATATTCGTTCACATCAATTTAAATAAATAACGCGCTCAAGCTCTTTAATATTTATCTTTAGTATACGTTTCGTGCAAAAGGGAAGTAATCATGGATCTCGATTCAAACGAGCAAGACGTAATGATGGATCAGAACGAGATCGACCTGACTGCAGACATTGTTTCAAGTTATGTGGCCAATAATTCTGTCCCAGTTTCAGAGCTTGCAGCTCTGATCCACAGTGTCCATCAGGCCTTGACCCAGCTTGGCCGTCCGGTCGTGCATGAAAACAAGCAACAAGAGCCCGCGATTTCTGTCCGCAAGAGCGTGACGTCTGATTTCATCATCTGCTTGGAAGACGGTAAAAAATTCAAATCGTTGAAGCGCCATCTTCATACCCGCTACAATATGACCCCTGCGGAATACCGTGCCAAATGGGGTCTGCCGAGCGATTATCCCATGGTCGCCCCCAATTATTCGGCGGCGCGCAGCAATCTGGCGAATGCGATGGGGCTTGGCCGCAAGGCCGCGGCTGCCAAAGGGCGTCGCGCCAAAGGCTAAGCGGCCTGTTGTGATCGCGCGGTTTAACTGACCAAGGTCGAGCTGCGGCTTTTCAAATGGTCGATGATGATTTTGAAATAGCGGTCACAGACAGCCTGATCGATGAAATTGAATTCATAGCCATGGCCCTTGACGCTGAGGTTGAAACTCCAGCACGGGCGCCACATGCCGTTATAATTCAGACCGCGTTCGGCATAGCGCGGCTCGGTAATAGCATCGATGCTATGCTCGTCCATATAGGTGGTGAGTGAGGTCAGGGCTCCCCCTTCTTCCTGCACGAAATCTTCTTTGATCGCGATCATGGCTGGCCACCTCTGGCTTTTCGTCTCAAGGCCCATGCCACGCCATGGCGCGGCTTTTGTCAATATTGCGTGAGGGGGGCGGGCCGTTCTGCGCCAGATGCATGGCGAGGGGCTGGCAGACAGGACTTGTGTTTGCAGGGTCGCTTCAATAAATCCGTTGACAGAGATATTTCATGGAGGATGGGCGCAGATGACCCAAGGTAAAGCCCTGTTTCCGGTGCTGATCGCATTAAGCCTCGGTCATCTGATCAACGACACCATCCAGTCGCTGTTGCCCGCCATCTATCCCATCATCAAGCAGGTCTATCAGCTGGATTTCGGGCAAATCGGGCTTTTGACCCTGACATTCCAGCTCGCCGCCTGCATTTTCCAGCCTTTGGTCGGCCATATCAATGATCAAAAGCCCATGCCTTATTCCATCGTGGCGGGCATGGCGTTTTCTCTGGCCGGTCTGTTGACGCTGGCCTATGCGCTGTCTTTTGAAACCTTGCTGGTCGGGGCGACCTTGGTGGGCTTGGGCTCGTCCATTTTTCACCCCGAAGCCACGCGCATGGCCCGCCAAGCCTCCGGCGGACAATTGGGCATGGCGCAGGCCATTTTCGTTGTGGGCGGGCAGGCCGGAACGGCCATCGGTCCCTTATTGGCAGCCTTTATTATTGTTCCGGGCGGGCAAACCAGCATTGCCTGGTTTTCCGTCATTGCCATGATCGGTGCCATGATCCTTGTTTGGGCCTGCCGGCACTTTGTGGCGGCGGCGCGGGAAGCGGTGGCGCTTGCAAAAAAGAACAGTCTGAACCAGTCCAAAGTGCAAGGCGGCGATCGCCAGCGCGTCATCTGGTCCGTGATTATTTTGATGATGCTGCTGCTGTCCAAAACCGCCTATTCCGCGAGCTTCAACTCCTTTTACACCTTTTATCTGATCGGGAAATTCGACGTCTCGATGCAGGTCTCGCAATATATGCTGTTTGTGTTTTTGATGGCCTCGGCCTTGGGGTCGCTGGTCGGCGGTTGGTTGGGCGATAAATTCGGTCGCAATTTCATTATCTGGTTTTCGATCATCGGCGCTTTGCCCTTTACCTTGATTTTGCCGCATGCCGATTTGTTCTGGACAGGGATTTTGACCGTGGTGATCAATCTCATCATGTCGAGTGCCATGTCGTCGATTATTGTCTATGCGATGGAACTGATGCCGGGGCGCACCGGTATGATCGGCGGCCTGTTTTATGGCTTGGCCTTTGGCTTTGGCGGGTTAGCGGCGGCAGCGCTTGGCGTGCTGGCCGATCATACCAGTCTGGATACGGTGTATACGCTCTGCGCCTATTTGCCTGCGCTGGGCTTTTTGGCCTTCTTGCTGCCAAAGGTTGATCATTCGGCCCCTATGAAACGCGCATAAGCGCCGAATGATCTGATCCTCAGTGTTAGATTTCGATATGCCCGCCGAGCTCGACCGTATGGCCGGGAGGAATGCGGTAATATTCGGTGGCGGACAGCATATTGCGGTGAAGCGCGATAAACACCCAATCACAAATCACCCGCCACAATCCCGTGGAATTCGAGGTAAGGCGCTCGCGTCCGATAAAGAAGGACACATCCGCCAGCTTGAAGTGAAACTCCTGCAAGCGTAATTGCGCCAAAACGCGTGGAATACGGGGTTCTTCGAAAAAGCCATAGCTCACCGCCACCACAAAGAAATTGCCTTGCAGGGGGGTGATCGTGAAGCGCTCCTCATCGCGCACATAGGGCGAGGTTGTTGTGCGCACGGTCATCAAAATGACGCGCTCGTGCAAAATGTGATTATGCTTGAGGTTATGCAGCAAGGATTGCGGAACCACTTGCGTATTCGGCACCATGAAAATGGCCGTTCCGGGCACACGATAAGGGCGATCGGGTTTCAACATCCGAATAAAATCATCAATCGGGGTTGTGTCTTTCCAGCGCGCGATCAACAACCGTTCACGCCCGTTGATCCAGGCAATCATGATGAAGAAGATGAAGCCTGCGACCATGACCGGAAACCATCCGCCCTCCATGAATTTCACCAGATTGGTTCCGAAGAAAATCAAGTCGATCATCAAGAAAAGCGCAAACAACGGCAGAGTGAAAATGGGGTTCCAGTGAAGACGCCGGATCATCACAATACCGGCAAGAATGGTCACAGTGGCCATGGTGCCGGTCACGGCAATGCCATAGGCCGCAGCCAGACTGTCGGATGTTCGGAAGCTCAGAACCAAGGCCTCGACCGCGAGAAACAAGAAGACATTGACCTGACTGACATAGATCTGGCCGATTTCATCGGACGAGGTATGGCGCACACGGATGCGCGGAATATAGCCGAGTTGCACCGCCTGATTGGTGATGGAAAAGGCTCCGGAAATCACGGCCTGCGAGGCAATGATCGTGGCCAAGGCCGACAACAACACCATGGGAAACAGCGCCCAATCAGGAGCAAGTTTGTAGAAAGGATTTTCCAAAGCCGTTTGATCGGCCAGCAGCAAAGAGCCTTGTCCCAGATAATTCAAAAGCAAAGAGGGCAGAACCATAATGATCCATGCGCGATTGATGGGCTTGGCACCGAAATGCCCCATATCGGCATAAAGCGCTTCCCCGCCGGTCACGGTCAACACCACCGCGCCCAACACGGCCACGCTGATGCCGGGATTGTTGGTCAAAAACCAGATGCCCAAACGGGGGTCGAGCGAGGCCAGAACGGAAGGCCCCGAGAGAAGTTGCTTGAGCCCAAGCAAGCCGATGACAATAAACCAGACAAGCATGATAGGCCCGAATAGACGGCCGATGGTTGCCGTGCCATGCCGCTCAATCGCAAACAACGCGGCAATCAGAGCGCAGGTAATGGGGACGACATAGGGCTTGAGGAGCGGGGTGGCGACCTCGATGCCTTCCATGGCGCTGAGGACGGAAATGGCGGGTGTAATCACGCTGTCGCCATAAAATAAAGACGCGCCGATCAATCCGGCAATCAACACAAACCAGCGGGTGATCTTGCCTTCCACACAGCTCAAGGCCAAGGCGGTGAGCGCGAGGGTTCCGCCTTCGCCTTTATTGGAGGCTTTCATGATGACAAAGACATATTTCAACGTCACCACGAGCAAAAGGGACCAGATCATCAGCGACAAGATCGCCAGAATGTTTTCCTCCGATACGCCCCCTGCCGCCTCGATCGATTGCTTGAAAGCATAAAGAGGCGATGTGCCGATATCGCCGTAAACCACACCAAGGGCACCCAGCATCAGTGTGGGCATGGGCGAGGGCTTATGGTCTTGGGATTTGGAACTCATGGTGAAAACTCATAGGGTGAAGGGACCGGCATGATGCCTCGGCCCCGCAGGGATCCGATCATCAGCTGGTTTGAAGAGGCAGCGGGTTGAGTGGGCTGTGTAACGCATGGCGCATCGCCGGATATCCGTTCGGGGCAGAGCCTGATATGGGCGGGGAGGGGAAATTCCCAAGCCGCTCAGATCAGCGATCAGAGCGTTGAGTTCGGTCAAAAACGGATAAAATTGCGATAGGGAACTAGGTGGTTTTGTATAAAGATTGTATAAAGATCAAAGATTATCCTCTCTCTTTGCCTAGCTTTTTGGCTGTGCTGGTTTAAGGGGACAGGGTCACGCCATTTGGGAACAGTGTCTGATCGTCCATGCGCCAGCGTCTCTTTCTGTCTCCGTCTTTCATTGATGCACTGCTGATCGCTGCGGTCTCGGCTTTTTTGGCCACGCTGGGCGCTTTGTCGCTGCAAGGTTTTTTTGCCGTCTATACCCTGTCGAACCTCTATTTGTTGGCCGTTTTGGCCTCGGCTCTGTTCGGAGGGATCAGCGGCGGCCTCCTGACCGCCTTTTTGTCTTTTTTGTCCTATAACTATTACTTCATTCCGCCGCGCTTCACCCTGCTGGTCACCGATCCCGATGACCTTTTCGCGCTCTTTATGTTTCTGGTAACAGCGCTGATTACGGGGGGATTGGCTGGTAAAATCCGCGATCATTATGACGAGGTGGAACGTCGCTCTGAGCTGATGCAATCCATCGCTGCCTTTTCAAGCCGCCTGTCAGGCACCACAACGGTTGCCGATATTGTCGGGGTGATCAGTGCGGAATTGCGCACACGCTGGGGATCAACACATTGGGTTCTGGCAGAGCAGGGGGGGCATATCCAACCGGTTTCATCATGGCCCGAGGACAGTGTGCTTGATCAAGCCGCTCGCGAGGCCGCCCAAGCGGCTTTGGTGGATCTCAAGGAGCGTGTCTTGGGCACGCAGCCATCAGGTCTGATTTTGCCTTTGATGCTCAAACATGGCGTGCATCATGTCGTTGTGATCAAGGACGGCGCCCCCTTTGTCGATGGTTCTGAGGATCGGCGCCTGCTCGATACGATGCTGGCTCAGGCGGTGATTTCGATGGAGCGGGCCGCCTTTGCGCAAGAAAGCCAGCGCGCCCGTGTGGCGGTCGATGAGGAGCGGTTGCGCTCAAGCCTGTTGTCGTCCGTATCGCATGATTTGCGGACACCACTGGCCTCCATCATCGGCTCGGCCTCCACCTTGCGGCAATTCAACGAGACCTTGGAACCGCAGACGCGTCTGGAACTGGCGGAGGCTATCGAGGACGAGGCCGCGCGCTTAAGCCGCTTTGTCGATCAGCTATTGGCGGTGACCCGCACGGAAAAATCACTTCTAGGAGCGGGTGAATGGCTGGATCCTGCAGAAATCCTGTATTCGGCGGTTGAGCGAGCGCGACGTTATTTTGATCGCCACACCATCATCTTGCAAATGGCAGGGGAGACGCCTGCCATTATCGGGCATCCGTCTTTGCTGGAGCAGAGCCTTTTTAATATCATTGAAAATGCCGCCAAATATGCGCCGGTCGGCAGCCTGATCACCGTCTCGCTGACTGTGGAAAAAGATGCGATCACACTGGCTGTCACCGATGAGGGGCCGGGAATTTCCCTGAAAGATCAACAGCGTATTTTTGATAAATTCACCCGTCTCGATCCCGATGGGCCGCGCATGGGCTCGGGTCTTGGCTTGACGATTTCCAGAAATATCGCGCATTTAATGCAAGCGACACTGACCGTCGAAAGCCCGATCAATGATGGCAAGGGATCAAGATTTATGATGCGGTTTCCACGGCCCGACGGCACCCCCTCCGATGCAGCAAAAGTGTAAGCGCCATGACCCGTAAAACCCGTATTCTTGTGGTTGATGACGAGCGGCAAATTCAGCGGTTTTTATCGCCCAGTCTGAAAATGGAAGGCTATGATGTCGTGCTCGCCAGCAATGCGGCAGAGGCGATGGATATGATGGGGCGGGAACATCCGGATTTGGTGGTGCTTGATCTTGGCCTGCCTGATCGCGATGGCAAATTGGTGATTTCCGATATCCGCAGCCGCTATCCTGTTCCGATTCTGGTGTTGTCGGCGCGCGATGAGGAGAGCGAGAAGATCGCGGCTCTCGATATGGGGGCCAATGATTTTATTGTGAAGCCCTTTGGCGTGGGCGAATTGCTGGCGCGGGTGCGTGCGGCTTTGCGGCAACAGCACGGACAGGATCCGGAGCGCCGCCTTTTTCAATTTGATGATCTGGTCATCGATGTCGAACATTATCAGGTCAAGCGGGACGGGCGTGAAATCAACCTGACGCCCAAGGAATTCGAGCTTTTGCATGTTTTGGCCCGCCACGCCGGACGGGTGTTGACCCATGGCTTTATTCTCAACAGCATTTGGGGGCCGGCCCATATGAATGATACCCAATATTTGCGGGTCTTTATCGGGCAGTTGCGCCAGAAAATCGAACATAATCCCTCAGAGCCGACCTTGATTCTCACACAACCGGGGGTGGGCTACAGGCTTGCCGAACCCAATCCCGTGGCCTGACGCGGCTGGGCTCTTTCGGCTTTATTGAAAATTTATAAGTTTTCGGCTGAATCCAGATCGAAATTTAACGCGTCCCTCCGGCACTGTGCCCGCATGCGTTGTGTGGGCAGTGATGATGCTGGATCTTGCCAAAGAATTGAACCGTTTTAAATCGCCAGATGCCACTGCGGCCTTTGCTCGCGGGGCGGAGGATGGCGACTGGCACGACGTCTTGCAGCAATTTTCCGATATTATTCACGCCGATCATCTCGATCAGCAGCAGATTGATTCCGCCTTGGTTGCCTTGATCATGGCCAATTATGTCAGGCGTCATGATGTGCCGCTGGAACAATTGCCTTATCTGATCGCACAGGTCAGGGAGGCTTTGCGTCCCTCATCCAAGCCTTCATCATCCCCTTCGGCCGGAGCAAAGCCGTCCGATCATCTGGTGCCAGCCGTTCCGGTCGAGGCCTCTGTCGCACCCGATTTTATCATTTGCCTTGAAGACGGGCGTTCCTGCAAATCGCTCAAACGCTATTTGCGGGATCATTTTTCCATGACCCCCGAAATGTATCGGGCCCGCTGGGGATTGCCCGACGATTATCCGATGGTGGCGCCTAATTTCTCACGGCGGCGGGCCGAAATTGCCCGACAGAATAAATTGGGCCGTTATTCTCGCGGGTGACGGGGATGGTTCATCGGGGCTTTTGCCTCGAAAACAAGGGCTTTTCCCGACCAAACGGGCTTTTGCAGAGCCGTTCTGCCTTCTGACCCTAGCATCTGACCAGACAATCCTTTAGTATTATTCTTCTTAAATGCGCAGCGGACAGAACGGCGCGGCATTTCTAATCTTTAAACAGGTCCGATGAGGGAGAAGGCATAAAATGTATCCTGATGTACAATTGTTGATCGATGGGGTGTGGCGCGGTGCGTCCAATGGCGCGAAACTGTCTGTTGTCAATCCGGCATCGGGTGACGTGAATGGCACGGTGGCCCATGCCACGCGCGATGACCTCGATCAGGCTTTGGAAGCGGCCCAAAAGGGTTTTCGCGTCTGGCGCAAAGTGTCTGCTTACGAGCGCTCCAAAGTGATGCGCAAAGCAGCCCAATTGTTGCGCGACCGTAGTGACACCATCGCCACTTACATGACCATGGAACAGGGCAAGCCAATCGGCGAAGCCAAAATGGAAGTCATGGCCTCAGCCGATATTATTGAATGGTTTGCCGAAGAAGGCCGCCGGACCTATGGCCGCGTGGTTCCGGCCCGTGCCGAGGGCATTTATCAGTTGGTCATTAAAGAGCCGGTGGGTCCGGTTGCAGCCTTTACCCCTTGGAACTTCCCGATCAATCAGGTCGTGCGCAAGTTGTCGGGTGCTGTGGCCACCGGCTGCTCGATCATTGTGAAGGCTCCTGAAGAAACCCCCGCTTCCCCCGCAGAACTTCTTCGCTGCTTTGTGGATGCCGGTGTTCCCCATGGTGTCGTCAATCTTGTTTACGGTATCCCTGCTGAGATTTCCGAATATCTCATTCCGCATCCGGTGATCCGCAAGATCTCGTTTACGGGCTCAACAGCCATCGGCAAGCAATTGTCGGCGCTGGCTGGTCTGCACATGAAGCGCGCCACCATGGAGCTTGGGGGGCATGCACCCGCCATCGTCTTTGATGATGCGGATGTCGATATCGCCAGCAAATTACTCGCAGGGGCCAAATTCCGCAATGCCGGACAGGTTTGCGTGTCACCAACCCGTTTTCTGGTGCAAGAAGGGCTTTACAAAAAATTCGTCGAGAATTTTGTCGCCCATTCCAAAGCCTTGAAGGTCGGCGAGGGTCTTGATGCCAGCACCCAGATGGGCCCCTTGGCCAATCCGCGTCGCGTCGCTGCCATGGAAGGGCTCATTGCCGATGCCGTGCAGCACGGGGGTAAGGTGCAGACCGGTGGTAAGCGCATTGGCAATAAGGGCAATTTCTTCGAGCCGACCGTGCTCACCGATGTGCCGCTTGACGCCAAAGTGCAAAATGACGAGCCCTTCGGACCGCTCGCCATCATCTCCCCCTTCAAAACCTTTGATGATGTAGTGGCTGAGGCCAATCGTCTGCCCTTCGGTCTGGCGTCTTACGCCTATACCCGTTCAGCCAAGACAGCCAATTTGATTGCGGCTGAGGTTGAAGCAGGCATGATGTCCATCAATCACCACGGTTTGGCTTTGCCAGAAATTCCGTTCGGCGGCATCAAGGACTCTGGTTATGGGTCCGAAGGCGGTTCGGAGGCTTTGGAAGGCTATTTGAACACCAAAATGGTCTCGCAAGCAGGCCTCTGAGTGTTTTTTGATCTTCGCTGACGTTGAGATGGCCGGTTTGCAGCACGCAGACCGGCCATTTCTATAAAAAGGTCTTCAAGCAGTGCGGTGTCAGCCCCTTATACCCGATGCGGGATAAAGGTCTTTTGATCTATTCTTTCTGAAATCCACTGTCTTTTTCATAAAATCTTGCGAAAATGCATGAAATTGCGTAATGTGCCGCACGCCTGAATAATCTTTCCGGCCTGATGGTTCGTGTTATCGCGTTTTACGATGATGATGCGGGTAATCATGACGGGGATTTAAACAGTCGAAACACTGTTTTTTTATAAAGTTTGTTATTTCCTTGGGAGGAAAACATATGACTCAATCCATGACTCGGCGCGGCGTTTTACAAGCGACTGCAGCGGCCGCGGCATTACCGATCACTGGCGCTCTGGCTCAGGTTCCTCCTTTGCCCAAATCACCGGTGACGCTCAATCTTGTGGACGTCGCAGGCAATCTGGCGCTGACACAACCCGCTTTCGAAGCCTATCGCAAGGCGAAGCCCGAGCTGGTTTCCAAAATCACTTTCACCAAAGCGCCTGCGCCTGAACTGCCCGGCAAGATCAAAGCCCAGCAGGACGCCAATCGCGTGGACATCGATTTGGTGTTGACCGGTCTTGACGGCCTGTCGGCTGGTATCGAGCAAAAGCTTTGGGTTGAATTGTTGCCTGCTTATGCCTCGGCCCTTCCGAAGCTCAATGATATTTTGCTGCCAGCTGCTGTGAAAATGCAAAGCGTCGCTGCAGGCCAAGGCGTGATTGTCATCACCTCACCCGGCGGTCCGATCCTCGAATATATCCCTGAGCGCGTGAAAAATCCTCCGACAACAGCGGAAGAATTTTTGGCTTGGACCAAAGCCAACCCCAACAAGTTCATCTATGCCCGTCCGGCCAATTCCGGCCCCGGCCGTGAATTGATGATGGGCTTGCCCTATATTCTCGGCGATAAAGACCCCAAGGATCCCGTCAATGGTTGGGATAAGACATGGGCGTTCTTGGAAGCCATTGGCGAGAACATCGAATATTACCCCACCGGTACCGGCGCGACAATGAAGGAATTGGGTGAAGGCACCCGCGACATGGTGGCTTCCATGACCGGGTGGGATCTCAATCCGCGCATCATCGGCGTTGTTCCGAAGAACGCGCAGATCACCACTTTGAAAGGCTTCCGTTGGATTCAGGACGCGCATTATATGTGCATTCCCAAAGGTCTGCCGCCCGAGAAAATTGCTGTCTTGATCGATTTGATCAATTTCATGATGCAGAAAGAGCAGCAGGCTGTGACCTATGATCAAGGCTATGCCTATCCGGGTCCGGCTGTGAAGGGTGTGGGTCTTGAATTGGCGCCGCCTGAAAGCCAGGCAGCGATCAAGGAATTTGGTCGCCCCGAATATGATAAATTGATTGCCGAAGTGCCAGCTGAGGTGCCGCTTGATCCCGATAAAATGGTCATCGCATTCAAGATGTGGGACCAGAAAATCGGTGGCAAGAAAATCAAATAAGATTTCTGGGCGATGGCAGTGATGCTGTCGCCCAGCCTTTTTTTTAAGAATGATCGCGCCTTTTCGCGATCAGATTGCACAAGCGCCAACTGCGCGCGAGGGGAATAGAACCTGATGTCAAAGGATCACTCAGCATTCCGGTCATTGCGACTGGAGCAGGTCGGACGCGTTTTTGGTGCGCATAATGCGCTGAAGAATTTAAATCTTGAAATCCAGCGCGGTGAATTTGTTGCTTTGTTGGGCCCCTCGGGCTGCGGCAAATCGACTGCTTTGAACTGCATTGCGGGTCTTTTGACGACCTCGTCCGGTTCGATCTGGCTTGATGATCGCCGTATCGATGTTTTGGATGCGGAAGAGCGTGGCTTTGGCATGGTGTTTCAGAATTATGCCTTGTTCCCGCATATGAGCGTGCGCCAGAATATCGGCTTCGGTTTGAAAATGCGCGATGTGCCAAAGGCCGAAATTGCCAAACGGGTTGATCAGGCCTTGGCCACCGTTCGTCTTGAAAGCCAGGCAGACAAATTACCCGGCCAATTATCGGGTGGGCAGCAGCAGCGTGTGGCGATTGCGCGCGCGATTGTCATCGAGCCGCCCTTGGTTTTGATGGACGAGCCTTTATCCAATCTGGATGCCAAATTGCGTTTGGAAATGCGGCAGGAAATCCGCCGGATTCATGCAGGGCTTGGATCCGTGACGATTTATGTGACCCATGATCAGGACGAGGCCTTGTCGCTGGCTGACCGCATCGTGGTGTTGCGTGACGGGGAAATCCGGCAGGTCGGCACCCCCGAAGATCTCTATATGCGTCCGGCCAAGCTGGATGTTGCGGATTTCATGGGCTTTAGAAACCGCATCAATGGTCGTGTCGCCCAACAATCGGGTGATCAGGTTGTGCTCGATATTGGCGGCGTGCATGTGCAGGGGCAGGCGCGTGAAACCATTACAGGCCCCATAGCCGTTGCCAGTTTGCGTCCCGACGATCTTGTTGCGGTTGCGGCAAGCGAGGCGGGGGCTTTTTCGGCCTTGGTTGAGGCGATTGAATATCGCGGGCGGGACTTCTTCGGCTCGGCCCGCTTGCCTGATCAGACGGAAGTGTTCTTCCGCTCCCATCACAGGCTGAATGCGGGTGAGCCCGTTCATTTAATGGCGGATAAGTCCAAGCTTCTCATCTTCAACCAAGAGGCATGAGATCATGGGCCATAAACACCAAACAGGATTGAAGGTCAGGCTGGCCGCGCGCGGACTGGATGGCGTGACCTTGCTGATCATTCCCTCTCTGCTGCTGATGATCGGATTGTTTATCTATCCGTTCCTTTACGGATTGTGGCTGTCCTTCCATCCCAAAGACGGGTCGTTCTTGGGCAATTATGCCCGCTTTTTTGCCGATCCCTTTCTTTATGAAACCATCAATAAAACATTGTGGATCGCGATGCCCGCGACCCTCATCAATATTTTATTCGCGGTGCCTGTCGCCTTCCGTGTCCGCTTGATGCAAAACCAGCGCTGGCTGACCACTTTGCTGGTGCTGCCGATTACGTTGGGGACCGTTTTGGTGGCTGAAGGCATGTTGAACTATCTGGGCCCGCAAGGCTGGTTCAACCGCACCATCATGTTGTTGGGTCTGACAGCGGGGCCTGTGAAGCTCGTTCATAATTATTGGGGCGTGATGCTGTCTTTGATTATCACGGGCTTTCCCTTCACCTTCTTGTTGATCTTGTCTTATGTGACAGGCATTGATCCGGCTCTTGAAAATGCGGGCAAGACCTTGGGCGCGCGGGCCACTTCCCGCTTCCGCCATATCTTTTTGCCTTTGTTGATCCCGGGCCTTGCGATTACCTTTTGCTTGTCTTTCGTGCAGGCCTTCTCGGTCTTTCCCTCTGCCGTTTTGCTGGGCGCACCGGCGGGGCCGACGCGCGTGATTTCCATCGCGGCCTATCAGGCAGCGTTCGAGGAATATGATTATTCCATGGCCTCGTCCATTGCGATGATCATGGGCTTTGTGCAGCTGGGAATTGTGGTCGCTGTTTTGGCAGTCCGAGGACTGTTTTATCGCGGGCCTGCTGTTGGCGGAAAGGGCTGAGCCATGAACCAATTGCATATACTCGGACGGCGGCTCTGGATTTTTTCGGTCTGGTCACTGGTGACATTTTTTATTGTTAACCTGCTGGCCATGATTGCAACCGTCATCACCTCGTCGACAGCCACGCGCTGGCTGCGCTCATGGTTGCCTGATGCCTATACATTCAAATGGTATCTTTCAGCCTGGAGCGAGTTCCAGCTTGATGATGTCTTGGTCACGACCTTTCAAGTTGTGTTTGCCGTGGTGGCGCTTTCGGGTTTGTTTGGCGTGCCTGCGGCCTATGCCATGGCGAGGCGTGACTTTCCCGGCAAGAATATCGCGATGCTGTTGTTCTTGCTGCCCATGCTGGTGCCCCCCGTCACCTTCGGTATTCCCTTGGCGACTGTTTTGTACCAGACGGGTCTTGGGGGCACGATGGCAGGGGTTATTTTGGCCAATCTTGTGCCGACCGTGCCTTTCGTGATCTTGGTCATGATCCCGTTCATCGAGCAAATCGATCCCAAAATTGAATCGGCGGCCCGCGTTTTCGGCGCAAGCACCTTTCAATTGTTCTGGCGCATTTTGTTGCCGTTGTTGTTGCCCGGCATGCTGGCGGCCTTGCTCTTGGTTTTGGTGCGCACCATTGCCATGTTCGAGCTGACCTTCCTGACCTCGGGTCCCACCAGCCAAACCTTGGTTGTGGCACTTTATTATGCGGTCTTTGCGGCAGGGGTGCGTGCGGTGCAGTCGATTGATGCGATGGCGGTGATCTATATGGCGATCACCGTGATCTGGTTGATCATTGCCTTGCGCTTCGTCAATCCTGCCCAGATCGTCACACGCGCCAAACAACAACCCTCTGCACATTGATGTGTTGGGCTTTGTTCAGAAGACACAAAAAGGCGGCCTTAGCCGCCTTTTTTTATAAATTTTTGTGTGATGCGTAATAAGCAGCCACCACATCAAAGGCTTGTTTTTTGGTGGTCTTGTCTGAGGCAATCAGGCCTTTGAGGTTCCAGCCCTGCTGGATGGAGGTCTGCCGCCGCTCGGTGCGGAAATCATACAAAATCCATGGCGTAATACCGCGAATATAAGTGGCGGTGGCGAGAATTGCGAATTGCTTGCGATAGACATGCACCTGATGCGCCTCGCTGAACAAAGTGTGTTCATCACCGATGCGGCCACTGAGGGCATCCGCACCGGTTTCGCAAATGAGGACAGGTTTGCCGGGAGCGGAATTTTTCAGCAATTTTTTGAGGCCATCGAATGAGGGCTCGTACCAGCCGAAATATTCATTGATGCCGATCACATCGAGGGAGGCGGCCAAGCGATCCTCGATGGCAAATTTTTCGCGATTGATCAGACAGGCCGCCGAGACCAGTCGCGAGGGATCAAGCCGATGAGCGGTGTCCGCCAAGCGTGCCATGAAAGACAGTCGGTTGTCGGTGTCCTCGTTTTCATTGCCGACCCCCCAGATGATGACACTGGCACGGTTACGGTCGCGGCGGATCAATTCTTCGAGTTGGTTTTCTGCATCGGCATAGGTGTCGGGATTGTCGAATTCAATGGCCCAATAAACGGGTATCTCCTCCCATAACAACAGGCCCATTTCATCGGCGATTTTCGCGGCTTTTTCGTGATGCGGATAATGCGAGAGGCGCAAATAATTGCAGCCCAGTTCTTTGGCATGGGCAAAGCGGCGTCTGATATCGGCTTCGCTGGTTGCCTTGCCGGTCTGTTTGTCATCTTCATGCACGCATATGCCGCGTAGAAAAATATCTTTTCCATTCAGAAGGATTTGCTCGCCGCGGGTCTCGATTGTGCGGAACCCAATCCGGTCACGGATCCGGTCGGTGCCGAATGCAAGCGTCACCTCATAGAGTTTCGGGTGATCCGGATGCCAAAGCTGCGGGGTGGCCGCCAAATCCAACGTGCCTTGGCCGTGCTGGATCGCAATCTCTTGTTTGATGCCAAGCTCGGGGATGTCCAGCAAAGCCGTGCCGCTTGACTGGTCTGAAAGCGTGACATCCGCATGCAGGATGTGAGATCCCTGTTCGGTGCTTAGATGTAGGCCGAAATCGGCAATATGGCATCGGGGCAGGGCCAACAGGGCTGTTTCACGATAAAGCCCGCCATAATTGAACCAGTCGGTGTGGTGCATGGGCACCCGCTCGCTGCGGCGGCGGTTCTCAACCTGCACCAAAAGCCTGTTTTCGCCCGCGCGGATGGCCTTGTTGGCATCGATAAAAAACGGGGTCGAGCCGCCGCGATGGCTGCCTATAAATTGATTGTTGAGAAAAATGCGCGCTTCATATTGGGCGGCACCAAAGCGCAAAACATATGTTTCCGTGTCTGACAGGCTGTCCATGTGAAATTCGCGGGCATACCAGCCGCTGCCTTCGAAATAAAACCATTCGGGCTTCAAGACATTCCAGCATGATGGCACGGGCGCGGATTGCCAGACGCCGCCGTCATAATCGCGTGGCGTTGTCCAGTTGGTGATGGGGGCGGCATCATCTTTGAACCAGCCTTGCCGCAAGCCTTCATCATAGAGATCCAACACAAACCGCCACTCACCATCCAGCGACAGGGCGTTGCGACCCGCCATGGTAATCATGTGTGCAGCGCCCACGCGTCCTGCCGCATAGGGGGCGGCATAGGCTTCATCATGCAGATGATGGTAGGGGTCACTATTGTCCTGGCTCATGCTGTTTCTCCCTAAAGTGTTGCCTCATCCTAACAGGCGCGCAGGATGAACACAAAATGAAACGCCAACCTGACTGTCCGAAACCATTCCTATCCACCACCCAATGAAAACACCAAGACAGCATCTCAAATAAAGGCCTTGCTTGAAGGGGCAGGAGACAATCCCAAGGCTTTTGCAATTTTTCTGAAAAATTCCATGGCTGTTCCATTTCCGGTAATAATGTTCACGGTTTCCTCCATGCCCATAAAAACAAGTTTACATTGATGGGAACCTGTGTTGGGATTTGGATATAAAAAAATAGTGGGAGGATTCAAATGTCTATTATCAACCGTAGAACCCTTGTGGCTTTCAGTGTGTTGGGTCTTGCAGCGCTGACATGTGCGCCAAGCCAAGCACAGGAGGTGCGGCGTTTCCGCTTTGCCTATGACCAGCCCTTGAACACCGGTTACAATATTGCGGGCAATATTTTCAACGCCAAGCTCGGCGAGCTCAGCAAAAAAACCATGGTGATTGACCAGTTCCCCGGCGGGCAATTGGGGCAGGAGCCGCAATTGCTGCAAATGGTGAAAAACGGCGATGTTGATTTCATCATCTCCTCAACGGCCAATGCGTCCACCGTGACTCCGCAGGCCGGCGTGATGTCTTTGCATTACCTGTTCAAGTCGGAAGCGCATTTGATCAAGGCGCTGGGGTCTCCGGAACTCTCGAAAGCCGTGCGTGAAATGGTCAGTGATACGGTGCAGGGCGCGCAGGCCTTGGCCGTGATGACGCTTGGCCTTCGCAATATGTATGGCAAGAAAGAAGTCAAATCGGTGGATGATCTGAAAGGCATGAAAGTGCGTGTTCAGGCCACTCCGACCGAAGACGCAACCTTCCCCGCCTATGGGGCGCAAACCACCCATATGCCCTTTGGCAGTGTGTACACCTCCTTGCAGACCGGCGTGGTGGACTTTGCCGAAAACGGCGTGAATGTCTATCTCGCCAACAAGCATTATGAAGTGGCCCCCGTGCTGTCGATGACCAATCATGAGGCCAATAATTCCTTGCTTTGGGTCAGCGATAAAACCTGGAACAGCCTGAGTGCCGATCAAAAGGCATGGGTGCAGGAAGCGGCCAATGAAGTGGCCCGCACGCAGCCTGCCAAAGCGCTTGATCTCGAACATCAGTCGGTTGACAAGCTGAAGGCGATTGGTGTGAAGGTGGTCGAAAATGTCGACACCGTGGGCATGGCCAAAATGTCGGATCCGTTCTTGGAAAAGTTTTCCAATGAATTGGGCCCACATGCCGTCAAAATCGCCAAGATCATCAAATCCCTGCAATAACACTTAAAGCCTCATGAGGGGGGACTCCGTGTCCCCCCTTTTTTCGTGCAGATCGAGGATAGAATGATGAATTTAAGTTTGGTCACGCGCCGACAGAGAAAATTGAAATGGACCTTTTTGGATCCGCTCGAACAGGTGATGATGGTGCTGTGCGGCGTCACTTTGTTTTGTTTCTCGACCACAACGGTTCTGGATATTGTCACGCGGTTGCTCGGTAACCCTTGGTTATGGTTGCAAGAGGCCACATCGACCTTTTCGATTTATGGCATTTTTCTGGGGACGGCGGTTGCCACGCGCCGAAACGATCATCTCTATCTGACAGCCACGGCTGAAAATCTGACAGGCACCAAGCGCACTATTGTTGAAATTCTGTCGCGTGTCGTCATCGCCTGTGTGGCGTTGTGCATGATCGTGTTTGGTTATGAAAATTTCTTGCGCGGCTTTAGCAGTTTCAGAATGCCGTCGCTCACACCGATTGCATCGCTTTATGTGGTGATTCCGATATCGGGGGCGCTGATTTTATTATTTGCCATCGAGCAGATCATCAACGGGTTCAAGCATGGTTTTGAACATGAGGACACCGAAGATGATGCCCATATCGCGGCGGCCATGGCCGTAGCGGAAGCCTTCGGCGGTTACACAGAATCGGATAAAAAATCATGAGCACGCCTTATATTCTCATTCTGATGTCCACCATGTTCCTGTTTCTGGGCTATATGGGCGTGCCTGTCGTGTTTTCGCTGTTGGCAGGTGTTTTTATCGGCACGGCTTTCACGGATGTGAGCTATGCCTCCATTATCCAGAAGATGTTTGACGGCGTTGACTCCGAGGCCTTGCTGGCGGTTCCCTTTTTCTTGCTGGTCGGCGAATTGATGAGCGCGTCGAATGTGGTGGGGCGGATTGCCAATTTCTCTATGGTGTTGATTGGGCATGTGCGCGGCGGCCTTTCGCAGGTTGTC
>CAIJVU010000079.1 GCA_903824185.1 uncultured Hyphomicrobiales bacterium
CGTCATTGCGAGCCGTCGCAGACGGCGTGGCAATCCATGCCTCTCCCTCACCATCAAAGCGCGGTGTTTTCTTCTGGATTGCTTCGCGCCACGCTTCGCTCGCTCTCGCAATGACGCAGCGAGGGTGTGGTAAAGCGTGAGGTCCAAGCGTAAGGCCTATTGGCCGGTCGCTTGATAAAAAGCGTGAAGCCCAATCATTTCCCGCGTCATTGCGAGCAGCTGCAAGCCGCGCGGCAATCCACTCTTCCATATAACGCAATCAACATCCTAACCCTTACTCCGCGTCATTGCGAGCGGCTGTAAGCCGCGTGGCAATCCATGCCTATCCCTCACCATCAAAGCGCGGTGTTTCTTCTGGATTGCTTCGCGCCACGCTTCGCTCGCGCTCGCAATGACGCAGGGGGGAACTTTATGCGATGCGCGGGCTCAAGCAATGACGAGGGAGGTGGTGATACAAACTGACTTAAATCGACCGCCCAACAGTCTCAACGCCGCTAATTGCCCGACACCAGACTTGCGCCGATATTGATCGTCAAAGCCAGCACGGCCGTGTTGAACATAAAGGCGATGATCCCCTGCACCATGGTGACCTGTCGCATAGGCCGCGACAAAGTGTTGACATCGGCGGTTGCAGCCGCGCAGGCAATCACAAACGAATAATACATGAAGTCGCTGTAATCGGGTTCGCGCTCACCGGGGAAGGACAATCCACCGGCATCCGTGCCGTCCACCTGCCGATAATAAAGCGAGGCATAATGCAAGGCAAAACCGGCATGGGTGAAGGCCCATGAGACCCCCACCGTCAAGCCTGTCAGGCCCAGATGCAACAATGGATAAGGTTCGGATTTCAAATTCGCCAATTCCATGAAGATGGCGGCAAAACTCGCCACCGCACCCAAAACCGTAATCGCCAGAATGGCAAAATCACCGGCATCGTAATGGGCAGCGCGGCGGCGGCAATGCGCGACATCCGCATGATAAGTGGACAAAAACACCATGCTCAAAAACAACACCGCCGTCACATCCCATCCGAGCAACAGACGCGTGCCCATGCGCCAGACATCAGGCAGGAAAGCATAGGCGATCCCCCCGACAACACTGCAGATAAACAGGCCGTGCCGCGATTGCACGCCCCGCCAGACACGTTTGGAATGGGCAATGGTGGGGTGGGCACTAGGGGGATGGCTCTGTGTCATGAGGATCGGTTTCCTGCAAAATATAATCCGGCGCGCAACAGATCCGCCGCAGCGCCCCAAGACTGTAGGGCCTGCAACGCCTCGCTTGTCAAACGCGCAATCTCCGCCCGCGCGCCCTCGACCCCCAAAAGCTGCACCAAAGTGGCTTTGCCCGCCTCCGCATCTTTGCCGGTGGCCTTGCCAAGCGTTGCGGCATCCGCCTCGACATCGAGCAGATCATCGGCGATTTGGAAAATCGCACCGAGATGGCGCGCATAAAGTTCCAGATCCGCCAACTGGTTTTGCGTGGCACCGGCCAGCCGCGCACCGGCCTCCACCGCATAGAGCAGCAAGGCGCCGGTTTTCATCATCTGCAATTGCCGCACAGCACCCGCATCCAAATGCAAGGGTTGGCCACCCGCCGTAAACCGCCCCTCAGCGGCGAGATCAAGGATTTGCCCGCCCACCATGCCGCCCTGCCCCGCAGCGCGCGCCAAACCACGGATCAGAGCAAGACGCAGCTCGGGATCGGGATGCACCGCCTCTTGCGAGAGCAGATCAAAGGCCATGGTCAACAGAGCATCGCCCGCCAAGATTGCGGTGGCCTCGTCATAGGCCCGATGCACCGTGGGCTGGCCGCGCCTTAGATCATCATTGTCCATCGACGGCAGATCATCATGCACGAGCGAATAGCAATGCACACATTCAAGCGCCAGACCCGCGATGAGCGGGTCTCCCGACTGGCCACCGCAGGCCTGATAGCTCGCTGTCAGCAAAAAGGGCCGCAGCCGCTTGCCCCCGTTCAGGGCGCCATGCCGCATGGCCGCCATCAGCCGTTCGGGCCGGATGATCTCCGCAGGCAGCGGTTTTTCGGTAAGGCAGGCCGACAGCGCCGCCTGAAAGCCTGAGGCGAACTGTTCCAGCTGGCTTAAAAATTCGGATGGGGACGTCACGCGGACCGGCCTTTCTGCTCGCCAATACGGGCCAAAAGTGCCTGCCCGATCAAGGTTTTTTTGACAAAATAGAGGAAAATTCAGGTTTAAACAGTCTATTTTGCCCTTCTTATAAAGAAGTTGCGGGAAGTGACTAGCAATTCCCCGCATCTGCCTGTATAGGAGCGCACTCAGATTTCAAGCATCCGGAGAGATCCATGGCCGTTCCGAAACGAAAAACATCCCCGATGAAGCGCGGCTTCCGTCGTTCAGCCGACGCGTTGTCAGCCCCGACCTATGTCGAAGACAAGGATTCGGGTGAATTACGTCGTCCCCACCACATCGACTTGAAGACCGGCATGTATCGCGGTCGTCAGGTTCTGAAGGTGAAGTCGGACGCCTGATCGGCGGTTTGACGCGGGGCTGGCTGTTTTAAGGCCCTTTGGCGGAAAAAACCCCAGGATGAGATAGAGGCGGCCTCTGGGCCGCTTTTTTCGTTGGGTTTGTTCCCGAGATAGACAAGAAAAAACCCGCTTAACGCGGGTTTTTGACCTCCTATCCCGATTATCCCAGATTTTCCCAGAAGGCCTCGGGGGTGGAAAACCCGCCTTAACGGGTCGAGATTTTTTCCAGCCGGCGCTGCAAATCGCTCAATTCCCGCTTCAAGGCATCGATGTCCTCCCCCTCAGGGGCGGGCTGGTCAGAGGCGGTTCCGGCCTCGGTTTGCCCGGTCGCAGGGTCGGTCATTCCGGGGGTGCCGGGCACAAAGGCATTGAAGAGCGAAAGCGAATTCCTGAACATTTCCATATTCTTATGGACCTGCTCCTGCGACATGCCAAAGCCCGGGAAGGCCGAGGCGAACTGATCGCGGAATTTTTGCTGGTTGTCGGTCAGCATCTTGATGGAATGTTCCAGATAGGTCGGCACCAGCGATTGCATGCTGTCGCCGTAAAAACTGATCAATTGCCGCAAAAACGTCACCGGCAGCAGGTTTTGCCCGCTTTTCCCTTCCTGATCAAAAATAATCTGCCCCAAAACGCTGCGGGTGATGTCCTCACCACTTTTGGCATCGGTGACCACAAATTCTTCCCCGCGTTTCACCATGCCCGCAAGATCATCAAGGGTCACATAGGTGCTGGTACCGGTATGGTAAAGCCGCCGATTGGCGTATTTTTTAATCGCAATTGGTGATTTTTTTGTTGTCATATCAGTGCCACTCTTCTCTGCGGACCCCAAAACACGTCATCTGCACCGCATCCGGCCCAGACCCCGATCCTCGCCCTATCTGGCGATAAAATTTACAAATGTGCAAGCCCTGCTTCATTATCAGCGATCTGCGTCTCGCGAAAGCACTACGACCAAAGGGGCAGCACCAAAGATTGATATCCCTGCGGCTTTTCCCCTATTATGGGTTGATGCTACAAAGCAGGGGAACTCGCAGGACTCTCTGGCCGTTGTTGGTCGGATCGGGCTTAGGGGTCATCTGTCAAAACCGCGTGATATCTTTTTTGAACAATCAGGATAAACGCGGGAATCACACCGAGTTGTTTCAGGAGGAATGAAACCATGTCTAATCAGGATATTGTGATTGCCAGCGCCGCACGGACGCCCGTTGGCTCATTTGGCGGGGCCTTGTCGCCACTGGCCGCACATGAACTCGGTGCGATTGCCATCAAGGAAGCCATTTCTCGCGCCAAAATCAGCGCGAATGATGTGGATGAAGTCATTCTTGGTCAAATTCTGACCGCAGGCGGCGGCCAAAACCCTGCCCGTCAGGCCGCTATGGCTGCAGGCATCCCGCAGGAAAAAACCGCTTGGGGCTTAAACCAGCTTTGCGGCTCGGGTTTGCGCGCTGTCGCACTCGGCCTGCAGCAAATTGCCAATGGCGATGCCACCATCATCGTGGCTGGCGGACAAGAATCCATGTCGAACGCGCAGCATGCAGCCTTTTTGCGCAACGGCACAAAAATGGGCGACATGAAATTTTTGGATACCATGCTCCGCGATGGCTTGCTCGATGCTTTCCATGGCTACCATATGGGCACCACGGCAGAAAACATTGCGACCAAATGGCAGATCACCCGTGAAGAACAGGATCAATTTGCCGTTGCGTCCCAAAACAAAGCAGAAGCGGCTCAAAAAGCCGGTAAATTCAAAGATGAAATCGTGCCTGTCACCATTGCTTCCAAGAAAGGCGATATTGTTGTCAGTGATGACGAATATATCCGGCATGGCGCAACGGTTGAGGGCATGGCGAAGTTGCGTCCTGCTTTCTCCAAGGACGGAACCATTACCGCAGGCAATGCATCAGGCATCAATGACGGCGCTGCCGCTTTTGTGTTGATGACCGCCGCTGAAGCCGCCAAACGCGGCTTGAAGCCTTTGGCGCATATCAAGGCATGGGCAACATCGGGCGTTGATCCCGCGATCATGGGAACAGGGCCTATTCCTGCAAGCCGCAAGGCCTTGGAAAAAGCGGGCTGGAAAATCGAAGACCTCGATCTGATCGAAGCCAACGAGGCCTTTGCCGCACAGGCCATTGCCGTCAACAAAGACCTTGGTTGGGATACCAGCAAGGTGAATGTGAATGGTGGTGCGATTGCGATTGGCCATCCCATCGGCGCATCGGGTGCCCGTGTTCTCGTCACCTTGCTGCATGAAATGGCACGCCGGGGTGTGCATAAAGGCTTGGCGACGCTGTGCATCGGCGGCGGCATGGGCATCGCGCTCTGCGTCGAACGCTAATCTCTAAAAAAGAAGCGGGTATAAAATATCCGCTTCTTTCAAACTCTCATCTCGTCAGAACAGCGTTTCTTGAAGATCATGAAGAAAGAGCAGGGAATTGCATCTTTCTCAAAAACAGGGAGGTTACACGATGGCTCGTTTGGCTCTGGTTACAGGCGGAACTCGCGGCATTGGCGCGGCAATCAGCAAAGCACTGAAAGCAGCCGGTTATACGGTGGTTGCCAATTATGGCGGCAATGATGATGTGGCCAAAAAATTTACAGCGGAAACCGGCATTCCTGCCTATAAATGGGATGTGGGTGATTATGATGCCTGTGTTGCGGGCATCAAAGCCGTTGAAGCCGCGCATGGACCTGTTGAAATTCTCGTGAACAATGCCGGTATTACCCGCGATGGCATGTTCCACAAAATGACAAAAGACCAATGGTCTGCTGTTATCCGCACCAATCTCGACAGCCTCTTCAACATGACCCAACCTGTTTGGGAAGGCATGCGCAACCGCAGCTTTGGCCGCGTGATTGTGATCTCCTCGGTGAATGGCCAAAAAGGCCAAATGGGCCAAGTCAATTACTCCGCGGCGAAGGCAGGCGATTTGGGCTTTGTCAAAGCGCTGGCCCAAGAAGGGGCTGCCAAAGGCATTACCGTGAATGCGATCTGCCCCGGCTATATTGGGACTGAAATGGTCATGGCCATTGACGAGAATGTTTTGAAGACCCGTATCCTGCCGCAAATTCCTGTTGGGCGTCTTGGCACGCCGGACGAAATCGGCCGTTGCGTGGCCTTCCTTGCCGCAGATGATGCAGGCTTTATCACAGGATCAACCTTGTCTGCCAATGGCGGACAAAACATGGTCTAAGGCAAGCAATGGGCTTTGCCCTGCTTGTCTAACATCACACTTTTAAAAGAGCGCTTTCGCAGCGCTCTTTTTTTATTTTTCTCCTGCATGGTTTGTCGCCTTTTATTTTACTTGAAAAATTTCTTTGATCTGCGCATGGCTTCTTGACCATGACAGCGCATAATGAACAGCCCTTGATCCAATCCCCTCAGACACACCGGCTTGCAACGCTTGCCGGTTTTGCAGCTATCGGGCTGTGGTCAGCCTTGGCGCTGTTTACAGCACAGACAGGCGTGATCCCGCCTTTCCAGCTGGCATCCATGACCTTTTTGCTGGGAGGCCTTTCAGGGGCGCTGAGCTGGCTTTGGCGGCCACAGGCAATCAAGACATTGCGACAGCCTTTCAGGGTTTGGCTGATTGGGGTTGGCGGCTTGTTTGGCTATCATGCGCTTTATTTTGCGGCCCTGCGTTTAGCGCCGCCGGCTGAAGCAGGATTGATTTGCTATTTATGGCCTTTGTTGATCGTACTGGGTGCCGATCTGCTGCTCGACAAGCGTATCAGCCTGCCTACTCTCATTGGCGGGGGATTGGCTTTTGCCGGTCTTGTGACCTTGATGAGCGGCCAACCGATGTCATTGACCTTTGATGGCACAATCGTGACGGGTTATCTCTGTGCGCTGGCAGCAGCCTTTACTTGGGCTTTTTATTCACTCGCATCCAGCCGCATGGAGAGCGTACCGACCGATACGGTGACAGGCTTTTGCCTTGTGACATCTTTGCTGTCGCTTGCAGCCCATCTTTTGTTTGAAACAACGATCTGGCCAGACACACCCATCCGCTGGCTTGCTCTCTTAGGCCTTGGCTTGGGGCCTGTGGGTGCCGCTTTTTATCTCTGGGATTACGGTATGAAATCCGGTGACATTCGCCAGATCGGTTTTGGCTCCTATGCCACGCCGGTTCTGTCAACAGGATTGCTGGTTTTAACGGGTGAGGCCAAAGCGACCCCTAGCCTCGCCTTCGCCTGTCTGCTGATTGCCGGCGGTGCAGCGCTGGCGCGCCTTTTACCCAAATCATCCAAAGGCTAAGTTATAGCGGCACTATTCCGAAATAATCCGTCATTTTGGATATTTGCCCCATCATCATTTCTCGCCCCCGCACAAGCGTGCACCCGGCTTCATGCGCTTTTTTGAGCAAGGGCGTGGTTTCTGGTTTGACGATTGCATCAAAAACAACCAGCGCCGGATCAAAAGCGTTGACCGCAATCGGCAGACGCTCATCCTCAAGCATGCCAACCGGTGAAGCATTGAGCAAAATATCAATGTCTTTCACGGTCGGCTCGGCTCGCTCGACTTGGATAGAGGGATCAACCGATTGGATTTTGCGCACCAATGTCAGAGCCCTGTCGACATCCAAATCATAGAGCTGGATGGAGTGGGGGTTTTCATGGGCAATCGCAATGCCTATGGCTGAGCCCGCCCCGCCCGCACCGATCAGCATAATCCGCTTTCCTGCGAAGGAAAGGCCACGACGCCTGAACGCTTCAACACAGCCAAGGCCATCAAAAATATCGGCTTTCAATCCGCCTGCGCCGTTGCGAGCCAAAGCATTAATCGCACCCACAATTTGTGCATTGGAGCCGATCTCGTTCGCATAGGCCATGGCCCGCTGCTTATAGGGAATTGTGAAGATCAGACCATCCAGATTGGGCATCGCCATCAAGGCCGGAACTGTCCGATCAAACTCATCGGGCAGAACATGGAAGGGAACCAAAAGTGCATCGGCGCCCCGTGCCTTGAAACTGGCGGTGAACAATTCAGGGGAGCGGACTTGCGCGATTGGGTGGCCAATAATGGCATAGAGTCTGGTGTGTCCAGACACATAGTCCACTTCATGGATCATGGCTGAGCCCTTTTTATCAATCCGCGGTCTCGTCTTTGACAAAATAGGTGTAACCGTAAAGCGTTTTAAACCCCATGGAGCGATACAGCGAGCGCGCCGCGATATTATCGGCGACAACCTGCAAATAAGCCCGCATGGCCCCTTGCTGCCGCCCCCAATGCAACAGGCTTTGCACGATACGATGCGCATAGCCCTGACGGCGTGCTGAAGGCGCCGTGGCAATTTGAAAAACCCCCATCAGGCCATTGCGGACCACCGAGCGCCCCAACGACACGACCTCACCGTCAACGGTTAAGGCCGCCAAACACATGTCACCCTGCACATGCGACAGCATGGAGTCGATGACATCGTGTTCGGCGTCCCCCATTTGCGTGAGACGTGCATAATGGGTCAGCCATTGTGAATGGGGAGGCGCGGTCAACCTGACCGCGGGGTCAGCCTCTGCCACGCCGCCCAAAGGCAAGATTTTAACAAGGGTCGTGTCCTTTTGCACAAAGCCTTCATCCGCGAGCGAGGCCAGATCCTCTTCCTGAAAAGCCGGTGTCACACGCACCGTGCACGCCACTTGCCGCTCGCGGCACAGTCTGCGCGCAACAGACAAAGTTTGTGTAAAGCGCCCTTTGACCGGCTCTAGAGGCGTCAGTGAATTCACCCGACGTGATTTGGACGCGGGCGCAAACCGACATTCCCAACCATTGAGAGACACCACTTCAGGGGCAGGCCAAGCGCCCGATGAATGGCGTTCAATCGCCAGCAACAAAGCCTGATCGCCACCTTGTATCTGCAAAAGATCGCTCGTCATCGACAGTTTGGCCTTCTCATCAAAAACCGTGGGTCAAAGAGGCAATGGCCTTGGCCATTCCCTCAAACCTCTAAGCCTATGGGACAGCCGACTCCTGTCCCGCCGAGACCGCAATAGCCGCGCGGGTTCTTGGCAAGATATTGTTGATGTTCCTCTTCGGCAAAATAAAAAACACGCCCTGATGCGATATCGGTGGTGATCGCCTCATATCCCGCTTTGGCAAGCACCTGCCCATAAAGGCGGGCGCTGGCCTTGGCCTGAGACAGCAAGGTCTCGTCATCAACATAAATCGTTGAGCGATATTGCGTGCCGACATCATTGCCCTGGCGCATGCCTTGGGTGGGATCATGCTTTTCCCAAAAAATCCGCAACAAATCCTGAAATTGGATTTTTTCCGGAATAAAAACCACCAAGACGACCTCGGCATGACCCGTCAAACCGGAACAGACCTCTTCATAGGTTGGGTTTTTGGTAAAGCCGCCCGCATAGCCCGCAGCCGTGGTGAGAACGCCCGGCAGCCCCCAGAAAGCGCGCTCCGCCCCCCAGAAACAGCCCATTCCGAACAAAACCTGCTGAGAGCCTGCGGGGTAAGGGGGCAGCATCGGGCTCGGCAGCACATAATGACGCCCCGATATGGCCAAAGCCGTGGTCCGACCGGGCAAGGCCTCCGTTTCCGCAGGCAAAGGCTTGGCTTTTTTCCAAAATGGCATCGTGAAAGCTCCAAAAAAGAGGAATAGGACAAGTTCACGCGTAAAAACGGCAAAAACAAGACACGCTACACAGGCTGTTGATGCGCAGACTAGAGTAAAACGGACAAAAAAATAAGGCTCCCTTCGCCAAAAAGAACCCGCGCCAGGAAAAAGGCTTGCAAGCCTCTCTATGCTGATTATAAAGGCAGCCGAGCGCCCAACCAGCGTTCAAGGGTTTTGGGCATTTCGTGTGCGTCGGACCAAAGAATGGTGATGGACACAAACCACCCATTCTTGTTTCAAGGCTTCGCGTGCGCCTTAAGCACCAAAACGAAAGGGGTGGCCGAGTGGTTGAAGGCGCACCAGGTCGCCTTTAAGGCGACCGCCTCAAACCAAAGGCTTCGCGTGCGCCTTAAGCACCAAAACGGAGGGGTGGCCGAGTGGTTGAAGGCGCACGCCTGGAAAGTGTGTATACGGGAAACCGTATCGCGGGTTCGAATCCCGCTCCCTCCGCCAGTACATTTTAAGAAAACTTGCACGATCAAGAAAAAGGGCTGGGCTGTAAGCCATGTCCCTTCTTGATTGGCACACGCCCTTGATCCTTGGCCAATCCCAAAATCTTTAACAAACAGTCCAAGCAACTTGCTGCGCCGGAAGGCATCACAAAAGAGGGGCTTGGAATCTGGTCTGTCTTCAACAAAGATCTGGCTCGCAATTGGCTCCAAACGAGTGGGGTCGATCATCCATCATCCTTTGGCAGGGCGCTTATGAAACACCAGACCATCACCATTCAGGATGCCAGCTTCCATGTTGTGATAGCCGGGCAAGGGATGCCTTTGCTCTTCATCCATGGCTGGCCTGAATTTTGGCTGACATGGCAACCTGTGATGGAACGACTCTCAGACCGCTTTATGGTCATAGCACCCGACTTAAGAGGTTTTGGCGACAGCGATAAGCCTCACGGCGCATGTGGTCCATCCGATCATGCCCGCGACATGGTGGCCCTGATGGACGCGATGAAGATCCAGACATTCGGTGTCATCGGCCATGATGTGGGAGGGGCCGTCATACAAGCATTGGCGCGCTTGGCACCGGCCCGCCTCAGGGGGCTTTTTCTCTTTAACTTTGTCTATCCGGGGATCGGAGGCAGGATGGGATCACCCGATCGCCTCAAAGAAATTTGGTATCAATCATTTAACCAGATGGACATTGCCCCTGCCCTGATCGGCGCCTCACGCGAAAGTTGCAAAGCCTATATCGGTCATTTTTTGCACCATTGGGCTCATCAAAAACATGCCTTCGCTGATGTTATGGAAGAATTCATTGATAACTTTATGAAACCCGGCAATCTCGAAGGGGGATTTGCCCATTATAAAGCCAGCCATGCCGGACGCATAGCCATGATGAAGGGCGAGGCACCCCCTTTAGCGCCGATCACAACGCCGACCTGTGTACGATGGTCACGGCATGATCCTTTATTTCCCTATGAATGGACCGACAAGCTACATGAAACATTTGCAGATCTTGATCTCGCCCCTTTTGAAAATGTCGGTCATTTTCCACACAGAGAAAACCCCAACCAAGCGGCACAAGAAATCGCTGCTTTTTTCTCAACCCATTCCGGATACTGACCACCCTTCAAACGAGCCTCGAATGAAAGAGACGGTGACTCATATTTTGGCTTTAAAAGGAGAGGACGTGCATCGGGCCTCGCACTGTCGACAAAGCCAGATATGAACGAAAATGTCCTATCGTTTTTAAGTGTTGGGTAGCTGTTTGTTCGGCCCGAACATCAAGCCCGCCGCCAAAAACCCGCCATCGACATTCAAAGTATGGCCTTGCAGATAACGCGCCTCATCCGAACAAAGAAAGACGGCCGCATCGGCGATTTCGGATGGGACGCCATAACGATCCATTGGTATCAAATAGTGATAGGCCTTGCGCGTTGCCTCATCATGCGCAAATTTGGCCATCTCAGTTTCAATGGCGCCGGGCGCGATGGCATTGACATTGATATGATGGGGTGAGAGTTCAACCGCCATCACTTTAGTGAGCAATTCCAGTCCAGCTTTGGCAGCCCCATAGGCAGACCGCCCATTGCCTCCGCGTTGCCCTGACAAAGACGCGATATTGACAATTTTGCCGCCCCCACTTTTGACCATTTCCCGTGCGGCTGCTTGCGCCACCAAAAAGGCACCGGTTAAATTGATCCCGATGATACGGTTCCAATCCTCAAGGCTTGTTTCCAAAAACGGAATATTTCCGCCCACACCGGCATTGTTGAGCAAGAGATCAAGCCGTCCATAATCGCTCACAATGGCATCCATCATGGCAGCAATCGACTGCGGGTCCGCCACATTCACCGCAAGCGCTTTGACATGTTTCAAATGCGGATCGAGACGTCGAGCGGCCTCTTCGGCGCCTTGCTGATTGATATCCGCGATGACAACAGTGGCGCCTTCTTTTAGAAAAGCGCTTGCCGTTGCAAAACCGATCCCTCTCGCGCCTCCGGTAACCAAGGCAATCTTGTCTTTTAAACGCATGGCTTTTCTCCCTTGAACTTTATCATGACGCGGCCCCTGTCTTGGCACGCATAAAAATATCCGGTCCACCCACCTGACCGCCTTTGAGCAAGAGCTCCAATCCCTGATTGCGCGATGCCACACCATGCGCCCGACAAAGCGGTGCACCGGGGACCAAGGGCGCAAAGGCTGTCAAAGCGTCTATGCCGAGTTCCCGCGCCACACGGCCCGACGTATCGCCACCTGAAATCACCACACGTGTTACAGGATGTGCGCTCAATAACCGATTGAGCAAAATCCCTAATATTTGTCCTATCGTGGTGTTGAGCGTTTCAAAATCAAACGCCTGCTTGTCGAGAATCTGTTTAAAAGCCGCGACCGCCGGATCATCCGGCCCCTCGGCCGAAGAGATCAAGACATCCTGCCCTTTATGCAAGGCCTGTAATGCTTCTGCATATAACCTGTCTATCATCGCAGACCATAGGTTCTCATCGCCTAATTTTTTGAGATCGAGTGCAAAGGTCGCAAAGCCATGCGCCCGCGCATGCGCAATTTGTGCGGCCGTTGTGGGCGAAACAGACCCTGACACTGCAAGCAATTGCGAACAGGCTTGCGCCTGTTGAGGAGGCGCGGCGGGTTCAACCCATTTTTGTTGCTGCCAATAGGCAACCAAAGCGGCTTCGATACCTTGTGATCCGATACAAAACCGCTGTTGATTGTTATGGACCCAGATAAGCCGACCGGCCTCAACGAGTGAACACGCATCCAGCATATCGAGCGCAATAATCCGTGCGCCCTCCTTGACTGCCTCGTCAAATGTTTTTGTTGCAAGACCTTTATGCATGGCCACAAAGTCAACCAAGCCGATTTTTAAATCGGTTTGCTTGGCAAGATGGCGCGTTAAATCGGCTTCATGCATGGGCGTGACAGGATGACGCGACATCACAGGATGGCGATCAATCCGATAGGCTTGCCCTTGTGCCATGGCAAACAGATGGCCGAAACATTGATACCGCCCCATGCCAAGATCGCCGATCAACATCGGAATAGGGCCAGAAAATTTTTGTGCGGCGAGCTCTGCAGCCTTGCCGATCGAGCCTATCTCCGGCGATGAATCAAAGGTCGAACATACTTTGTAATGGATGATCGGCGCCTTTGTTTTTTGCAATACCGAATAGTAATCAGGAAGATGCGCCTCCATCCAATCAGGGGAGCGCGCGCGGGCATCGCCCGCTATGCCGATGACGCGCGCCTGTGAAAAATCCGCGAGCCGTTCTTGGCTTGGCGCGTCCAAAAACAAAACCGTCTCCAAGCCCGCAAAGGCTGTGACTTCCATGACGGCTGTCGATCCGGTGAGATCATCCCCATAATAGGCAATCAACGGAGACGTGTGGGGCCATGACTGCGTATTCATGCATGCATCTCCAAAGCCAGACGAAGATCTTGATCATGGGCTGAAGCCGTTGCAACCGATTGTCCGGCCAGCGCCAAATCCCAGGCCAGACGCAAAGACCGGACACCGGCCGAAAGCCCGTTGGGATGACCCAAAATACCGCCCCCCGCCGTAAAAATAAGATCCGTTGATTGCAGCGCTTGATAGGTTCTCTCAACCACATGCGCTGTTTGGCCTGACGAGAAGACCGGCATGGCCACACAGGGCTTGTGAGCAAAAAGCGGCGTGTGACAGGATTTCGCTGATTGGATCACACTGTCATCATCTTCAGAAAATTTATTCGATAGTCCGTTGACATGCATATGATCAGCACCCGCCAGCCGCCAAATTTTTTGCCACGCGATATAGGACCACCCAAGCAGAGGATGGCGGTTCATATAGCCCCAACCATTGCGATGCGCATGAATAGGCAATTGTGAAAAGCGCGCCAATTCAATGAAACCGGTCAGCCCGACTGAATGAATGCTGGCCATCAAACAGGTTGCACCATGCGCCAGCAAAACATCATGCCTCTTTCGCATTTGATCAAGATCACCCGTGACATTAAAAGCAAACATGACCTTGCGGCCTGTCTTGTCTGCATGGTGATGAATCACCTGCATCACCTGCTTAACACGCTCATCAAAAGGACAGCCGATCCCATCCGATTGCAATTCATCGTCTTTGATAAAATCGATACCGGCTTCGCAGAGCGCCTTGACCAATTGCGCGGTATCATGAGCAGACAAACCAATACTTGGCTTGATAATGGTACCGATGAGGGGTCTTTTTTCGACCTGTGTCAAAGCCCGCGTGCCCTCGATCCCGAAACGGGGGCCTCCATAGGCATCCGCAAAGGCATCGGGCAAGCGCAGATCAAGCAGCTTCAATCCGGTGACCTGCTTGAGCTCAAATAAATTACCGGCAATTGTGGCCAACAAATTGGGCAAGGAAGCGCCGATATTCGTCAAGGGCCAACGCAGGGTCAGTCTCGCACGCCTCAGCCTGCGACCCGCCTCCTGTGTCCATCCCGTTGTCGGGAAGGACGGGGTCGTCACTGCATCCTCCAAGACCGTGAGGGCGGTGACACTTGCGGCATATTGGCTTTTGAGCTTTTCCGTTTCTCCGGGGATGGCGATAAACGTCCCGCTGGATTGCTCTCCCGCCATCATGGCGGCTACTTTTTCAACCTCGCTATATGTTTCAAGCAAATAGTCGGCTTCAATCCACCGCGACAGGGGTTCATCGATTAACATTCTTCTATGCCCTTTGATGGCTGCACAGAGCGCACAGCCCATCGTCATTCCATTTTTTACTTTATACTGTCACCAATAATGGCATGAAATCCCGCAGGGATGAAAGGTGAATTTAAAAGGAAATAACACGCCCTAGGGCGATTGAGCCTGATGACCCTCAACCGCCATCCATGCGTGAGGCATCATCCGCTTGCTTATTTTACCATACAGCCTCAAAATCTATAGGTCTTTAAATATGTTTGATGGATGCCTGTTTACTGACGGCCTCTGATTCTTAAAATGCGCTCCATTGCTTGCAAGAGAAGGAAAACGGACCATGAAAACCCTTGAAGGGCGTGTCGCTTTGGTTTTTGGCGCAGGTTCGGTTGGCCCAGGCTGGGGTAATGGAAAAGCATCGGCTGTCAGCTATGCCCGCAAAGGGGCTCTGGTTGTCTGTGTCGATGTACATCTCACAGCAGCCCAAGAGACGGCGTCTTTGATTGCGGCCGAACAGGGGCAAGCCATAGCTTTGTGTTGCGATGTGACAAAACTAGAAGAGGTTGAAGCCTGCGTAGACACAACCCTGCAAACATATGGGCGCATCGATATTTTGCACAATAATGTTGGTCACGCGAAAATGGGCGGGCCGCCTGATCTCACGGAAGAGGACTGGCGCCGCGAAATGGACCTTAACGTCACCGGCATGTTCTATGCGTGCAAATGTGTGATCCCGATCATGCTGGAGCAAGGCAAAGGCGTGATCACCAATATTTCATCCGTGGCGGGGATCCGTTACACAGGCTATCCTTATTCTGTTTATTATGCGGCCAAAGGCGCGGTGAACCAATTTACCGTGGGGCTGGCGCTGCAATATGCACGACAGGGCATTCGTGCCAATGCCATCATGCCCGGCTTGATGGACACACCCCTCATCTACCAGCAAATCTCATCCAACTATGCCTCCATGGAAGACATGGTGAAAGCCCGCCATGAAGCTGCCCCCATGGGACGAATGGGAGCAGGGTGGGATATTGCCAATGCCGCCGTTTTTCTTGCCAGTGATGACGCATCCTATATCACCGGCGTGTGCCTGCCTGTGGATGGCGGCCTGACCATGCGCGCAGGCTAATCCTGCTTGATGGTCAGGGGCGAAAGAAGTTAGCGTCAATCTGTTTCATCGACTGGTACAAGAGTTGATACCAGAAACGCCCTTAACAACAGCGCTTTTTAAAGTCCGCCCATTTGGCAGAGCAAATCCCATTCCGCATCGGTGACAGGCTGCACGGACAAGCGCATGGATGTCACCAGCGACATGGCTGACAAAGCGGGCGTTGCTTTAACCTCCGCCAAGGAGATAGCGCGCTTGAAAGGTTTGACGGCTTTCACATCAACGACAACCCAAGGCTCCCCTGCTTCTGCCGTCGGGTCCGGATAGGCCTCGCGAATGACCTCAACAATGCCGACAATTTCTTTTCCTTCATTTGAATGATAGAAAAAACCCTGCTCGCCTTTTTTCATCGCCATCAAATGTTTTTTTGCCAGATGATTGCGCACACCATCCCAGAATGTGCCTTTTTCACCGGCTTTGACTTGTTGTTCCCAAGACCATTTGAACGGCTCAGATTTATATAACCAATGTGCCATGCAGGAAGCCCTCTTCTATCTTAAGTTGTAACATCAACTCTATATTTGAATCGGTTGATATTTAACCCCATAGCGCATTAAACGCAAAAAAATCTATCGCAATCAGTAAATTAGAGAATATGAGACTTTGTTGCTGATGCATTGACATTTTTATTGTCATCGGTACTGTTATTACTGCTTCATTTTGTGATTTTGTTGCGTGCTAGACATTTTTTTCTAATTGCACATGGACAAAATGGATTACCAAAGCCCCAAATTTCAACAATCCATCGAGCTCATTCACGAGCAGAATTATTCTGCAGCATGTGTGCTGCTCGAAGAAGTATTAACTGAAACACCATCACTTGAAGCAGCATATATTCTGAGCACTACGCTGTTTTTGGCCCGCGACTTTATCAAAGCAATAGACACGCTCAATGCGCTCATTGAGTATGACGCTGATAACCCTAAATACTATAAAACAAAATTTTATTATTTTTATGATTTGCATCAGATGGAGGCCTTAAAAGAAGATGATTTTCAAAAATTTTCCAACTTTTTTTTGCTAGAGATTTATGAGAAAATCATCCAACCCGAATCCAATTCTGAATTTAAATTTTTACTCTCCCAAATCTACCGCAAGATGAATAATATTCCGCGCATGTTGGACTCGTTGCGACAAGCACTTGTTACCGATCAGGTCTCGCGTGAACGCATCTACAGCCTTGATGAGGAAAGTCTAAAATATTTCATGAATTTTGAGTCACTCCGCCGCTCTCCGGCTTTTGACTATCCAAACCATATCGCTTTTGAAACATTCGCCAAATGCAATGCAAAATGCACCTTCTGTGTTTATCCGGATATGGCAAGACAGGGTACTATGATGTCCATGGACCTCATACATAAAATCATTTCTGACCTGCAAGAAATACCTCGCCATCATCCATTTCAATTGTCGCCATTTGCTGTGAATGAACCCTTTTTAGACAAACGTTTTTTCAACATTTTAGATCTCATCGCCGATAAATTACCCCACGCGAAGATCACGCTTACAAGCAATGCTTCACCCATCAACGAATCAAATCTCAGACAGCTTTCCAAATACCAAATCGACTATTTATGGCTTAGTGTTATTGATCATCGCCGCGATATCTATGAAGACAAAATGAAGCTTAATTATGATCGATTGATTGAACGGCTGGATTTAATGCATCAGGCAAAAAGCGATGGCTGGTTTGATAAGCGTATCGTATTGTCACGCCTTAAAGATAATAGCGAACACGACGAGGCCTACATCAATTTTTTCAATGACCGTTATCCGCTTTTTGAAACTTGCTTATGGCCTTACGCAAACTGGATTGGCCGAACAACCAATGCGATTACAAGTGAGATAAAACCAATTCCATGCAGCCACTGATTTGAAATTCGGATTGATGCCAATGGCATTGTCCAACATTGCTGTATGGATGGACATAGTGAATACCCTTGGGGTGACGTGAACAAAAATTCTATTCTAGAAATATACAACCAAGAGAGTTACCGCAACTTACGGCGCGGAGGAAAAACACGACTGGATGTTGAGCCGTGCAATCGATGCAACGTCATATAATCCGCTTATCATTCCGCCCTAATAGGTCTTGTCATCAAAAGATCGATCATCGCATCAATCGTTTCTTGCCCTGACAATACAGCCGCCACCGCCTCGGCAATCGGCATTTCAATCCGTTTCTCACGAGCCATGGCCACCAGCACCGGCGCCGTAAAAGCCCCTTCGGCCAGCTTGCCATCCATGGCCTCGTCAAGCGGAACCCCGCGGCCCAGTGCTTCCCCGAAGGCAAAATTTCTTGATTTGACTGACCCGCTTGTCAAAACCAAATCACCCAGACCCGATAAACCCATCAATGTTTCCGCAGCGCCACCCCAGGCTTCGGCAAAGCGGCTCAATTCCGCAAAGCCTCTTGCGGTTAATGCCGCACGGGCACTTTCGCCAAGCCCACGCCCTGCGACAATCCCGGCTGCCACCGCCAAGACGTTTTTGGCGGCACCACCGATTTCAACACCACGAAGATCTGTAGAATGATAGAGCCGGAAACGAGGCGAGGATAAATAATGCGCCCAGTCATGAGCCAGATGCGCTTCATGGCAGGCCAGCACAACTGCTGTGGGCAAGCCCCGTCCGACATCCTCGGCAAAACTCGGGCCTGATAAAATCATCACGGGATGGCCGGTTAACCTGTCGCTGATCAGATCCGACAAAAACCGTCCCGTGGTCCGATCAAGCCCTTTGGTGCATAAGATGATGGGCAAAGACGCAGGCAGTTGCGGCTGCAAAAGTGTGATCATCGCCATCGTCTGCTGGGCCGGCACCACCAATAAAAGCGCATCGGCCTTATGCAGGGCTTGCGTTAAATCCGGCTCGGGATGCACCTCCGGATGAAGCACAACACCGGGCAATCGCCGCTCGTTGCGCCGACTTTTTTGCATCTCACGAATTTGGGCCTGATCACGCCCCCACAACGTCACAGTCTGACCAGCCAGTGCTGCAGCATTGGCCAAAGCCGTTCCCCATGCACCCGCCCCGATCACCGCAACATGATGTTTCATAATCCACCCTCTTGCGGCAAGGACTGTAAACCCCGCTTGGAGGATAAAGGCCAGCGCGGCCGCGGCGGCGCATCCAGCCTATCGGCCTGCCCTAACCGTAATCGCTCAAGACCCGCCCATGCGATCATCGCGCCATTATCGGTACACAAGACCGGAGGCGGCGCGACAAGCGGCAAGCCGCTTTCATGGGCAAGCCGCTCAAGCGACCGCCGGATAGACTTATTGGCTGCGACACCTCCGGCGACAACCAAGGCATTCGGCTGCCCGACCCCCGTGCGAAACATCGAAAGTGCCACGCGCGTGCGATCAACAACCACATCCAGAATGGCCGCCTGAAAACTCGCGCATAAATCGGCAATATCCATCCGGCGCAAGGGAGCGTTTTTTTCAGCCTCGATCCGCACAGCCGTTTTTAATCCAGACAGCGAAAAATCAGCGTTTTTGCGACCCAACATCGGCCGTGGAAAGGCAAAGCGTTCGGGATTGCCCATCTCCGCTTCACGTTCAACAGCCGGACCACCGGGATAAGGCAGGCCTAGCATTTTTGCCGTTTTATCGAAGGCCTCGCCCAAGGCATCATCAATCGTGCCACCCAAGCGCCAATAATCGTTCACGCTGCGCACCGCCAGAAGCTGGCTATGCCCGCCCGATGCCAACAACAATAAATAGGGAAAAGCCAGATCCTCAACCATCCGCGCTGACAGGGCATGGGCTTCAAGATGATTGACGGCGATAAAGGGCTTTTGTGCGGCCAAGGCCAGCGTTTTACCCGCCGTCAAACCGACAATCACGCCGCCGATGAGCCCGGGGCCTGCGGCGGCTGCGATGCCATCGACCTGATCCAATCTCAAACCAGCCTGTTTGAGGGCCGCTGCGATCTGTCCATCAAGCGCTACAACATGCGCACGGGCGGCGATTTCCGGCACAACGCCGCCATAGGGCGCGTGCTCCTCGATCTGGCTCAGAATACAATTGGACAATATTTCGGGTCTGCCACCCGGACGCAGGCGCACAACGGCTGCGGCAGTCTCGTCACAGGTCGTTTCTATTCCAAGAACGATCATATTTTCCTCAGCCCTTGCAAGGGTCTCACAGCCGGTTGATAAGGAGAAGAACCAAAGCACTTGCATGATCCGGCGCTTTTCCTATAAGCCACATCAGAAAATTGGCAAGAAGCGCCTTTCATTCAAGGCATTTGCCCGGGATTTATACAACAATGTCAAGCTTCACTATCGGAACACGCGGTAGCCCCCTCGCTCTTTGGCAAGCCCATGAGGTGCAACGCCTCCTCTGTGAAAGCCTGAACTTGCACGCCCAACAAATCCCGCTTGCCATCATCCGGACATCAGGGGATGCGATCCAAGATCGGGCTTTGGCGGAGGCAGGCGGCAAAGGACTGTTTACCAAAGAAATTGACGAGGCCCAATTGGACGGACGGGCGCGGTTTGCCGTTCATTCCGCAAAGGATCTGCCCACACGCCTGCCCGAAGACCTGATGATTGCCGGTTATCTGCCCCGCGCAGCCGTTCAGGATGCGCTGATCAGCCGACATGGTGGCGGCATCGCAGACCTGCCTCATGGTGCCCGTATCGGCTCAGCGAGTTTGCGACGCCAAGCCCTGCTGAAACGCCTCAGACCCGACCTGAAAACCGAGCTGCTGCGCGGCAATGTCGAAACCCGCCTCAAAGCCATCAGTGACGGACGCTTTGACGCCACTCTGCTGGCCTTGGCCGGCCTGCGGCGCCTTGGCCTTGATCATCATGCCACAGCCGTGCTGGATCCCGAGACCTTTCCTCCCGCCCCCGGACAAGGCGCCATTGCCATCACCATCAAGTCCGATGATGCTGCGGCCAAAGAGGCCATAAGAACGATTTCCTGCCCTGCAACCGGTTATGCGCTGGCAGCAGAACGGGCTTTTCTGGATTGTCTTGATGGGTCATGCCGCACCCCTATTGCCGGATATGCCCGTATTGAAAACAATCGATTGACCTTTTCGGGGCTTTTGCTGAGCCCTGACGGCCAAAAAAGCATGGAAAGCCACCGCGAAGGGCGTTTGGACCAAGCCGCAGAATTGGGCCGACAAGCGGGTGAAGAGATCATTGCGAACGCCCCTGATCTTCTGCCCCACCCTATCAAACAAAGCGGATGAGAGTGTGAAACAGGTTTTGATCACGCGAAACCGCAGCGATGCCGTGGAAACGGCCAAAAAGGTTGCAGACTGCGGATTTGAACCGATCATCGCGCCCCTGTTTGATATTTTTCCCATACGCCCCGATCTGCCTCAGGACAAACCGGCAGGCGTCATTGCCACAAGCCGTTACAGCCTGCTGTCTTTGACCACACAAGACAGAACCCGCCTTAAGTCATGGCCGCTTTACACCGTTGGACCCGCAACGGCTGCCACCGCCCACATGCTCGGCTTTGAAACCATCCACCAAGGCTCGGGCGACGCCGCAGGACTGGCGGCATTAATTCTCAAAGATTTGCCGCCCCAAGCGCCATTGCTTTTTTTAACCGGCGAACCGCACAGACCAGAGATTGAGCAAGCACTTGGGCCTGTGTTCCAACTCACCCTGTGCACCGTCTATCGCAGTGTTGCTTGTGAGGCTTTTCCGGCCGAAGCCCTGACACAGCTCAAAGACCCCGCCCCTTTCTGGTTGCATTTCTCTCTCAAATCAGCCGAGCGTGCTTTTACCTTGATCAAAAGGACGCAACAGGCTCCTATTTTTGAAAAAGCACGGCATCTGGCGCTTTCCCCCGTGATTGCCCAGAAAATCAGGGAATGGGGCGGGACTGATTGCACAATTGCCCATCAACCCACGATGGAGTCACTGCTCTTGAGCTTGAAACAGTCCATTGAGGCATCATCGCTTGAAGAATATCCCGCTTTGGCCGATGATAAGGCGGAACAAAATACACAGGAGTAGTCGCGTGACGGCGTCAAAAAGCAAAAATCCCGCTGAAACTGCGGTTGCCCAGACCGATGCCCCGCAACCGATGAATGCCGGTGATTACGCCGCTGCAGACTATACGTCTCACGCGCCCCATCCAGAAGGTTCAAAGGCCGAGGACCACACTGCCCCTGCTGCTCCCCCCAAAGACGAACCTAAAAAAGGCGTGCCTGCCTTTATCATGGGCATGATCGGCGGCATCAGTATTGGGGTGGTTGTAGTTTTGTTGACTCTCATCTTCAACCCGCTGCTTGATATCACGGAGCGCTTGAGCGCTGTCGAAACCAATGTGGCTGGCGCTGCAACCCGTCGCGCCATGGAGACCAATGACAAACGTCTTGTGGCTGTTGAAAGCCGTCTTGAAAACCTGCGCGCGGAGATTGATGCGCTCAACCGCAATCCGATCACCGGTCCCGTTGATTTGAACGGGGTCAAAGCGCATCTCGCACAAACAGACCAGATGATGGCGTCTTTGCAACAGGAGCTTGGCAAGAGCAAAGCGCCCGCCTCGATTGCGCTTGCACAGGACGCCGCCCGCTTAACTTTGGCCCTGATCATCACCGATAAATTGGAGCAGGGACAGCCCATTCAAGCAGAGCTTCAAACCATCGAACCTCTGCTTGCCGATCCGGTTCAGCTTGTATCCTTAAAACCATGGGCCGAGGGACATGCGGCACAAGCCGTTCTGGTGCAGGAATTTTCGCGCCTTTATCCCATAATGCTGAAAGCTATTCCCGCGCCAGAGAATGAAGCCGTTCATCAAATGCTTCTGCGCCATTTCAAACAATGGATCCACTGGCGTCGGATTGACCAAAATGACTCTTCCGATCCGGAAGGTCTCCTGCTGCGCATCAATCTGAATTTGCAAAAGGGCTTGAATGAGGAGGCATTGAAACTGATCCGGACCTTGCCAGCGCCGATGCAATCACCCAGCAAAACAATCGAGCGTTTGATCACGCAACGCATAGAGGCTTTGAAAGCTGGCGAGCTGCTACTCAACACCGCGATGAACCAACTGGCTCAATCCGCCCAAAGCAAAGGCAATCAGCCATGATACGCATCTTGGCTTTTCTTGTTCTGGTCGGATTAACGGCGTCAGGATTTGCATTGATTGCCGATTTGGACGGTGGCGTGGCAGTAACTTTGGGCCCATACCAGATGGACCTTTCCGTGATGGGCGGCATGGTTGGATTGGCGGCCCTCTGTGCGATGCTTTTGTTGATTTGGTCCATCCTCTCTTTTGTCTGGAACATCCCCCACAGAGTCCAAACCCTGATGCAGGCCCGCAAAACCCACAAAGGACAAGAGGCACTGACCAAGGGCCTGATTGCGATTGGAACAGGGGATATGAAATCCGCAGAGCGTTGCGCAAAAGAGGCCGAACGCTTGCTGGGCCAGACCCCTTTATCTTTGTTACTGGGAGCCCAAGCGGCACAATTGAACGGCCAGCGCGAACAAGCAGACCAGCATTTTCGTGCCATGTTGGATGTGCCGGAAACACGCCCCTTGGGCCTGCGCGGGCTCTTTGTTGAAGCAACGCGTCGCGGGGACCATAGTGAGGCCCATAGCTTTGCGCGCGAAGCCCATGCACTGGACCCTGCCAATGCCTGGTCGAATGAAGCCCTTGTGCTTTGGCATGCGGGCCGGAAGGAATGGGAGCCTGCCCGCCTCGTGCTAAAAAAGGCAGAGCGTCACCATGACGCATCAGCCCAAAACCGTAAAATGGCTGTCCTACTGACAGCCGAAGCACTGAGCCATGCCGCGCAAGACAGCAAGCTCGCTTTGTCACTGGCCAACAATGCCTTGGATAAAATTCCCGACTTTGTTCCAGCCGCAGTGCTGGCTGCCCAATTACTTGTTAAAAATAATGATCTGCGCAAAGCCAGCCGCCTGCTTGAAAAAACTTATGCCCTTCAACCTCACCCTGATCTCGCCGAGGCCTATGTCCATTTGCGGCATGGTGATTCAGCCCTCGATCGTCTGACCCGCGCCGAAGCATTGACCAAATTAGTGCCTCAGCACGAAGACAGCCTGTATTGCCTCGCCAAGGCTGAATTGGAGGCGCATCATTTTGACCGCGTGCGGCATCTTCTGGCAGAGATTTTGGCGGACAAACCCCGCACCCGTTTTTGCTTGCTGATGGCCCGTCTGGAAGCCCTTGAACATGGTGACCCGTCTGCCCAACGCGATTGGCTGTTGCGGGCCTCCCGCGCACCACGCGATGCGGCATGGATTGCCGATGGCGTGACCTCCGACACATGGCAACCTGTCTCCCCGATCAGCGGTCGTCTTGATGCTTTTCAATGGCAGTATCCCCAAGAAGCGCTCACACAAACCGCCACAGCCCAAGACATGATCGAGGCCTTTGCCGAGGATCCGCTGACACGGTCGAAAACCGCGCTGTCGCAAAGCGAACCCTCGTCCGGCAAAACACGCTTAAGCGATACGGTTGCCGAACGTGCAAACAAAACCGGAGACGCGTCTGCCTCTCCATCCAGCCGAACCCAGAAGCCTGTGATCAGTGACGTGGTGTTTCCGCTTGCCACCTCCCCCGATGATCCCGGCCCTGCGCTGGCGGATCCAGAAAAAAATGATATGGACACTCTGAGCACAAACGACCGTTTCTTTGTACGCCGCTGAGCCAAGGACTTGGATATCCCTATGAGGGGCTTTTATCCCCCCACTTGCCAATCCCCAGCCCAACGGCTATAGGCTTGCGCCAAGGCCGCAATAGCTCAGCTGGTAGAGCACCTCATTCGTAATGAGGGGGTCGGGGGTTCGAATCCCTCTTGCGGCACCAGTGCACCTCTTAAAAATTTTCTTAACATATTGATGCGCAACGATATTTCTATCGTTCGTGATCATGTTTGATGGCTGTCATTGCTCCAAGCACAGACCCATTGGCGCGCACAGAGCCCCTCAAAGCATCATTCATAGGACATGGTCTGTTTTGCGCAGACGTCACTGATTTGGCGTCAAGCGCTTACTTTTCAGCCCTCGCACCGGCAGCCATCATGGCATGCAGCATCTCAAGCCGCGGTTCTACGGGGGCAGGATAAACATCTCTGCCATGCCGCAACCCCAAAGCCAGAAATGTCTCCACCAGCTTGTAGGTGAGTGGTCCCGGATTCACCACGGGCACAGGCAGATGGGCTGCCAGATATTCTCCGGCCTGATGCATGGTGGTCGAGCCCAGACAAATCACATCGGCCCCATCGTCTTCAATGCACCGCATGGCGACATCACGCATGCGCGGAAAAACCTGATCCTCTTTGCCCCCGAGCAGATTTGAAAAATCAGGTGGCTGATCAAAGCTGCGTACCGACGCGCATTGGCGATCAAAGCCATATTCCCTGATGGCTTTGCGGTAACGGGGCAAGGCCGGTTCCCATTGTGCCAAGACCGAAAATTTACTGCCAAGCGTCAGGGCATAGAGCATGGAGGCCTTGCCTGCGCCGATCACGGGAATGGATAGAACAGAGCGCAACATCACCATGCCGCTATCGGACATCGTATCAATGCAGACAGCATCAAACCCTTGTGCCTCTGCCTCGCAACCCGCCTCGAAAATCGCGAGATCCATCAAGCCCCAATCATGCGGTGACATGAAGGATGTGGGGCCGCAGGTAACGGGGCGATAAACCAACTCCCAATCTTGAGGCAGGGGCACATAGCGCGATTGCGCCTCACGATTTTTAATGCCTTCTTCATCCAGAGCGAAGGGAACAATAACAAGAATGCGGGTCATGAGCGGCCCTCCAAAAAGGCAGCGCCTGCCGCACCAATCGCCCTGATCATGTCATGCTTGGGGGCAAGCGGGGCGGGCCATGTGCGCTTGCTATGGGTTAAATTCAAATCCAAAGCGATGGAGGCCAATTGATAGGTGAGAGGCCCCGGATTGATCACCGGCACGCCGATCCGCGCGGACAGCCACGCATGGGCCTCGTGCATGGTCGTCGAGCCTAGGATCAACACCTGCGCGCCGTCTTGTTCGACACAGGCTTTGGCCGCAGCCAAGAGCAGCGGAAAAACCTCATCCTCCTTGCCTGACAACAAGGTCTTGTTAACCGGAGTAATGCCGATGGAGCGCATGGAAGCGCATTTATGCTCCATGCCCAATTCGCCCAAGGTCTTGGTGTAAAGCATTTTCCAGCGATCCCACATCATCAGGATCGAAAATTTTTCCCCAAGCATCTGCGCCAGCAGCATGGAATGACGCCCCGGCGCTATGACCGGTATTGTCAAAACAGAGCGCAACATGGCCATGCCACTATCAGACATGGTATCAATGCAAATGGCATCAAAGCCGTCCTTTTCCGCATCAAGCCCTGCATCCAGAATAGAAAAATCCGCCAAGGCCATATCATGCTGGCTGGAATAGTTTTTTGGGCCCACACGCACCGGCTTAAAATGAAACGCCAGACCCGGACCGAGATCAACCGCATCCAATTGTGTTTTGCGGCGGGCAAGATCATCTTCCCCCATGGCAAAAGGCACAATCACCATGACCTTTTTCATTGCTGTCTTCCTCTCCGTTTCTGTTTTTTTGCACACGCGTAGCGAACAGGTCGAGCACTACCGTCCGGATGCGATGCGCGCCGCCATCATACCCGCCAAGCGCCCATAGGTTGTGGCAGTCAACAAGCCATTGCCCGATAAATAGCCATAGCTTGAATCACCCGACACGCCGCGTGCCGCACCACCGCCTGCCAATAGATTTGGCAAGGGCTCGCCGTTCTCGCGCAAGACGCGCGCATCCTGATCAACCATCAATCCACCTTGGGTATGGAACAAGGCACCATTGACCTTGACCGCATAATAAGGGGCCTGCAGCGGCGGCACCTCATTGAACCGACGCCCGAAGCGATCCGGCTCACCCGAGCGAGCAAGCTGGGCTATGGCGTCAAATTCAGCCTGCAAGGTGGACAAAGGCAGTCCTATGAGATGCGCAAGCTCGTCAAGCGACGAGGCTATTTTAACAGCCCCTAAGGCATGAATGGAGCGATAATCATGAAACTGCATCGCGGCTTCATGACCCTGACTGTTATAAATATCCCAAGCCACATGGCCGGGCTGGGCCGCCACTTCCGCCCCATGTTCCGAATAGCCGCGCATTTCATTGGAGAAGCGTTGGCCCTCCGCGTTTACAAGAATACCGCCTTTGGTAATGACAGCCCACGTCAAGGGCAGGGAATGGGGATGAGCCACAGACCCATGACCTTGATAGGCCCCCATATCGGCCAGCGCCGCTCCCAGATCCAAACCCCATTTCACCGCATCGCCGGTATTGGACAAATGCCCGCAACATTCGGCATCGGCAATTTCGGGAATATAGCGGCGCACCATGTTGGCATCGCCTGCAAAGCCGCTACAGGCCAAAACCAATGCTTTGCATCCCAATACCTCCAGCGCACCGTCGCGGCGTCGGAAACGTACTCCTTTGACACACCCTGTTTTATCAACAAAAAGATCTTCCACCGAGGCTCCGGCAATCAGATCAATCCCTGCCCGCTCGACCGCTGCCAGCAAAGCCTGTTCGAGATCAGCGCCGGTGCGGCTTTGCGGACCATGCATGCGCAAGCGCGAATGCCCGGGATAAAGAAAATCCGTAACGAGCTCGAAACAGATCTGATGGTGTTCCATCAACCAGTCAATCATCGGGCCTGAATTTTTGGCAATCACCAAAGCCTGATCATGGGGGGTACGGTCATGCGTTTTGGCAACAAGATCAGCGGCAAATAATTCCGGACTGTCGTCAATTCCCTGCGCCTTTTGCAACTGCGTGCAAGCGGCCGGTATCAGGCCTGCCGATAAAGAGGTAGACCCGCTGGGCCGCTCATCGCGTTCCAGCACCATGACCGTTTCACCGGCATCGTGGGACGCCAAAGCCGCAACCAAGCCACAGGCGCCTGCGCCAATCACCAGAACCGGCACTTCAAAATCAAAGTTTACACCCTCAGCCTTCAACACAGACATGACCAGCACCTCTCAGAACATGCGTGAAATGGGCAGCATCCCGTTTATGATCAATAGGTGGTCCGGTTTTCTTCGGGTGTTCCGTAGCGGGCCTCCAATTCCTGAATCTCGCCCATCCGTGCTGTATCAAAGAATTGTTTGAAATTCATCACATGCGGCGCGACAGAGGCAATTGTCTCCTCTGTCTTCAACACATCCAAGGTGCGGCGCGCGGCCTCACAGGCTGACAGCAACAACCAATTCGGATAGATGATCAATTTAAATCCGAGTTGCTCGATTTCGGACCGCGTCAAAAACGGTGTCTTGCCGGATGTGGCCATATTGTAAAGCAGCGGAATCCCCGGAAAGCGCGGTGCGATATGCGGCAAATCCTCAGGGCCGGGGCTTTCAATAAAGACAACATCGGCGCCCGCTTCGCGATAGAGATCACCCCGGTCAAAGGCCGCGTTGCGGCCTTGCAAAGCCAGAACATCTGTCCGCGCGATGACCACAAAATTTTCATCCACCCGCGCATCAACGGCCGCCTTGATCTTGGCCACCATATCTTGCGCTGAAATCACCTGCTTACCCGCCAGATGACCGCAGCGTTTAGGCAAGACCTGATCCTCAAGATGAACAGCCGCAACCCCGCCCCGCTCATAAAGCTGGATAGCGCGCCTGACATTCAAGGGCCCGCCAAAACCGTTATCGGCATCGGCAATCAAAGGCAAGTCGGAGGCATCGGCAATACGTGTGGCATTGTCGACCATTTCCGTCATGGTCAACAGGCCCACATCGGGATAGCCGAGACGGGTGACGGACGTCCCCGCTCCGGTCATATACATCGCCTCAAAGCCTGCTTCCGCAACCAAGCGGGCATACATGGCATCCACAACACCAGGGGCCATGACCGCGCGTTCACCGGCCAATAAATGTCTCAATCGTTGCGTGCGTTTCATAGACATTCTTTACTCCCTTGTATTGCTCAGGTTTGATCACCCGATACGTCTGTTACAACCCCAGATAAGCCTGTTGCAATTGCGGATTGGCCAGCAAACTGGCGGCCTCCCCTTCCATCACAAAACGCCCTTGTTCTAAAACATAAGCGCGTTTGGCCGCGCTCAATGATTGCATGACATTTTGTTCAACCAGCAAGACTGCAGCCCCTTCGGCATTGATCTGGGCGATCATGGCAAACATCTCCTCCACCATAATCGGTGAAAGCCCCAAAGACGGCTCATCCAAAATGATCAATTCGGGTTCCGACATCATACCGCGCCCGATCGCAAGCATTTGTTGCTCCCCACCGGAAAGCGTGCCGGCAAGCTGATCAAGACGCTCTTTCAAGCGTGGAAACAACGCGCAAATGCGGTCGAAATTTTGTTTGATGCGCTCATGAGCCCTGCGGAAAGCTCCGAGCTTGAGATTGTCACGCACCGACAGATTGGGGAAAATTTTCCGTCCCTCCGGCACATGCGCAATGCCCAAGGCGACAATCTCGAGCGGCTTCAATCCTGTGATGCGCTGGCCTTTGAACGTCACTGAACCGGCAGTGGGTACGATGAAGCCGGAAATCACATTGTTCAATGTGGTTTTTCCAACGCCATTGGATCCCAAAAGGGCAACAATTTCGCCCGCATGGATTTGCATATCAATCCCTTGCAAGACTGACATCGCGCCATAGCCTGCCTTTAGGCCCTTGATCTCAAGCATGCTGACCCTCCTGCAACCGCGCGGCAGCGCCATGGCCAAGATAGGCTTCAACAACAGAGGGATCAGAAACCAATTGCTGGGGTGTTCCATGCGCAATCAACCGGCCCTGATTGAGCACATAGGCAGTTTCAGCCAGTTTCATCACAGCCTGCATCACATGTTCGATCAACAAGATCGTATGGCCGTCTGACTGGATCTGCCGGATGATGTCGACGATTTCATTGATCTCGGAGGGGATCAATCCAGCCATCACTTCATCCAGCAGCAACAATTTAGCACCAGTTGCCAGCGCGCGGGCCAGCTCCAACCGTTTCCGCCCTGCAATCGTCAGTGAGGCTGCAGGCCTGTCGAGCAGCCCGCCCAATCCAAGTCGCTTGCCGATATCGCGTGCTACAGCCATGGCTTCTTTGCGCTGGTGATGATGCAGATAGGCTCCAACCGCAATATTTTCCTGCACTGTCAGACCGGCAAAAGGCTGCACGATCTGAAATGTCCGGATCATCCCAAGCCGACAAATTTTATGGGGTGACAAACCCGTGATCTCGCGTCCGGCAAAACGCACTTGTCCCGAATCCGCTTTGGTAAATCCGGCGATCATAGTGAAACAGGTTGTTTTTCCGGCACCATTGGGGCCCAACAATCCAATAATCGACCCTTCCTGTACATCGAGGCTAACATCACTGACCGCCTTCAGGCCGCCGAACGTCTTTGACAAATGCCTGACCTCAAGCATCATCTTGATCCTTCTTGCGCAAGACCCCGATGCGGGCCGCAAAGCCAACAAGACCTTGCGGCAAAAAGCGCAAGGCACAAATCAGCACGACGGCATAGAGCACGAAATTCAATCCCGGCGAATTGGGCAACAGATGTTTGGTGCCCTCGCCCAATAAATGCAGGCCCAGCGTGCCCAAAAGAGGCCCCCAAACCGTGCCCGCACCGCCGATAATCGGGCCGATCAAGGCTTCGACCGATACGGCACTGCCATAGACCACCGTGCTGTCGATAAAGAGCCATAACTGCAAATATAAAACACCTGCAAGACCACCAAAGGCACCTGAAATAGCCATGGCCTGAACTTTGATTTGATAGGTATTGATGCCCAAGGCTTCGGCTGCATCCTCGTTTTCGCGGATGGCAATCAGATAAGCGCCAAAGCGTGATTTTTGGATCAAGGCTGTCAACAGCATCACAACGGCCACCACGACCAAAAGGCCTGTATAGACCCAAGGCCTATCAACAATTTGCAACTGCGCAATTCCCGGCATGAGTTTGAGTTGCAAGCCGCTTCCGCCACCTGTCCATTCAAACGAAGAGGCGCAAATGCGCAACACTTCCGCAAAGGCCAAGGTCACAAGGGCAAAATAAGATCCCTTCAATCCGTAACGAAAGGCCAAGCCGCCGATCAAGGCGCCCATAGCAGCCCCCGCTGCAATGCCGGCGCCAAAACCGATCCATGCATTGAAACCATATTTGACTTGTAAAATCGCAGACGCGTAAGCACCCGTGCCATAAAGGGCTGCATGGCCAAAAGAGGACAGACCACCGAAGCCTCCGGTGATGTTCCATGACAAAGCCGCCAAGGCCACAATCAAAGCATTGATGGTAAAGCCCATCCAAACCGGCGACGACACAAAATAGACGCCTGCGAGATAGACAAGGGCAAACAAGACAAGGCCGTATTGTCCTAAGGACTGAAATCTCATGCCCCTGCCCTCTTACCAAACAGACCAGACGGTTTGAAAAACAAGATCAAAATGAAGGCGAGAAAAATACCGATCTGCCCAAGGCTTTCGCCCAAGAACAAGCCGCAAAGCGATTCAATGATCCCCAAGAGCAAACCGGCCAGCAAAGCGCCCGGCAAACTCCCCATGCCTCCCAGAACCACTGTGGTAAAAGCAACAAGCACAAAGGTGTATCCCACCTGTGGCGTCACATAAAAAGTGGGCAGCAGCAAGCATGCCGCCAGTGCCACGCAGGCGGTGCCGATGCCGAAACAAATGGCATAGGTATGATTGACATCAATGCCGACCAATTCCGCGCCGCGCTTTTCAATGGCAACAGCGCGAATGGCCGATCCCGTGCGGGTAAACGCCATAAAAGCCCAGACAAGCGGTGCCGCAGCAAGGGCGACCACAAAGGCAACCACGCGTCCGAACGGCAACAAAGCTCCAAAAATTTCGACTGTGTCATAGGCATAGGCGATATCAACGCTGCGTGTATTGGATGTCCAGAAATACAAAGCCAGATTGTCGATCATCAAAGAGATGGCCAGCGTGATCAGCAACACATTTTGTTCAGAGCCGCCACTCATCGGCGCGATCAAGCCGCGTTGCAGGCAATAGCCCACAACAAAAAACAGCGGCAGGACAAAAGGGATCACCCAATAAGGATCAAGGCCCAGATGAAAATTTAAAAAATACACGACATAAAGCGCAAGCATCAGCAAGCTGCCATGCGTGAAATTGATGATGTGCAAGACGCCATAGATCAGGGTCAGTCCCAATGCGACCAGCGCATAGACGGCTCCCATCATCATGCCACTCAAGATGGCCGGTATAATCAAAATCGACATCAAGACCTACTTTTCACGCCACAGAGGGCCGTCCCCACAGCTGATGCGTGCGGGGACGGCGTCTGTTTAGTTTTTCTTCACCGGCATCGGGAAGACAGCCTCGGCACTGGCATATTGCTTCGGGAAAACAAGCTCGATCTTGTCACCCCGAATTTGCGTATTCACAGGCTGGGCACTGGTATTGTCACCATTGACAAATTTGGTCGGGCCATAAGGCATAATCGATTTGTCAAAGGTTGAAGCGGCCAATGATGCGATCATTTTCTGACGATCGGCAGAGGCACCGCGCTCAAGCGCATCGGCGATAACCTGAATGGTTGCGTAAGACACCATCACATCATAGGTCAGATCGAGACCGGCAGCAGCCACCTTGGCGGCCAGCGCCTTGGACTCGGCCTTGGTCGGATCATACCAATGATTGCAGTCCATCACATATTGCGCGACGTCATTATTTTCGCGCACAAATTTGATGTTTGAGGCTGCACCACCGAGAATGGAATAAATGGCCTTCAATTCGACCCGTTGCTGGTTCAATGCACGCGCCATCAACGTATATTCATTGATATAATTGGATGGGATGAGGATATCGGCTTTCGAGGCCTTCACGCGCAAAGCGATATTCGAAAAATCGCGATGGGGTGTTGGATGAGGAATGGTCTCGACGATTTGAATACCCTGCTTGGGCAATTCTTCCGTCAAAATTTTTGCCATATTGGATCCAAACGGACCGTCCTCGTGAACAATCGCAGCTGTCTTGACCACATTGCCCGCGCCTTGATTGAGCAGCTTCAGATTTTCCAAGGCAATGCTGGTGCATTTGTTGACGCCGGGTGTGAACCGGAACACATTGGGCAGACCGCGCGAGACAACGGTTTCAGCCGTTCCGATCGAGAAAACCTGTGCAAGATTATATTTGGCGGCCGCCTGTGAGGATGCCAAACCAAGTGCAGAGGCCGTCGCACCGGTAAAGGCGCAGACATTAGCTTCGACCAAAGTGTCAACTGCAGAGGCCGCAACTTCGGGACGTGACTGCGCATCGACAATCACCAATTCGATTTTCGCTCCGCCCATGCTTTTAATGCCACCTGCGGCATTGATGGTTTCGGCGGCGAATTTGGCCCCTGCGGCACATTGGGTTCCGTTATAGGCAAGGTTGCCGGTCAAAGGCTCTAGCACACCCACTTTCACAATCGGTGTTTGTGCCCGCAACACGGAGGGTGCCGAGACTCCCAAAGCCAAAGCCCCTGATCCCTGCAAAAGGGTTCGACGATTAAACGTGTTTTTCATTTCTCATACTCCCAGTTATCTTCGTTATAGTCACGACGGCCGCTTGAACCGTGCTGATCCGCCCGTCATCGGTCCAGCCAAGGATGAGAAGCAAGACGTTTTGCTTCGAAGTCCTGAATGTGTTCCATAAAGGTAAAGGTCATATCGATCTCGTCAAGACCACGCAAAATACAATCGCGCGCAAAGGCATCAATCACAACAGGATGCGTCCCTAAATTGCCGGGCAGCACCACTTCAGCGGCTTGCAGATCAACCACCACCTCACCGTCTTTGGCATGGGCCAGATGAGTGGCAAGGGAGTGGCAGATCTCAGAGGGCAAACGCACAGGCAACAATCCGTTTTTCAAGGCATTGTTATAAAAAATATCGCCGAAGCTTGGGCCGATCACGGCACGGATACCATGATCCACCAAAGCATAAACGGCCCCCTCACGCGAGGATCCGCAGCCGAAATTATCTTCAACCAGTAAAATGGTTGCGGTTTCGGCCCCTGCTTGATTAAGCGGAAAGGCCTCATCCAGCGCACCCGCTGATGTGCGGCGAATATCATGGAACAAATATTGCCCGTAGCCCTGTGCACGATCGGATTTTAAAAAGCGCCCCGGAATGATTTGGTCGGTATCGCAATTCATGCCGGGGATCACGACCACTTTCGAGGCTTCACGCACAAAAGCTCTCATGCCACACCACCTCCGTTACGGCGTATATCGGTCAGGCAGCCCGTTACGGCTGCGGCGGCAGCCATCGCAGGACTCACCAAATGGGTCCGCGCACCCGGCCCCTGCCGACCGACAAAATTACGGTTCGATGTCGAGGCGCAGCGTTCACCCGGCCCAATGACATCGCCATTGATCGCCGCGCACATCGAGCATCCGGATTCACGCCATTCAAAACCAGCATCACGAAATAAAGCGGCAAGCCCTTCGGCCTCGGCCTGTTCGCGCACTTGCGTGGAACCAGGCACAATAATGCTGGGAATGACGGCTTTACGCCCCTTGATCATCGCTGCGGCCGATCGCAAATCCTCGATCCGGCTATTGGTGCATGACCCAATGAAGACTTTATCCAATGCCAGACCCTGCAAGGCCATGCCGGGTTTTAACCCCATATAGTCCAAAGACTTTTGTGCAGACTTGCGCCGGTCGGCGGAATCAAACCGCGCAGGATCAGGCACAAGGCCATCAATGGCCACCGCATCTTCTGGACTGGTTCCCCACGTCACCATGGGTGCGATTTCAGCGGCATCCAAATGCACTTCACGATCAAAGTACGCGCCTTCATCACTCGCCAAGGTCCGCCAATAGGCAACGGCCCCCTCCCATTCCTGCTCAGACGGCGCGTAATGGCGCCCTCTGACATAGGCAAATGTGGTGTCATCAGGGGCCACCATGCCAAAACGGGCAGCTGCCTCGATCGACATATTACACAGGGTTAAACGCCCTTCGATTGACAGGCCCCGCACCACGGAACCGGCAAATTCGATAGCATAGCCACCAGCACCCGCTGCCCCTATCTTGGCAATCAGGGCTAACATCACATCTTTGGCAGTGACCCCTTCGGCAAGCACCCCATCAATCGTCACCCGCATGACTTTGGGACGCAGCTGCCAAAGCGTCTGTGTTGCCAAGACATGCGCATTTTCCGATTGGCCGATGCCGAATGCAATCGAACCCAAAGCCCCTTGGGTGGATGTATGACTATCGGAACACACCAAAGTCAGGCCCGGCAAAGTAATGCCTTGTTCAGGGGCCACGACATGCACAATCCCTTGCCTGCGATCAGACAAGCTGAAGTGCCGCACACCCCCCCATTGCATATTCTCGTCAAATGTTTCGATCATGCGGGCAATGGCGGGCGTTGCCGCATCCTGCGCCGTGCGACCCCGTGTCGGCACATAGTGATCGGCCACACCAAAAATCTGTTTGGGGCGGCGCGGCTTCAAACCACGCGCTTTCAAATCAGCAAAGGCGTGGAAACTGCCCTCGTGAATCATATCCCGATCAATATAGAGCAAGGATGGGCCTGAGGGATGACGCAAAATTTCATGCTCATCCCAAATCTTGCCCAGCAATGTCCGCGGCGTATCCAAGGCCGCTTTCATGGATATATCCTGACACAGAAAACGGTCATGCGATGGCCTCTCTCAACTCATTTACACTTGCGCCTGATAGGCTGTCACGATCTCATGCGAAGGGGCCGTCCAGACGCCTTGATGTGACAGAATATAATCCAGCACTTCACGCAAATAGGCGACCCGATAAGGCATGCCCGAAACCCAGCTATGCAAAGGCAAACTCATGACACGCCCGCCATAGGTCTCGGTTTCACGATACAAGACATCAAACCGATCTTTGATTTGCTGGACCCATTCCGGTTCGGAGTGAAAATATTCATCCGCCACAACACGATCATCGGTTTCATAAGCAAGCGGCATGGACACAAGTGATCCCTGATCGGTTGCCATGCCATAAGGGAGATCGTCATTGGCCCAGTCAAAACAATAGCGGACGGCATGGGCTGCCAAAAGATCCGGCGTGTTGAAACTTTGTGCCCGGCCGGGTGATAGCCAGCCTGTCACCGCCTGCCCGCTTTTCTGCCGCAACAAAGTGAGTGATTGATCAATCAAAGCGCTCTCGGCCTCAAGCGTCAAACCGGAGTGATGCACTTTGCCCATGTCATAGCCATGGGCGACAATCTCGTGCCCGCCTTCAACAATAGCCTTCAGCAGCGCCGGATAGCGTTCGGCCACAACAGCATTCAGCGCAAAACTGGTGTGCAAACCTTTTTCAGCCAACACTTTTAAAATGCGAAACACACCCAAACGATTGCCATAATCGCGATTGGTGTAATAGCGGAAATCCGGATAAGGCATCATCAAAGCGCCGGGTGCTTTGAATGGCTTGGCGGGCATATCCAAAGGGAAATGCTGCACATGCGTGACCACCGACAGCGCAATGCGCGCACCATTTGGCCACACAATCGGCTTGCGTTGAAACAAGTCCGACCACTCATAACGTTCATGATCCATGCCGTAACGACGCGCGGAATAGTGGAGATAGGTATCGGGCATCGACATTAGCGTGTCCCCCATTCGGCCTGATGGGCTGCAATGGCTTTTTTCATAGCATCATAGGCACCGCTGGCGTGATAGGCTTGGGCAATTTCCCGACCCGTTGTCTGCCAGACACCCTCATGGCCACTGATATAGGAAATGGCTTCGGCAAAGGACTCAATCCGGTGCGGTTGTCCCACCAAATAAGGATGCAATGGAATGCACATAACCATACCGCTGTCATCGGCATCTTTATAGAGCTGATCAAATTGCCGCTTGATGATTTCCGCATAATGGCGCGGCGTAACTTTTTGGGTGTTGTAGACGATGACGTCATTCATCTCCAACGAATAGGGCATGGAAATCAACTTGCCTGTTTTCACATGCACGGGCATGGGCTGATCATCATGAAACATGTCGCAGGTATATTGGATGCCGGCTTCAGAGAGAATATCCATTGTCCAAAAATTATTCGACAAGGCAGGGGAGAGCCAGCCTGCCAATTCTTGACCGGTATGGTTGCGCACGGTTTCGAACGCATCCCGAATGATGGCGCGCTCTTGCTCAATATCAAGATTGTAAACGTAACGCGTGTTGTAAATGCCGTGGGAGAAAAACTCCCAGCCACGATCGGCGCAAGCCTTGATAATTTCGGGATGGTGCTCGCACAAAGCCACATTCAGAGAGACAGAGCCGCGAAAGCCCGCCGCATCCATAGCCGCCATCATCCGTTGCCATCCGGCACGATTGCCGTAATCGCGATGCGAATATTGCAGCACATCCGGATTGGGCCGCGCCCATGGCTTGCGCGTGGGATTGTCGGGCGGATCATATTCGTAAAACTCAATATTCGGCGCAATCCACACCGCAAGCTTTTTATTACCCGGCCATGTAATTTTGGGACGATTGGGCCATGGCAAATAATCATATAGCCCGAGATCGGAACGCAATGCTTGGTCTTCGCCCGCCATGTCAACGCGCCTCCGGCTGATAGGCCTCATACCATGCCAAAGCATCCGCCACGGGAATAACATCACCATATTTGATAGCGATGTCATAAAGATTGGCAAAATGCGGACTTTCATGCTTATCCGCCACGCATTCCTCAGGCACGATCACGCGATAGCCCCGCGAGATCGAATCCACCACACAAGCCCGCACGCAACCCGATGTCGATCCGCCTGTCAGCACCACGGTGTCGCATTGATGCCAGACCATCAAGGATTGCAGATTGGTTTCATGAAAGGGCGATGCCATGCGCTTGTTGATAATAATGTCTTTCACATGATCAATCACCAGACGCGGATCAAATTCAGACCGGCGTGAACCCACTTTGATATTCTGCAAAGAATCCGGTGTATCGGTGCGCGTACCCCAAACACCACAATCTTCACCCGATTCCATGTAAGCCACATAGGTCCATGTGACCGGCAATTTTTTAAGGCGTGCCAAATGGGCGAGCTGATTGACATAATCGAGCTGCTTGGGATCGGTTTCATAAGAGGTCACAAATTCGCCCACACGGGTATAGGCGCATTGCAAATCGATATTGATCAGCATGGGCTTGCGGCCAAAACCAAATTTTTTGCGGGTCGGATTCGCCTTGGCCTGTTCATATAACTGGCGTGCGGTGAGCGATGACATTTCCATCAGAAACTCCCTCTCATTCTCTCGCGCCCGATCGCAGGCGCTACTGGTATTGTTATGGCTGTCGGAATAAAAAATCAGGCGATGTCGCGGGCCAGCTTAGAGCCGGGCCACAGCTTGGCGCGCGCGCGATCATATTGCGGCGGCCGCGGCAAATCGACACCCAAAACATCCGCTGCATGCCAACCCCAGCGCGGATTATCAAGGATACAACGACCCAAGGCAATCTGGTCCGCGTCCCCTGTCTGCAAAATCTCTTCGGCCTGCACAGGCGTCACAATCATTCCCACAGCGCGGGTAACAATGCCTGTCTGCTTTTTGATTTCACGCGCAAACGGAACTTGATAGGAGGGGCCGACCGCAATTTTGGCCGTGGGATCAATGCCGCCGGATGAGACGCAGACATAATCCATTTCTGCGGCTTTCAGTTTTTTTGTAAAATCAACTGCATCATCAAGGGTAATCCCCCCTTCAACCCAGTCAAATCCGGCAATACGTCCGCCCACCGCAATCGACTTCGGCACAGCGGCACGCACAGCGCGCGCCACTTCCAAACCAAAGCGCTGACGCTTTTCAGGCGTGCCACCCCAGTGATCCGTGCGCGTATTGGAAAGGGGAGATAAAAACTGATGCACCAAATAGCCATGGGTCATATGGATTTCGAGCACTTCAAAACCGACGCGCACGGCACGCACCGCCGCATCCGCAAAGGCTTGGATAATCCGCTCAATGCCCTTGTCATCCAGCACTTCAGGCACAGGCCATCCCTGTGTGAAGGGAATTGCGCTTGAAGACACTGTCTGCCAGGCATCATCCTCTTTCTTGCAGGCCATGCCGCCAAGCCATGGCACCATGGAAGAGGCTTTACGGCCCGCATGCCCGAGCTGAATACCAAATTTTGTGCCCGGCAAGGCCACCGCTTTTGCCGAGTCAAGCACCCGCTTCATCTCGCGCTCGTTGAGATCATTATACAGGCCAACGCAACCATGCGTGATACGGCCGATCCGCTCCACCCCCGTGGCCTCGATCATCACAAGCCCAGAGCCGGACATCGCCATATTCATCCAATGCTGCAAATGCCATTCATTCACAGTGCCGTCTGAGGCGGAATATTGGCACATGGGCGCAATCGCGATGCGATTGGGAACGCTGACAGATCCGATTTCCAAAGATGAAAAAAGTTTTACGGACATTTACAAAGACCTCTTCTTACCGCGGGCCAAAATCACTGTAACAAATACGGGAAAGCGCAAGCCATGACAATGCGCCTGCCCTGCTCAAGGCGCAAGTGAGCCACGCACTCTTCGCCTGATTGTGAGCGGCGATTCTTTGAAAAAGAACTTGCAAGCAGGGGCAGCTTCGCTTCACTCTGCTCAAATACCTTCCAATGATTCTCGCGCCTGTGAGACAACGCCCCCTCAAGAGATCGATAAAATGGCGGAAATACACGATAATCAACCCGAGCCGCAGGTCTTTGTTCTCAAACAAGGCCCGCATGAAACCAACTCAGCCTTTGAAGCCGGCATTTCAGATCTTAGACAAGAAATCAGCGGTTCGGACGGCAACCGTCCTGTGATCCTTTACAGCGTGGCACAACCGGCCCATGCATCATCCACAGCCAATTTGACGTCCTGACGCCCCCGATTTTTATCAAATTAGGCCCCTGATCCACCTTTCTCTTGCCCAAATTCTGATCCATCCCCATAAACTTGAACCGACTCAAGAGGATGGAATGTCATGACCCACGCCAGAATTCACACACCCGCTTCACTCAACAGCCTTGGGCCATCGCTGACTCCCTTTCTCGCAGGCGCTGTACTCGCCATGACAGCAGCCCTTTTCATCATAGGGTCGCAATCAGAAACCTCCGAATTGGTGGGCTTGGCGGGTGCTGGATTTCTCGCCGCACTGGCCACTTGGCGCGCCACCCATATTTCCACCTTTTTGCGGATTTTTGCCGGTCTGTTTGCTGCAGAATTTGTTGTCTTTACGACGATTTTACTGCTGGCCCATTTTGAGATCTGGCCTGCGGCCTTGAAAGCAACCATCCCCCCCGTCAGCCTGACGGCCAGCGTGGCTATATTTGCCATCCTCATTCATGTGATTTCTTATGTGCCTGTGATCCGTCGGGTCACGCAGATCGCTGACCGATATTTTGAAAAGGCCGGCCAGACTGTCGTCACCATCGGCCCTTTCCAGCCCGTTGCGATGGATGAACGCAAATTGGCGCGCATCATGATCGTCTTTTTGATTGTGGTGAACCAAGCGCAAGTCGGGATTTCCGTGCGCCTGTCTTTTTTCAACCGCGATTGGTTCAATGCCATCCAGAACAAAGACGAGGCCGCCTTCTGGAGCTTGCTGTTCACCGTCTTTTTGTTTTGGGCCGCCATTTATATTGCCAGCGCGATTATTGAATATTTGGTTCAATCCACATTGATGATCCGTTGGCGGCGTTGGCTGACGGATGATTACATCAAAGACTGGCTCGATGACGGCACCCATTATCGCATGATGCTGGCAGGTTCCGAGGCCGACAACCCCGATCAGCGTATTGCCGATGATATCTCCTCTTTCATCAACAGCACCTATGATTTTTCGATTTCCATGCTCGCGCAGCTGAGCTCTCTGGTGTCATTTTCGTTGATCCTTTGGCAATTATCGGATCAGTTTACAGTGCCCGGCACATCGCTTGTTATTCCGGGATTCTTGTTTTTCGTCGCTCTGATTTATGCCGTCTTCGGCACGACAATCACCCATTGGATCGGGCATCGGCTTGTGCGCCTTGATTTCAATCAGCAACGCTTTGAGGCGGATTTCCGCTTCGCCCTTGCACGTTTGCGTGAATATACCGAACAAATCGCCCTGTTCCGTGGTGAAAAGGCCGAACAAGGCCAATTGGGCCAGCGCTTCAGCAAAATCGTTGAAAACTTTTTTGCCATCGTCGCCTTGCGCAAAAAAATGATGATGTTTACCGCGACCTATGGGCAAATCAGCCCCATCATTCCCTATGTGGTTGCGGCACCCTTTTATTTCGCCGGCAAAGTCCAGCTTGGCTCCATGACGCAAACAGCCGGTGCCTTCGGGCGCGTTGAAAGTGCATTAAGCTATTTTATTTCAGCCTATACGTCTTTGGCCTCTTATGGCGCGGTGATGCAACGTCTGACCAGCTTTGACGAGAGCATGAAACAAGCCCACGCCGGTGCCCATGATCTTTCCGCCATTACGCGTGAAACATCCTCCAGTCATGAACATCTGCAACTGGCCGATGTGTCTTTGAAACTGCCGAACGGGCAGACTTTGCTGCGAATCGACGGCGCATTACCCGCGAATAAGGCTCTTTTGATCAGTGGCCCTTCCGGCTCAGGAAAATCGACCTTGTTGCGTGCATTGGCGGGTCTGTGGCCCTATGGCGAAGGACACATCATTCTTCCCCATAAGGCCACGATCCTGTTACTGCCGCAGCGTCCCTATATTCCGCATGGCCGGTTGGATGATGCGGTCTGTTATCCCGCAAAATCAGCCTCCTACTCAAAAGACCAGATCATCAAAGCCCTGCAGGCTGTCGGCCTTGAGGCCATTGCAGAGGACGTGGAACGCGAAGACCTGTGGTCGCAGCGTTTGTCAGGCGGCGAGCAGCAAAGACTGGCTATTGCCCGCGCCCTCTTGGCCAAACCGGATTGGTTGTTTTTGGATGAAGCGACAGCAGCGCTTGATGAACAAAGCGAAGCCAAACTCTACACATTGCTGAAAGAGAGCCTGCCCAACACGACCTTGGTCTCTATCGGGCATCGCTCAACTTTGCTCGCCCTGCATGACCGGCATATCTCTCTGACAGGCGTGAGGTCGGAGCGGATCAACCTGTCCGTCTTGTAATCTCAGAAGGTCCGTTCAAAAACCAATTGGCCGGATTGGCTGTAAATAATCAGCTTGCCTTCTTCCGAGTCCCATTGTTGCGCTGTCCGCAGCGCAACAAGATACATCTTTTCAACCGCCATTGTTTCTTTGGAACATTCGCGCTTGGTCAACGCAATGGGGCCCACCGCAAACCGTTGTTGCTGCAAGGGATAGGCTGTCGCCGAATAGGTATTGCAGGTACCAAACCCACGCACGCGCAATGTTTCATCCAAAGACAGAGTCGGACGGTCCGCACGTTCTCCCGGAAACGGCTTGTTATTCAAGCTGACCGCGATCCATTGAATGTCAAAAGGAAATTTTTTCATCGCCAACATCGGCGCGGCCTGAGCCTGTGCATCCCCCGAGGACAACAAAGCCGCTGAGCATGCCAGCGCCAGAGCCGAAACCACCCGCAATAAGATCTGCTTCACCAAGACGTCTCCTCAAGAAAACTGCATCGCTCTTCTATAACGGATCACTTTAACCAAACAATAACACCAAAGAGAGGCACCCTAGGTGCCTCCCCCTTGCGGGTCAAGACGGACCAATGCGGGCCTCAAGCACGTCCAGCAAAGGATTGGCGGGCCTGAAAATATAGTCACGCTGCGAAACGGCAATGCGTTCCGCACCCAGCGCCAGCAGGTGATCCGTCAGTGCAAACAGCTGCGGGACAGGACATTGGAACACAACCGTGCGATCTGACATGCTCCCAACCGGCCGTGCGTCGAAACGCTGGCACACATCCTCACGCTGGCTTTGCGTAAAGGCGGAGAGATCCGCCCGCACTTCGCGCGTGGTGCGCGCTTCTTCCTCTGCCGCAATGCGGCGTAGGATCGAGGCAACAGCTTGGCGCTGCCGCTCATTCCATGGCGCAACCACAGAGGCAACCAGATTGGCCTCGCTGCGCAGCATCACGCCATCATCGATCACCTTCAAGGCATTGGCCGTCAATGTGGCACCGGTGGTGGTGATATCAACGATCAGCTCAGCCGATCCCGATGCGGGCGCGCCCTCGGTTGCACCCAAGCTTTCCACAATTCGGTAATCGGAAATGCCGTGTTGGGAAAAAAAGCGTCGCGTCAAATTCACATATTTGGTGGCAACCCGCATTTTGCGCCCGTGGCGCTGCCTGAAGCGTGCGGCTGCATCTTCCAGATCCGTCATACGGCTCACATCGATCCAGGCTTGCGGCACAGCCACGACCACATTCGCATGGCCAAAACCCAAAGGGGTCAGCAAAACCAGCCGTTCGGCCGCATCCTCGATATTTTCGCGGATCAGATCTTCGCCGGTAATCCCCAGATGCGCCCCACCCGACGCCAGCTCGGCGGCAATTTCTGAGGCGGAGAGATAAGCCACTTCGACATCCGGCAATCCGGCAATCGTGCCGCGGTAATCCCTTTCCCCGCGCGATTGTTTGAAAACCAGACCGGCACGGGCAAAAAAATGATTGGTGTTTTCCTGCAATCGCCCCTTGGAGGGAATGGCCAGCACCAAAGGCATATTGGTTTTGTCACTCATGACGCCACCCCCAACAAACGATCCATGAAGACCGAGCAGCCAACAGCAGGCACCGGCGTTTGAGCGCCCAAAGACTGAACCAGCCGGTCATAGCGACCGCCGCCGACAAGCGGGCCCAGATCCGGTTGGGTCGATGCCGTCATTTCGAACACCACACCGGTATAATAATCGAGATCGCGCCCGAACGCCGTTGAAAAAGTGATCTGGCCCAAATCCACACTTGAAACAGCCAGAAATCCGCTACGTTCATCAAATCGCTGCAAAGCCTGTCCCAGATCGATCTGTTCACGCCGCGCCAAAGCATGAAGCGCCAGCGAAGCCTTGTCGGGATCTCCCGAAATCATCAAATACTCTGCTAAAATCGCTCTCGCTTTCGCGGAAACAACCGAATGTCCCTGCTCGGCGCGCTCAAGCAAGCGATCAGCAATCTCGCTATTGGAACGCCCGCCCACGGCTGAAATTCCAGCTATTTTGAGCAAATCTTCCACCAATTGCCGTGCAGTTGCGGGATCAATGCCCGAAAGGGCGGAGGAGACGCCCGACAAAGCGCCGTCTTCAGCGCCCCGATCATCCAGCACCCGATCAAGCGAGGCCGCATCCAGCTGGCCTTTGGCAAAAGCCCGTTTCAAGCGCCGCAAAACCGGCGCAGGCAGTTCCAAAGCGGCCAAAAGGGCGGAAAACAGACCCATATCCCCCATTTGGATCAGTGGGCGGGTCACGCCAAATTCCTTCAGCGCATCAACGGCTAACGCCATGATTTCGGCATCGGTGGCCGCGAGATCTGCACGCCCGAAGGATTCAATCCCGGCCTGCACGAATTCACCGGAATGGCCGGCCTGCATACGGAAAACCCGCCCGCAATAGGAATAACCGGCTCGATCCCCGACATGTTCTTGGGCCAGATAAAGCCTGACCACGGGAATGGTGAATTCCGGCCGCAAAGCCAGCTCCCGCCCCTCTGCATCGGTTGTAATGAACATGCGGCGGCGGAAATTTTCGCCCGATTGGTCCAAAAAGATATCGGCGGGCTGCAAAACAGGCGGTTCCACGCGCAAATATCCAAGGCGCGTGAAGCGCGCGACAAGATCTTCCGCTGAAAGGCGAGAATTCACCACGAAAAACAGTCCTCCAAGGCCCTAAAAACGCTCTCTTCTAGCAAAGAGCACGCCCCAGCGCGATCACCAATTTGAACAGGGATGAATTATAGTGAAAATAGGAGAAAAAAGCGCCCTATCTTGGGATAATCAGGCTTTGTAGGGCTCAAACCAGCCCAAACCAGCGATTGTTCCGGCTTCCGGAATATATTCGCATCCGACAAACCCGCTATATCCGAGATGATCCAGCTCCGAATAGAGGAAAGGATAGTTCAATTCTTCCTGATCCGGCTCGTGACGGGAGGGGACGCTGGCGATCTGGATATGGCCGACCTCCGGCATCATGGCCCGCAACCGCATGGTCACATCGCCATGGATGATCTGGCAGTGATAAATGTCAAATTGCAATTTGAGATTGGGGCGGTTGAGTCGCTTGATCAGCTCATGAGCCCAATCCACGCTGTTGAGAAAATAGCCAGGCATGTTGCGCCCATTGATCGGCTCGATCACCAAATCAAGCCCCTTGGCGGCCAGAGCATCACAGGCTTTGAGGAGGTTTTTCTCGTAAAGCGCCGCACAGGCCTTGTCCCCGCGATCCGCCAGTCCGGACATCATATGCAACCGTTTCACACCGGTGGCTTCGGCATAGACCAAGGCACGCTCGACCGCTTGGGCAAATTCATCGTCCCGTCCGGCCAATGCGGCCAGCCCCCGCTCGCCCGCTGCCCAATCCCCCGGCGGCATGTTGAACAAGGCCTGCTCCAACTGAGCGGACTGCAAGGCCTTGGCGATGACATCTGCCGGATGTTCATAGGGAAACAAAAATTCCACTGCGGTAAAACCGGCATCCCGCGCCGCTTTAAACCGGTCAAGAAATGACCATTCATTGAACATCATCGTCAAATTGGCAGCGAAACGAGGCATTTCCGGTCCATCCTGTTCGAACTTGGCTTGATCCCAGTGTTTGCGCGATCTGTGCTCCAAGTCAATCGAGGAACGCAAGGGACGGGCGAAAGAAAAGAGCCCCTTATGGCATGCGAATAGACTTGACCATCCCTGCCTTGTGGACGCAGTTTAAATCTAACCGGTCGATAGCAAGACCCCCTTTTTCAAACCACCAAAACACTGGCCCCGCTCTTATGCCCGCTCCAATTCATCTCGCTGTTGACGGCATGACCTGTGCCGCCTGTGTTTCCCGTGTTGAAAAAGCATTGGGATCGATTGCAGGCGTCAAAACCGTCTCTGTTAGCCTTGCCAGCCATTCTGCCCGCATCGAAGGCCAAACAAACGCGCATGCGTTGATCGAGGCGATCGAGAATGCGGGCTATGATGCCAAACTGTTGAAAACCAATCGTGAGAGCGAAAACAGCAAGCGGGCGATCCGCCGTGAGCGACAGGCGCGTTTTGCAGCCCTTGCCGGTTTGCTTTTGTGCCTGCCCTTTCTGGTGTCGATGGGCGTCATGGCTTTTGGCGGTCACTCTTTGCTGGCTCCGGCGCAAGAAGCCTTGCTGGCCAGCCTGCTGCAATTCGGACTTGGCATGCGCTTTTACAAAGGCGCGTTTAAAGCGCTGCGCGGTGGGGCAGCCAGCATGGATGTGCTGGTGGCATTGGGAACAACAGCGGCTTATGGATTGAGCTTTGTTCATTGGCAGATGAACAGCATGTCCCCCATGCAGGCCAGCCCCTCAATGGCCATGCCAGCCTTGTATTTTGAATCATCGAGCGTGGTGATCGGTTTTGTCTTGTTCGGCAAATGGCTTGAAGAACGCGCCTTGGCCGAAACAACCTCCGCGCTCAGAGCCTTGCAGGCCTTGCAACCGGACGAGGCGCATCTCGTTGACTCGGATGGCACGGTCCATTGCGTGCCGACCGTCACTTTGCGCGAAGGCATGCAGGTTTTGGTGACATCCGGCGAACGGATCCCCGCCGACGGGCATATCATCGAGGGCTTTGCCGATCTTGATGAAGCCATGGTCACGGGGGAAAGCCTGCCTGTCGCAAAAACCATGGGTGATCAGGTGATCGGCGGCTCCATGAATACCAACGGGCGCTTGGTGATCAGACTGACCAGTCCGCCAGCGGACAGCGTGCTGGCCAAAATCATTGCCAGCATGGAAGCCGCGCAAGCCTCGAAAGCACCGGTACAAAAGCGCGTGGATCGCATCACGGAATTTTTTGTTCCGGCCATTATGATCATCGCACTGATCACATTAGCGGCATGGTTATTTTTAGGCGCAGATGGATCAACCGCCCTGTTACATGCAGTGTCTGTTTTAGTGATTGCCTGCCCCTGCGCCTTGGGTCTGGCCACGCCCACAGCCTTGATCGCTGGCACGGGGCTTGCGGCCCGCAACAGCGTGCTTTTGCGTGATGCTTCAGCCCTTGAAGCTCTCGCCAAAACACAGGTCGTGGTCTTTGATAAAACAGGCACACTGACAACCGGTGACATGGTAATCCAGGACGTGATTGTTTTGGGGGAAGGCGACCGCCAGACTATTTTACGCTATGCCGCCAGTCTCAACGCCTCAAGCCCGCATCCGCTGGCGCGCGCACTCTCAGACGCATTCAAAACCCTTGAACCCGATGGCGTGTTGTTGCCGCTACAAGATTTCCAAGCCATTGCCGGCGCCGTCTGCGGGACCATCAAGGACAAGCGCTCTATTTTGGGCAATGAACGGGCATTGAAAGCGCAAGGCTTCGATTTATCCGCCTATGAGCAGCAAAGCCAATCTTTCTATGACAAGGGGTTGGGCCTTTCATGGCTGGGCGATCTGGACAGCAAAACCATCAAAGCGTTGATTGGCTTTGCCGATACTGTGCGGCCAAACGCGATTGATGCCGTTTCCATGCTCAGATCCATGGGCATAGACACGATCATGCTGACCGGTGACAGTCGGGCCGCCGCCAAGCGCAGTGCTGCCGTGCTTAACATTCAGGAAGTGATCGCCGAGGTCACGCCGCAACAAAAGGCCATGGCGATTGCCGAACTGCAAAAACGCGGCTTGATGGTGACGATGGTGGGCGACGGGCTTAATGATGCCCCTGCCTTGACAACAGCCCATTGCGGCATTGCCATGGCGCAAGGCACCGATATCGCCATGGAAGCCAGCGCCGTGACCCTGATGCAGGCCGATCCGCGCAAGGTCGCCACCGCCATTGTCATCGCCCGACGCATCGTCCACACCATCCAGCGCGGATTGTTTTTTGCCTTTATTTACAATGTGATCGGAATTCCTTTGGCAGCTCTTGGCTATCTATCACCGCTGATGGCGGGCGGCGCCATGGCCCTGTCCAGTGTCAGCGTTGTCGGCAATGCTTTGACACTGCGCCTCTTCAACACCAAATAGAGGCCAAATCCTCACACGCCATTGAGGGTTGCGGCCTCACAAAATGCTTAAACCATGAATTCTCTGCCTAGCCGTTTTGACAGGCATTCAGGGATAGGCCGTGCTGCCCTTCGACAGCACGGCTTGATTTATTTGCCTTACATGGTCGCACCGACGGTCCATGGCACAAATTCGGCATCGCCATAACCAAGCTGTTCCGATTTGGAATGCTCGCCGGATGCGATCCGCAACAAGACATCGTAAATTTCTTTGCCTTTGTCTTGGATGGACACACCATCGACAATATCACCGCAATTGATGTCCATATCGTCGATCATGCGTGTATAGATGTCGGTATTGGTTGCCAATTTGACCGAAGGGGTCGGCTTACAGCCATAGGCTGAACCACGTCCCGTCGTGAAGGCCAGCACATTGGCACCGCCAGCAACCTGTCCGGTGGCCGCCACGGGATCATAGCCGGGCGTATCCATATACACAAAACCCTTGGCTGTGACTTGTTCGGCATAGTGATAGACCCCGGTCATGGTGCGCGTGCCGCCTTTGGCTGTCGCCCCCAATGACTTTTCCAAAATCGTCGTCAGACCACCGGCTTTATTGCCGGGCGAGGGATTGTTGTTCATTTCCATTTTGTTGCGGGCCGTATAGTCTTCCCACCACTTGATCATGCCGACCATTTTTTCACCGATTTCACGGGTGGCCGCACGGCGGGTCAACAAATGTTCAGCCCCATAGATTTCAGGCGTTTCCGATAAAATTGCCGTGCCGCCGTGATGAACCAAAAGGTCAACAGCCGCGCCCAAAGCGGGATTAGCGGTAATGCCGGAATACCCGTCCGATCCGCCGCATTGCAAAGCCAACATCAATTCGGACGCCGGAACCGTTTCACGCTTGGCTTGATTGGCGATTGGCAACATGGTCTTGATGGCCTCGACGCCTGCCGCCACGGTTTTTTTGGTGCCCCCGACCTCTTGAATGGTCATGGTGCGGAACATGTTGCTTTCCGTGATCCCATAGGCCTCTTTCCAGCGAGAAATCTGGAAGCCTTCACAGCCCAATCCCACCATGACCACACCGGCCATGTTCGGATTGGTCGCATAGCCCCATTGGGTGCGTTTGAGAATATCATAGCCTTCCCCCTTCACATCCAATGCGCATCCGCCGCCATGCACCAGCGGGATCACACCATCGATATGGGGATAGTCTTTCAAAATGCCTGAGCGTTCGATCTCTTGGGCCATAAAACGGGCAACCGAGGCCGAGCAATTCACCGATGTCAGAATGCCGATATAATTGCGGGTGCCGACTTTGCCATTGGCGCGGCGAAAGCCCTCAAACGTGGCTTGCTGTGAAACAGGCAGGATGTCTTCCTGCTTGGCATCTTGTGCAAAGCAATAATCCCGCTCGAAATCGCGCATTCCGACATTATGTTCGTGCAACCACGTGCCGGGAACCACGTCTTTGCTGGCAAAACCGATAATTTGGCCGAATTTGATGACGGGTTCATCGACAGCCAAGGGCTTGATCGCCATTTTATGGCCACGCGGCACACGGTCGATCGCGGTGACACCGTGAACGCTGACCCCTTTATCAATCGTATCAACGGCCACAATAACGTTATCGGCTAAAGACAAATGGATCGTGCGCGGGGCGGACGAAGCAGAGGCGTGCATTTTTTGAAAGTCCTTGGGCTTGTGTTGCTATTTTTCTCAAGTTTAGAAATGATATATCAGCACCGCCTGACCAAAGATGCAATCCTCTTGGTTGCGGCAGCGACAGCGCACACGGTCGAGCATGGCGTTGCCTTTCAAGCGCAAGGCGTGCCACTGTGGGCCGACACCATACAAACAGCAGATCAAACTGCAAGCCGATCATGAGGAAATGCCATGGCTCTGACACCCGCGCACCCGATGAAACTAACGCCTGACAACACCTTGCCCGCCGACGGAACCAAAGGGGCCTTGGCCGGTCGGGTCTGGCGGCCTGATGTGGACGGACCTTCGGTTGTGGCGATTCGCGCAGACGGCGTCTTTGATCTTTCCCAAACATTTCCCACCATGCATGATTTGTGCGAGCAGCCTGATCCGGCGCAAGCCATGCGGGCCGCACAGGGTGAAAAGATCTGTGATCTTCAAGCTCTTTTGGCCAATACACCCGAAGAGGGCCGCGATCCGCACAAGCCGTGGCTCTTGGCGCCGATTGATTTGCAAACCATCAAAGCCGCGGGCGTCACCTTTGCCATTTCCATGCTGGAGCGCGTTATTGAGGAAAAAGCCCGCGGTAACCCTTCGGCGGCAGCAACCATCCGCAAGGAGATAACCGGCCTTGTGGGCGATGATTTATCTAAATTGAAGCCCGGCTCGCCCGAAGCCATGCGGCTGAAAGAGGTGCTCATCAAACAAGGGGCGTGGAGCCAATATCTGGAAGTGGGCATTGGTCCCGATGCCGAAATTTTCACCAAAGCGCCCACCATGTCCGCTGTCGGCACCGGTTTTGATGCCGGTCTTCATCCCATGTCTAACTGGAACAATCCCGAACCCGAAGTGGTGCTGGTGATTGCCTCGGATGGTCGTATTGTCGGCGGCACACTCGGCAATGACGTGAATTTGCGCGATGTCGAAGGGCGGTCTGCTTTGTTGCTCGGCAAGGCCAAAGACAATAATGCCTCGGCCAGCATTGGTCCGTTCATCCGCTTTTTTGATGCCACCTTTACCATCGACCAGATGCGCCGTTGTGTGCTGAGCCTGCGTGTCGACGGCCCCGAAGGCTATGTGATGAAGGGATCCTCACGGCTCGACCAGATCAGCCGCGATTATACCGATCTTGCGCAGCAAATGCTCAATGACAATCACCAATATCCCGACGGGGCTGTGCTTTACACGGGCACTTTGTTTGCACCGATCGACGATCGCGACCATCCCGGTGAAGGCTTTACCCATAAAATCGGGGATATTGTGACCATCACCACGCCGGAGCTGGGCACGCTGGTGAACCGCATGAAGCGGTCGAATGACTGCGCGCCCTGGCGGTTCGGCATCAGCGATCTCATGCGTAATCTGAGCAAACGTCATTTGATCTGAACCGGAGCGAGGCCGATGAGCGTCGAGATTTGGCTGGCTTTTGCTCTGGCCTCGGCCGTGCTGGTGCTCATTCCCGGGCCCACCGTCTTGCTGGTTGTCTCCTATGCGCTTGGCCAAGGCTGGCGCAGCGCCCTGCCCACCGCGGTCGGCGTGGCGCTCGGCGATTTCACCGCCATGACCCTGTCCATGCTGGGGCTGGGCGCGCTGCTGCAGACATCCGCCTTGCTCTATCTGATCCTGAAATGGGTGGGGGCGGCCTATTTGATCTGGCTGGGGATTGGCTTGTGGCGGGCGGGCGGCGCTTTGAACGTCACACCGCGGCACGAGAAAACACAGGCCCGCGCCATGCTGCTGCATGCGTGGTTGGTCACAGCGCTCAATCCGAAAAGCCTGACATTTTTTATCGCTTTTCTGCCGCAATTCATGGATCAGGCGGGAGATTTCTGGCTTCAAATGCTGATTTTTGAAAGCACGTTTCTGGTCTTGGCCTTTGCCAATGCGCTGTTTTACGCGCTCACAGCCAGTCGGGCGCGCGATCTGATCGGCTCTCCCAAAATCATCCGTCTCTTCAACCGCAGCGGCGGGGCCTTGCTGACGGCGGCCGGTCTGGCGGTTTTTTGGCAATCCCGCACGCTTTTGGACTAACCCCCGTCAGATCACGCATTTTTCCAGCACCGGCCGCTGGGCGGCCAGCCGGTCAAAGCCAAGTTCGGACAGATCGAGACTGCGATAGGCGCCAAAAATCACATATTCCGCCAAACCGCGCCCGACCGCAGGACTTTGCTGCAAGCCATGGCCGGAAAAACCATTGGCCAGTAAAAACCCGTCCACACCGGTCACCGGCCCCAAAATGGCATTATGATCAAATAAATTCATGTCATAGGGGCCTGCCCATGCGCGTCCGGGACGAATCTCCTCAAAAGCGGGGATCCGATGCGCCAAAGCAGGCCAGAGACGGTCTTCGAACAGATGCGGATCGACCTCGAAATCATCATCGGCCATGGGCGGATCATCCGCCTCCGATTGTGGACCGATGCTGCCGATGAATAATTGCCCCGAAGCATCCGCATGGCCCTCGGGACGGCACCATGCGCCTGAGGGATCAATCAAAAGCGGCACATGGGCAAGCGGGGTTTTGCAATGGAAGGTGAAGACATAGCGCTTTTTGGGCACGACCGGAATGCTGACATCGGCCATGGCGGCAACCTTCTGGCCTTGCGCCCCCGCCGCATTGATCACCATGCCGCAGCCGATCTTTGCCCCCGATGCCAGCCGGACCTCAGACACCGCCTGTCCGGTTTTTTGAAAGCCTACGACTTCATCTTGGATATAATGCACGCCGAGGGCGCGTGCTTTGCGGCGAAAAGCCTGCATCACGGCCCAGCCGTCAAACCAGCCTTCCCCCGTTCTCCCCCAAGTGCCGCAGTCCAGATCCTCGACACGAAGCCAAGGAAACTGCGCCGCAAGCTGTTGGCGGTCGAAAAGGGCGATATCGGCGCCTTCCCGCCGTTGAACCGCATGATTTTCAAGTAAAACGGACTTGCCCGCCTCACTCGCCAGATAGAGATAGCCCCCCTCATGCAGATCAATCGCAGGACTATGCCCCTCAACCCCGAGATGAGTCCCGATCTGGCGTAAAAATTCAATCCCGAAAAGCGAGATCTTTATATTGATGGCGCTGGAATATTGCTGCCGGATGGACGCGGCAGACAGAGCCGATGCAGCCCGCGCATAGGAGGGATCCTTTTCCACAACAACAACCGAACCGGAAAATTGCGGATGGGCCATGAGATGATAAGCGATGGAGGAGCCGATGGCAGCACCGCCCACAATCACAACATCGGCATTTTGAGGCAAATCGGTCATTTCTATTCCAAAATGTCAGGAAGCTGCGCCGCGCCTTGCACCGAAACAGAAGAAATGGCCAATAATGATTGGCCCTTCTTGTCTGCAGCAGCACATTGGCTTAACTAACGGAACTATCATAAAAAACATTTCCCATGCAATTTCGGAGTCGTCCCCATGCTGCCATCTCCGCGTGAACAAGCCCTGAGCCTTCTTGAAGCGCTTGGAGTCCCCCCCGCGCGGTTGGGTGCGCAGGGTCTTGCTGTTCATTCCCCGATTGATGGGGTCTTGATCACGCATGTGACAGAAACCAGCCCCGCCGAGGCCAGCGCGCTCATCAAACAGGCCCATGCGGCTTTTGTGCAATGGCGCAAAATCCCGGCTCCCCGGCGTGGTGAATTCGTCCGTTTGCTGGGCGAGGAATTGCGTCTGCACAAACAAACGCTTGGACAATTGGTCACGCTGGAAGCCGGCAAGATCTTGTCTGAGGGGCTGGGCGAAGTGCAGGAGATGATCGATATTTGTGATTATGCGGTCGGCTTGTCGCGCCAATTATTCGGCCTGACCATTGCCACCGAAAGACCCGATCACCGCATGATGGAAACATGGCATCCGCTGGGCGTCTGCGGTGTGATTTCGGCTTTTAATTTTCCGGTCGCTGTGTGGTCATGGAATGCCGCCATCGCATTGGTATGTGGCAATGCCGTGGTCTGGAAACCGTCGGAAAAAACACCGCTGACAGCGCTGGCCACCCATGCCATTGCCGAACGGGCGGCCAAACGCTTTGGCGGTTTGCCCGAGGGATTGCTCAGCCTGTTGATCGGCGGTCGTGAACTGGGCGCCCTACTTGTCGAGGATGCGCATGTGCCGCTGGTTTCCGCCACTGGCTCAACCGCCATGGGACGTCAGGTCGGACCGAAACTGGCCGCCCGATTTGCCCGCGCCATTCTGGAACTGGGCGGCAATAATGCGGCCATCATCGCCCCCTCAGCCGATCTGGATCTGGCGTTGCGCGGCATCGCCTTTGCCGCCATCGGGACAGCCGGACAACGCTGCACCACGTTGCGCCGCTTGATCGTGCATGAAAGCATTTACGAGGCCTTTGTTTCGAAATTGCGGCGCGTCTACCAAACCGTCGCGATTGGTGATCCGCGTCAACCCGATGTCTTGGTTGGCCCGCTGATCGACGCCCCCGCCCGTGCACAGATGGACAAGGCCTTGAACGAGGCGCGGGCCATGGGGGCACAGGTGACAGGCGGCACCCATGTGGACGTGCCTCATCTCAAGGGATGTTATGTCGCCCCCGCCCTTGTTGAAATGCCGCGGCATGACGGGCCGGTCTTGCATGAAACATTTGCCCCCATTCTTTATGTGATGCGTTATCAAAACTTCGAAGACGCCATCACGATGCAAAACAGCGTCGGCGCCGGACTGTCCTCCTCCTTATTCACCTTGGATATGCGGGAAGCCGAACGCTTTGTATCGGTGGAAGGGTCGGATTGCGGCATTGCCAATATCAATATCGGCCCTTCGGGCGCGGAAATCGGCGGCGCTTTCGGCGGCGAAAAAGAAACCGGCGGCGGCCGAGAAGCCGGATCCGATTCTTGGAAAGCCTATATGCGGCGCGCTACCAATACTGTCAATTACGGAACGACATTACCACTGGCGCAAGGCGTCAGCTTCGATATAACAACCGACTGATAACAGATCTGAAGGAAGCACACTCATGAGCAAAGAAAAAAAAGCGGCTCCATTTCAATGGGACGATGCCTTTTTACTCGATGACCAACTGACCGAAGACGAACGCATGATCCGTGACACGGCCCGCGCCTATGCACAGGATAAATTGCAGCCGCGCGTTTTGCAAGCCTATGCCGAGGAAAAATCAGATCGCAGCATTTTCAACGAAATGGGAGAGCTTGGTCTGCTTGGCATTACCTTGCCGGAAAAATACGGCTGCGCGGGTGCAAGCTATGTGTCTTATGGCCTCGTGGCACGAGAGGTCGAACGCGTCGATTCCGGTTATCGTTCCATGATGAGCGTGCAGTCTTCGCTGGTGATGTATCCCATCCATGCCTATGGCACCGAAGAGCAGCGCATGAAATATTTGCCCAAGCTCGCAACAGGTGAATGGGTCGGATGTTTTGGCCTGACAGAACCCGATGCAGGCTCTGATCCCGCCGGCATGCGCACGCGTGTCGAAAAAGTGGCCGACGGCTACAAAATAACCGGCTCCAAAATGTGGATCTCGAATTCACCGATTGCCGATGTTTTTGTGATCTGGGCCAAGTCTGCGCCGCATGACAACGAGATCCGCGGCTTCATTCTGGATAAAGGCATGAAGGGTCTCTCTGCCCCCAAGATCGGTGGCAAGCTGTCCTTGCGGGCCTCGATCACCGGCGAAGTGGTGATGGATGGCGTGATTGTGCCTGAAGAAAACCTGCTGCCGAATGTCTCCGGTTTGAAAGGTCCGTTCGGCTGCCTCAATCGGGCACGTTACGGGATTTCATGGGGTGTCATGGGCGCCGCGGAAGATTGCTATGCGCGGGCCCGTCAATATACGCTCGACCGCCATCAATTCGGCAAGCCTTTGGCCCAAACCCAATTGGTGCAAAAGAAACTCGCCGACATGGTCACGGAAATTTCACTCGGCCTGCAAGGTTCGCTGCGGGTAGGCCGGTTGTTTGATGACGGCAAGCTGGCGCCCGAAATGATTTCGATTGTCAAACGCAACAATTGCGGCAAGGCCCTCGACATTGCCCGTCAAGCCCGCGACATGCATGGCGGCAATGGTATTTCCGAGGAATATCATGTCATGCGCCACGCCCAGAATTTGGAAACGGTCAACACCTATGAAGGCACGCATGACATCCATGCGCTGATCCTTGGCCGCGCCATCACGGGCCTGCAGGCTTTCTTTTAAGCGCGCGCCAGACGTCTTGGACGAGGGCTCACACCCCAAGCGGTCTTCATCGGCTGCTTGGGGATCAAGCCTCCCCCTTAAACTCTTTGGATAAGGATCAGCACGATGGCAACAGAACGTACAGGTGGCCAACTCATTGTGGATGCCTTGCATGCACAAGGGGCCGAGCATGTTTTTTGCGTGCCGGGTGAAAGCTATCTTGCCGTGCTGGATGCCTTGCATGATGCCAAGATCCAAGTAACCGTCTGCCGCCAAGAAGGCGGCGCTGTCATGATGGCGGATGCCACAGCCCGTCTCACCGGACGCCCCGGCATTGCCATGGTGACGCGCGGTCCGGGTGCGACCAACGCCTCCCCCGGTATCCACATTGCCGAACATGACAGCGTGCCACTGATCTTGTTTGTCGGGCAAATCGAACGCGGCATGCGTGAGCGCGGCGCATTTCAGGAAATGAATTACAAGGCCTTTTTCGGATCAACCGCCAAATGGGTGGTTGAAATCGATGATGCGGCCCGCATCCCTGAAACCATTTCGCGCGCCTATCACATCGCCATGCAAGGACGGCCCGGCCCTGTTGTCATCAGCCTGCCCGAAGACATGTTGCTGGATGTCAGCCACGCGGCCATTCCGCAAAGGATCGAGCCGGTTGAAACATGGCCCGGCCAGACACAAATGGCCGAGCTGCAAAAAATGCTCTGGGCCGCCAAAAAACCCATCGCCATTTTGGGCGGGGGCGGCTGGTCTGACAAGGCTGTGGCCAGCCTTGTGCGTTTTTCTGAACGCTTCCATTTGCCGATTGCCACATCCTTTCGCCGCGCCGGTTTATTTCCAGCCGATCATCCCCATTATGCGGGTGAAATCGGCATCGGTCCCAATCCGAAATTGAAAGAGCGCATTGCCACCTCTGATCTGGTTTTGCTGATCGGCGGACGGATGGCTGAAATGCCATCACAAAGCTATACTCTGTTTGATATTCCCAAACCGCAAATGGCTTTTGTGCATGTGCATGCCGATGCCGAAGAATTGGGACGCGTCTATCACCCGACACTGGGTATCAATGCGACACCGCGGGCTTTTGCTGCCTCATTGGAATCATTGCAGCCCCCGCAAGAGATCGTTTGGGCCGACACAGCCCAAGCAGCCCATGCGGATTTCGAGGGCTGGACTTCCAAGCCTTTAGCCCATGCCAATGCCTTGGATATGGCCGATGTCATGTTGTGGTTGCGCAACCGTCTGCCTCATGACGCCATCGTCACCAATGGGGCGGGCAATTACGCCATCTGGGTGGGCCGCTTTTTGCGCTATCGTCATTTTGGGGCCCAACTGGCGCCGACATCCGGCTCTATGGGCTATGGCGTTCCGGCCGCCGTCGGCGCCAAACGGATGCTCCCCGAACGCATGGTGATCGCCTTTGCAGGGGACGGATGCTTCATGATGAACGGGCAGGAATTTGCCACTGCCGTGCAATATCATCTGCCGGTAATTGTGGTTGTGGTCGACAACGGCATGTATGGCACCATCCGCATGCATCAGGAGCGGGAATATCCCGCCCGCGTTTCGGCCTCGACACTCAAAAATCCGGATTTTGCCGCCTATGCCCGCGCCTTTGGTGGCCATGGAGAACGCGTCGAAAACACCGATGAATTTGCACCGGCATTTGAACGCTGCGTGGCGTCAGGAAAACCCTCGATCATTCATTGCCTGACCAATCCGGAACTACTCACACCGGCCATGACCGTGACGCAAATGCGCGAAGCCAAAAAATAATTAAAACCGCTTGATTGATGGGTCTTACAGAGTTGCAAAGAGCCGGAGATGATCCGGCTCTTTTTTTAATAACGATCCGCGTTAATGTGCCAAGCGCTCTTTGACCATGGCACGCAATGCACGCAAATCCTTGGTGAACAAGCGGATGCCCTCTGAGAGTTTCTCGGTCGCCATCGCGTCTTCGTTCATCGCGAAGCGGAAGGCTGCCTCGTCGACAGGGAGAGACGCCTCGCCTGCTTGCGCGGCGCTGTCGGCGCTCAATTGCCGTGTTAAAACGCCCGTATCTTTGGAGAGGCTTTCCAGCAAAGCCGGTGCAATGGTCAATCGGTCACAGCCTGCCAAGGCCTCGATTTCTCCTTGATTTCGGAAGCTTGCACCCATCACCACCGTGGAATGACCGTGCCGTTTGTAATAGGCATAGATCCGACGCACCGACAAAACACCGGGATCATCTTCCGATCCATAGGTTTTGCCCTCAGCCTTCACATACCAATCCAGAATACGCCCAACGAAAGGCGAGATCAAAAAGGCACCGGCATGCGCGGCGGCGGCGGCCTGCGCCAGTGAAAACAACAAAGTCAGATTGCATTGGATGCCTTCGCGCTCCAAGAGTTCAGCCGCGCGAATGCCCTCCCATGTCGAAGCCAATTTGATCAGGATCCGGTCACGACCCACACCCCGCGCGTGATAATCAGCGATAATCGCATGGGCTTTGGCGACACTGGCCGCTGTATCAAAGGACAAATCGGCATCCACCTCCGTGGATACGCGTCCGGGCACGATCTTGGACAATTCAGTGCCGAAATTTACCGCCAGCCGATCACAGACAGCGCCCACGATCCCTTCCGCGGTCCCGCTCTGTTTTTGACCCCATGAGACCGCCTCGCCCACCAAATGATCATAAGCGGGCATTTGCGCCGCTTTCAAAATCAACGATGGATTGGTGGTGCAATCGGTGGGCTGGAAAGCCCGAATGGATTCAATATCGCCGGTATCAGCGACCACAACGGTCATGGCTTTCAATTGATCAAGCTTTGAGTGCATCGCCGTTACTTCTCCCTCAGTGTTTCTCTGCTCTTTTTTACGGGGCGGCAGCCCAGAAAGCCAGTCTCTATTCCCCAAAAGCGTAAATATTGCCATAAAGAGGCCCGTGACTGGATTCCAGAGGGGCAAGACGATGAGGACACGCACATTCACCACACGCATGGGCCATCGTCTCTCCATTCCTGTCATGGGGTTCGGGACAGCGCCTTTGGGCAATCTATACGCGGCGCTTGATGACAGCCTCGCCCGCAAAACACTGGACGCGGCTTGGGCCGCCGGTTGCCGCTTTTTTGATACCGCGCCTTTTTACGGTCTCGGTCTGGCCGAAACACGTCTCAACCCTTTCTTGCGCGATCACCGCCACGCGCCTTTTTTGCTCTCGACCAAAATAGGCCGTCTGTTGAAAGTCTGTGCGCCCGAACACCGCTCTGCCCAAGCCCATTACATCGACACCCCTGCCCGCGAAGTGGTGTTTGATTATTCCTATGACGGGGTGATGCGGTCGGTGGAGGACTCCTTTGCGCGCCTGGGCGTTGACCGCATCGACATCCTGCTTTGTCATGACATTGATGCCATCACCCATGAAAGCAATGCGGTGTCAGACCGGCATTTAAAAATATTTATGGAGGGGGGCTACAAAGCGCTGGAGCGATTGCGGGCGGAGGGCAGCATCAAAGCCTTTGGTGCAGGGCTGAATGTCTGGCAAATGTGCGAGCGCTTGGCGCGGCTTGGTGATTTTGATCTGTTTTTGATGGCAGGACGTTATACGCTGCTGGAACAGGAATCACTGAACAGTTTTCTGCCCCTGTGCGTGGAGCGCCACATCGGTATCATCTGTGGCGGGCCCTATAATTCAGGCATTCTTGCCACGGGCGCGATCCCGAATGCCTTTTACAATTACGAATATGCGCCCCCCGATATCATGGAGCGTGTGCGCCAGATCGAAAACATCTGCCACGCCCATCAGGTCAAACTCAGTGAAGCCGCAATACAATTTCCATTGTTTCATGAGGCTGTGATCTGTGTGATCCCCGGCGGGAAGACGCCTGAGGAAGTAACCCGCAATGCCGCACAGCTTGAGACACCCATTCCCAAACAATTATGGGCCGATCTCAAACAAGCAGGCCTTCTTGCCGTTGATGCGCCAACGCCCTAACATTATGGCTTATTTGTCTGTGAGGCCCCTATGCTGAAAAATATCGATCCCCTGCTCGGCCCCGATCTACTGGCCACCTTACGGGCGATGGGACATGGCGATGAAATCGCCATTGTCGATGCCAATTACCCTGCCAGCAGCAGTGGACGTTCACTGATCAGGCTTGACGGCATCTCCGCAACACGCGCCGCCGCAGCGATTTTATCAGTGTTGCCACTGGATGATTTTGTGCCCGAATGCGCATGGCATATGCAGGTGGTGGGTGATCCGCAGGCTGATATGCCTATTTTCCAAGATTTCCGCACGCTGCTGCATGATCATGCAGGCGTTGCATTGGCGGGGCTTGAACGCTTTGCCTTTTATGAAAAAGCCAGTGCAGCCTTCGCCATCATTGTCACGGGCGAGGATCGGCTTTATGGCAATCTGATTTTGAAAAAAGGCGTCATTCGCCCCGCAACGCCAGCATGACACAGATCCGATGAACCCGCCGCTCCGTATCGATGCGCATCAACATTTCTGGGATCCCGCCCGCAAGGATTACGGCTGGCTGACTGCGGATATGCCAAGCCTTTTTAAACCCATTCAGCCCGCTGATCTCGAACCGTTCTTGGTGCAGCATCAGATCGACGGCACTGTTTTAGTGCAAGCCGCCCCGACCATTGCTGAAACAGATTATCTGCTTGATCTCGCGCGCAAGACGCCTTTTGTCAAAGCGGTTGTCGGCTGGATCGATTTTGAAAATCCGGATCACCGCGTGCATTTGCAACGCTGGGCAAAAAATCCCTTGCTGAAAAGCCTACGTCCCATGGTGCAAGACATTGCTGATCCCGACTGGCTTCTCAAGCCCGAAATCGACTGGGCCTTTGAGGCCTTGCAGGACATGGATCTGGCTTTTGATGCCTTGATTTTACCCGTTCATCTTGAGCGTTTGCTGAAACGTCTCAAACGCCATCCCCGCTTGCGGGTGTGTATCGATCATGGGGCCAAGCCGGAAATCCGCCACCAGATTTTTGAGCCTTGGGCTGAGCAAATGGCGCAACTGGCCCATGAAACATCGGCATTTTGCAAAATTTCAGGCCTTGTGACAGAGGCGAAAACACCTTGGATAGAGGCTGATCTAGGCCCCTATCTCGACCATTTGCACGCTTTGTTCGGCCCGAAACGCCTGATATTTGGCTCTGATTGGCCTGTCCTGAACCTAAATGGCACCTATTCCGGCTGGATGACACTGCTTGAGCGGTGGACACAGCACTGGTCTCACCAAGACCGGTCGGACTTTTTCGGAGGCAATGCTATGCGATTTTACGGGTTGTCCCTGCCCACACAGCCATAGCCTTGAACGGCCAGCAATGCTAACAAAAGCCTTGAAATAAGACCAGAGGATGGACCGACACTGATCCATCACAACTGACCATGGAGGACTATATGGTTGCGGAACTGACGCATTTTATCGGCGGAAAACATGTCAAGGGAACATCGGGCCGTTTCACGGATGCCTATTGGCCGATGACCGGTGAAATTGCCTCCAAAGTCCCTCTGGCGAATGCGGCCGAAATGCGCGCCGCTGTGGAAAATGCCAAAGCCGCACAACCAGGCTGGGCCGCCACCAATCCGCAACGCCGCGCCCGCGTCTTGATGAAATTTCTCGAGCTGGTGCATAAAGAATATGACCAGCTGGCCATGTTGCTGGCCAAGGAGCACGGCAAAACCGTAGCCGATGCGAAAGGCGACATTCAACGCGGTTTGGAAGTGGTCGAATTCTGCATTGGCGCCCCGCAAATGCTCAAAGGCGAATTCACCGACGGCGCAGGACCGAATATCGATATTTATTCCATGCGCCAACCGCTGGGCGTGGTGGCAGGCATTACCCCCTTCAATTTTCCGGCCATGATCCCCTTGTGGAAATGCGCGCCCGCCATTGCGGCTGGCAATGCCTTCATTTTGAAACCGTCCGAGCGTGATGCCGGTGTGCCCTTGCGCATTGCCGAATTGTTCATGGAAGCCGGCCTGCCGGCGGGAATTCTCAATGTGGTGAATGGCGACAAAGAGGCCGTCGATGCCATTCTTGATGATCCCGATATCAAAGCCGTGGGCTTTGTCGGCTCCACACCGATTGCCGAATATGTCTATACCCGCGGCTGCGCCAACGGAAAGCGCGTGCAATGCTTCGGTGGTGCGAAAAACCACATGATCATCATGCCGGATGCCGATATGGATCAGGCGGTTGATGCCTTGATGGGGGCTGGTTACGGCTCGGCCGGTGAGCGCTGCATGGCCATTTCGGTGGCGGTGCCGGTGGGCAAGGAAACAGCTGATCGTCTGATCGAAAAGCTGATCCCGCGTGTTGAATCGCTGAAAATCGGTCCCTCAACCGATCCATCCGCCGATTTTGGTCCGCTTGTGACCCAAGCCCATCTCGACAAGGTCAAGGCCTATGTGGATCTGGGCGTGAAAGAAGGGGCAGCCTTGAAAGTCGATGGCCGCAATTTCAAGCTGCAGGGTTATGAAGACGGCTTCTATATGGGGGGCTGCCTTTTTGACAATGTGACCGAAGACATGCGCATTTACAAAGAAGAAATCTTCGGACCCGTTCTCTCCGTTGTGCGCGCGCCCACCTATGACAAGGCCTTGGCGCTTGCCAATGATCACGAATATGGCAATGGCGTCGCGATCTTTACGCGCGACGGCGATGCAGCGCGTGACTTTGCCTCCAAAGTGCAGGTCGGCATGGTCGGAATCAATGTTCCGATTCCGGTGCCGCTCGCCTATTACACCTTCGGCGGCTGGAAACGTTCCGGATTTGGTGATCTCAACCAGCACGGACCGGATGCGTTCCGCTTCTACACCAAGACCAAAACGGTGACCTCGCGCTGGCCATCGGGCATCAAAGACGGGGCGGAATTTGTGATCCCAACCATGCGCTGAGCTTGCATGCATTTTTATGCGGTCTTTAGACGAAAACAGGGGTGGTCATCCGCCCCTGTTTTGTTTTGACTAGACGGCAAAGGAAACGCTCCAAGGTATAAAAAACAAATGACCCAGCTTTTTGCTCTGAGTGAGGACCATGTCGCCATCCGCGATATGGCGCGTGATTTTGCCGATGCCCAGATTGCGCCCCATGCCATTGAATGGGACGAAAAAAAACATTTTCCTGTTGCCGTCATGCGCGAAGCCGCCGCACTCGGCATGGCTTCGATCTATGTGCGTGAGAGCCATGGCGGATCGGGTCTCGGGCGTCTTGATGCTGCTTTGATTTTCGAGGCCCTTGCCACGGGCTGTCCGACCACGGCGGCCTTTCTATCCATTCACAATATGGTGGCATGGATTGTCGATCAGTTTGGTGACGACGCGCAACGCGCCCGCTTTTTGCCCGATCTTGTTTCGATGAAATCAGTGGCGGCTTACTGTCTAACAGAACCCGGATCAGGCTCCGATGCCGCAGCGCTGAAAACCAAAGCGCGGCGGGACGGCGACCATTATATTGTGGACGGCGTCAAACAATTTATCTCCGGCGCAGGGGCCGCCGATCTCTATGCGGTCATGGTGCGCACGGGAGGCGATGGCCCCTCCGGCATTTCAACCTTGCTGATTGAAAAGGACACGCCCGGCCTGTCCTTTGGTGCTGAAGAACGCAAAATGGGTTGGAACGCCCAACCCACCCGTCAGGTGATTATGGAGAATTGCCGCGTGCCTGTGGCCCATCGGGTAGGCCCCGAGGGAACAGGCTTCAAGATTGCCATGGCGGGACTTGACGGCGGACGCTTGAATATTGCCGCCTGCTCTTTGGGTGGCGCGCAGTCAGCCCTTGAAAAATCGCTCGCTTATATGAATGAGCGTGTGGCTTTCGGCAAAAAACTGCAAGATTTTCAGGCTTTACAATTCCGCCTTGCCGATATGGCCACAGAGCTTGAAGTGGCGCGCACCTTTTTATGGCGTGCTGCTGCCAGTCTCGATGCCAAACAACCCGATGCTGCGCAATTATCGGCGATGGCCAAACGCTTTGTCACCGATACCGGCTTTTGCGTGGCCAATCAGGCCTTACAATTGCATGGCGGCTACGGATATCTGGCCGATTACGGAATTGAAAAAATAGTCCGCGATCTTCGCGTACATCAGATTTTGGAAGGCACCAACGAGATTATGCGCGTGATTATTGCGCGCAATCTGGTGGGGCGTGGACAAGGAAGTGGCACATGACACATATCGCATTCATCGGCTTGGGTAATATGGGTGGCCCGATGGCCGCCAATCTGGTCAAGGCCGGACATCAGGTAACGGGCTTTGATCTCTCCGCAGAGCATTTGTCGGCGGCTGAAAAAAGAGGGGTGACGGCGGCCTCGAGCGCTGCCGCTGCGGTCAAAGACTGTTCTGTCATCATCACCATGTTGCCTGCGGGCCAGCATGTGAAAGCGGTCTGGGCCGATCTTGTGTCGCACTGTGCAAAAGGGGCCTTGATGATCGATTGTTCGACCATTGATGTGGACAGTGCCCGCGCGGTGCATGCGCTTGCACAACAAGCAGGCCTGTCCTCGCTCGATGCGCCGGTCTCAGGCGGTGTGGGGGGTGCGGAAGGCGCAACCCTAACCTTTATGTGCGGAGGCCAAGCCGAGGCCTTTGCTGCCGGAAAGCCCATTCTCGAAGCCATGGGCAAAAAGATTGTCCATTGCGGGGAAGCCGGAAACGGACAGGCCGCCAAAATTTGCAATAATATGATCCTTGGTATTTCCATGATCGCGGTTTGCGAGGGCTTTGCCTTGGCTGAAAAACTGGGTCTGTCGCATCAGGCCTTGTTTGATGTCTCCTCGACCTCTTCGGGCCAATGCTGGTCTTTGACAAGCTATTGCCCTGTGCCGGGCCCCGTGCCTGCCAGTCCCGCCAATCGCGACTATCAGCCCGGTTTTGCGGCGGCCTTGATGTTGAAAGATCTCAAACTGGCGCAAGAGGCCGCTTCGGCAAGCCATGCCTCGACTCCATTGGGGGCCCATGCGGCCGCCCTTTATCAACGCTTCACTGATGAAGGCTTTGCAGGCAAGGACTTTTCAGGGATCATCGATATGCTGAGACAGGCCCCACAGGATTAAAGATAGATCGGGCCAGTGGGTTTCGTGCTCAATACAGGTCCGGTCTTTTCTCTTGATCCCTCCCCCAGACATTTCTAAAAAGCCAATATGCAATCAGGCACACCGGTCTCTCCTCCCGCCGCACAATCCGCATCACACTTTTTGCGGCGTGTAGGATTTATTGTCTTGGCCATGGCCCCCTTGTTTTCACAATTCTCACGCCGCGGCTTTGTGATCGTCATGCCGTTAGGGGCGATTTTATTGATCTTGGCGCGCATGATTGAAACTGATGGCCAAGAGCCTTTGGCGGGCATGCGCAGTCGTCTTGGCCATGTCTGTGCTTGGCCGGTTTTATTTTTTATCGGATGGGCGGGCTTGTCTTTGATATGGACCCCCTTTGCTGCAGAGGCTGCCATCCGCTATGTGAATTTGATGGCCTTGAGCCTGTTATTGTTTGCGACCATTCAAAGCCTTGGTGATCACACCCGCATTGCCAATCTCAATTTACTGCCCATCGGTCTGGCTTGCAGTTTGGGGATAGCGCTGACCTTGAACTGGACAGGCCTTGCCAATACCAATGCAGCCACGGACACCACCATGACTGAGCGCCTGCCTGTCCTGACCGTCATCTTGATGATACCGGCCAGCACATGGTTGTTGTCGCGCGGACGATGGCTTGTGTGGATGGGCATAACCGCAATTGCCTGCCTGACTTTGTTGTTACAAGAGGCCGTGACGGCTGTGATTGCTTTGTCCGTCTCGCTGGGCATTTACGGCCTGACGCTTGTCAGACCTGCATGGTCACGTCTTGTGACCCTCATCAGCACGGCCATGCTTGTGCTGATGGCGCCCCTTCTGCCCTTCCTTTTGCGTCCCGTGACAAAATTTCTTTATGGCAGTGGTGACTTGACCATGGACGCCTTGCGCGCATGGGGGCGGCTCGTTCAAAAAGAACCCCTACGCTTGCTGACAGGGCATGGTTTTGACGTGAGCATGCGGGCCAAAATCGCTGGTTTGATTGAGGCCGCCGCGCCGCGCGGTTTGCTATTTGAAATCTGGTATGAATTGGGTTTTCTCGGTGTGCTGTCATTGGTCTTGCTGTTCATCGCGGCCATCCGATATGCCCGCCACCAGCCTCCCCATATTGCGGCCAGCATTTTATCCAGCCTGATGGCCTGTTTTATTTTCGCTGTGGCCGGACAGGCCAGCATGCAAGCCTGGTGGCTGACCTTGATCGGCTTGTTGATGATCCATCTCGTGGCGATTGCGCATGGCCAATTTCATACCCAAAGGCCCATCTCGCAAAGCCCTATGGGCAGGCCGCAGGTAGCACGACCTGTTTTATAAAATCAGGCTTTTGATGACGCCACAGGCTCATCCGCCAAATGGCAGGCAACGCCGTTTTTCAACACCGGCGTTTTTTCTTTGCACACATCTTGCGCCAAGGGACAGCGCGGATGGAAGGTGCAGCCCGATGGCGGATTGATCGGGTTGGGGATCTCGCCTTGAACGGGCTGGCGTTTGCGTCCGGTCATGGCCAGATCGGGCACCGCATCCAAAAGCATTTTGGTATAGGGATGGCGCGGCGCGGAAAAGAGCGTTTCCACATCCGCCGTTTCAACCAGACGGCCAAGATACATCACGCCAACAACATCCGCCATGAAGCGCACAACCGCCAGATTGTGGCTGATAAACAGCAAGGTCAGTCCCAGCTCTTTTTGCAGACGCTTCATCAAATTGAGAATTTGGGCCTGCACAGAAACATCCAAAGCGGATGTCGGTTCATCACACACCAAGACATCGGCATCTGACGCCAAAGCACGGGCGATGGCAATGCGCTGACGCTGACCACCAGAAAATTGATGCGGAAATTTCACCGCATCGGCGGGATCAAGACCAACCATTGTCAGAAGCTGTCCCACGCGCAGCTGCTCTTCATGGCGTGAGGGCACAAGATCAAAGGCGCGCATCGGCTCCGCAATAATGTCGCCCACCCGCCAACGGGGATCAAGGCTGGCATAGGGGTCTTGAAAGATCATTTGCATCCGGCGGCGCAAAGCACGGGGGTAGCCGTGTTTGGTATCAAGATTGTGGCCGTCAATTTCAAACCGCCCTTGGGTCGCAGGCAACAGCCCCGTGACCATGCGCGCCACGGTTGATTTGCCTGAGCCGGATTCCCCGACAAGCGCAAAGGTTTTTCCTTTGCCAATGGTCAAAGACACATCATCGACCGCCACCAGATATTGCGGCGGCTGGCCTGATAATACCCGTTCAAGCCAAGGCGAAGAGACATCGAAAACCTTGCGGGCCCCTTCAATGGTGATCATCGGATGCTCTGTCATGCCGCTTCTCCCGCCCGAATACAGGCTGCGAAACTCTCGCCCGATGCGCGCAATTCCGGTTGCGTCTGATGACAGGCATCGATCACCAAGGGGCACCGCGGATGGAATGCGCAGCCTTTCGGAATGGCGGACAACCGCGGCATGGACCCTTCGATCTGCTGCAATTGCGAGGGATGCTGATCCAATGGCGGAATCGATCCCATCAACCCCTGCGCATAAGGATGCTGCGGATGTTGAACCACCGAACGCACAGGGCCGATTTCAGCCACACGCCCCGCATACATGACCGCCACCCGATCAGCGGTTTCTGCAATCACCCCCATATCATGGGTGATCAGCATGACGGCTGTGCCGCGCTCACGGCATAGTTTTTTCAAGACCTCGATGATCTGGGCCTGCACCGACACATCCAAGGCCGTGGTCGGTTCATCTGCAATCACAAGATCGGGCTCTGCCGCCAGCGCCAGCGCAATCACGACACGTTGGCGCATGCCACCCGAAAATTCATGCGGATAGGCATCAATTCTTTTTTCAGGGGCGGGAATACCGACATCCGCCAAAAGCGAGATCGCCCGCGCCCGCGCCTGTTTTTCATCCAGAGGCAAATGCGTGCGGATGGTTTCGATCAATTGCTCGCCCACCCGGAATAAGGGATCAAGGCTCGTCAAAGGATCTTGGAAAATCGTGCCGATTTTTTTACCGCGGATATGGCGCATCGATTCAAAATCAAGGCCATCAATCCGCGCGCCATTCAAATAGATTTCGCCGCCGGCAATATGGCCGGGCGGCTCCAGCAAGCCGATGATCGCGCTGCCGGTCAAAGATTTACCGGCACCCGACTCACCCACCACGCCCAAAACTTCGCCGCGGGCAATGGAAAAGGAAATGCCATTGAGCGCATGCAGCACGCCATGCCGTGTTTTGAAGTCGACATGCAGATTGCGGATTTCAAGAACAGGAACGCTCATTGCAACCTCGGATTCAATGCATCGCGCAACCAATCACCGATCAGATTGATCGACAAAACAAAGATTGCCAAGGTCACGCCCGGAAAGGTGACAATCCACCAATCGCCCGAAAACAAATATTTATTGCCAATCGAGATCAGCGTGCCCAAAGAGGGTTGGGTCGGGGGAAGCCCTACCCCAAGGAAAGACAGCGTGGCTTCCGTTATGATCGCAAGCCCCATATTGATGGTCAAAATCACCAAAGTCGGCCCGATCACATTCGGCAATAAATGCCGCAGCATGATCAAGACAGTGGGCTGGCCAACCAATTTCGCCGCATGGATATAATCTTTGTTTTTTTCGATCATCGTCGAGCCGCGAATGGTGCGCGCATATTGCACCCAAAAACTCAGGCCGATGGACAAGATCAAAACACCGAAAGCCCATGTCTCGCGCGAACTGCCTTTGGCCAATGCCTGCACAATTCCATTTACCAGCAAGGCAATCAAAATGGCGGGGAAGGTTAATTGCACATCGGCAATGCGCATGATGATGGCATCGGTCCGGCCACCAAAATAGCCCGCCATCAAACCAAGCGTAATACCGATCGCGGCCGCCAGTGCCACCCCACCGGCACCGATCGCCAGCGACACCCGCAGACCATATAAAATGGCAGAATAAAGATCACGCCCCTGATCATCCGTGCCGAAGACAAAGCGCGGATCACCGCCCTCGATCCAAACGGGGGGAATATTGGCATCCATGAGCAAAACCTGTTTGGGGTCAAACGGGTTCATGGTTGCAAGCCAAGGGGCACAGATGGCAGACAGGATCAGCACCAGACAGATCACCGCTGCCACAACCGTGATGGGCGAGCGGAGAAACTGATAGGTCAGATCATGATTGCGAAACCGCGACCACAGACTCTCTTGAACCGTATTGGCTTGGCCCGATGTTTTCTCTTGCGCCATCTCTTGCTCTTGCCTCAGTTCTTAATGGTAGTCCGCAAGCGCGGATCAACAAATGCATAGAGAAGATCAACGATCATATTGATGCTGACAAACAGCGCGGAGATAATCATCAAATAGGCCGCCATGATCGGAATATCGACATTTTGTACTGCCTTCAAAAACAGCGCGCCCATGCCCGGCCATTGAAAAACAGTTTCGGTAATCACCGCAAAGGCAATGATGGACCCAAGCTGCAAGCCCGCAATGGTGATGACAGGCACCAATGTGCTTTTCAAGGCGTGACGAAAATGGATCGAATGGGTTGTTAAGCCGCGCGCGCGCGCGAATTTGATATGATCGGCGCGCAAAACCTCCAGCATTTCAGACCGCACCAAGCGCATGATCAGAGTCATTTGATAAAGACCCAAAGTGATGGATGGCAAAATCAAAGCCTTCAAGCCCGAGACCGTTAAAAATCCCGTGGTCCAGCGTCCGTAAACCGTCACAACCTGCCCGCGGCCAAAAGACGGCAGCCAGCCCAAGGTCACGGCAAACAGATAGATCAACAAAATCCCGATCAGGAAGGTTGGAAGGCTGACACCGATCAAAGAGATGGATTGAAACAGACGCGCAAAAAAACCATCGCGCCTCAATGCGGTATAGACCCCCATGGGGATCCCGACCAGCAATGAAATGAGGGATGACATCAACGCCAGCTCCAATGTCGCAGGCGCGCGTTCCGCAAGCAAATCGACAACAGGCTGACGGAATTGATAGGAAATGCCGAAATCAAATTGCACGACATGATAGAGATAGCGCATGATTTGAACCGGAACAGGATCATCCAGCCCGAGGCTTTTCCTGACTTCTGCGACCTGTTCGGCGGGCGTGTCCAGACTGACAATCTGGTTCACCGGATCCCCCACAAATCGGAACATGGTGAAAGCAAGCAGTACAACGACCACCAGCACCAAAACCGATTGCATCAGACGACGCAGAATAAAAGCCAACATTCAAAAAAATCCAATGGCCAAGAAAAAATATGACCCCGCCAAAGCGGGGTCATATCCGTGTTTAGTCAGTATTAGTCTTTGACAATCCAGTTGAGGACAACGGCATTGTCTGCCCGCTGCGTCAATTTCAAAGACTTGGAAACACCCCAAGCCAACGCCTGCTGATGCAAGGGAATATAGGCATAATCATCAACGGCAAGCTGGAATGCCTGCTTGATCAACTGATTGCGCTTGGCCTGATCACTTTCACCCAGAACTTGATCCGCCAAAGCATCCACTTGCTTGTTGCAGTAACCGCCCAAATTGGTTTCCCCGCGGGCCGATTTTTCATCATCGCGGCAGCCGATAATGTCATAGAGCACATTGTGGCTGTCCAATGTATTGGGGGTCCAGCCCAACAAATAGAACGAGGTCTTGAAACCATTCGGCTTCAACACTTTGGCAAAATATTGGGCTTTGGGCTGGATCAAGCCATTCACCTTGATGCCGACCCGCGCCAACATGCCGATGATCGCCTGACAGATCGGGCCATCATTCACATAGCGGTCGTTCGGGCAGTCAAAGCCGACTTCGAACCCATCCGGATAACCTGCCTCTGCCAACAGCTTTTTGGCGCCGTCCGGATCAAATTTCGGCCGCACGAAGTCTTTGGAGAAGACAAAGAGTTCAGGCGCGATCATCAAAGCCGATGGCGTTGACAAGCCGCGCATCACGCGGGTTTTGATGGTCTCGATGTCAATCGCTTTATAGAAGGCTTCGCGAACCCGCTTGTCTTTGAAAGGGTTCTTGCCCTTCACATTCGACTCCAGCAATTCATCGCGGGTCTGGTCCATACCAAGATAAATGGTCCGCAATTCAGGGCCCGACAGAACCTGCGTATTGGCTGCACTGTTCACACGCTGGATGTCTTGGATCGGAACCGGCTCGATAATATCGACTTCACCCGACAACAAGGCTGCGACACGCGTTGCATCTGATGAAATCGGCGTGAAGACGACGTCATCAAGATTGTGGCTTGGCTTATCCCACCAAGCCGCATTGGGCTTGAACACGGTTTTCACGCCGGGCTGGTGGCTTTCGATTTTGAAAGGGCCCGTTCCATTGGCGTTCAAAGAAATATAGCTGGGGGTCTGCGCATTGGGCGGTGTGGGTGCCGCGCTGCCATTGGCCTCCGACCATTTTTTGGAAACAATCATCCAATATTCCCACTGGTTCAGCAGGATCGGATTGGGTGTCCCCAAAATCACATCGACGGTGTAATCGTCAACCTTGACGAATTTGGCGTCTTTCGGAATACGCGTGGTGTGGTTTGACCCCTGCTGACGGATACGGTCTGCTGAGAACAGCACGTCATCGGCTGTAAACTCTTCACCATTATGGAATTTCACGCCCTTGCGCAGATAAAATCTCCAGCGTGTGGGCTCTGGATTTTCCCAGCGCTCGGCCAAAGCCGGTACAATTTTCAATTCACGATCACGCCGGACAAGGCCTTCATAGACATTGTTGATATGGGCATTGGTCGTTGTTTCATTCAAAGTATAGGGATCAAGTGACTTCAAGTCGCCCTGATTTGCATAACGCAGGGTTTTTGCACCTGCCGTGCCCGATAATAATGCGCTGGCCAAAGCCAGTGCAAACATAGCTCTCTTCATTGATAAACCCCCATAATAGACCGCGCCCAAAGATGAAAGGATCTCCGCTCGCCAATCTTCGATACCGATTTTGTAGATTAGACTGACAATCAGCCGAGCGTAAAGCCTCATTATGCATAAGAATGGGCATTGACCAAATGCATCAAGATTTGCATTCTAGGCTTTCAATTGAGGGAATAGTCCCTTTTTACTTCCCAAAGCGCTTAAATCACGCAACTCAAGTCAAAAACAAGGATATGCCGATGCCAGTCGTCAATCGTATTGCTGCTTTTTCAGAGGAAATTGCTGAATGGCGGCGCGATCTCCATGCCCATCCCGAATTGGATTACGATGTGCATCGTACGGCGGGGATTGTGGCAGAGAAGCTGAAAAGTTTCGGCTGTGACGAGGTGGTCACGGGAATTGGCCGCACGGGTGTCGTGGGTGTCATTCGGGGCAGCAAGCCCGGTGACAAGGTCATTGGCATGCGGGCCGATATGGATGCCTTGCCTATTCATGAAGCCACCAACAAGCCCTATGCGTCCAAAACACCCGGAAAAATGCATGCCTGCGGCCATGACGGACATACGTCGATGTTGTTGGGTGCTGCCAAATATCTGGCGGAAACCCGCAACTTTGCCGGCACTGCCGTTGTGATTTTCCAGCCGGCTGAAGAAGGCGGCGGGGGTGGTCGCGCTATGGTTGAAGACGGCATGATGGAGCGTTTCGGGATTACCGAAGTATATGGCATGCATAACATGCCCAATATGCCTGTCGGGCAGTTCGGTTTGCGGCCCGGCCCTTTGATGGCCGCTGCTGATCGCTTTACCATTGAAATCGAAGGGCGCGGCGCGCATGCGGCCCAACCGCATGGCTCGATTGATACAGTGATGATCACCAGCCAGCTGATTACGGCGCTGCAAAGCGTGGTGTCGCGCAATGTCGATCCGCTTGAATCCGCTGTTTTGTCGATCACGCTGATCCGCGCGGGCGATGCCTTCAATGTGCTGCCCCAAACCGCCACCTTGAAAGGCACCGTCAGGACACTCAACAAATCCGTGCAAGATCTGATCGAGCGGCGGATGACCGATATTGTCAACGGCATCTGCTCCATGCATGAGGCCAAAGCGCATTTTACCTATGATCGCGGTTATCCGGTGACACGCAATCACGAAGCCCAAACCTATTTTGCTGCCAAAGCGGCAGGGGCGATTGTCGGCGAGGACAAAGTGGATCTGACGCTTGCCCCCACCATGGGCGCAGAGGATTTCTCTTACATGCTGGAAGCACGGCCCGGCGCCTTCATCTTTGTCGGCAACGGCGACAGTGCGGGCCTGCATCACCCCGCCTATGACTTCAATGATCAGGTCATCCCGATTGGCGTCAGCTATTGGGCGCGCTTGGTTGAATCTGCCATGCCAGCCTAATCAGTAGCGTCGCATGTCTTTGAAAGGCGGGGCTCAGGCCTCGCCTTTTTCTATATCTTCCCGCAGCATTTCAAGGCGCAACCATTCTTCTTCATGCGCCGACAGTCGGGACTGACATTCCTCCAGCGTCTTCATCAATGCATCAAAACGGGCGCGGTCGCGGGTGAATAAATCCGGATCATCCAAGGCCGTCTGGATTTTGGCGATGTCGCGTCCCAAAGCCTCCATTTGCGCAGGCAATGTCTCCAAGGCATGTTTTTCTTTGAAGCCAAGCCGTTTGCTGGATTTGCGGCCTGCCTCAGACCCTGCCGACTCTGCCTCTTGCACTTTGACGGACGGCCCAGAATGTTTGCCCCGTGCCTTCACACCTTCGCCGCGCTGGGCCACCATATCCGAATAACCACCGGCATATAATGTCCAGCGACCATCCTCCTCGGCCATCAAAATGGCCGAACAGACACGATCCAGACAATCACGGTCATGGCTCACCAGAATGACAGTGCCCGCATAATCGCACAAAAGCTCTTCCAGCAAATCCAAAGTTTCAAGATCAAGGTCGTTGGTGGGCTCGTCGAGCACCAGAAAATTGGATTGCGCCGCCAAGGCTTTGGCCAATAACAGCCGCGCCCGCTCGCCCCCTGACAAAGCCGAGACCGGCTGTCTGGCTTGTTCCGGCAAAAACAGAAAATCTTTCAAATAGCCGATGACATGACGGCTTTCGCCATTCACCTCGATACTGTCACCGCGTCCGCCGGTCAGCACATCAGTGACAGTCATGCGCTCATCGAGCAATTCACGACGCTGGTCGATCAGAGCGCGATTGAGACGCGTACCCTGCCGCACCTCGCCTTTGTCCGGCGCCAGTGTCCCCGTCAGAAGATTGATCAAAGTGGTCTTACCCGCACCATTCGGACCGATGATCCCGATCCGATCCCCCCGCAAAATCCGGATCGACAAATCCCGCACGATCATGCGGTCGCCAAAGGCCTTGCTGATTTGATCGGCAACAATCACCTGCTCGCCCGAAGCATCCGCCATGGAGGCTTGCATCTTCACACCGCCCACCGGCTTGCGGCTCGATTTCTGGCGATCGCGCAAGGCTTGTAATTCCGCCACACGCCTCACATTGCGTTTGCGGCGGGCGGTGACGCCATAGCGCATCCAGTCTTCTTCGCGGGCGATTTGCCGCCCCAACTTATGCGCCTCGGTTTCTTCTTGTTCGAAAATCTGATCGCGCCACACCTCGAACCCAGCAAATCCCTGCTCAAGCCGCATGGAACGACCGCGATCAATCCACACGGTTGTGCGGGTGAGATTTTGCAAAAAACGGCGGTCATGGCTGATGATCACCATGGCAGAGCGCATCTGCGCCAATTCCTGCTCCAGCCAATTGATGGCGGGCAAATCCAGATGGTTGGTGGGCTCGTCGAGCAAAATAATATCGGGAACAGGCGCAAGAATACGCGCCAGCGCCGCACGCCGAATTTCACCGCCCGACAAATTCACCGGACTGGCATGGGCCTCCATCGACAAGGCGTCCAGCAAGACATGCGCGCGATAGGGATCATCGCCCGGGCCCAGACCATCCTCGACATAGGCCAAGACGGTTTCATAGCCTGATAAATCGGGCTCTTGCGGCAAATAGCGAATGGTCGCTCCGGGTTGAATGAAGCGTGTGCCCGAATCCGCTTCGATCAGACCTGCGGCCATTTTCAAAAGGGTTGATTTGCCCGACCCGTTGCGGCCCACCAATGCAATCCGCTCGCCTGCGGCCACGGCAAGATCCACGCCGTCCAGAATGGGCGCGCCGCCAAATGTCAGACCCATGGATTGCAAATTGAGAAGCGGGGGAGAAGCCATGGCCCGATGTGCCCCAGTTTAGGCACATCTGCAAGAGACTTGTGCAGGCAAAAAGATAAAAACCACAAAAGCGATCACAGCAAACTCTGTCCGCGCCCGCCCAAACCTTGCAAAAGCCTGAGCCATTGCCGCACATCGCCCGACGAGGCAATGGCCCCGTTATTGCGGAATGCCTCGTGATTTTCCTCGATGCTTGGCAAATCATAGAGATAATTGACCATGATGCCATAAGATTGCTGCAGGCCTTTGGGGGAGAGATCGGCGGCCCAATTCAAGCGCTCAAGCCGTGCGCCATTGCCCAGATGAAACCGTGCCACGGGATCAATCATTCGGCGTCCGGGTCCGCGCGCCAATAACACATAGGCCGCTGCCAGACCGAGCATGAGCGGTTTCAGGCTTTCACACAAAGCCGCATCTTTGTGCCAATCCGGCCTGTCGAGACCATCCAGCAAATGGCGGGTTTCACTGTTCAGATATTCGGAATCCGGATTGGCGCGCTCACGCTTCACCCATTTCGCAAATTGGGGCATCGGGGAAAGCGTGACAAAGGTCTTCAATCCAAGTCCGAGGCGTTGCAATTCTTCAACCACCTGCTTGATCAGGAAATGACCGAAGGAAATGCCGCGCAACCCTTCCTGACAATTGGAGATTGAATAAAACACCGCCGTATTGGCTTTAGACGGCGATAATTGCAATCGCTTTTCAGCCAGCACATCATCAATGCTCGTGGCGATATCAACCGTCAAAGCCACTTCGACAAAGATCAAGGGATCATCGACAATCTGCGGATGGAAGAACGCAAAACACCGCCTGTCGGCTGGCTCAAGACGGCTGCGCAAATCATCCCAATTGCGGATCGCATGCACGGCCTCATAGCGAATGATTTTTTCCAAAATATTGGCGGGCGTTTTCCAGTCAATCGGCCGCAAGACCAGAAAGCCGCGATTGAACCAAGAGGAGAATAAATGCCTGAAATCGGCATCAAGCGCTGCAAGCTCGCTATGGGCCTCTTCATGGACAAACAAATCCTCGCGCATGCGCACAAGGCGTTGGGTGCCCATAGGCGACAGATTCAAGCGGCGGATCAACTCCTGCCGTCTGGGCTCGGCTGCCTGATGCAGAGCAAGCAAATGCGCATGGGTGGGCTTGGCTTGATAATTGGCAATGGCCAAATCCACCGCCGCCATATCCGCCCCGAATTTCTCAACCAGCATCAGCATGAAATGCAGTTTGCGTTCGGAGGACAGGGCCTCATACCGATCCAGAATGGTTGATGCGAGCGCAACACCCGATGCCTCGCCCCGATTGGACAGTAGCGCGCTGCATAAGACATCAAGGGGTTGATCACGCCTGCCCGCCAGCCACGGCGCCTGTTCCACCAGACTGCGTCCGCGCTCTGTGATTGATTGCATCAAATCAGATAAAAAAGACATTGCGTCCAACCCTATACAACAATCTGCGCTTCAACATTCACACAAGCGCGCCTGTTGCTTCAATAGGCAATTGGACAATTAAGCCAAATATTTTTCAAAAAGACTAAGATTCATAAAGCGGGTCTGACTCGATATCCGCGCCGTGTCGCTCCAAAACATCATGAATGCGTTTGAGCCGATCATTCAAAGACGGCCCGCGCTGCAAGCCGATCATCACCATCAACACTTCAATCAATAAAAGCTGTACAATATAGGCATCGGTTCCGACACGCATGACGGCATCACGCGGAACATCCGTGACAAGCAATTCATCGGCAAGCAGGGCAAGCGGGGTCTGCGCGCGCGTGATCGCAATAATGCGGGCGCCGCGCTTTTTGGCAAGCCGTACCACTTCCAGCAAAGACGGCATGCGCCCGACAAAGGAAATGGCCACGACCACATCGCCCGGCTGCAAAGTTGCTGCAGCCACCATTTGCAAATGGGCATCGGTATAGGCAGTTGAGGCAATATCAAATCGAAACAGACGGGCTTGTAAATCCTGCGCAAGAAAATGAGAGGTCGCACCGGTACCAAAACAATCCACACGCCGCGCCTGATTGATCAAGGTGGCTGCTTTTTCAATATGGGCCGGATCAATCTGTCGCTGCCATTCCGCGACAACCGCCGTCACACTGCCCACCACATTGCGCAAGACATCCTGCCCGCTGTCGCCATCGGTGACATCGCGATGCAAATAGGGCGTGCCACGCGCCAAGGCGGCAGCCAATTTCAATTTGAAATCTTTTAATCCCTCACAGCCAACCGCGCGACAAAAACGCACAATGGTCGGTGCACTCACCTGTGCGGCCTGTGCGATATCCTCGACATTGCTGGTTAACGCCCATTGCGGTTGCGCGGTGATCAATTCGGCAATGCGTTTTTGGCCCTCTGACAAGGGGATCAGGCCTGAGCTGATTGTCCGCAAGACATCGGGCGCATCGGCAGCCCCATCAAGGCTCGCCTCCTCCAGCACAGGCTCATAACCCGTATCTGTCAAATCGGTTTTCATGGCTCACTCATGCTCGGGCAAGGGATCACGCAAACAGGCACATTGCCATCCGGCTTCCGCTGGCGCCAACACCGGTCGATCTGTGGCACACGGGCCTTCGGCATAAAAACAGCGGGTGCGGAACACACATCCCGAAGGCGGGTTCAAGGGCGATGGAATGTCCCCCGAAACCAAGCGTTTCATGCGCGGGGCGTCCGGATCCGCTTTCGGCACCGCGGCCAATAAAGCGCGGCTATAGGGATGACGCGGTGTTTTCATCACCTGATCTGTCGGCCCTGTTTCCATGATGCGCCCGAGATAGAGCACCGCCACCCGCTCGCAGAGCAATTCCACAATGTCGAGATCATGCGAAATAAACAACAAGGCCAATCCCAGATGCCGCCGCAAGTCCTGTAGCAGCGTGATGATTTGCGCTTGCACGGACACATCCAGTGCCGAGACGGGTTCATCCGCAATCAACAAACGGGGCTCCACGGCCAGTGCCCGCGCGATACCGATCCGTTGTCTTTGTCCGCCTGAAAATTCATGCGGATAACGGGAGGCATGGGATGCATTTAAACCCACCATATCCAGCAATTCGGCAATGCGGGCATCACGCCTGTCTTGGGCCAGTGCATGCGTATCAAGGGCTTCACCGATAATGTCTCTGACCCGCAAGCGTGGATTGAGGCTTGAATAGGGATCTTGAAAAACCATTTGCGCCTGACGACGAAAGGGTTTGAGGGCGCGCTCGCTCAGGCCATTGATGGATTGACCGGAAAAGCGGATATCGCCTGCGGTCGGTGTAATTAATCCCAAGGCCAAGCGGCCGATGGTGCTTTTGCCGGATCCGGATTCACCGACCAGACCAAAGGCCTCACCCGCAGCAATGGAAAAACTGACATCATCAACCGCTTGCACGATGCCCCGACTGGTCGGGAATGATTTGCTGAGATGGGACACAGACAGCAAAGGCGTGGTCATGCCAGATCCCTCCACCTGAAACAGCGCACCGATCCCCCATCGGTCAGTTCAAGTTGCGGTGGCTTGGTTTGGCAAACAGCTGTCACATGGGGGCAGCGGGGAGCAAAGGCGCATGCCTCGCCAAACACGCCGGGCTGGCCTTGTATCGGCACCAACCGCCGCAGACCCGATGCATCGGCTTTGGCGCGGGCAGGCAGGCAAGACAATAAGGCATTTGTATAGGGATGGGCGGCTTTACGAAACAAGGGCCGTGTCTGCGCGGTCTCGACCACTTGCCCCGCATACATCACCGTGACGCGATCGGCTATTTCTGCCACCACGCCGAGATTATGGGTGATAAACAAAACAGCCATACCGGTTTCCCGACGCAGCCTGTCGATGAGCAATAAAATTTGCGCCTGTATCGTCACATCCAAGGCGGTGGTCGGCTCATCGGCAATCAGCAAAGAGGGCTGGCACGCCATTGCCAAAGCAATCATCACACGCTGCCGCATTCCGCCTGACATTTGATGCGGATAATCATCCATCCGGCGTGCGGCATCGGGAATTTCGACAAGATCAAGCTGCGCTTTGACATGGGCTTGCAAGGCACGACCCGAAAGCCCCAAATGCAGACGCACTGTCTCGGCAATCTGCTCACCAATCGTCAAAACGGGATTGAGCGATGTCATCGGCTCCTGAAAGATCATCGCCATTTCACGCCCGCGCAAATGCCGCATGTCGTCAAAGGACAGTTGGGCTAGATCCACAGTCTGCTTGGCTCTGGTTTGAAAGCGGATTTTACCGGACGAGATAAAGCCCGCAGGGCGCGGCAATAAGCCCATAATGGCCAGCGATGTAACGGATTTTCCGGATCCCGATTCACCTACCAGCGCCAAGGTCTCCCCTTGATGCAGGGTTAAAGAGACATCGCGCACGGGTGTCGAAACGCCGTCTTCCTGACGAAAGGAGACAGACAGCGTGTCAACCGCCAGCAAAGGACCATCCTGTTTGAAAGCGGATTGATCGGATGCCACAGCCATCACAAGGCCTTCCGCAATTTTGGATCAAGCATGTCGCGCAATCCGTCGCCGATCAATTGCAATGACAAGGCGGCCATCACAATCGCAAGACCTGGAAACAACACCACCCAAAAGGCATCATCGGCATATTGCTGACCGGCGGCGATCATCGTGCCCCAAGTGGGCACTTCCGGCGGGACACCCGCACCCAGAAAGGACAGACCCGCTTCGGCCAAAACCGCATAGGCAAAAATAAATGTGGCCTGCACCAAAATAGGCGAAGCAATATTCAGTAAAATATGAACCCGCAAAATTCGGAACGTCGAGACCCCAAGCGCCCGCGCCGCCTCCACAAAAGGCAAGGCACTGACAACAAGCGTCGATGCCCTGACAACACGCACCACCCGCGGCGCATAAACAATCGACAAAGCCAGCACCACATTGCCCGCTGACGGACCCAAAACCGCCATCAGAAAAATCGCCAGCAAAATATCCGGCAAGGCCATCATCGCATCGGCCAAACGCATGATGGGACTATCCAGCGTTTTGATATAGCCCGCCAGCAAGCCAAAAACCGTGCCGATGCCCATGGAAAAGAGCACGACCAGAAAGCCGATGCCAAGCGAGGCCCGCGCACCGAAAATGATGCGGGATAAAATATCGCGCCCGAATTCATCGGTCCCAAACCAGTTCACATCCGAAGGGGGCTTCAAGCGCCTGACCAATTTCATGACGGAAGGATCAAACGGTGCCACCCAATGCGCCAAAAGGGCACTGATAACCAAGACCGTGAGAATGACAGCCGCCAGCAAAACCAAACGGCGACGAAACAACCGTTTGAGAAACAGAGCCATCTGCGAATTCAACCCGTTCATTGTGCCCTCACACGCGGATCCACCCACGCATAGATCAAATCAACCACGAGATTGATCAGCACATAAATAGCGGCCACCACGATCAATGCGCCTTGGATTACCGGATAATCCCGCCGGAGCACCGCCGAGACAACCAGATTGCCAATACCGGGCAGTCCAAAAACGGTTTCGGTGACAATCGCACCACCCACCAGCAAGGCCGCCGTTAAACCGACAACCGTAATCACGGGGATCAAAGCATTGCCGAACGCATGCCGCCAGATCACCACACCCTCAGCAAGGCCTTTCGAGCGGGCCGTGCGGATAAAATCCTCGCTTAAAATATCAAGCATGCTGGCGCGGGTGAAACGGGTAATCAGCGCGGAATTCACCAGCCCCAAAACCGTTGCGGGCAAAACCAGATGCCGTAACCGTTCCAGCAAGGGCGCGCCCGGATCACCATAGCCCGCCACAGGGAACAGATGCCATTTCACCGCAAAAAACTGAATGAACAACAGACCCAGCCAAAAACTCGGAATATTGGCCGAGAGCATCGCCAAAGCGCTGACGATTTGATCAACCAACCGCCCGCGCCACACCGCTGAAACAATACCTGCGGGGATGCCGATCAGGGCCGCAATCAGCACCGAAAACAGAGCCAGAAAAAAGGTTGGCTCAGCCCGTTCCATCAAGGCTTGGGTCACGGGACGTTGCAAAAAAATCGATTGTCCCAAATTGCCTTTTAAAATTTCTTTCAGCCACAAGCCGAATTGCACCAGCACGGGCTGATCAAGTCCATAAACCGCCCGCAAAGCCGCAATATCGGCCGCACTGGCCTGATCCCCCAGCATCAAGGCGGCAGGATCACCCGGTGCCAAACGGGTTAAAAAGAAAACCAGCGTGGCCACCAAGGCCATCACCACAATCAAGCCCGTGAGTCTTCGCCAGAAAAAGTCCCACACTGCTTTAGGCTCCGCTAGCTGAGCAATCGGGAGCGCTGCGGTTTGGGCAGCGCTCCGTCATCTTTATTTAGACAAAGAGACATTCCAGAAAGACGGCCAAGGCATCGGCGCATAGCCCTTCATCTGGTTGGAAAGACCCGACAAGGCCGCAAAATTTCCAGCCCTTATGTAAGGCACTTCATCATAGACGACCTGTTGCACTTTGCCCCAAAGCTGTCCGCGCTTGGCTGCATCCGGCTCGGCATTGAAGGCTGACAAGGCTGCATCTTTCGCGGGTGTTTTCCACCAGCCCGGCGCGCCATCCCCCAATTGGGGGGGAGACAACATCGGCTCCGGCAAGAAGGCAGAATGGGTGATGTAAATATCCCATGCGGCCGGATCAGCACGCCGCTGCACCAATGTGGCCCAATCAACCACATCGAGCGTCACAGCAAAGCCCGCAGCTTTTAACTGCTCTGCCATCACCAGCGCCATGCGGTGATGGAAATCATATTGCTTGGAATTCAGGATCCGGATGGGTGTGCCATCATATTTGGCATCCGCCAGCAATTTTTTGGCCCCTGCCGCATCCCCTTTTGAATATTTGTCCTTGCCCGCATCCGAGAAGAAGGGCGATCCCTTGGGGAAATGTTCTGCCGCCAGCGAGAAGAATTTCGGATCCCCAAAGCCTGCCAACAAAATTTCTTCCTGATTAAGCGCCATCTGGAATGCCTGACGGATTTTCAAATCCGCCATCGGGCCTTGTTTGGTATTGGTCGGGAAATAGGGGAAGCCATAGGGCATGGTCAACACGCCGCTGGCATTGCCGCTGCCGGACACTTTCTTGTTGGCTTCGACCGGCAATTGATCAGCAAAGTGATATTGTCCGGCCAAAATCCCTTCCACACGCGTATTGGCATTGGGCACGGGAATGAAGCGCAATTCATCGATCTTGGCTTCACGCTTGCCTGCATAACCGCTGGCGGCTTCGCTGCGGGCGGCATAGCCGTCAAATTTAACCAAAACCACATATTGATCGGGCTTGCGCTCACGGAATTTATAAGGACCGGTGCCGATGAATTCCACCAAAGGATTGGCAATGGATTCTTTGGCCATAATACCGGCAAAACCTGACGGCAAAGCCAGATGCGCCAGCAAAGCGGGCTGCACATCCGACAAAACGATTTCGATACTATGCGTGCCTTTGGCGCTCAGGCTGGTAATGGATTTGCTCAGCGATTTTCCGCGCGGGGTCATCTCCAGCCAACGCTTGAGCGAAGCCACCACATCCTCGGCATCCAATTCCCGACCATTATGCAGTTTCACGCCTTTGCGGATGTCGATGGCATAGGTTTTACCATCGGCACTCATCTTGGGCATATCTGCGGCCAACATGGGCTTCACGCCCCATTGGGCATCAAATGTATAAAGCGGCTCATAGACATGCTGCATGATCAAGGACACGAGATCCGCTGTGGACGCCATCGGATCGAGGGATTGCGGCTCGCCGATCATCGCGAGATTGGCGCTGGTTTGCGCCTCGGCCTTCAAGGGCGACATCAATGTCGACAAAGCCACAAGACCGGTGGCTGCCAACAGATGACGCCGCTTGACCAAAATTTCCATGAATGAAGCTCTCGGCATTAAATCCCCCCATTTGACCCGAAGCGTGTCCGGTGTCGGACACCTGATCATGTTCTTACGCCCAACCGCTTTCACGACACTGCGCTTGTTTGAAATGCCTGTTGTGACAAAAGACAAAACAGACCTGAATGAAAATTTATTAACTCCTATTGAAATCTGTCAATCTGTTTTTGCTAAAAAACACCTATATTGCGCTGCAATAAAGGTGTTTCTTTTCTTTCACTTGACCTTTGATGACGTATCTATGTAATTTTTTTACTGATTGATGCCTTAAACAGCCGTCTTCCCATGACGGCAACGGAGCCTGATCCCATGAGTGAATTTGATCTTGTCATTAGCGGTGGACGTGTCATCGACCCCTCCCAGTCCATCGACCGCATCACCGATGTCGCGTTCAAAAACGGAAAAGTGGCAGCCGTGGGTGATGGGCTCGCTGCCAAAGCCGCGCATGTCGAAGACGCCAAGGATCGCATTGTCACCCCCGGCTTGATCGATCTTCACACCCATGTCTATTGGGGCGGCACATCGCTCGGCGTGGATCCGCTGGTTCTGGCGCGGGGCGGCTGCACCACATTGATCGACACCGGCAGTGCGGGACCGGGAAACTATCCCGGCTTTCTGGAACATGTCATCAAGCCCTGCCCTGTCCGGATCATGGCCTATCTGAATGTGTCGTTTGCGGGCATTTACGGCTTTTCCAAACGCATCATGGTGGGTGAAAGCGGTGATCTGCGTTTGATGGCCCCCCTCGATACGGTGGAGGTCGCCCGCGCCAATCGGGACACATTGGCGGGCATCAAAGTGCGTGTGGGTTTCCATGCCTCGGGCAATTCGGGCCTTGTTCCGCTTGAAATCGCCAGACAGGTTGCCGATGAAGTGGATATGCCGATGATGGTGCATATCGATGTGCCGCCCCCGACTCTGACCGAGGTTTTGGGTCTGATGCGCAAAGGCGATGTGCTGACCCATTGCTTCCGCCCCTTCCCCAATGCGCCCACAACAGCAGATGGAAAAGTCCGCGATGCCGTGCTGGACGCCCGCGCCAGAGGCGTTATTTTTGATATCGGCCATGGCATGGGCTCATTCTCTTTCGCGACAGCCCGCACGATGCTGAAAAATAATTTCATGCCCGATTGCATCTCCTCCGATGTGCATGCTTTGTGCATTGACGGACCGGCCTTTGATCTTCTCACCACGATGTCGAAATTTGTGGAACTCGGCATGGATTTCAACGCAATCATCCGCAGCGCCACAGAAACACCGGCCCATGCCTTGCACCGCCCCGATCTCGGCACGTTCCGTACCGGCAGCACAGGCGATGCCAGCATTATCGAATGGCGGAAAGGCGCTTTCGACTATGTCGATTCAACCGGCGAACATCTTGCAGGAAAAAACCGCCTGCTTGCTGACCGCGTTATCATCAACGGCGCCTTATTCAACGCCTGATCCGGAGCCCATGAAATGACCCCTGAACACCGTCTTGAAAAACTCGGACTGAAACTGCCCGAAGTTCCCGTGCCTGTTGCCAATTATGTGCCGTGGCGCTTTGCCGGCAATTTGCTTTATCTCTCCGGCCAAGGCCCCAAACAATCAGACGGCACGTATAAAGTCGGACGGCTTGGCCGCGATATGTCCATCGAGGATGCTTATCAGGAGGCCCGCCTGACAGGACTGAATCTGTTGGCTGTGGCCAAAGCGGCCATCGGCGATTTATCGCGGATCGAGGCTGTTGTGAAATTATTGGGCATGGTCAATGCCGAGCCTGATTTTTCCGACCACCCGAAAGTCATCAATGGCTGTTCGGATTTGTTTGTGGATGTGCTAGGGGATGCAGGACGCCATGCCCGCTCTGCTGTCGGCATGGGGTCTCTGCCCAATCGAATGGCTGTTGAAATTGAAGTGATCCTGCTGATCCGCGATTAAACCACTCAAAGGTGCGATGATGAGTTTGAATGCCCTGAAAGCTGAAATAGCCAAACACTACGGAACGCCCGCAGTCGTCATCGACCTTGATGTCGTCGAAAGCAATATAGCCCGAGTGCAAGCTATGTGTGATGCCGCAGGCATTGCCAACCGCCCGCATATCAAAACCCATAAAATCCCCGAAATCGCCAAAATGCAGATTGCCGCTGGCGCCAAAGGCATTACCTGCCAGAAATTGGGGGAAGCCGAGGTTATGGCGGATGCCGGTATCGATGATATCTTCATCAGCTATAATCTGTTGGGTGAACAAAAAACCGGTCGGCTCGGCCAATTGCTGGCGCGCGCCCATGTGCGTGTGGCAGCCGATAATGCGGTTGTTGTCGAGGGACTGGCACATGCCGGTCAAATAGCCGGACGCCCGCTTGAGGTTGTCGTGGAATGCGATACAGGCCGCAAACGCGCCGGTGTCGAAACGCCGCAGGAAGCCATCACGCTTGCCAAACAAATAGCCGCCTCCCCGCATCTGACATTTGCTGGCTTGATGATCTATCCGCCGGAAACAAAAATGTCGGAAACGCAGGATTTTCTTGATACGGCCCATGCCGGTTTGCGGGATGCAGGCCTACCAACCGGCCTTGTCTCGTCTGGCGGCACGCCCAATCTGGCCAATCTGTTTAAATTGCGCGGCATCACAGAACATCGCGCAGGCACCTGCATCTTCAATGATCGCATGGTCATGCAGGTAGGGCTGGCTGAAGAAAAAGATTGCGCCTTGAATGTCTTCGCAACTGTTGTGTCGCGTGCCGCACCCGAACGCGGTATTTTGGACTCAGGATCCAAAACCCTGACCTCCGACCCCGGTCGAGGCCTCGAAGGATACGGGATCATTCTGGAACATCCGCAAGCGCGCATCCAGCAATTTGCCGAAGAACATGGCTTTCTTGATCTGAGCGCCTGCAATGAACGACCCATGATTGGCGATGTGGTGCGGATTATTCCCAATCATGTCTGTGTTGTCGTCAATATGGTGGATCGTCTTGTTGTTGTGCGCGGGCATGAGCTGATCGGTGATTGGCCGGTGGCAGCGCGCGGCTGCATTGTCTAAGGCCCGTTGATGACAAAAGCCTTATCCCTCACAGCCGCGTTTGACACGCATTTCAAACGCTGCCCTTTGATTGCCATTTTGCGGGGCCTGACCCCAGCCGATGCCGAGGCGATCGGCGCGGCTTTGATCGAAGAAGGGTTCACACTGATCGAGGTGCCCCTGAATTCACCGGACCCCCTCGCAAGCATCGAAAAACTGGCTGCCCGTTTTTCGCAACAGGCCATCATCGGTGCGGGCACGGTTTTATCAACTGCCGATGTCCGGGCCGTCCATGCCAGCGGTGGTCAGCTGATCGTATCTCCCAACACCAATCTCGATGTCATCACTGCAAGCAAAGCCCTTGGCCTTTTATCGGCACCGGGCGTGTTTACAGCCAGCGAAGCCTTTGCTGCCTTGCATGCAGGGGCCGACGTGCTGAAACTGTTTCCCGGCGAATTGATGACGCCTCTGGCCGTCAAAGCCCTGTCTGCCGTTTTACCTCAAACCGCCCGCATGGTCTTGGTCGGTGGCGTTTCAACCGATACCCCCGCCCATTACGCTAAAAGCCCGTTGGCAGGACTTGGTATCGGATCCTCTCTTTATAAACCCGGTGATCAGGCCTCTGATGTGCGCCAAAAAGCCAAGGCCTTTGTTCGGGCATGGCAAGAAGCGCGTCCATAAAAGCGGGTTGGGAAGGGAGGGAGCATGATTACGGTTTTTGGATCCATCAATGTCGATTTTGTCACGCGGGTCGATCATATCCCTGCGGCAGGCGAAACGGTTCTGGGCCCTGACTATCAGGTTTTTGCGGGAGGAAAAGGCGGCAATCAGGCACTGGCTGCAGCCCGTGCGGGCGCATCGGTGCGTATGGTGGGTGCCGTCGGTCATGATCCCTTTGCCACCATCGGCACAGCCCTTCTCAAACAGGCGCAAATCGATCTCAGCCCCTTGACCCATCACACAGCCCCGACTGGTGCCGCTTTCATTGCGGTGAGTGCAGCCGGTGAAAATGCCATTGTTGTGGCTTCGGGTGCCAACCAGCTGGCAAAGGCCGAACAGCTCGAAAAGCTGACATTCGGGCCTCGCGATGTGCTGCTTGTGCAACGCGAATTAAATGATGATGAGACCCTTGCCGCCATGAGTTTTGCTAAGGCACAAGGCGCACGGGTTATTTTAAATGCGGCCCCTGCCCATGGTCTCACAGCTGATTGGCTTTCTGCCCTTGATATTGTGATTGTCAATGAAGTGGAAATTGCGGATCTGGCAAAGATCTTATTATGGCCCTTGACCTCACCCGATGACATAGCCGAAAAAATATCAACGCAATATTCAATCACCGTTATCGTCACCCTTGGGGCCGAAGGCTGCATCAGCTGGTCAGACGGCATCCGGCGGACCATCCCGTCTTTGCCGGTGAAAGTGGTGGATACCACCGCTGCGGGTGATAGTTTCTGCGGCGCTTTTGCCGCAGCCCTTGATCGCGGCTTGGGCCTGACTGGGGCTTTGCAGCATGGTGCGGCTGCAGGCAGTCTGGCCTGCCAGACATTGGGAGCGCAAAGCAGCATTCCCGACAAAGACGCCATTGAAAAAGCGCTTGAGGGACAAGTGATCTAAGCAATCACGCGCCGTCTTATATCTTTTGATCTCTGACGGCCTGTTCTTGCGCCGAGGTTTCAATCGAGCCGCGCCGTGCCTGCCTGATATCGAGAATGGCCTGATCCGGTTCAACGCCCTGCATCACCAGTAGTTGCGCCGCCAGAGTTCCGGTGCGTCCAAGACCTGCCGCACAATGGATGGCAATTGTCCCGCCCTTTTGGAGTAGAGCGCGTAATTTGGGAGCTGTTGCTTGGATTTGTTCGAACACGTCCTGATCGGCAATCGCCTGATCGGTGACAGGCCAGTGCCACCACGTCCAGCCACGCTTCGCCGAGGCCTGCGGTAAGTCCAACACCTGGTAGTGTTGCATCTCCTGATCCGGCAACAAGGTCACCAAAGCATCAATCCTGTATGGGGCCAATTGATCGAGATCCGCCTGAAGATCCCGCCGCCAGACTCGGCCCTGATCATCCATCCCCTGTCGTCCCGGGCAAGGCATCACAATCAGTCGTCCGCCCCACGGACAGGGGATCGTATCAAAGACAAAAGGATGCTGCGGATCGGGATCACTCATGGCCCATCCGTGCCTTTAGGCCACCGTCACGGGATCACCGAAACGGCCGACCTTGGCCCCGGCCACATCGACTTGGAATGAAAAGAGCCGTCCGGGATGCGCCACCCCATCCACGGTCTTGGCCAAGGATGTGACATAAAGCGTTTTCATATCCGCGCCACCGAAACAAGGCATGGTCGGTGCCGGAATAGAAGGCGGCAATTTGATTTTACGATCCAACCGCCCATCAGGCGCAATCCGGTTGATGCAACCCGCTGTCACACCCGCCACCCAATAAAAACCTTCGGCATCACACGCCGCCCCATCGGGCCGCCCTTCTGCCTCGGGCAAAACCCGCAAAATCCGCTGGCGCGACAAAGCGCCTGTGTGCGGATCAAAATCAAACGCCTGTGCGAAAGGCCCGCGACTATCCGCATGATACATCGTGCGCCCATCCGGCGTCCAAGCCAGACCATTGGAAATGATCAAGCCATCCAGCATGCGTGTGCACTGGCCGCCGATGTCAATCCGGTACAAAGCGCCGGTTTTTTCCTTCTCGGGTCGGTCATCCATACTGCCCACCCAAAAGCAGCCGTCTGGACCCACCTTCCCGTCATTCAAGCGGTTCATGGGACGATCGGGTTCGGAACGCACCAGCAAATCCAAGTGTTCGGTTTTCGGATCAAACCAGTAAACGCCGTCCCGCAAGGCAACGGCAAGGCGGCCATCTCGTCCCATCCCGAAACTGCCGATATCACTCGGCATCGCCCAGCGCTTGAGATCACGTGTCACGGTATCAAGACGAAAGAGGGCAGGCGCGGTGATATCGACAAAATAGAGTGCTTTTTCCTCGGCAGCCCAATAAAGGCTTTCCCCGAGTTTCAAATGGGTATCAATCTCAAACGTCAGTTCGGGTTCAACACTTATCACGCTCATCAACACACCTGTCTTATGATCAATGCTTCTCGATTGGTTTCCTAGCATGGCCACTGGCAACAGACAAACAAGGGCCTACAGATAAGACCTTTTCTGCTTGTCGCGTCGCACGCATTTTCACAATTGCCCGAATAACGCAGCTATTCTATCACTGTTTTAAACGCCTCTTGAGCCTCACCCAAGGATTTGGTTTTTCCATGCGGTCTTCCCCCATCAAAACAATCATTGGTATGATCAGCGGAACATCCATGGATGGAATCGATATCGCGCTGCTTGAGACCGATGGCTATGCGCATATTGACTTCGGACCAGCGGCAACAGCCCCTTATCCAGCACATCTGCGGCAAGCCTTGATTGATTTTTTGCAAGATCCTACCCGCGCCCAGCATGACCCCTTGCATGATCTCGAACGCCAAGTCACCACCTGTTTCAGTCAGGCTTTGCTGGATTTTTTACGCCAGCACGCGCTCGACCCAAACACGATTGATCTGATCGGTCTGCACGGACAAACCGTCTATCACAATCCCGCCCAACGCTTTACGCGGCAGCTCGGCAACGGCGCGCAAATGGCACAAGAAACTGGCATTGCAGTGGTTGACCAGTTTCGCCTCAATGATGTGGCACAGGGCGGACAAGGCGCGCCCTTGGTGCCTCTCTATCATCAGGCGCTGGCCAGCACACTTGCAAAACCCTTGGTGATTTTGAACTGGGGTGGCGTCGGCAATGTGACCTATCTCGATGAAAACACGATCTTGGCTTTTGATACGGGCCCCGCTTCAGCATTATGCGATGACTGGACGCGCAAACACTTCCATTTGCCTTTTGATGAAGGCGGCCGGCTTGCGCAACAAGGCCGCATTGATCAGGCTGTCTTGCAACATTGGCTCGCCCATCCTTTCTTTATGGTGCCGCCCCCTAAATCGCTGGATCGCAATGCCTTCCATGCGCATATCCATCACCACATGTCTCTCGATCCTTTGGATGGTCTGGCCACACTGACCGCGTTCACCATTCATGCCACAGCCAAAGCCCTCGACCATATGCCGCAAAAGCCGCGGCGCTGGTTGGTGGCCGGTGGCGGGCGCCATAATGACAGCTTTATGCAGGGCCTTGCCCAGATGGTGCAGGTGCCAGTCGAGCCGGTTGAAAGCGTGGGATGGCGCGGCGACAGTCTGGAGGCCGAATGTTTTGCCTATCTGGCGCAGCGTGCGCGGTTGGGGTTGCCGCTCAGCCTGCCCACCACAACAGGTGTCCCCGTTCCGTGTTCGGGGGGCCGTTATTGGCCGGCTCATCCCTGATCCCCCCAAACTGGCCTTATATTTGCACAAATCAGGGAAGACCATGCTAGTCTGACTTTTGACTTGCCCGTTTTTTTGATGATTGAGATCTGATCATGGACAAAATTAAAAAATTTCTGAAAGAAAAGCCGCATACGCCACGCGCCGTGCGGCGGCTTGAGGATCGGCTCGTCAAAGAACCAGCGCCAGCCGAGGCGGAAATTTCACTCGACCGCATCGCCGGCATTATGGGCAAGCTTGGAAAATCACCCCCCAAGCGCCCGCATTAAAAAAAGAGCGGACCGCAAGATCCGCTCTTTGATGTCCCTTGAATGCTTTTACATGCCCCGCATTCAGTGAAGCTTGAACAGCCTATGCCAAAGCGGGTTGCTTCGCATTGCTGACCGTCTCTTTGAGACGCTCCATGATCAGACGGCCCATCAATTCGGGGCGGCCTTTAAAAAACAGCTCCACTTTGCTGGGGCCAGACATCAATTGCCGCAGACTATACCGCTCTTCATGAGAGGTGATCAGACGCACCGCAGCCTCGACATAATCATCAATGGTTTTGGTGACCATCCAATCAGGCATGCCGAGCCGTCCGAACAAAGCCTCGTCAATATGCTCATGCACTTCCGGACCGGTTTTACAAATCCCGACAAGACCAGCTGTGATGCAATCAATGATGCCGTTCGTATTGCCAAAGGGAAACGGGTTAATGAACAGATCGCAATTGGCAATAGTCTGCATATAGGATTTATATTCCTGATGCGGATAGACGGTTGCATAATCACCCAAAAACATCCGCACGACCCGTTTGACATTGGGATAGATCAAGCCTTGCGCCTGCCCCACCAAGAAATGGAAATGAACAGGAATTTTGCATCCATCCACAATGCGCGCACAGGCACTTAAAAATTGCGGATTGAGTTTCATCGTTGTGGCACAAACCGCGATCTCCACTTTATCCGGCTTTTTAAGCGGTGGCCGTGCGGGCTTCACAGCCGTTGACGAGGCGGAGGGACGATAGGGCATGCCATCCGTTGGCAGCTTGATCATTTTTTCGCTGAAGCATTTTTCATCGCCGACAAAATCCTCCTCGACCACGAGATAGTCCATGGCATGGGCATGGGAGGTTGCGGGATGGCCGGTCCCCATAAGCTGCAGCGGCGCAACACGCAAATTGGCCTGCCACATAGTCAATGGAAACATACCAACGCTGGGCATATACAAAACCGCCACTTTGTTGCGGCGGGCCTCGCGCTGGATATGTTTCATTTGCTCAATGATCGGGATGGTGTTGTCGATGGAAATCACCTCGTCAAACACTTTGCGCGTGGTGTCATCCAGACATTGTTCATACCCCATGCCGATCACATGGAAGAGGTCACGCGCAGCCTCGATCGTGCGGGAATGGGTGCGATACATGGAATGGGAGCTGGTAAACCATTCATGTACAACCATCATCACAGGCTTTTCAGTGCCATTGAAAACCGCGCCTGCGGTTTCGTGCAAAGCCCTGTCTTTCAAACCCAAATCGCGCAATTTGCGGCGGACAAGCGTATTGATCGGTTTTTTGATATCGTGCTTGTCGCTGCGGTCGGCATAACTGCAATGCATATAGAGGTCATGCAAAACACCGATCGGCAATTTTTCAATATCATCCACTTGATCCAGACGATTGGCCAGCCAAGGCAGGATTTGTTCGCGTTTGCCATGTGCCGCGGGCGACCCCAAAAAGCGCGGCGACAGCAACACCAGACACAGGCTGGCTGCCAGATATTTATCTTGCTCCCATAAAGCATCCAGATCCAACGGCACTTCCGATTCCGGCGTAAAGAGCAGACAAAATTTCAGCAAATCCTTGTGTTGGATTTTAAGATTGCTGAGATCATCCTTGCCCTCGCCCTGATTGATGGCGCGCATCACATGATCCGCATTCTGGAACGGGCTCGCCGCAAACAAGGTCTGTAACCAGCGGTGATAGGTCATCATCCGCAACTGCCATTCCGGCGCAATAAAAAGTTCGCTATCGGCGAGCAAAGCCGACGCCGCGGCGGCTGTTCTTGTCCAGACATGCTGATCGATCTCTTCTTGATGGACCGCCCGCAGAGGCTGGGCACGGAAATTGGCCCCGAGATGCCCGTAATTATTATCAAGATCCTGAAGGAGCGCGAACAATTCGCGCATGCCCATTTCGCGATTGCGGCTATAGGCAAAGGATTCAAATCGCTCAAGATTAAATGCCATAGGTCTGTTCTCTTTAAAAAAATGGTTTTCCAAACTCATTCACACAACGCTATGACAAAGAACGCGTATTGAGATCACGAAACATGTATTAAAAAACAGGATTTTTATTGATATGGATTTTTTGCAAATAAAAACACAAATACAATTCAAATACGTTCAATAAAAACATCTTCAATAACAACAAAACAACCATGAATCAGAATCAATCACACTATTCAAATAATAACACATTCATAAAATAAAATTTTATAAAAATAAACCTGCAAATTAGACGAATTAAATTACTTAGAAATGAATATTTTTACATTTTGAAATAAATACAAAGTATTATTAAATTTATAATGGTCTTTATTTTGTTCATTTAATAAAAAACAGACTTTTGAGCAATATAAAAGATTATTTTTGTTTTGAATATTTTTAAAAAAACCAAAAATATCATTTAAATAAATAAAATGACTCTTTAATACTGTAAAAAAGGGAAAAAGAGAGACTGATCCAGCCTTAGTTTTGGATCGTCACCTTGGCCTGATTGCGGCCCGCATAATCAATTGCTTGCTGATTGGCCGTAATATTGGACTGCGTATCCGTGACCGTCAGAACAAAATTATTCTGGAACGTTGCCAGTGCGTTTTGAATATCGGGCGGCGCTAATACAGATGCATCCAATGTGCTCACCTGCAAATATTTCGAAATCGACCCGAATTGAACGCCCAGCACATTCGACAGATCATTGGGATAGGAAACCGTAATCTGGTCACCACCCGCAGACGTCAATTTCACACCGCCGTTCAATGTGCCGTCAGACGTAGCGCGCAGCAAGAAGTTGTTGTTTGAACTCGTATAGCCAAAGGCGGTATTAATGGCATTGACGATGCTCGTGATATTTTTTTGCGCATTATTGCCCAGATTTAAATTAATGCTGTGGCTTGTGACCGCCCCTGTTTGCGAGTCTTTCACATCAATCACAACCACGCCGCCTGCCTGACCAGCCGGCGCATTTGTCAGCGGCATACCGGTCAGAGTGATTACGCCCGAGGCGTTTTGAACGCGCGACACCGTGCCGAAATTCAAGCCGGTGTAGGCCATGATATTGTCTTGATCGACCACATTGATCGTCGGGGTGGATTTGGAATAAAGCGTAACACCACCCGACAAGGCATCAAAGGTCGCGGTCAAATCAACATTTTGATAGGATTGATCCGCACCCGCCGCAGACTCCCCGTATTTCAGATAATCTTTATAATTTGCGACAGCCTGATTGATCGTATCGATCACATCCTGAACCGTCTTGATCTTGGCCTGCATGCTCAAAACAGGCAATGGTACACCTGCTGGCGGCGAATTCGGATCAAAATAGCTATGCGTCGTCGCATCATAATTTTTGAAGATCGGAATCCCGTTGATGGTCACATTGGGATCCAGAATGGACACATTCTGATTGGGAATGGACAAGGTCGGCAAGTTCACAACAGCGGGGTCGGCAGCCAACGGGGGCGTGCTTCTGGTAGCCCCTGCAATCGCTTTGCCGGGAACCGAACTGACGCCTTGAAGGCTTGTGATCTGCGCCGCGGTGGTATTCTTGTCGATCTGCACATTGATCCGCAAAACTTTGCTGATCGACTTCATGATCGCCGTATTATCAATATTGGCAGCCGGATTATAAATCGAGGAAATCGGGCTATTGATCACCAGTTCCGAAACATTAGACTGGCTGTCCAAAACAGGGGCATCACCCCATGTGACACCGTTCAGCGTCAGGCCGTTTTTAAACTTCGCGGTGATCCCGTCATTGCTGATCACTGTCTGGTCATAGCCGATGATCGGAATCAATGTCGCATTCAATTTCCCATTGGCATCGAGCTGACCGGGAATTGCAATGGATGGCGCTTGCGGCGGCGTCCCCGTGCTTAATCCTTTGGGCTTGCCGTCCGCACTGATAGCGCCCAACAAACGGCCCGAGGCCAAGAGCGTTGCGAAAGGCGAGGCCGCGGACAGATCAAGATGTGCCAAGGCGCTCTCGCTGTCATGGATCATATAGAAACTCGGATCGGCTGAGGAATAGCGCGGAGGCAATCCATTGCTGCCGCCTACGGATGCCGAAACCACATTAATCGTAAAGCTGCGCGCCAATGTCGTATTGCGCGTGGTCATCTGGTCGTTGATTTTAAGACCGAACGTATCGGCGCCAGCGCCCGCAACACCCGCATAGGCAGGCGGATCAGCCACCAATTGGTAATTATGCGCCCCGTCGGTCGGCACAAAGGTCGAGGGCGGAACCCAGTTAAAAGACGGGTTGCCGCTGGCATCGGTTGCCATCTGGCCACTCGGTGTGGCCACTGGAACACCATTGGCATCTTTGTTGATGGTATATTGTGAAATCAGCTGATTGCCGGATTTTACTTTTAACAGACTGCCAACAACCCGTCCGTTTTGAATGAGGTTATTGTTCTTATCAATCGTAATGCCGCTGTAGTAGTTCGACACACCATTGCTGTCTGGGGCATCAATGACGACTTGATCAACCGCAGAACTTCCCTCAACAACGCTGACCATTTGCGCAATCGCAACAGGCTTTGGTGTTTTAACAGTGCCATTGGGATTGAGCTCATCCACCAGATTGCCACTGGTGTCGCGCTTATAGGCCTGGGTGATCGAGATCGCAAAAGGCGCATTGGCTGTGGCTGAGCGAACTGTTGTCGTTCCGGAGATCGCAACACCCGAAGCGGTCAGGTTTTGATCCAGAACATAGGTTCCAAGCCCGCCTGTGCCGGTTCCCAAGCCGATAATTTTTGCAGTGCCGCCTCCAGACATAGTGATCGTGCTGCCGACTTCAAGCTGGCCATAGCCCAGCTGCGTCACACGTAAAAGACTATGGGCGGGATCACTGGCATTGGCGATGATATCCGCCGTTGCCGAAAAATCAGCCGGCGTATTGGCGGTCATGGAGACATCGACCCCGGCTTGATCCAGAACCGTCTGTGCGGGACTGACCGTATAGGTATAAGGCGGCGTGCTGGCGTTGATTATCCCAGTGATCACGGTCCCGTCGGCCACGCCACCGCCCGACAACACCGATCCGACTTTCAATGTTCCTGATACTTGGCTTGAGACAGTCAATGTCGTGACAGGAGGCGTTTGGGTATTGTCGGTCTGGATATTGCCAACCATCGCAGCCGGATTGGTTTGCAAAACAGGACCACCCGCCCAGTTGGACAGACTTTGCGCAAGGGTGACACTGTTTGTGAATTTGGCGAGATCATCCGCGTGGGAAATAACCTCGCTGGTTTTATCACGCAGATTGTAGCTGACCTTCAACTTGCTCAAAACACTGCTGTTTTGCAAAACCTTGTCAAGGCTCGCATCCGTAATATTGAGCGTGTAGGGCTTGGTCAGCGTGCCGAGATTGCTCGAATAGGCCACGACATTGTTGATCGTGTCTTTGATCGACAGCGTAAAATTCTTCGGGATTTTATTGAGCGCCGCCGCATTGGCCAAAACATTCGACATTTTGTCTTCGACCGTAAAGTCGAGGACATGCGGATCTTTATACATCAGACTGGCATCGACCGCTTTCACGCCGCTCAGATGCAGTTGATAATTGGTGCCCATGGCAGCCAACACATTTTTATTGAATTTATATTGATCGGCTGTGATCGCAAAAGGCGTGGTCGAGGGCATCGCCACCGAGGGATCGGTATCGCTGACCAGCGAGATTTTATCCAGCCGCTTCAAACGGCCCAAGACATCGATATTGGACTGAACATCCGACACCGCAGCCGTAATATTGAGTTTGAATTTTGATATCTGCCCGCTGCCCACTGTCCCTTCGGTGGCAAATAAGGAATTCAGCTTGGCAATTTTTTCAGCCAGCTGCGGCGCATTGGACGGCGACAGATCACTGGCACTGACATCAATGGTCATGCCCTTGATCAATTTGACCGTATCGGGAGACAGGCTCACGGCATCCGCAAGCGTAAAATTACCCGTCGCCTGGATCGCCACGGGGTTGAGGCCCGATGTCGCCGATGTAATCGAATAGAAATAGGGTTTGCCCGCCGAGGCGCCGGATGCGATTTTGAGGGCATCGCCTTTCAAAATATCCGTCGGGCTCAGAGACAATGTCGGCCGGTTCATTTCCGTGTAGCGAATACCGGTAATGGCACGAGACAAACCCGTTGTCTGGGTCATATCTTGCGTCATATCCAACAGAGTTGAAAAATTCTTCGAAATCGCGGTGCCGCTATCCACAATCGGAAGTTGATTGAAGACGGTGGTTGCCGCCGCTCCGCTGTATTTTTGCACATTGGCACTGGCGGTCAGATCATAAGCTGGCACCGCATTACGCATGGAGGCCGAGGCAGGCGATGAGCCATTGGCATTGGTAAACGTGACCGTGAATTGCGGCGTATAACTGGGCACTGCGGCGGGCGTATTATAAGGCCCCGCTGCGACCGACCGGAAAAAAGGATCAACGATATTGGCCTGTTTGAGAGAAAATTGCGCGGTATTGCCGGTGACAACGGGGGGATTGAACGCGTTTGTCACATCGGTCGCGCCGTCATAAATCCTGACAGTATTGGCCGGATTGTAATTGGAAATCGTGATAATCCGCGCCCCTTGCCCCACGCCCTGCTTGGCCACGGGCATGGCTGGCTTGCCGCTGGCGGCTGCGGATGCCTGCGCCGGGGCTGCAAGGCTGACAGAGGACAAAGACACGGTGACGGCTGGGGCAGAGACAGACGCGCTCGCGCTTGCTGCCGGTTTGGCAGCAACAGTCGGAGCCGAATAGGTTGCAGCAACCTTATTCGTTATCGTGGATATGGTCACCATGCCCTTTGCATCTGCCCTCGTCTTCCTGACAGAGACTCGCAAGCATTATGCCAGATTCAACCATGCCCACAGATAAAAAACCCTTATAAAACATGGCTAAAGGATTCTAATCGGGCTCAAAATCTACTTTTTCTGGCCAAGCAGGTCAGGACGACGAAGCCTTGTCAGGGCTCTGGACTGCTCCATCCGCCAGTCTTTGATCCGCTGATGATTGCCCGATAACAGCACCTCGGGAATGGAGCGGCCCTCAAAGTCCCGTGGCTTTGTGTAATGCGGATATTCCAGCAAACCCTGCTCAAAACTCTCCTCTTCGCCGGACAGGACTTTCCCCATGACACCGGGAATCAGGCGCACACAGGCATCCAAAACCACCATGGCGGCGATTTCCCCGCCCGAAAGCACATAATCGCCGATCGAGACTTCTTCCAGATCGCGGGCTTCGATGACCCGCTCATCAACCCCTTCAAACCGCCCGCACACGATCACCACACCCGATCCAGCCGCCAAATCCCTGACGCGTGCCTGAGATAAGGGCGCACCGCGCGGCGACATCAGTAATTTCGGGCGCGGATCATCAGCACCAGCCACCGCATCAAGACAGGCCGCCACCACATCCGCCCGCAAAACCATGCCCGCGCCGCCGCCTGCAGGCGTGTCATCGACCGCCCGATGACGGCCTAATCCATGCGTGCGGATGTCATGCACATCAAACCGCCACAAGCCCTCGCGCAGCGCCGTTCCCGACAATGAGGCGCCAAGCGGGCCGGGAAACATATCCGGCATAATGGTCAGCACGCTGGCATGAAAACTCATGAAGCGTCAGGCTCCTTGGTTTTGCGTTCTGCCGCAGGTTTTGTTGAGGGTGAACGCCCTTTGGCTGCTTGCGGGGGTGGTGCCGCCGGCTTGCCGAAATCCTTGGGCAAGACAACCTCAACATATCCGGCTTTGATATCGATCTTGGGCGCGAATTCTTTGGTAAAGGGAAGAAAATCAGTGGGAGCAGGCTTTGTGAGGCGTATTTCCAGCATATCGCCCGCGCCATGATTGAACAGGCCAACAATATGACCCAGCACATCGCCGGCCTGATCAACCACCTTCAAGCCCACAAGATCGGCATGGTAAAATTCATCGTCATCAGCAAGGGCTGGCAACCGCGCGCGCGCCAGCGATAAATGCAGTCCGGTCAGGCTTTCGGCCTGTGTGCGATCGTCAATTCCGCCGATCTTGGCAATGATCAAATCATCCCGCAAAAAGCGCAAAGGCTTCACCGTCACGGAGCGGCCATCTTGCAAGCGCAAAGGCCCATAATCGCCAACGGCCATAGGGTCTTCGGTATAGGATTTCAAACGTATCTCGCCGCGCAAGCCATGGGCTGCACCAATGACCCCAACCACGACATGGTCATCAGGCAGCGGGCCCATGTCCCCACCCTGCGGCGCATCGCTTTTCGGCTTGCCGACAGGCGATGATCGCGCGTCTGCGCGTGTCTTATCAACGGGCCTTTTTGACATCGGCACAGTCTCCCTCACCCGAAGATGGAATGAACAACGGATACAAAAAAATAGCGGGCATGGGAATTTGACCCCAAGCCCGCCATAAAACAAGCCCACCAGAAAACAAGTCTGGCGACAGCTTATTCCGCTGAAGGAGCGGCGGCTGCGGCGGCGGCTTCTGCTGCTGCGGCGGCGGCTGCATCAAGACGCTCTTGCGCCTTCTTCTTCGGCTTTGCCTTTTCAGGATTGCTATGGGCTTTGCGCTTCAGCAAACCGGCGGCATCCAGAAAACGCTCGACGCGGTCGGTCGGCTGCGCGCCTTTGGACAGCCAATCTTTGGCACGATCAAGATCAAGCTTCACGCGCTCGGCATTGTCTTTGGCCAACATGGGATTGAAAGTGCCGATTTTTTCGATGAAGCGGCCATCACGGGGATAACGGCTATCAGCGACAACAATCGCATAGTGAGGACGCTTTTTGGCACCACCGCGTGCAAGACGAATTTTTAAAGACATGTGTTCAATTTCCTACATCATTTCCCGTCTGTTGAAAAAGGCCTCGCTGCCGCCGACGGGAACGGAAAGCGAAAAGCCGGTTGATTACTTCTTCTTTCCCCCGAAGGGATTGAATCCACCCAATCCGGGCAATCCAAATCCTTTGCCGCCCATTCCGGGCAACCCTGTTGGCAAGCCAATAGGCGGCTTGCCCGCCTGCCCTTGCTGTCCCAAACCCTGCGCGCCTGGAAAGTCCGGCAAACCGGCCCCTCCCGCACTGGCTTGGGCCTGCAATTTGGCTATTTCCTCGGCAGACGGCATGCCACCGCCCAATCCGAACATCTGCGCCATGCCCGCCATGGGGCCGCGCTTGGCTTGTCCCATAGCCTTCATCATATCGGCTGTCTGGCGATGCATTTTCAAAAGCCGATTGATATCTTCCACCTTGGTGCCAGATCCGGCCGCAATGCGTTTTTTGCGCGAGGCTTTCAAAATATCGGGATTGCGCCGCTCCATGCGGGTCATCGAGTCAATGATGGCTTTTTGGCGTTTGACAACGGTCTGATCGAGATTGGCCGAGGCGATCTGGTCTTTCATCTTGGCAACACCGGGCAGCATGCCGAGCAATCCGCCCACGCCCCCGATTTTTTCAATCTGCGCCAACTGGTCACGCAAATCATCCAAATCGAATTTGCCTTTGCGCATTTTTTCGGCAAGCGCTTTGGCTTTTTCAGCATCGATATTTTGCGAGGCCTTTTCAACGAGGGAAACAATATCCCCCATGCCCAAAATGCGATTGGCAATCCGCGAGGGATGGAAATCATCCAGCGCATCCATTTTTTCGCCCATGCCGACCAGCTTGATCGGCTTGCCGGTCACAGAGCGCATCGACAAGGCTGCGCCACCGCGCCCGTCGCCATCCACCCGCGTCAAAACAATACCGGTAATGCCGACCCGCTCTTCAAAGGCGCGCGCAGTATTGACCGCATCCTGACCGGTCAAAGCATCCGCCACCAACAAGACTTCATGCGGTTTTGCGAGCGTTTTGACTTCGGCCACTTCGGCCATCAGGGCTTCATCGACCGTTGTGCGCCCTGCAGTATCGAGCAACACCACATCAAAGCCACCCAGACGCGCGGCATCCAAGGCGCGGCGGGTGATTTGCACAGGGCTCTGGCCTGTGACAATCGGCAATGTCTCAATCGAGAGTTGCTTGCCAAGGGTCGCCAATTGTTCCATCGCCGCCGGACGGCGGGTATCGAGCGAGGCCATCAAAACCTTGCGCCGGTCGCGTTCGGTTAAACGCCGCGCCAGCTTGGCCGTGGTGGTTGTTTTACCCGAGCCCTGCAAACCCACCATCAAGATTGCAACCGGCGGCGTTGCCTCCAGATTGATCCCGACCTGTTCAGCCCCCAGCGTTTCAACAAGGGCATCATGTACGATCTTGACGACCATCTGGCCGGGGGACACAGACCGCACCACTTCCGCGCCCACCGCACGGCTACGGACTTGTTCGATAAAGGTTTTGACGACATCGAGCGACACATCGGCTTCGATCAAAGCCAGACGCACTTCCCGCAAAGCAGCAGTGACATCGGCTTCGCTCAGCGCCCCGCGCCGCGTTAAGCCGTTCAAGATGCCGGAGAGTTTATCCGAAAGACTCTCAAACATGATCTTGTGCCACCTTCACATCCGACCCGCGCACAAGCCAAAAACAGGATCATTCCCGCACCGCTCGCCGCTTTTTCTATGCCTCACCGGTTTGGGCCATGCCCATCCCGTGCTCGTTTTTGAAATTCTTGTTCTGCGCCAGTCCCTTGTCTGGGCTTGAAGCACCCGCTTCAAGCAAACGACAAAGACGCCCGAGGGCGCATCGCGCTGTCGGACGTTGACCTCCGGTTTCGAGAACCGGTGGGTGGCTCACAGACAAGAACTGTCAATGAAACTGCAGGTGAAATAGCCAAACGGCCCCCAAGAGTCAAGGTTTCACTGGGGCAAACCAAGATTTCAGGGGGACCGTTCAATCCGGCAGGCCCTGTGCCAAAGGCTGTGCCTTGTGCTATCACAAGAGGTGAACCAGTCAGCCCATATCAGACTTTTCAAGCTGGATAGGAGCTTATCCGTGTCTTTGTTGCGTTTATCTTGGCTCTGCAGCCTTTTTTTCTTGGCTTTGATCGGAATAGGTCAGGCGGAACCCAAAATCACCACTGTTGAGGCTGGGGGTGTCAAAGCCGTGCTGATCAAGCCAGACAAGCCGATTGCCTCCTTGATTTTACTGACTGGAGGGGATGGCCGGATCGGCGTTTTTGAGGAGGGCGGCATAGCCCGTGAGGGCAACCAACTGGTCCGCACCCGTCTGAATTACGCTCTCAAAGGCTTTGCCGTTCTAGTGCCCGATCTGGGATATGATCTGGAGGCCCTTGTCCAATTCATGCGCAAAATCAAAGGCCCCGTCACCGTTGTGGGCACCAGCCGCGGCACCTTGCGGGCAGCTTACGGGATCAAAAGCGGCGCGCGGCCTGACAAGGTCGTGTTCACCTCGGGCTTTCTCAGCGATGCCTCCGGCGACCGCGAAAATGTGATGGCTATTTTGCGGGAGGCTGACTTACTGCCCAAAACCTTGGTGATTCATCACCGCAATGACAATTGCCGCAAGACAGCCCCCGAAGGGGTCAAAGATTTTATGACGTGGGCACAAAACAAAGCTAAGCTCGTTTGGCTGGAAGGCGGCGAGGAAATTGGCAATCCCTGTGAAGCCCAGTCTTTTCATGGGTTTCGCGGAATTGACCAAAAAGTCGTTGAGAGCGTCGCAGCTTTCGCACGGTGATCTGGTCGGGTTGGGTGGATCGCCGGTTTTTGATTGTTTTTTGTCGTTGTCAATGTTTGCGTATTCATGTCCAGAACAGCTCAAGATACTGAACTTTATACACTTTTGACCACTTCTAAAGGCTGGATTGTCAAAAATCCCTTGCCGGTTTTTCATTGTCAGACGCTCAGCGAGGCCCTGACCTTCGCGCAAGACAATATTTTGCAAAAACGCAAATCCCCGTTCATCATCTCAAAAGATGAAACCATCGAGATCAGAGCCCAGCAAATTGTCAGATTGATCGCGGATTTGGGCTTTTAGGCCAAGATTGGGGTGCAGGACTGACTTTTTTTCTTGTCCTATCCAATCAGACGTTTATGTTCCGGTTTCAGAGTATGTCACAATAGTGTGTTGATGGTGTCAAAGCCATCTTGCGTAGTTAAAGAGCGTCATCATGGATTTTGCAGCGATTTTCGGCCTAGTTGCCTGTGCCATTCTGCTGTTTCTTTTTTTTGAGGAACTTGTTTTTGTTCTGACGCCCAAAGATACTGCAGCCAAGACCGATGTTTTAGCCAGAATCAGCACCCGAAACCTTGTGCATATCGGCATCGGCCCGCGCAGAGCGCCGTTTGCCTCAACCGCCCCCGACGGCTCGCTGAAAGGCTTGCATGCCGATCTGGCCCGTTTGATCTCGGAAGCACTGGATGTCGAGCTCAATCTGGAAATTCTCGATGACTATGAGGCTTATGAGCAAATCAAAGAGATGCAGATTGATATTCTGATCTCTGGATCGGAATGGAATGCCAAACAAGCCCGTGAAATTGGCTTTTATGGTCCCTATCTGACCTTAAATCCCTCGGAAACGCCGTCCGAAGACGGAACACCCGTCCAAACCAAGCAGACCCGCATGCATATCAGCCTGCCCTATGGGCAACACAGCCTGATTCATTGGCTGGAAGGGTTTTTTGCGCAAATGCAGGCCTCCGGCGAGCTCGAAAAGCTCTATGCGCGGTATTTCGAACCCTCCCAGATCGCCTAAACGGCTACCCCAAGTCCAACTGTTTTGGGCCGAGAATTTCTTGGGCACGGGGTGAAATTTTAATCTTTTCAACCGTTAATAGGGTCTCCCAGCAGGGACGGCATCCCGCCGTTGCATGACTGGCGCGGGATCCATGCCCATGCTGCGCAAAGCCGTTGATGTTCTCGTGATGGCGGTTCTGGTCGGGGTGACGCTGAGTGGTATTTTAGGCGGCATTCGCGATGGCGACTTGCAAAATGCCCTGATCGTGATGATGGTCGGCACGGTCTACACCACCATTCTGGCCGAGATGCAAAAACTCTGAGACGGATCATATTCCATTGAAAAAATTGATTTTTTTTGGTCTCGCCAGCATGTTGCTGATGCCCGTGACAGCCCCAGCGCAAGAGCGTGATGGTCTGACAAAAGAATTTACGCAATGCATGCAAGATGTTGATCTCGGTGCCATGAAAAACAGCCAATGGCTGTCGTGTTACCAGCTCGAATACAAGCGGCAGGACAAGTTTCTCAATCTTGAATATCAAAAACTGAAAGCAAAACTCCCCCCCACCCAGCACACTGCTTTGCTGGCCGGACAAAAGGCCTGGCTTGGCTATCGGGATGCGTGGTGCCAGTTCCAAGGGGGGCTCGATGTCGCCCCGACACCGCAGATCAACGGGGTGGCCTGTCTGGTTGACCTGACCGCGGAACAGGTCAAAAAGCTGCGCGAGAGTTTTTGACGCGCACCGATGCCGGTCGCAAGCCTTTGAAAAGGCGTTTCTTTTATTATTCTCTGAATGGCTTTGAAACGACCCAAGCCGCATCGGCTTTGGGAAAATTGGAGCGGGCGAAGGGATTTGAACCCTCGACCCCAACCTTGGCAATATTCTTGTCGATCTTTTTTATCAATGTTTAGAATACGTTATATCCATCAAAAAATATACGTATATGATCTGTTTATCAAATGCACGCATTTTTCTGTATATAAACTGCTATTTAAGTGTCTGATATTGAATGCTTTTAATCGATTTATGCCCTGCCTCAAATCTTCAACCCCAACCTATTTCATAAACGCATTCAAATCCTGATCGTCAACACCAACAATGATCCTTTACCACTGTTCAATGACTTTTTGATCATATCGACTGCTTTTGATGCGTCCTTTGCATCCGTGATCTCTATTGCCGCTGTGACCGTTGATCCTGACGATATCTGCTCTGTCACTTTCTTAATGCTCATGCCAACAAACTTGCTCGCTAACGTCATGCCTGTGATCCTTTCATCATTGATTTTGATGAATCCTGACCTGATTGACCCAATGTCACATTGCCGAACAATTGCTCGCAAAACTGCCTCATCAAATCACTGACCTTTTTGTCATTCTGCTTGCAATAATCGATCATTCGTAACTTCTGATCACGTGTTGTTCTGAATGATATGAACTCGTTTTGTGTGATCTTCATTTGAAATCCTTTTCGTTTGAAATGTTAAAACTTTTAACATTTGAATTTTGCTAAAATCTTCTAATAAAGCAGAACCGCTGATGCCTGCCTTATATGTATGAATTGAATGATGCGCCTCGAAAAACGATTGCCTACGCAACAGCGATTTTCTTGTTGTGAAACGTATCTGTGTCCAGGCAATCGAAATAATGATCAAACCCGTCTTTTGATCTGATCTTTGCCATGTAATCTATCCAACCACGATCTGCATTTGCCTTTGCATCACCGTGCCCATATCCAAAATATTGCTCTAACCAAACATCCATTGCTAATTTGCAGAACTCATCCTGCGCCATGTGTTTTGGCGACTCGATTGCCGCATGAAAATGATACCGACCTTCTTTGCTTTTCTCTAAAATTGCCATCGTCTGCAATCTTTTGCCATGCCTGACATATGCTGACTTATAAACCCGCCTGTTCAATGCCCGCATGAACTCCTTGAAACACTTCCTTGAACGCATATCGTCCAATCGATACCATTGAAAATTGTTGTTCTTGCTGCCCTTCTGCTCAACTCTGACCGCCTGTTTTAAATTGAATGTAAACGCACAAACATTGTCCCAGTGATCTGTGCTGCAAAAATCCAACAATGCTTTTTTATGTTTTAAAATGCTCATAATATGCCCTCCGTCTTACGTATTTATGTAAAACAAAACGCCAGAACTGAGCAAAACAGCAAAAAAATGAAATATTTTTGATTATTTTATAAAATCACATCAACTCGACTGCTGATCTCAACTGATGGTCGTTGATGTCGATATATCGCTGTGTTGTTGATATCGACGCATGACCCGCCAATGCCGCCAAAACCCGAACGCCAACACCTTTCGATGCTAAATTCGTGATGAAAGTGCGTCTGCCTGAATGACTGCTCGCATTCTCGATCCCACAATCCTCATAAATGTCCTTGAACAGATGACACATTGCGTTTGCCGTGAATGCATTGTCCTTCTGAGTCATAAACAATGAACGCTTGTTCTGGCGTCTTTGACCGATGCCTTTGACATATGCCGCCAATTCCTTACGCAATCGATCTGAGATGAACACCTTGCGTGATTGAGACCCCTTTGTTTGATCTGATGCCAATATGATTTCGTCTCTGATGCTACCATCCGCACTGACAATGTTATCGATGTTCAAAGACGCAATCTCATGTGCTCGCAATCCTGCATAAAAACTGATTGCGAAAATTGCCCTGTCTCTGACCGAATGGCGTCTTGTTGCGATCTGAGCAAATATCGATTTGATCTCTTTTTCGTTGAGTGTCTTTGCCTGTTTCATGATCAACCCGCCTGTTCCTATGAAAACCACACACTTTCCATGAGAACTGATCCAATATGTGATTACGAAGATTGATCAAAATCCCATAATCGAAATTATACAACAAAATCAGATACTTCAACCGAAATCACATAGAATATCAATTGTATGTGGTTTGGGAAATTCATAAAAAATGGACAGGCAAAAATGACCTGCTGTCCATGCAGACGCACATGTGAAATCACGTGGGCAAAAATCGCTTACGTGTAAGCGTTTTTATGAAATAAAATCGAAATATTTTGTGTTCCATTTGGAACGAAAATATTACCCCGATTTTTGTGTTGTTGTGGACCAGTTCGAAATTGAACTCGAACGCTTGAAACGGTCAACAAACCATTTCTAATACAAAATAAACCGCCAAATACGGGATTTTTTTCTGAATATTTAATAAAATGGACAGAAAAAGAAACCTATCCATCCAAATGCATATTTGAAATAACGTGGTTTGTATTCTGTATTACTCAACTACGACATCACGCTCCATAGTAACACAACCCTTTGAACCGGTTCGTTCAGATCCGCAGATTTTAAAAGTGAAGTTATCTTTACCCTTAAATCCTTTTTTTGGAGTATATTCGAACGTATAAACATTCACGTAAACTAAATCACCGTTTTTGGGTTTTTTGATGATTGTTCCACTTTCCCAAGTGCCAGAATTCGTAAAAAAACGAAATGTGCAAGGTGAACCATCAGTTTTAGAATCTGCTTTGACAACGGGATTTCCACTTATATCACCCCAAGTTATTGGAGTGCCAACACAGGCGGCATTTGCAGTTTCATTATAAGCGAAGAAAGATAAAGCGAGTAAAGTTCCAATATACAACTTGTTCATTTTATTCTCCATTTTTAATGAACAACTCTTTCTTACACGATTAAAGTACCATATTTGAAATCAATCACAACCAATCAATCGCCGATGCCTTGTTTTTGTCGCCTCTGAACGTGCCACCTTTCGTGAGCTCAGCGGCAGAGGTCACATTTGTAGTGTGTCCGTAGTGCTTTTCCAACATTTCGACGCTCGTTCCCATGTTTTTTGCCAAAATGTAATGATTCACGCCTTCTTGGATGCGGAATGTCGCATATGTATGCCGCAATGAATAAATCGACCGCCGATTGCCGTGACTGTCGAACTCAACGCCTGCTGACTTGATCAGTTGCCCAAATGATGTCTTGAACGAATTGATGGGCGACCCATCACGATTGCAGAAGATATGCTCGTCGAGATCAGGATTTTTACCCAATTCCGTGCGCCGAATGTCATGAATGCGTTTCAAATACGTCTCGATCTCATTTGTCCGAGAAACGACCTCACGTTTTCCTGTTTTCCCCTGAACAAACAGTGCCATTTCTAACTTGGTCTGGTCTTCGCCTTTGATTTTATGAACATCACGCCATTTCAAATTGCGTGCCTCGCCGACACGTATGCCTGTGTTGGATAGGATCAAGACATAGTTGATCAGGATTGTGCGGTCACGGACGATGTTCGGATTGTTGTATTTGATGAACTCACGCATGAAGCGGGTCAATTTGCTGTAGTCGGCATTATTGAAGTGCGGACGTCGATTGTCGTTCGTTTGAATTTTGGGAAATTTCGGAATTTTCTGCAAATACCCTCGTTCGACACACCATGCGAAGAACTGCTTCAAATCTGTCGAATAGCGTTGAATGGTATTGGGCGATAATTGCCCGCTACGAGCATTGATCTGCATTGCGTCATATATATCCATCAAAGTGGCGGTTTTGACGTCTTTGATGAGGGTCTTGTTGAACAATGGCAAAATGCGTTCGAGGAACTGAATGCGAAGCGTCGTTGAGTATTTTTGGGGTGCCGTGCCGTTGTTCAGGCGGGTGATATATTCGTTGATTGCAAACGAGACACGTTTGCTACCCAACTGCTCGCCGTTCATGACCTGGACCAATGATTGATTGAACAGATCATCGGCGAATTTGTATGCCGCATGCTCGTCGGACGTCTGTGTTGATTTAAACACGTATCCCTTTGTGTTCGGGACTTTGATCCGACAAAACCAGATCTGCTTTTTGTAATCTTGGCGCCGATACAAATAAATCTGCCCGTCACGAAACGTCCGACTGTCCAATGTCTCTTTTGATTTTCTCGGACGCTTTTCTGCGGGACTTGTCGGTTCCATTTTGAACTCACATCACAAATGACGATTCAAAATAGCACAGAACATGAACATCGAAAACCGTATACAATCCGTATATGATGTTTTTGATGTGTTTCTGATGATATGATTTTATAAACGCTTGATATTGCAGCGTATTTGGAGCGGGCGAAGGGATTTGAACCCTCGACCCCAACCTTGGCAATTTTATTGCTCAATCCAACATATTGTGATCATTATAATATTTTTACATTTTAAAATCCGTTGATAAACCGTTTATTATAAGGTCTCGATTTTAGCTAAATTTTCCTAAATTTA
>CAIJVU010000080.1 GCA_903824185.1 uncultured Hyphomicrobiales bacterium
AATGGTGTGCCGAAGGCGCATTTTGGGCTATTTTTGAAGGAGTGTGAGTGGCGTTTCAATAACAGTGACCCAACGCTCCAATTAACAACGTTAAAACAATGGGTTAAACGCTATCTAAGGTGATTATCTGGGACAGCCCCTAACCATTTTGTCGATAATCACTCGACGAGGGGGCCCAAAGCCTATAAAGTCGCAAAAATGTAATGATTATCATAATGATAAATCCTTCCATTGCGGGCCTTTTGGCCCGTAATTATTGAGAAAACATGATGATGACGCGCCGTCCGGCCTGTGCCGCTCCTTTTTTAAACAAGCCATTGGGCATGGGCCTTGCGCTGTGCCTCGCGCTGTTTTGGGGCGCAACTGACGTCAAAGCGCAGACATCCGCCGCAAAAGCAGCACCCAAAACCGAAACTGCTGCCAAAAGCGACGATGATTGGGGCTTCACCTTCCCGCGTTTCTTTGCCAATTTCGACGACATTCCCAAATTGCCCGATAACCGTGTCGGAATGATGGGCCTCATCACCAATGAGCATCGCGGCAACCGCCATGGCCCTGCTTATGAGGGCAATGTGTTCGGCATGCACGGCTCGTTGCGGCCCGACATCGACTACACCTATCAAAACCGGTTTTTCATCAATAATGACGAAGGCCTCGGTGTTTATTTCTATAATGACAAAAAATTCTACACCGGCGCTTCGCTTTATGCCCGCGAGGGCCGCGGCAACGGACCGCATGGCAGTTTCACGGGGCTTGGCCGGATTGATACGGCAGGCCAACTGCGTGTCTTCGCCGGATATGACATGGGCTTTCTCGATGTGTCGGCAACTGTCGCGCGGGATTTGGGTGGCACAGACGGCAGCACGCTTGAGTTTAAAGTCAGCAATGTCCTGCCTTTGTCGCCCAAATTATTCCTGATGCCGGAAGCGGGCCTGACATTGGGTAACAAAACCTTCATGCAAGGTTTTTACGGCGTGAATAGCACGCAAGCGTTCAACAGCGGCTTGCCCGTTTACAAAGCCAAAAGCGGGTTGGAGAGCGCCGATTTCGCCGCCTCGCTGATCTATGTCATCGACAAAAAATGGGCCCCCTTTGTACGGGCTGAAGGCCACTATCTCTATGGCAGCGCCGATAAGACCCCCATTTATTACCGCCGCATGGTCACAGGCGTTGGCGTGGGTGTTTCCTACCTGTTTGATTGATGAATTCGCGCTGCTTGTGGCGCCCATCATAGCTTCAAAAACCACCCTCACTCCGGCGCGTTTGTCCGTTTTCCCAGACTGTATTTTTTCACACGATGCCAGAGGCTGCGCTCGGCGATGCCAAGCATTTGCGCAGCGCGCACCTGCACGCCTTCGGCGCGCCGCAAGGCCTCCACAATCCAGTCGCGCTCGACCTGTTCCAGCGCCCCATCGAGATCATGCGGCAGATCGGTCGAGCCGGTATTGCGGCGTTCGCTGTCGAATAAATAGGGCGGCAAATCCTGCACTTCGATCACCTGCGTCCGGCACACAATCACCGCGCGTTCGACGCAATTTTGCAATTCACGAATATTGCCCGGCCATTGATATTGGCGCATGGCCTGCAAGGCATCGGCAGAAAAAATCAAGACGCGCTTGCCCATCTCCTCCGAAAAATGCTTCAAAAAATGCACGGCCAGCATTTCCAGATCTTCCAGCCGCTCACGCAAGGTGGGCAGCATGATCGGAAACACATTCAGACGATAAAAGAGATCCTCGCGGAACGTGCCCTCTGACACCATCTGCTGCAAATCCCGATGGGTTGCCACCACAATGCGGACATCGACTTGTTCGCTGCGGGTAGAGCCCAAAGGCTCGAACATCCGCTCCTGCAACACACGCAAGATTTTGGCTTGAATCGCCAGCGGCATATCGCCGATTTCATCCAAGAACAAGGTGCCGCCATCGGCTGCCCGAAAACGCCCCTCGCGCGCTTGCACGGCCCCCGTAAAAGCGCCTTTGACATGGCCGAACAATTCGCTTTCCAGCAAGCCTTCGGGGATCGCCGCGCAATTGACAGCCACAAAGGGGGCGGCACGACGCGGGCTGTTGAAATGGATCGCGCGGGCCACCAATTCCTTGCCGGTGCCGCTTTCCCCCGTCAGCATGACCGTGGCGCGGCTTTCGCACACTTCCGTCACCGCACCGATCACGGCCCGAAAGCGGGCACTGGTGCCAATCATCTGGTCAAAGCGATAGCGACCTTCAAGCTCCGCACGCAGACGTTTATTGTCCCGCACCGTTTGCGTCAGTTGCAACGCGCGATCAACGGCTGACAACAACTCATCCATATCAAACGGCTTGGGCACGAAATCATAGGCCCCTTGTTTCACAAGATCCACCGCATCGCGCACAGAGGCATAGGCCGTCATGATAATCACAGCCGTATCGGGAGAACGTTGCTTGACCGCATGCATCAATTGCCGCCCGTCCATATCGGGCATGCGCAAATCCGTGATCACGACATCGACATGCTCGGTGTCGAACACCTGCAAAGCCTCGGCCGCACTGGTATGCGCGCTGGCCGCATAGCCCTGATCGGTCAGGGACAGGCAGACAAGATCGGCCAACCGGCCTTCATCATCCACGACCACCACACGCTGCATTTGCGTCACGATACCAACTCCGGAAAGATCATTTCAAAACACGCTCCGCGTGGCTCACGCGCCCGATAAAGCGCCTGCCCCCCATGTCCTTCCATCACACTGGCCACTTTGGCAAGCCCCAAACCAGAGCCGCGCGCCTTGCCCGTCACAAAAGGATCAAATGCCCGCTCTACGAGATCAGGCGGCAAACCCGGTCCATTGTCCGAAACACTCACGATGATCAGCCCGTCCCGCCGCTCAAGCCCCAGAACAATCTCGCCCCCGTCCGGCAGGGCATCAAAGGCATTGAGCAAGAGATTCAAGACGGCTTGATGAATTTGGTCCGCATCGCCTGAAATCGGGAACGAGCCCTCCCCGATTGCAATTGTCATATTTATTTTGAGCCGTTCGGCTTCGGGCGCCATGCCCTGCATGATCCGCCGCAGCAAATCCTCAAGCAGCATGGGGCGACGATGGGGCGGCGCAAGGCGGGCGAAATCGAGAAAAGAGCGCACGAGATCATCAATGCGCCGCACCTCGTCCGCGATATAATCAAGCATGCGCTCTTCTTCGGGCTTCAGCACCGCCCGCCGGCGCACCAGATCCGTCGAGGTCTTGATAATGCCCAAGGGATTGCGGATTTCATGGGCAATCAGCGCAGCCGCCTCCCCCAAAGCCGTCAACTTCTCGCGATGGCGCAATTGTCCTTCCATCGCCCGCAAGCGCTCCAGATCGCCTGCCATGCCATTGATGGTTGCCGCCAGTTCTTCAAGTTCGGCCCCGCCTTTTTCAGGCACCGATTGCCGGAAATCACCGCGGCCAATGGCCCGCACACCGCGGGTAATGTCGCGCAACGGCTTGACCAGAAAACCCGACATCACCAATCCGGCCAAAATGGCCAAAATCGCCCCTGCGATAAAAATGCCGCTGAACAAGCGCCATTGCGGGATTTGTTCAAAAATATCCTCGTCCTTGGACACCCCAATCGACAAGACCCCGATCAAGTCACCGGACGCGGATTTTAAAGGCGAATAGGCGGTATAATAATAGGGCCCCTCGTCACCGGGATCATCGATAATGGGGGCCGCGCCGCGATTAAGCTCCGCCACAATCGCCGCAGGCGGTTTGAGTTGCACCAAAGCCGTCTGGGCATTTTGGCTTCCTCCGGCTTCGGCCCTGTTGGCATTGACCAACACGCCCTGCTCCATCTGCCAGAGCGAGAAGTGCAAAGCCTTCATGCTCTTTCCGGCATTATTGATGGTGTCATAGAGGGAGCTGCCGACAATAATCGTGATGACTTGCCCTTGCCACGGCATCTGATATTGCCCGCCAATCGCCAAAAGCGATTGGCCGTCTTTGCGCATCATGACCAAAGACCCGTCGGCAGTCTTTTTGGCTGAGGCGGGAAAACCTTGAACCTCAGGGCCGAACAAAACAGCCCCGTTGGAGGAGATAATGGTCACAAAATCCTTGCCGGTCGCCTGATAAAATTCCATCCCGCCCAAATCATCCAGATTTTGCGGCATACGCCCTAATCGGCTGATGTTTCGGCCAACCAATGCGGCAATACGGGCATTTTCCGCTTCATTTTCGGCAATATCGCCCAGAAAATAATGGGACGCCTCTTCCAGCCATTGCTGCAAATTGCTGTCGAAAGCGGACGACAACAGCTGCGCTGCAATCAAAGCCGCCGCCAGCATCGAGGGAATCGAGACGAGCAAAAAAGCGATTGTCAGACGCAATCGCAGGGATCCAAGCCTCGGAAACCGCATGATACCAGCCTCAAACAGGGGGAAATCCGCGCCCCCGTCCCCTCAAATAACAGCCTCACCTCGCCATTCTAGCAGACTTTAGATCAAATTTGCGAGACAGCGGAACAAAAAGAGGTTGAAACCACCGCCAAACCAACCGATAAGCTAAGGAGATGAAGGGTCACTGCGCTTGCCAACCAAGCACCGCTGACCGAGACATGATCGACCGCAAGGGATGGTAAGGGGCATGACCTCAGACACAGAGATCCGCAACCGCGTAATCGCCGTTGTCACCAAAGAAGCCATGATCGATGCCGACAAGCTGGCACCCGATGCTTTATTGGCGGACCTCAATATCGACTCCATTGACATGGTGATGATGTTGCAAGGCCTTGAGGAAGAATTCGGCATTTACATTCCGGTCGAGAAAAGCATGGCGGAACTCAAAACCGTGGGTGACCTTCTCGCCTTTATTGAAAACCAGATCAAAGCCAAAGGCTGATGCGTAAAGACATTGCAATCACCGGCATCGGTTCGGTTACGGCGGCGGGCATCGGTGCCCCTTTGTTATGGCAGGCAGCGCGTGACGGCCGCAGCGGCATCGCTCAAAATCCCTTTGACTGGGAAGCGGGCAATCTGATCAAGCAAACCGCGAAAGTGCCGGACTTCAAGGCCGAGGAGCGGTTTTCGCGCTCGGAACTCGCTGTCTATGATCCCTTTACCGCCTTTGCTGTCGTGGCCGCCGAAGAGGCCATTGCCCAATCGGGCATCACAGCCGCGCAATTGGCCGGTCCGCGCACCGCCTGCATCATCGGCACGGGACTGGGCGGGGCAACAACCATGGATGCCAATCTGCACAAGATCTATGCGTTGCATGAACGCCGCGTCGATGTCTTTTCCGTGCCGCGCGTCATGCCCAATGCCGCAGCCAGCCATATCGGCATGCGCCATCATATTTTGGGGCCGAGCTTTGCTGTATCGAGTGCCTGCTCATCCTCCACTCAGGCGATCGGGCTGGGATTGCAAATGCTTCGCTCCGGCATGGTGGATCGGGCCATTGTCGGGGGCAGCGAGGCCATGCTTTCGGCGGGCGTGATGAAGGCATGGGAAGCCATGCGGGTTTTGACCCCTGATTTTATCCGTCCCTTCTCGCAAGGCCGCAATGGCATGGTGCTGGGCGAAGGGGCCGCGGTGATTGTTTTGGAACGCAGCGCGCATGTCACAGCCCGCGGCGGCAAGGCCTTGGGCTATTTGATGGGCTATGGCACCAGTAGCGATGCCAAAGACCTGTTGCGTCCCGACCCCGAAGGGGCGGCCTCGGCCATGCGGCAGGCTTTGGCGGATGCGGATGTCTTGGCTGAGGATATCCGCTACATCAATGCGCATGGCACCGGCACCGCTTTGAACGACTCCAACGAGGTGCGGGCCGCACGCCTTGTGTTCGGACAACATGCCGATCACTTGCCCATGTCCTCTACCAAGCCCATTCACGGCCATGTCTTGGGCGGCGGCGGCGCGATCGAGGCGGTGATCAGCCTATGCGCGACACAAAATGGTTTCTTGCCCCCCACCATCAACTATCTGGAAGCCGACCCCGATTGCGACATGGATTGCGTGCCCAATCAGGGCCGTGCGGCAGACCTGCCTTATGTGATGTCCAACTCCTTGGCGTTTGGTGGCATCAATGCCTCACTTGTCATCGCCCGCGCCTGAACCGCGCTCTGCTTTACAGCTCAAACAAACCGCCTCATATCAACGGAGCGAGGCGCGCGCCTTGGCATCTTTGCTGGGGCTTGATGAGGGGGCTGTCTCTTTGATCCTGCCGATGCTGTGGCTGGGCAAAAGTGATCTCGCCAGCGCTTTATATGACTGTGTCGGGCCTGACCATTTCGCTTTGCATGAAGCGCAGGAGTTTTTCTATCACGGCCCTTGGCAAGAAAATGCGACCTATCACGGCGAGACCGTGCTTCAGCCAGAACCAGCCATGGATCCCACACGGCTCTTGATCACCACCGATTTCAAAACGGGTGACGGTCAGGTGGTTGTCATCCTCAAAAGCACCTTGCGTCTGCTGGCCAAGGCAGAGGCCGCGCAATCCCTCTCTGCCCCAGCCCATAAAACACGCGCGATGGGCCCCATCGACTTCAGCCTGCCAGCCATCGATCAGGCGATGATCCATGACTATGCCTCGCTGTCGGGCGATGATAATCCCGTTCATCTCGATGTCTCAACCGCGCGCAAGCTGGGCCTCAGCAACACGATTGTGCATGGCATGATGGTGATGGGGCTTACGCAACAGGCCTTCACCAAGCCTTTCACGGGTTTGGACGCGGATCCGTTTCCGTTGCGCTTTACCTGCCGCTTTCTGTTGCCCCTCTTGTCGGGCCAAGCCGCGGGCATCAGCAAAAAGACAAGCGATCAAGACGGACGCTTTTCCGAACGCCTCACCGTGTTGTCCGATGACGGGCCGCATGCCATGGCGCATATCCAATATCACGCCGTTTAAGGTTTATACTTTAACGGCCGCGCACAATCGCTTGAAACAGATCCGCAATGCGCGCGCGGTCACTGTCTTGCAACAAAGGCGATGTGGTGACCGTCACCGTGCGGTCAGACAAAGCCTGCGCCTGTGGCGTCGGCGTTGTCGGAAGCTTTCCCGCCAAGGCCGGATAGCGATTGAGCGGATGGGCGAATAATTTGGTAATCCCTAAGCCTTGCGCCGCCCCCTGCATCAAGGCCTGATCGGCCTGCCGCTTGCTGGGCAAGGTCACAAACAAAAAGGTCTGGCTCGGCTCAAAGCCCGCATCGGGCCAATGCAGATCAAGTTGGGGAATGGCGGATAAGACCGCGCGCATCTGACGGGCCGCGTCTTTCGTCGCCGCCAGATGTTGCGCCCAGCGCATCGCAGCATTGGCGCCGACCTTTTGCCGCCAGCCCCCGATCGGATGCATGGGGATCGCGTCCCTGTCTTCATCAAGCGCTGCAATCAGATCGCCGCGTTGCAACGCTTTGCGCAACGGCCTGCCATAGACCCATGACAGGCCCTCCGGACGATAAAATAGATGATAGCCTATCAGCTCAATGATGCGCTGCGCTTCCATCATGGGAGAGGCAGGCAATAAAGGGCGGGCGTGCTGGTCCATCGCAAGCCTGATCACCGGATCGGCGGCCACCAGACAGCCGCCCTCAAAAAGGGTCAGGCCTTTTCCGGCTGCAAAACTAAAGACACCGAGATCACCGCCAAAGCCGACAGGCTTGCCTTGGATGCGTGCGCCATAGGCTTGGGCGGCGTCCTCGATCACAAAGACATGCGGGGCAATCGAGCGCAGCAAGCCGCGCACTGGCGTGACAGGCGTCAAATGCCCGCCAAAATGGGTCGGCACCACAGCCAGCGTATCGGGATTGATGATGCGGGCCAGCATGCCCATATCCATATCAAAGCGCGAGGGCATGGTGTCGCACAGGCTTACCGTCAGCCCCGCTTTCAAAGCGGCATAGGCCACCAATGGGCAGGTGAAAGCGGGCAGCACAATGTCACGCCCGATGGCGAATTGTTTGACATAATCAAACGCAATCACCAGAGCCGCCGAACCCGAACAGGTCAGGGTCACACGATCCGTGCCCAGACTGGCAGCCAAGAGATCGGGCAAGGCAAAGGGGGGCTCGCGATAAAGATCGGCAAAGCGCGGGGGAAGACCTGATGTGGGTGGAAGCTCTCGCCTCACGAAGGATCCTGTGTGTGCTGTTGATGGTTGTCTTGGCTTTCCGTGACCCCGAGGATCACGACGCCGCCAATGATACACGCACAACCCAACAACTGCACCAGCGATAAACGCTCGCCAAACCACAACCAAGACAACACGGTCACCGTCACCAGTTCAAGATGGGCCGCGGCAAATAACGGCCCGACGGGGGCCTCTTTCATCAAGGTCATATAGGTGAAAAACGCAAGGATATAAGCTGCCACAATCATATAAAAGGCAGGCTGCGCCAAAACAAGCCGCGCCCAATCAAGGCTCATATCCAAGACGCCGCTGACCTCAGCGGTCAATTTGAAGCCGACCTGCCCCATGGTGTCAAACACCACAAGCGCCAAAAATCCCAGTAGAAAACCGCCCCTCATGCGTGCCCCCATCCCACCAGCATGACACCGAAGGCAATCAAGCTGATGGCACCCGCCCGCCACGGCGTGATCTGTTCCCCGAAGAAATAGCGCCCGCCCAGCATCACCGTGATCATATTGGCGCTGCCGACAAACAGACCCATGGCCAGCGGCACCAGCGACAAAAACGACAGCCAGAAAATAAATTCAAAGACAAAGGCAAAAATACCGATCCAAAGAAACGGACTTTGCGCGAGCCGCTTCCAATGGTCCCAGCCATCAGCCTCGTCCGCCGACAGGCTGGCCGCTTTGAACGACAATTGGCCCACGGTGTCACACACCATATTTGCCAACCAAAAGAGTGTTGCTTGCCATGTCATGGGGTCGTCTCACTGTTTCGCGTCAAGGCGTTGGCGATGGGCAATCAAATCGGGATCATTGCGGTCAAACGCCAGCAACGGCGCCAGCATCCGCAGCACCCATGTCACGGGAGACAAGCGGTGACGGAAATAGATGAAAGAGGGTTCCAGCCGGCTGCCATAGCGCAATTTGGCGGCGTAAGCGGTCTGGCCGGTCTGCAGCAGGCGAGCCCCTGTTTCCAGCGCATAGCGCAGATTGGTAACCCAGCTGATGGCATAAAGATCGTGGCTGCGTGCCAGCGGATAGCGCATGCCCAAAAACTTGTCGATGACGCGGTGTTGTTCGACAAACAGCAGATTGAAAGCCGCCAACACACCGTCGATGCGATAGAGCATGAATTGCGCGCGCGGACCCAAAGCCTGCGAGACCTTTAAAAAATAATCATCCGGCAGTGTTTCCAGCTCGTCATAGTCAAAGGCGCTTTGCGCGCGGGTCTCTTCATAAAGCGCGGCGATTTCGGATGCCAAGGCCTCGGACAATCCGTGCACACGGGTGATCTCCACGCGATCACTGCCTTTGAGTTTGCGCCTGATGTCTTTGCGGGTCGAGGAGGACAAAGCGGCAAACCACGCCTCCTCGGTTTCCGGCACATCCAGCACCGCCACCGGCAGACTGGCCACTTCCGCAAAGCCATGCTGTGCAAGTACGGGTGCCATCACCTCTTTTTCGCCCAAAGCGAGATCTTTCACCACCACCAGCCCGATCTTGTTCTGGCGTGCATAGGCATCAACCGCATCCAGCATGGTGATGAAGAGAGCTTGCTTGTCGTCATCACGCAGCGCGGGATCAAAACCGATATGGCACCGCTCGGCCAGCGCCGAACCAAATCCCAAAAGATCCAGCCGCAACAGCCGGTCATTGAAACGGGCAATGCGATTGGTGAGATGACGCAGCGGCCCTTGCAAACTGGTATCGAGGCGATAAGACAGCGTAAAAAGCGGGGCCAGCGCCACCACCCGCCCGGCACGCTTGACGGTGATCGCTTGCGGACCCTTTTCGGCGGCGGCATGGGCTGTGGCGTAATAATGGCCCGCCTCCGCCTCGCCTGCAAAACAGCGGTCCCAATCAGAAGGGTCGATCAATGAAAAATCGTGATGCAGCGTGACCTCATCCATCACGCGCCCTCCGTTGCTCGGCCACATCCTGTCTTTTCTGTGCAATGCGCGCGAGATGCGCCTGCCGCGCCAGCACATTGCCAATGAATTGGATAGAGCGCGACACCACAAGATCACGCTGGCGATCAATCATCACCAGATGATAGCTGTCATCCAGCACCACCATATCAACCAGACCCCCCAAATGCTTTTGCAAATAAAAGGCATTGGACAGGCTGGATATATCATCCTCGCGGGCATGCAGGATCAAAGCTGGTGCGGTGATGGTGTGCAATGCAGGCTTGATGTCGTCCACCAGACGCCATAATTCGCGCAAAGAGCCGGACGGTGTCGCATGCAAGCCAGCATCCGCACTGGCCCCGCTTTCCATCGCGGTACGGATGAGTTCGCGCAGCCGCTCGTCTTTCAAGCCATAGGGTTCGCGCTCGACAAAACGATAGGCTTTGCCCATCGGCGTATTGATGAGCCAGCGCAATAAAAATTGATATTTGGGAATCGACCAGCCGTCATACCAAAGCGTTGGCCCGTACAGCAAAGTTCCGGCAATCTTATCTGGGCGTTGGCGGGCTCCATGCAAAGCCAAAAGCGCCCCCATGGAAATCCCGCCGACAAACACATCATCGCATTGCGCTTTCAACTGATCGATTGCGGCCACCACACTGTCGCGCCAATCGGTCCAGCTTGTTTGCAAAATATCGTCTTCGGTGCCGCAATGCCCCGCCAATTGACAGCACAACACCGTATGTCCGGCCGCATGCAATCCACGCGCCACCGCTTTCATTTCCACAGGCGTGCCGCCCAATCCATGCACCAGCACAATGCCCGTGCGGTCGCCCTGCAGAAAAATGGTGTGATCGGCAATATTCATGACGGAAAACTATCCCCAATCAACGACAAAATCATGGCATTGGTTTGCGCATTGCACGCCAAGGCCTGAGGGTCGGGTTTCACGGGTTGACGATCAAGCGCTGACAGCAGCCAGCGGAAGGGATCGCTGAAACGGGGCTCCGACCAATCCCCGCAAATATCCATGCCCACAACCTCAAAACGCGCGGCAATGGTTTTGATGAGGGCCAAAATGCTCGACAGCCGAATCGATCCCTGATCCCAATTGGTACAGGCTTCATCCAACCCCAGCACGTCCTTGTCGAAGGTCACATAAACGGCATCGGTCTCGATCAAAGGCAAAACCCGCGCTGAAAGATCAGCATCAGACAGACCCTCCAGACAATGCCAATGCAAGGCCCCATCCCGCCAGTCATAAGAGGGCGAAGGCGCGAAAGTCCCATAGACCCGCGAAGGCGCATGGCGATAGGGAAACAGACAAATCCGCCCCTCCTCAACCGCCTTTAAATGGGCGGTTTGAAATTGCGGCCTGACAAGATCATCCGAACAGGGACCGAGCGTGATCACCCGCTTCACATGGGGCAATTCCAGCGCACGGTTCACCCAAGCACCGCAATTATGGGTCGGGGGAAAACGCACCCAATCCGGATGATTGTCAAAATGCACCACCGTCAAAGGGCCGTGGCACAAACCGATCAAAGCGGTGGTCAGATGGTGGAAATCGCCTGACCCGTAAAAGGTCACGCGCGGACCCGCCTCAGACCCGAACGAGGTTTGCAGTCTGCGCGTCAGTTCATTGAAAGCATCACGTCCCGCCACGATCCGCAATTGCGTGGCGAGATCGCGCGCCTCAATCCGCTGCATCGCGCCGCTCTCAAGCGCTTGCCGGATGGCCGCGTCTTGGTCCAACGCCCCATCCAGATCAAGCAGGCGCCATGGCATCAATCAGCCCTTTATCACCCGATGCAAGAGACGATCAAGCAAGGCAATCGCCAGATCAATCTCCTCATAGGAAATTTCGAGAGACGGCGCGAGCGTGACCACATTTTTATAATAGCCCCCGATATCGAGGATCACGCCATAGCGTTTGCCATTCACTTCGAGATCGGCTTTGAGCGATTCATCAACCATGCGGTCAACCAAGGCTTTGTTGGGTGTAAAGCCATCAGCCTCACAAATTTCCATGCGCAAGGCCATGCCCAAACCGTCAACATCACCCACTTGCGGGTAACGCGATTTCAGGTCTTGCAACCCTTTCAGGAAATAAGCGCCTTTGAGGGCGGTCATTTCCTCATAATCGGTCTCCTGCATCATCTTCATGGCTTCAAGCGCAACGGCTGTTCCAATCGGATTGGCATTGAAGGTCGAATGGGTCGAACCCGCAGGGAACAATTGCGGATTGATCAATTCCTCGCGTGCCCAAATACCCGAGAGCGGATTCAAGCCATTGGTGACGGCTTTACCGAAGACGATGATGTCGGGTTTGACGTTGAAATTTTCAATCGCCCAGAATTTTCCGGCGCGGTAAAAGCCCATCTGGATTTCGTCATCCACCATCAGGATTTTACGGGCTTCGAGAATTTCCTTCAAGCGCTCGAAATAGCCGGGCGGCGGCACGACATAGCCGCCGGTGCCCTGAATGGCCTCGACATAAAAGGCCGCATATTCGCTTTCACCGACTTTCGGATCCCAGACACCGTAATATTCGGTATCAAACAGACGGGCGAATTGTTCGACACAATACAGGCCGCAATCCTCGCGCTTTTTGCCATAGGGGCAACGGAAGCAATAAGGAAAGGGCACGAATTGCGCGCGGTCACCGAAATGACCATAGCGGCGGCGGTAGCGATAAGAGGAGGTAATGGCAGACGCGCCGAGCGTGCGGCCATGATAACCGCCCTCAAAGGCAAACATCAGGCTTTTGCCCTTGCTGGCATTGCGCACCACTTTCAAACTGTCTTCGACAGCCTGCGCACCGCCCACATTGAAATGCACGCGCCCTTTGGTCTCGAAGGTCTTTTCATTGTAACGACCCAAGCGTCCGGCCAATTCGATTTTTTCGCGGTGCAGATATTGGCTGGCCACCTGCGGCAGGCGATCGAGCTGGTCTTTCACCGATTGGTTGAGGCGCTGATTGGCATAGCCGAAATTGACGGCGGAATACCACATCTGCAAATCAAGGAAGGTATTGCCTTCCCGATCATACATGAAGGAGCCTTCGCAGCGGTCAAAAATTTTCGGCTCGTCGACATAATGAACCGTGTCCCCGTGCGAGCAATATTCACGCTCGATTTCAAGCAATTCGGGATCACTCAAATCGCTGTAATTGGCAGTATCGGCGAGCTGTGCAGCGCGCGTGAGATCACTCATGGGGTCACACTCCAACGGGTTCTAGAAAAAAAGTCCTCAGGCTGCTTCAGCCAGCAAAGTCAGGCGGCGCGCCAAGGGCACGACGACATCGCCCAGATGACGGATCCGCATATGGGGAATGCCTTCCGCCTCGCAATGATCGGCCAGACGGCCCTTTGCAAAGACGAAAGAGGCTTCCCGCGCCACACAGAAATCCGAACGGCCATCGCCGATCAAAATGCTGCGACGTCCGCGCCCCACCGCGCATTTGCAGGTGCCTGCTTTCGAGCGGCAATCATCTTTGGAATGCGGGCTCAACAAGGTCCAGCGATCCCGATCAACCGGCAGCAACATATTGGCGCGCACGGGGCAGCTGAAATCAAGACGGCGCATAATCCGGCGCACAGAGCGTTCAAACCCATCCGAGACGATTTCAAGATCGGTGCCCAGACGGCGGTTCATCATCACAAGATCAATGAAGGTGGGATCAATGTCGATGCTGTCGACGAAACGGTCCATTGCCTCGGGCGTGGCACGGATCAAGGCGACTTGGCGGGTGAGACATTCCCGAGAGCCAAACAGGCCCGCTTCCCACTCGGCCTCCACATCATGCCATTCCGGCAAAGCAAATTCTTCGAGCACGGCATCCACCGTGTCGCGCAATGTGACTGTCCCGTCAAAATCCAGCAGGATCCGCGGTGGCATGGGGCTGTGGTAATTCATGCTCAAAAGGAAAGCACAATCCATGCCATTAAAATTTAACCCATGAAATCAATGGATTAAATTTTAAGACCCCCCCAAATCGGGCCTCGAATCTGCAAAAATTAGAGTGACCTCCAAATTTTGTAGCTTTATTTGAGATCCGGCAGGCGGCCGAAAACCATCATCCCGTCATTCTGATAGCCTTGGCCATAGAGTGTTTTAAACGGCGCATCCTGTCCCGTCACTTTTTGGATTTTCATGCGCAAGCGATAGATCGTGGCATCCACCCGCCGGACATGGGTCAGATCGACCCCCAGCAATTGGATGAAATCCTCCCGTTGCACGGGATGGGGATCGCGCGCCAACAGATAAACAATCAGACGCATCTCCTTGGCTGACAGCGGCACATGAACGCCGCGCGGACTGACCAATGTCATACTCAGGGGATAAAAGGTCCAATGTTCGGATGCGTGCGAGGAGGCGTCACCCCCTCCTCCCCCTTCATCCGTCAAAGACCAAGACTGCAGGGATGTGGGGGCGTAGGACCGGCTGGAAAATAGATGAGACATGAACTCGGTTACCTCGATGTGATCGCAGAAAACGCACCAACGCAACACATCAGGCAATGGCAGCCAAAATAGACCAAAATCGCTTTGGATGGAAACAGTTTTTGCACAAAGCCTGCCATTTTGATCCAACAATGACAGTTTTCGGATCAAAATATAAAAGATTGCAATCACCAGTGGAAACAATGCTGTAGCCGCAAGGCCCGACATGCAAATCAGCGGAAGCGGGACTATGATCGCGCGAATCTTGTCGAGCGTAATAGGGATTGAAAATGCGATTGATTGTGAACGGACAACAGGCTTTTGGCGAAGCCGTCTTGCGGGCTCTGGTGAAACGCGGCGAGACGGTGGTCGCTGTTTATTGCGCGCCTGACAAAGCGGGCGGCAAACCCGATCCCTTGCGGCTCGCCGCCGAAGAGTTGGGCATTCCCCTGTTCCAGCCCAAATCCTTTCGGGATGCGGCTGTTCATGAGCAGATGGCGTCTCTCAAACCCGATCTCGGCGTGATGGCCTTTGTCACCGCCTTCGTGCCCTCGGCCTGCCTGAATATTCCCACTTATGGCACCATCCAATATCATCCCTCCCTTCTGCCTTTGCATCGCGGGCCCAGCGCCATCAACTGGTCGATTATTCAAGGGCGCAGTGAAACCGGCCTGTCGATTTTCTGGCCCGATGATGGGCTCGATACCGGCCCCATCCTGTTGCAAAAATCCACCCCCATCAGCCCCGACGATACATTGGGGTCGGTTTATTTCGACCACCTGTTCCCGATGGGTGTCGAGGCAATGCTGGAAAGCGTCGATCTCGTGCGCGCGGGCAAGGCGCCCAAAATCGAACAGGATCACAGCCTGCAAACCTATGAAGGCTGGTGCCGCGCGGAGGATTGCGTCATCGACTGGAGCAAGCCGGTCGCCGAGATTTACAACCTGATCCGTGGGGCCAATCCGTCACCGGGCGCCTCGACCCCTTATGCGGGCGAGCCTCTGTTTCTCTATGACAGCAAGCGCGTTGCAGGAAATGGCGGGGCCGCAGGCTCCATCAGTGCCATTGACGAACAGGGACTGGTCATTGAAGCCTCAGGCGGCGCCATCCGCGTCGAGCGTCTGCGCCACGGCAAGGGCGCCAAAGAAAAAGCATCCGAGTGGGCGGCGCGCCATCACATCGCTGTGGGCACGCAACTCGGCACAGCCTGATCATCCATCATATCCAAACGGGGGAAATGCATGAGCTATCATAAATTGGGCCGCAGTGGCCTCAAAGTCTCTCGCCTGTGCCTTGGCACCATGATGTTCGGCGTGCAAACGGATGAAGCCACATCCCAAACCATTGTCGGCATGGCCGCTGACCATGGCATCAATTTCATTGACACCGCCGATGTCTATAATGAGGGCCAGTCCGAGGAGATCGTCGGGCGTGCCATCAAGGCCAAGCGGCGCGACTGGGTTTTGGCGACCAAAGTCTGCAACCCGATGGGAACGGGCCCCAATCAAGCAGGCCTGTCACGGGCATGGATCATGCAGGCCTGCGAGGACAGCCTCAAACGCCTCGGCACAGATGTGATCGATCTTTATTACCTGCATAAAGAGGATCACGACACGCCGCTCGACGAGACCGTCAAGGCTATGGCGGACCTGATCCGCGCCGGAAAAATCCGTTATTTCGGCGTCTCCAATTACCGCTCATGGCGGGTTGCGGAAATCTGCCGGATTGCCGATCAGCTCGGTATCGACCGCCCGATTGCCAGCCAGCCTTATTACAACGCCATGAACCGTATGCCGGAAGTGGAGCATTTGCCGGCCTGCGGCCATTTCGGCTTGGGCGTTGTCACCTATAGCCCGCTGGCCCGCGGTGTTCTCACCGGCAAATATGATCCCAACCGTCCCCCGCCCGAAGGCACGCGTGCGGGCCGACAGGACAAGCGGATGATGCAAAGCGAATGGCGGGTTGAATCGCTCGACATCGCGCAGGAGATCAAAAAACATGCCGAAGCCAAAGGCGCCAAGCCCCAGCATCTGGCGCTGGCTTGGGTCTTGAACAACCGCTTCATCACCTCGGTGATCGGTGGACCGCGCACGGTTGAACAATGGCAGGATTATCTCGACGCTTTGTCATACACCTATACCGCCGAAGACGAGGCGCTGATCGACCATCTGGTGCCAATCGGCCATCCGTCAACGCCGGGCTATAACGACCCGGCCTATCCGCTGGAAGGCCGCAAGCCCATCATCGGTTAATCCCGTTTCAAGGCCGTCACAAAATAGTGTAGAGGCGCGCAAAGCCCTCGACACTGGCTTGGGGCGGCCCCATCCGGACACGCGATGACAAAGCGGGGTCACAAGCCTGCAAGGCGATCTGGTAGCGCTGGCATAACGCCGCCTCCCCGACCAGAATAATCGGCCCCTGCGCAGGGGCCGAGGCGAGCCCCGCGCGGATTTCGTGCCCGATCAACAGGCCCGACAAATAATCGGCACAATCTTCCGCGGGCATCTGTTCCAACAGCACCGTGCTGCGGGTGGTAAACAGATCATGCAACAGCCCCAAAGATTGCCCAAGAGCGCTGCGCGCCACGCCGTTTAAAAACGCGTCCTGCCGGAAGACCTGTGGCGTGTCCGGCATCAACCGCCCGAGTATGGAATGCTGGCGCATCACGCCAAACACCTCGCCGGTCATATGCGTTGTGAAGTGTTGTAAACGGCCCGCCTCGACCTGCACCCATTTGCTATGCGTGCCCGGCAAAACCACGGTGGCCGTGTGTTCATCGTCAGCCAAGCTGCCGAAAACCTGTATCTCCTCGCCCCGCATCACATCGGCGGTGGGGCTGCGCATGCACACGCCCGGCAAGAAGAACAGCGTCTGCCCATGATCGCCTGCAACCTTGACGGCCCCTTCGGCCAGATCCTTGAGGCAAGCGGGCGCATCCACATAAGGGGTTTCAACCCAACCATTGCGCGAGGTGATCATACCGGAAAAATACAACACATCGCCTTCATATAACCAATGCCCGATTTGCTGTTGCAACACGGCGGCAAATTGTTGATCCGCCACACTCAATATGCCGCAGGGCGCTTGATGGGTTTCAGCCACACGCCCATCGGGCGCAAAACGATAGGCTCTGAAATTGCTTGTGCCCCAGTCAATGACAAAGCGGGCGCCGCCTGAATGTTTGGCCATATTTATGCAAACCCTTTTTGTGTCCGAACCGCTTCAATCAAGGCGTCCGAGACCTCCCATGTCACCCCATAATCTTGCGCGATCTTGTGCGCCTCCGCCAAAACAGCTTCAAGCCCAAATTGCATGGCCTCAAACATCACCCCGCCCCGCCAGACAGGGAACCCATAGCCGTTGATTTTCACCAGATCGATATCGCTTGCGCGCGGCACAATGCCTTCTTGCAAAATTTTAGCGGCCTCATTGACCATGGCCGCGCGGCCACGCGCAATAATCGCCTCCGCAGACAAGCGCACCGCATCGCCCGCATGGGCCGTGACGAGATCACTCACCACGGGATCGACCTGCCGTTTTCCCGCTTCATAACGATACCAGCCCTGCCCGTTTTTTTGTCCCAAGCGCCCCTGTTCCACCAAACGATCCACCAAGACGGGGACACGCTCATGGGGCTGTCGTTGCGCGGCCAGACGCTGGCGCATGGCATAAGAAATATCCAAGCCCGCGAGATCCTGAACGGCAAAGGGCCCCATGGCCATGCCGAAGCGCTCAAAGGCCGCATCGATCTCTTGCGGCGGCGTCCCGTCCTCAACCATAAAGGTGCAGGCATCCCAGAAGCGCGTCAGAATGCGATTGCCGACAAAGCCCTCGCAAACACCCACCATCACAGCCAGCTTGTTCAATTGTTTGCCCAGCGCCAAAGCACGCGCCAGGGTCTGCGGACTGGTGGCATCGCCCCGCACCACTTCCAGCAAGCGCATGACATGGGCGGGCGAGAAAAAATGCAGACCCAAAAACCGGTCCGGCCTTTGGGTTGAGGCGGCCAACAAATTGATATCGATATAGCTTGTATTACTGGCCAAAATGCCCGCGGCATCCATGACCTCATCAAGCCTTTGCAACAGATCCTTTTTGGCCTGTTGATTTTCATAAATGGCTTCGATGACAAGCGGCTGATGGGCCAAAGCACCCAGATCATGGGTCGCCGTCAATCGTGCCAGACGCTCATCCATCACCGCTTGGCTGATCCGGCCTGATTTGATTGCCCGCTCATAAAGCCCCCTGATCCGTGCCATGCCTTTTTCCAAGGCGTCCGCATTGGCTTCCACCATGGTGACCGACAAGCCCGCATCAAGCGCTGCCACACTGATGCCTGATCCCATCATCCCCGCCCCGACCACACTAATCGAGGTGAAGGGATCGGTTGTGATCCCCTTCAAATCGGGATGGTGACCCACAGCCCGTTCGGCAAAAAACACATGCCGCATGGCTTTGGATTGCGCCGAATGTTTCAAGCCTTCAAATGCCTCGCTTTCCAAACGGATCGCTTCGGCAAAGGGCGTGGTCGAGGACAGCATCACCATTTCGGTGGCCTTCAGCGGTGCGATTTGCCCGCGCAGCTTTTGTTGCACAGACTTTACAAAAGCATCGCAATCCGAAGGCACGCAAGATGGCGCTGGCAAATCAGAAGTGCGCCTGATGGGCTGGCCGATCAGCGATAAAGCTTTTTCCTTGGCGGCGTCCCGCAGATCCGTCGCAACCACCTGATCAACCAAACCAAGCGCAAGCGCCTCCTTGGCTGACACCATGCGGCCCGAGGTGATCATATCAAGCGCTGCCATCACGCCCACCAAACGCGGCAGGCGTTGTGTGCCGCCCGCCCCCGGCAACAGGCCGAGCTTGACTTCAGGCAGACCGATTTTTCCCTGTGCATCGATGACGCGCGCATGGCACGCCAAAGCAATCTCGCACCCGCCCCCCAATGTGGTGCCATGCAGGGCCGCCACAACAGGCTTGCCGACATGTTCAATCGCCTGCACCACATCGCGCAGATGCGGGTCTTGCGTGGGGAAATCAAATTCACGAATATCCGCACCCGCAACGAAGGTGCGACCAGCCGCCGCCAAAACAATCGCTTGAACGGAGGCATCGGCATCAATCTGTGCAAAGGCTTGCAGCAATTGCGCGCGCACAGCCACACTCGTTGCATTAACAGGCGGATGATCAATCACAACAAGCGCCAAAGGCCCGTCTTGTTCGATCACAACACATTGACCAGCCTCACCCATATCCGCCCCTTGCGTTTGACGCTTGTTCCGATGACAGGCGATTGAAGCGCCTTTTATCGTTCAAGGCAATCGGCTCAGGCCGCGATCCGTGCTCTTTTCAAGCGCTGCACCACAATCAATCCGGCATTCCAGCTCAAACAAAAGGCAAGCCCGCTCAACAATCCCGGCACCACACCCCATGCAAGCACCACGCTGTGCAAAAGCACCAAGCCAAAACCAAAACCGATTAGTCCCGACAAGGTATGGGACAAGGTCATGGCCGTGGCGCGTCCGCCAATGCGCGGATGCAAAATCAGGATCAGACTGCTCAGCACAATGGGAAAGGGTGCGGCATAGCCCGCAGCCTCCGGCCCCAACACAAAACCGGCCACCATCACAAAACCAACCAGTGATCCGACCATCAGGGCACGCATCGGGATTTCCCAGATCTTGCGTTGGCGTCCCTGAACACTCTCCACCACGGGCAAGCCGCGCAGCCCCCAAAAGGCGATCACATAAGCGCTGATATTGGCCAGCATGGCCGTGGGAATGGTCCAGTCTATGCTTTGCGCCAAGGCAATTTGCACAGCCCAAACCAGCAAAGCGCCTGAAAGACTCACCAGCAATCGATGATTTTGTGCAAGCCGTGCATAAACCAGAACGAAAATCGCATTCGCGCCATTGGTCACCAAAGCCATCACAGCGCTTTGGGCCAAAAAGAGAGGGCCGTGATCAAGGCCCAAAAACACCAAAGCCGGTCCTGCGGAAATCGGCAGCGTGGCAATCATCGCGCCGATAAAGGGGCCTGCGCGCTCGACCATCAGCGAGGCGGTCACCACAATGCCCATGGTCAAGGCAAGCTTGGCGGCAACCATCAAAACAACATCAGACGCCATCAGGATCACACCCCCTATACGAGATGTATCCCCTAGCGCAGATCCTGTGCGCTGTCAGGCCTAAGCGGGGCATGGCTGCCCCGCATCCGCGTGAAGATCGTCAAAGATAGGATCGGGTCTTAATGCGCGTTGCGCTTGGACCAAAGATCCATCAGCGTGCCGACAATGCCGCGCCGGAAGAACATGACGCAGAGCACAAAGATCACGCCTTGGATCACCGTAACCCATGACCCGAGTTCGGCGAGATAATTTTCCATGGAGACAATGACCAGCGCACCGACGGCGGGGCCAAAGATCGTGCCGACACCGCCCAGAAGCGTCATCAACACCACTTCACCCGACATCTGCCAGCTGACATCGGTCAGACTCGCCAATTGGAACACCAAGGCCTTCACGGCCCCTGCCAGTCCGACCAGCGTGGCCGAGAGCACAAAGGCCGCCAATTTGTAATGTTCGACCTTGTAGCCGAGCGATGTGGCGCGCGCCTCGTTTTCCCGCACGGCCCGCAAAACCTGCCCGAAGGGCGAATGGATGATGCGGTAAATCAGCAAGAACGACAGGAAGAAAATCACCGCGACAAAGGCATACATGACCATATCCGACTGCAGGCTGATCAAGCCGAACAGGCGGCCACGCGCCACGCTTTGGATGCCGTCTTCACCGCCGGTGAATTTGGCCTGCAAGCAGAAGAAAAACACCATCTGCGCAAAGGCCAACGTGATATTGGAAAAATAAATGCCGCGCGAGCGGATGGTCAGCATGCCGATGACAAGACCCAGCACCATGGCAATCGCGGTGCCGAACAAGATCGCCAGTTCCGGCGTCAAGCCCCACACTTTGGCCGCATGCGCGCTGACATAGCTTGCCATGCCCAAAAAGGCGGCGTGACCAAAGGACAACAGACCCGTAAAGCCCAACAGGATATTAAAGGCGCAGGCGAACAGGGCGAAGCATAAGGCCTTCATCAGGAAGACCGGATAAATCAGCGACGGGCCGATAATCAGAAAAATAGCCAAAACAGCAAAAGGCTTCCAACTCAAAGGAGCCGCTGCGGATGATGAGGCCGTTGTGCCAGCATGTGCAGACATGGTCTCAAGCTCCCTTTCCAAACAAACCAGACGGGCGGATCAGCAAGACAATCGCCATAATGACGAAAATCACGGTGCTGGACGCCTCTGGATAAAAAACCTTGGTCAATCCTTCCGCGATGCCCAGACCAAAGCCCGTGACAATCGATCCCAGAATGGACCCCATGCCGCCGATCACCACCACGGCGAAGACGACAATAATGATATTCGATCCCATCAAGGGACTGACCTGATAGATGGGTGCGGCCAGCACACCGGCAATGGCAGCCAGCGCCACCCCGAAGCCATAGGTCAGGGTGATCATGCGCGACACATTGACACCGAAAGCCTGCACAAGGGCCGGATTTTCAGTGGCGGCCCGCAGATAAGAGCCAAGCCGTGTATATTCAATGGCAAACCATGTCCCCAAGCACACGAACAAGGACAGAACAATCACCCATGCGCGGTAATTGGGCAGGAACATGAAGCCGAGATTGGTGCCGCCCGTCAGCTCTGGCGGGATGCGGTAAGGCAGACCGGACGCGCCGAAATTCTGGCGGAACACGCCTTCCAAAATCAAGGCCAGACCGAAGGTCAGCAACAGGCCATAAAGATGATCGAGATCACGCAGACGTTGCAAAAACAGCCGCTCGATCACAACACCCAAAGCCCCCGTGATGATGGGGGAGATCAGCAAGGCCCACCAATAGCCGATGCCCAGCCAGTTCAGCAGCATCCACGCCACAAAGGCGCCGATCATATAAAGGGCGCCGTGGCAGAAATTGATGATGTTGAGCATGCCGAAAATCACGGCGAGCCCAAGGCTCAACATGGCGTAAAATGCACCATTGATCAGGCCGATCAATAATTGACCGAACAAGGCCTGTGAACTGATACCGAAAATCTCGATCATGCGTCTTCTCTTTTGATGCAGGAAAGGGCGGGACTGAGTGGTTCAGTCCCGCCTGTTGTCTGAGGTTGTCCGATCAGTTGACCAGCGAGCAACCACCGTCTTTGAGCGGACGGAAGGCTTCGTCGGCCGGGATGGTGGTCAGGATTTTATAGTAATCCCAAGGCTTCTTGGATTCTTCGGGCTTCTTGACTTCAACCAGATAGACGGGGTGGATCTGACGGCCGTCGACACGCACCGTGCCCTTGCCCATCACGCTGTCTTCGGTTGGCAGTTCCTTCATCTTCTTCACAACCGTTGCCCCATCGGCCTTGGCATTGATGGCATAAACGGCTTTCAGATAATGATAGACGGAGGAATAGACACCGGCATGGATCTTACCGGGATATTTGCCGTTATTGAGTTTGGAGAAACGCTCGGCAAATTTGCGGGTGTCATCATTGGTGTCCCAATACCAGCCATCGGTGAAGGTCAGGCCTTGCGCCACCGGCAGGCCGAGCGCATGCACGTCATTGATATCGACCAACAGACCGGCCAGTTTCTGACCGGCTTTGGTGATGCCAAATTCAGCCGCACCCTTGATCGAATTGGTGGTATCGCCGCCCGCATTGGCCAAGCCGATCACTTTGGCTTTGGAGGCCTGTGCTTGCAGCAGGAAGGACGAGAAGTCCTGCGTGTTCAAAGGCACGCGCACGGAGCCTGCAACCTTGCCGCCTTCTTTCTGCACCACAGCAGAGGTGTCACGCTCAAGCGCATAACCGAAAGCATAATCGGCAGTGAGGAAGAACCATGTATCGCCGCCTTGTTTCACCAGCGCCTTGCCGGTGCCGTTTGCGAGCATCCAGGTGTCATAGGCCCAGTGAATGGTGTTGGGGGTGCATTTGGAACCGGTGAGATCGGAGGACGCGGCACCCGAATTCAAAAAGATCTTGTTCTTTTCTTTGGTGATGTCGTTGACCGCAAGAGCGACTGCGGAATTGGGCACGTCGAGGATCACGTCCACGCCGTCCTGATCATACCATTGACGCGCAATAGACGCGCCGACATCCGCCTTGTTCTGGTGGTCACCGCCGATGACTTCGACCTTCATGCCCTTGGCCGCCGCACCGAAATCCTCGATCGCCAATTTAGCGGCAATCACCGAACCCGGACCCGACAAATCGGCATAAAGGCCGGACATGTCCGACAACACGCCAAGCTTCAAGGGCGGGCCGGAATATTGCTGCGCATAAGCCGGCACAGCCGCAACAGCGAGAAACGCTCCTGCCAACATGGTTTGATAGAGTTTTTTCATTGTGACTTCTCCCTGATACATCTTTGTCTTCACATCAGATCCCGATCAAACACCGAGATATTCATTCAACTTCGTGAGGTTGGATTCCAGATTGGTATTTTCAATTTCATCGATCACGCGGCCGCTTTCCATCACATAAAAGCGATCCGCCACCGTGGCCGCAAAACGGAAATTCTGTTCCACCAGCAAAATGGTGAAACCTGCTTCCTTCAGGCGTTTGATGGTCACGGCAATTTGCTGGATGATAACGGGTGCCAAACCCTCGGTCGGCTCGTCAAGCAACAACAAGCGCGCACCGGTGCGCAAGATGCGGGCAATCGCCAACATCTGCTGCTCGCCGCCCGACAATTTGGTGCCTTGCGAATACATCCGCTCTTTCAAATTCGGAAACAGCGTATAGATCTCATCCACCGACAAGCCACCGGCCCGCACTTGCGGCGGCAGCAACAGATTTTCCTGCACATTGAGCGAGGAAAAAATCCCGCGCTCTTCGGGGCAAATCGCAATGCCCGCCCGCGCGATCTTGTTGGACGGCCAAGAGATGATCTCCTGCCCCTCATAGGACACGGAGCCCGAACGCTTGTTCACCATGCCCATGATGGATTTGATGGTGGTGGTTTTGCCCGCGCCGTTGCGGCCCAGCAAGGTGACCACTTCGCCTTCGCGCACATCGATGCCGACGCCATGAAGAATGTGGGATTCACCATACCACGCTTCGAGATTACGAACACTGAGCATGGGTGCTTGTGCCTTATGCATGTGCCGTCCCCAAATATGCTTCCACCACGCGCGGATCGGATGACACGGTCTGGTAATCCCCCTCCGCCAAAACCTCGCCGCGCGCCAGAACCGTAATCTGGTCTGACAGACCCGACACAACCGAAAGATTATGTTCCACCATCAACACGGTTTTGTTATGCGCCACGCGCTTGACCAGCGCGGCAATGCGCTCGACATCCTCATGCCCCATGCCCGCTGTCGGCTCATCCAGCAAAATCATTTCCGGATCGAGCGCCAAAGTCGTGGCAATTTCCAAAGCGCGCTTGCGGCCATAGGCCAATTCAACCGCGGGCACATTTTCAAAGGCCAGCAAACCGACATCATTGAGCAGCTCGCGCGCCTTCTCGTCATAGTCCTTCAACAGCTTTTCCGAACGCCAGAAATCAAAGGAGCCGCCCCGCTGGCGCTGCAAAGCCACGCGGACATTTTCAAGCGCCGTGAAATGCGGAAACACCGCCGAAATCTGGAACGACCGCACCAAGCCCAAACGCGCCACATCCGCCGCCGCATAAGAGGTGATATCGCGACCCTTATAGGTGATGGTGCCGCTGGTCGGCTGCAAAAACTTGGTGAGAAGATTGAAACAGGTGGTCTTGCCCGCACCATTGGGCCCGATGATCGCATGGATCGTTCCGCGCTTGACCTGAATATTCACGTTTTTGACCGCAACGAATCCTTTGAATTCTTTGGTCAGACCATGCGTTTCGAGAATGATGTCCCCAGATAATGCCATAATAGCCCTAATGCTTGTCTGCGTTTCACGAGAATATCCGGAGTTCTTATTGGCTCCAGTGCGTGGAATATAGATCACAACTTCTTGCAAGACACAACTGCCTTGCGTCAAGTGCATAGGCCATCACAACCTGTCCGGGATCAAGACCTTAACATGTCAGCGTCAACTCTCGGGACCACGCATGCCTTCAGGTTTTGTTCAAAGACAGGATCGGCTTTTCAAACAGCTGTGTTCGGCCCTCATGTCTTCCCATGCGCTGATCAATTTTCAGGCACATTTGAAAGACACCATCCGACATCACAGACATCGCGCCCCTGTCACTCAATGGATCTGAAAAGCAGAATTCCAAAATCTCGAACGAACACCAAAACGCAAAAAGCGTTCCTGTTCCGCAAACAAGCGCAACAGACGAACAAGGCTTCGAACAACAAGGGTGAGATAGTGGCGGAGACGGAGGGATTCGAACCCTCGAAGCCCATTTCTGGGCTTGCTCATTTAGCAAACGAGTGCCTTCAGCCTCTCGGCCACGTCTCCATAAGGGGTTTCCTAAGGTCTCGGACCCGCAAGGTCAAGCGAGAATGCCGGATTTCCCTCGCAACCACTCATTTTTGGGAGCATTTGCCGCTTGCAGGCCCGTGGCCTTGTCCTTAAAAGGCAAGGGTTCGCTTTGGTTAAAGGATTTTGTCTTGATGCGTCGCCCCTGTCTGAACGCCTTTGTCCTGCTGCTGGCAGGTTTTTTTTCGATCCTTGCGTCACTTCCGGCCCGCGCGGCAGACCCCGTCGGGCTCTGGCTCACCGCTGACGGGGAAGCCAAAATCCGCATTACCCGTTGCGAAAAAGGCCTGTGCGGCACAATTACCTGGCTCAAAGAACCCAATGACACCGACGGCAAGCCCAAGCGTGACCGCGAAAATGTCGATCAGGAGCTCAAAAAGCGCCCGATGCTGGGCTTGGAAATTTTCCACAATCTGCAACAAACCGCCCCCAACAAATATCAAGGCTCACTCTATAACCCCGATGACGGCCGCACCTATGACGGCACATTGGAATTGGGGTCTGACGGTCTCATCAAAATGAAAGGCTGCGTGTTTGGCGGCGTGATTTGTGATGACGATGTCTGGAGCCCGACCAAGTAAAGGCGACAACGCCTCATGGTTGGCCACAGCCCTCAGACAAATTTTTTCTTGAAGCCCGCATGGCTTTTGGCAAAGCCAAGCCGCTCATAAAAACGATGCGCATCGACGCGTTTCAGGTTGGACGTTAATTCCAAAGCAGAGGCTCCCATGCGTTGCGCCTCTTTTTCCGCATAAGCGACCAGCAAAGCGCCAATCCCCATCGAGCGCTTGCTCTGATCGACTTGCACCGAACGCAATTCCACATGCGGCTTGCCACGCCCCGTGATGCCGGGCAGACGCGACAGCATAAAGGTGCCGACCACATCGCCGCCTGCCTCCGCAACATAGAGGTGATGATCGGGATGGGCGTCAATTTCTGCAAAGGCCTTTTCGTATAGGGCCTGTGTTTCGGTTGACCACACATCGCCATGTCCGCCCAATCCATCGGCGGCATGCAACCCGACAAGGGCAGGCAAATCATCACGGGTCGCCAAACGGATCGTGATCGGCATTTGCGTCATGATTGCCTCCCTCAGTCTCTCTTGCTTGCGGTTAGGCTCAGGCCTTGGGGGCAGGCATCAGCACGTCGGCTTGCTGAAAACCGTCGAGCGCTTCGAAATGCTGCATCCATGCCTCGACATGCGGATAGGCCGAGAGATCAAACCCGCCTTCGGGCGCATAACGCACCGTGCCGTACAAATCGATATCGGCCATGGTCACATGATCCCCCACAAGCCAAGTGCGGCCTTTCAGGCTGTCATTGAGCCATTCAAGGGCTGCTTTGCCATCGGCCTCGTAAACAGCCAATGTGGCAGGATCAAGCTGGCGGAAACCGAGCTTGGCCGCGCGCGCGCGATAGAGATTGATCGACAAGCGATCCCATCCCCATGCCATCCATTGCCGTGCCTCGATGCGCTCTGCCAAAGAGGCACCGCCGAACTGACCGAGCTTGTCGGCGAGATAGTCGAGGATCACCATCGACTGCACCACATGCTGGCCGTTTGAATGATCAACCAGCAAAGGCACCTGACCAAATTTGCTCTTGGCGCGGAAGGCATCGGTTTTATGTTCGCCTGCACGCAAATTCACATGCACATAATCAAAGGGCTCATGCGCCAATGACAGCATCAGCGCCACTTTGTAAGCGGGGCCCGACAAATAAAGACCATAAAGTTCGTAACGTGCAGACATGATGTTTTCCGTTCTCAGGTTATGGTGATGGGCAACATTGAACAATCACAGACCCGCCAATGGAGCGGATCCGCATTCGTAAAATAAGATGATCTTACTCCAAGCCGATTTTGGCTTTGAGAATATCCGACACCGCTTGCGGATTGGCCTTGCCGCCGGTCTGTTTCATGACCTGACCGACAAACCAACCCAACATGCCGGGCTTGGTACGGGCCTGTTCGACCTTATCGGGATTTTGAGCCATCACCGCATCAACAGCCGCCTCGATCGCGCCCGTATCCGTGACTTGTATCATCCCCCGTTCGGTGACGATCTGGCGTGGATCTCCGCCCTCGACAAAGACGATCTCAAACAGATCTTTCGCCATCTTGCCGGAAATGGTGCCCTCGCCGATCAGATCGACAATCGCGCCCAATTGTTCCGCCGAGACTGGTGATTTTTCAATGTCCTTGCCCTCTTTGTTCAGACGGCCGAACAATTCATTGATCACCCAATTGGCGGCCATTTTGCCATCGCGGCCTTTGGCCACCGCTTCGAAATAATCCGCCTGCACACGCTCTGCCACCAAGACACCGGCATCATAGGGCGGCAGGCCGTAATCTTTCATGAAGCGGGCTTTTTTGGCATCCGGCAATTCCGGCAATTCCGCTTTCAAGGCATCGACAAAGGCCTGATCAAATTCCAGCGGCAGCAAATCGGGATCAGGGAAATAGCGGTAATCATGCGCCTCTTCTTTCGAGCGCATCGAGCGTGTTTCCCCTTTGGAGGGGTCAAACAACCGCGTCTCCTGATCGATCGTGCCGCCATCTTCGATAATGGCAATCTGGCGGCGGGCCTCCGTTTCAATGGCCTGCCCAATGAAGCGGATGGAATTCACATTCTTGATTTCGCAGCGCGTGCCCAAAGCATCACCCGGACGGCGCACCGACACATTCACATCGGCCCGCAACGAGCCTTCATCCATATTGCCGTCACAGGTGCCGAGATAGCGCAAAATGGTGCGCAATTTGGTGACATAAGCACGCGCCTCCTCTGAGGAGCGCAGATCGGGCTTGGAGACGATTTCCATCAAAGCCACGCCTGACCTGTTCAAATCGACATAGCTCATGGTCGGATGCTGGTCATGCAAGGATTTGCCGGCATCTTGTTCGAGATGCAAACGCTCGATCCCAACCGTGATCTGCGAGCCATCGGGCAAATCAACGAGAACAATTCCTTCCCCGACAATCGGATATTTATACTGGCTGATCTGGTAGCCCTGCGGCAGATCGGGATAGAAATAATTTTTGCGGTCAAACACCGAGCGCAAATTGATGGCGGCATTGAGCCCCAATCCGGTGCGCACCGCCTGTTTCACACATTCCTCGTTGATGACGGGCAACATGCCGGGCATGGCCGCATCCACCAGCGACACATGGGCGTTCTGATCGCCGCCAAAGGCCGTCGACGCGCCTGAAAACAATTTCGAATGGGAGGTGACCTGCGCATGGATTTCCATGCCGATCACGACTTCCCAGTCACCGGTTGCACCAGAAATCAGCTTCTTGGGATCAAGTGTTGCGTTCATGACCTTCGTGCTCGCTTTCCATTCCATCTCTGCCTTTGAGCGCATGGGCGATATAGCCCAGTCCCGCCCAGAAAAATCCGCCCAATACCCTGAAAAAGGCATGGGCACCCCCGAAGAGGAAGCCCCCTTCAAACCAGCTGCCACCCAGCTGGTGCATCAAAAACCCCATCGTAATCCCCGACAGGGCCGCCGACGGCCCCGCCAAAATCAGCTTGCCCGCCTGATCAGCCCGCCAGCCCATCCATACCCCGATCACCACAACCAGAGGATCGATGAAGGCATAGAGGATCAGCATGTGAAAAGGCACAAGATCGGTCAGCACCTTTTCCCATGTCAGCATGATCTCAGACCCACCATTTTTCGGCGGGCGCGAAGGATCCCGCCGCCTGCTCGATCACCTCGCCCAGTGCGAACAAGGCCTCTTCGTCAAAGGGACGACCGATCAATTGCAAGCCCAAGGGCAGCCCCTGATCCGATGTGCCGGCCGGCAAAGCCAGACCCGGCAGGCCCGCCATATTTACGGTGACGGTGAAGATGTCGTTCAAATACATTTCCACAGGATCGGCAGAGCCCATTTCCCCGATGCCAAAGGCCGGTGACGGCGTCGCAGGCGTCAAAATCGCATCGACACCCGCATGGTAAACCGTTTCGAAATCCTGCCTGATCAGCGTGCGGATTTTCTGCGCGCGGACATAATAGGCGTCATAATAGCCCGCCGACAAAACATAGGTGCCGATCATGATACGGCGGCGCACTTCTTTGCCAAAGCCAGCCGCGCGGGTGTTTTCATACATCTCCGCAATGTCTTTGCCATCGACGCGCAAGCCGTAACGCACACCGTCATAGCGCGCGAGATTGGACGAGGCTTCGGCAGGCGCCACAATGTAATAGGCAGGCAGCGCATATTTGGTGTGGGGCAATGAGACATCGACAATCTTGGCACCCGCATCGCGCAAAAAGCCAATACCCTTTTGCCACAAGGCCTCGATTTCCGCCGACATGCCATCAACGCGATATTCTTTCGGGATCCCGATGGTCATGCCTTTCACAGAGCGGCCCACCGCCGCTTCATAATCGGGCACCGCACGATCCACCGAGGTTGTATCTTTGGGATCATGCCCTGCCATCGAGCGCAATAAAATGGCATTGTCGCGCACCGTGCGGGCAATCGGCCCCGCCTGATCGAGCGAGGAGGCAAAGGCCACAATGCCCCAGCGCGAGCATCGGCCATACGTCGGCTTGATCCCGACCGTTCCGGTGAAGGCAGCGGGCTGCCGGATGGAGCCGCCGGTATCGGTTGCCGTGGCCCCGAGGCACAAGCGTGCCGCCACCGCAGCAGAAGATCCGCCCGACGAGCCGCCCGGCACCAGCAAGCCTTTTTTGTCGCCTTTCAGGGCTGTGGCCAATCGCGCCTTGTCCCAATTTGGCGGTGCCCATGGGGACACCACCGGCCCCATGGCCGAGGTCTCGTTGGACGAGCCCATGGCAAATTCGTCATTGTTGAGTTTGCCCAACATCACCGCGCCATCGCGCCATAACTGGCTGGTGACGGTGGATTCATAACGCGGCACAAACCCATCCAGAATTTTGGAACAAGCGGTCGTGCGCACGCCATCGGTGGCATAGAGGTCTTTGATGCCCAAAGGCAGACCTTCCAGCGGGCCTGCATCGCCGCGCGCCAATTTGTCGTCGGATGCTTTCGCCATGGCCAGCGCTTGATCGGGCGTTTCCAGCACATAGGCATTGAGCGCCCGCGCCTCTTCCATGGCCTTCACATGCGCCTTGGTCAGATCCACGGCGGAAATGGTTTTTGCCTTCAGCGCATCGCGCGCCTCAGCCAAAGTCAAGTCAATCAATTCGCTCATGCAACGGTCCTGTCTGGCCTCAGATCACCGGAAGACACACCTCCCAGCGATTTTTCATAAAAAAACAGATGTCGGAATATCGGGATAGGTCAGCACCGGCCCGCAGCGGTGAAAGCCCGCGCGTTCATAGACATGCCATGCGGCGAACAAGCCCTGTCCGGTCTCCAGCACCAAATGCCCCAAGCCCTCGGCGCGCGCCAGATCCTCGATCTGGGCAAGAATGCGCCCGCCAATGCCCTGTCCCTGCAAAGCGGGCCGCGTATACATGCGCTTGACCTCGCCGATGCCGCCTGCATGGCGGCGCAAAGCGCCACAACTGACCGGCACGCCCTGCGCATCGCGGGCGATGAACACGGTTGTGTCCGGCTGGTTCATTTGTTCGACCGTCATATGCGAACAGACCTCGGGCGGAAAAAGCGACAAGAGATAGGCATTGAGTTCGGCAATCAGCCCGCGAATGTCATCTTGCAAAGGCTGCTCAATGGCAATGCGCACGGTCATGGCCTACTCCACCACTTTCGGCACGGTGAAAAAGTGATCATCGGCGGCGGGCGCATTGGCCGTGACCTTGTCGGCCATAAAGCCGTCATTGACCACATCGACGCGCTTTTTCATCTGCATGGGGGTGACAGAGGTCATGGGCTCGACGCCCTCCACACTCACCTCATCGAGCTGCGCCACGAAATCGAGTATGGCATTGAGCTCGCCTTGCAAATGCGGCACCTCGTCCTCTGTGACACGGATGCGCGCGAGATGGGCAATACGACGGACGGTCGCCTGATCAACGGACATAGGGGGCTCCGAAACTGCGTGAAGTCACAAATCAAAAACGGCAAAAAACCCAGCAAAAACAAGATGGCTGCCGAAACAGCCCCGATTTCGCCGAGTCATCGCGTTCTTCTAGCACTTGCGGACAGGGCGCCGCAACATCAGCCGCCGCAAAGGTCGCCGACATTCCGGCACGGCCTGCCTCAAGCGCCCGCCCAAATAGGCTTAAACCGCGACCTTCTGGCCTTTTTCGGGCACCAAAACCTTGGTTTTGCTGTCTTTGAGACCCGCAATGAAGTGGTCAGGGGTCTGATCCAACAGGCCAAACGTGCCGTAATGGCAGGGAATGACGGTTTCAAAGGCGAAATAGCGTTTGACCGCAAGGGCCGCCACAGCGCCCCCCATGGTGAAGCGGTCGCCAATCGGCACCAGACCGATCTGCGGCTGGTGGATTTCTTGGATCAGGGCCATATCACCGAAAATATCGGTATCGCCCATGTGATAGACCGATTGTCCGCCTTCGGGCTTCACAATCACGCCGTTCGGATTGCCCAAGGGCACCCCGTTGGCACCGTCAAAATGCGCCGAGGAATGGTCGGCCTTGACCATGGACACCGCAAAGCCATCGAGATGGATCGTGCCGCCGCTGTTCATCGGGTCGTATTTTTTCAAGCCTTGCGCTGCCAGCCAGACACAAATTTCATAATTGGAGATAACGGTTGCGTCATTTTCGGCGGCAATCGCCAAGGCATCCCCGACATGGTCGCCATGGCCATGGGTGATCAGAATATGGCTCACGCCCTTGATCGCTTGCGCCCGATCACTGGTAAAGGCCGGATTGCCGGTGAAAAACGGATCGATCAGCACAGATTTGCCTGCAAAATCGAGCCGAAAAGCCGAATGTCCATACCAAGTGATGTGCATCATATCAGACCTCATTGTCCTGTGGGGCGGGGTGTCGCGCGTGGAAGGGGTTTTCAGAGTGGAAGGCGTGTCGAGAATGGCGGGGTGATCCGGAGTAGATGGGTTGTCCAAAGCGGTAGTGTTGTCCTGAGTGGCGGCTTGACCGCAAACCAAGACTTTGCTGCGCCCCTTTAGCATTTCTCAAGCCTGAGAACAAATAGCCACACAGGCGTTCAACAACGCGCCAGTGTCTTTCTTCATATCTTCGCCAATGGACTCCCTTAGCCCCTACCCCACCCCGCGTCATTGCGAGCGCAGCGAAGCAATCCAGTCTTAAACAACCCTATCAATCACTAGCCAAACCATGGATCGCCACGCGGCGTTCCGCCGCTCGCGATGACGCGGAACTGGGTGCGATTGATTGCAACAAGGAAAACGCTCGCGATGACGCGAGACGGGGGAGAGTGAGTGCAACAAGAAAAGCGCTCGCGATGACGCGGGAGTGTGAGTGCTAATAGGGAAACACGCGCGATGACGCGGGAGTGTGAGTGCTAATAAGGAAACACGCGCGATGAGGCGGGACTGTGATTGTTGATATAAAAACGAGCCAAGCGGCGCAATCAGAAGCCCCATCGCCCTACCCCGCGTCATTGCGAGCGTAGCGAAGAAGTGGCTCGGTTTGTTTGAACAGATCAGCGTGTCTTGATAAGTGGATTTCTGCCTTTGTCATGCTGCCTGCTGGATTGCGGGGAGCGGGTTGAAGTAGGCCTCATCGGGAGTTTTTCTGTCAAGGCTGGAATGGGGTCGTTTAGCATTATAGAAGCCGTCGATGTAGCGTCCGAGTGAAGCGCGGGCCTCCGGCACAGTGTTGTATGCCCGCAAATAGACCTCCTCATATTTGATGGTGCGCCAAAGCCGCTCGACAAAAACATTGTCGCGCCAAGCCCCTTTTCCATCCATGCTGATCGTGATGTCATGTTTGTTGAGCAGGTCTGTAAAGGCAAAGCTGGTAAATTGGCTGCCTTGATCGGTATTGAACATCTCGGGCTTTCCATAGCGTGCCAGAGCCTCCTCGACGGCCTCAAGACAAAACGCGGTATCGAGCGTGATGGATACACGCCATGCGAGAACCTTGCGGCTAAACCAGTCGACAACCGCGGCGAGATAGACAAACCCTCGTGCCATCGGAATGTAGGTGATATCCATCGCCCAGACCTGATTGGGACGTTCCACCACAAGATGACGCAACAGATAGGGATAGATTTTATGGCCTGGGGCGGGTTTTGATGTATGGGGACGGCGATAAATCGCCTCGATTCCCATCCGTTTCATCAAGGTCCTGACGTGAAGGCGACCAATCCGGAAGCCTTCGCGCACAAGAAAGCTCTGCAGCATCCGGCTTCCCGCAAACGGGTAATCCAGATGCAACTGATCTATCCGTCTCATCAGACCCAGATCGGCCTCACAGACCGGTTCTGCCTGATAATAGACGCTGCCACGACTGATGCTCAGGATCCGGGCCTGTTTGGTGATCGATAATCTATGGGTTTGATCGATCATCGTTTTGCGCTCGGTAATAGTCCTGCCTTCCCGAGCGCTCCGGACAAAAAATCATTGGCAAGCGTCAGCTCTCCGATCTTGGCATGGAGTGATTTAAGATCAACGGCGGTCGCAGGATCAGGTTTCGGTTCATCACCGAAAACATCGGCAGCCCCTTCTAAGAGTTGAGAGCGCCAAGATGTGATTTGGTTGGGATGCACGTCAAACTGTGCGGCTAGTTCTGCCAGCGTCTTTTCGGCTTTGATCGCTGCCAACGCAACTTTTGCTTTAAATGCAGGGCTATGGTTCCGGCGGGGACGTCTGCTCATGGGTCTCTCCTGTCTTGGACATTATGCCAAAGTCAGGCAGAAAT
>CAIJVU010000081.1 GCA_903824185.1 uncultured Hyphomicrobiales bacterium
AGAAGAGATCATCCGCCGCCATCAGGAGCTCAAAACCAAATTATGGCCCTATATCCGCTCGGCACGGCCCATGGTTGTTTTATCAGCCCCCTTTATTTATGCGCTGATCATTCCGCTGCTGATGCTTGATCTCTTTGTAAGCCTCTATCAGGCCGTTTGTTTTCCGATTTACAAAATCGAAAAAGTCCACCGCCATGATTACATCAGCTTTGACCGGCATCATCTCGCTTATTTGAATCTGATCGAAAAAATCAATTGTGCCTTTTGCAGCTATGCCAATGGATTGATCGGCTATACGCGTGAAATTGCCTCGCTCACCGAGGCCTATTGGTGCCCGATCAAACATGCCAAGCGGTTGAAAGGATCGCATCCGCGCTACAAGAATTTTACCGATTACGGCGAAGCCGAGGCCTATGCCGCAAAAGTGGCCGGCGACCCACCACCACCAACGCCTCACGCGTAAACGCTTCATGCCCCGTGGGAAAGGTGCTGTATTTTTTCTGGATTGCTTCCCGCCCACTGCGCAGTCGCTCGCAATGACGGGGTGAAAACTTTTTAAAGCCAACCAATACTGCGTCATTGCGAGCCGTCGAAGACGGCGCGGCAATCCACTCTTTATTGGGCATTCACGGCAATCCACTCTTTGAGGCTTGATCGCGAAGCCGCGGTGTTTTTTCTGGATTGCTTCGCGCCTGCTCCGCAGCCGCTCGCAATGACGCGGTGGGAGGGGAAAACGAAGGCGGTATTGCTTGAACACAAAAAACCACACTGCGAAAATTCTTCAACACATAAGTTCGGCCAACACCTCGGTGCCTTCACCACGCCAGTTCGGCCAAGACATTATTGTCTTCAACACGCCAATTCGGCTGAGACCTCATTGTCTTCAAACTGCAGGCGTGCATGGAAGCGGCGCAACAAGGCAAGCATGGCGAAATTATGAGCCAGACAATGAATGTGCAAAAGCCTCACCGAACGGCGGCGCGCCTCCTCTAAAGCTGCCACAAAGAGCTGTGCGCCAAGGCCTTTGCCTCGAAAGCCCCATTCGATGCTGAAGGCCAATTCGGCTTTGTGACACGCGTCATCCATGCAATGGATTTCAACCACGCCGCGCAAAATGTCCTGATCGAAATAGCCGATATAGACATTGGCCGGTTGAAAGGTGCGCGCGACATAGGCCCTGACCATGTCGTCAGTCTGTGTCATTGAAAAACGATAATACCGCCCTTTGGGGCCAAGGCGCAGCAAATGCGACAAGAATGGATCACGATCCTGCGCGGTTAAAAGACGCATGGTCTGCGTGTTGATATTGGGCGCAGGCATCGCTCACGTCCGTGACACAGGCGCGCCTGTCTGAATCTGTCCATCCACCACTGTAATGATCCGGTCACATAATGCGGCGAGATCATGATTATGAGTGACAATGATAAAGCAGGTACCGTTTTGCTGGTTGATCCGACGCATCAACGCAAAGACGGCATCGGCGGATTGCGTATCGAGATTGCCGGTGGGTTCATCAGCCAATAATATATCGGGATTCATGGCCAAAGCGCGCGCCAGCGAGACGCGTTGTTGTTGCCCCCCCGACATTTTGGTTGCCAGCTGATCCATCCATTTTTCCAAGCCCACTTGCGCGAGCAAGAAGCGGGCGCGTGCCTTCATGGCAGCATCGGGAAAGCCCTGATCGGCCAGCAAGGGCATCATCACATTTTCAAGCGCAGTGAAGGCTGAAATCAAATAATGATATTGAAACACAAAGCCGATGCTGTGCCCGCGCAATTGCGTCAAGGCGTGATCGTCAAGGCTTTGCGTGTCTTGGCCATGAATGAACAGACGGCCCGTGGTCGGGCGATCCAAAAGCCCGATAATGTTCAAGAGCGTGCTTTTGCCCGAACCTGACGGGCCCATAATGGCGACGAATTCACCTTTGTAGAAGGACAGATTGATCTCGCGCAAAACAGCGACTTCGGAGGGCTCGCCCTGATTATAGATCTTACAGATGTTTTCGAGTTGTAAAATCGGCTCACCCACGGATGGCCACCACGGGATCAAGTTTCGCAGCCCGCACAGCGGGTGCGGTGGCGGCCAGCAAACCGGTGAGGGTTGCCAGAACCGCCGTATAGACAAACAGTTGTTGCTCCAAAATAAGCGGGAATAATTCGCTGCCATCCGCCTGACGGGCCAAAGCATGCCAGTAATAAAGGGCAATGGCCCCGAGTAGAGCGCCGCCGACCGAGCCCGCAAACCCCAGCAATCCGCCTTGCAGCAAAAAGACCCGCATGATCTGGCCGCGTGTTGTGCCCATGGCGCGCAAGATCCCCACCTCTTTCGAACGCTGGATCACCGAGACAACCAAAACGGCAGCAATGCCGAAGGCCACCGACAAGCCGACAAATAAACGGATCAAAGTATTGGTTGATTTTTGCGCCTGCACGGCGGTGAAAAATTGCGCATTGGTTTTGATCCAGCTATCGGCCACCACTTGATTGGCAGAGGCGATATGCTGGGCGATGATTTCAGCGGCATAAATATCTTGCACCGTGACATCAAGCGTTGTGACCCCCCCGATCATGCCCAGCAGAGATTGCGCGCTGCGCAAAGTCACGAAGGCGCTGCGCTGATTGGCGCCTTTATTGCCAAAATCAAGCAAGGCCGACACGGTCAAAACCTGCCTGCCGCCCGAGGCCGAACTGACATTGATCTTGTCTCCGACTTTAGCGCCGAGATCATTGGCAAGCTCAAAGCCAATCATCACCATGTCGCTGGCCAGACGGGCCTCACCGGCCACGAGATAATCGGGAATTTTCACGATCTGGAAATAGGTTTGCGGCTCGATGCCTGTCAATGTCACCGAACGACTGGCCTCGCCACGTATGGCAAAGGCCGACCCCGCCACAGTGGGCGACACCGTGACAATGTCGGGCTGGGCGCGCAATTGCTGCAATATGCTTTGCCACTGATCAATCGAGACAACGCGCTGCGTCGGCTTTTGGATGATGGCATCTTCGGTTTGCTGTCGGGGATCACGCAAAGGTCGCGCCACCTGATCCATGGCCACCACCTGAATATGCGGCTGGGTGGTTAAAACACGTTTGAGAAAATTGGCCTCTAGCCCCGCCAGCATGGCCGACATGAACACAATGACACCAACGCCAATGGCAATGCCGCCGATGATAAATAAAGTTTGCAAGCGTCCTTCATATAAAAAGCGGACGGCGACAATCCATTCAAAGGGCAATCCATATTTCATGGGACCAAGGCCCTCACTTTTTGTCCGACCAAGACCCCCGCGCCCATCGGAATGGCCGCTTCGCCCTCCTGTGCACCCTCCAGAATTTCGGCATAGGCCACACCGCGCATGCCGAGCCTGACCGGCTGCTTATAGGCATGGCCGTCACGAATGCCCAAAATCCACGGCGCGGTCGAGATCCCGTCGCGCACCGCACGCCATGGCAGGATGAGGGTGCTGTCGCGGCGGGCAACTTCGACATCCACCGAGACCGTCATATCCTGCCTGAGATAAGCGGGCGGTTCCGGCACATTCAATTTCACCTGAACAGAGGCCCGCGCAATATCCACCGCCGGATTGATATAGGAAATCTTGGCCGCAAATCGCTGGTCGGGATAGGCATCGGCCGAGGCGACCGCTGTTTGGCCCAAAGCGATCAATCCGAGATTGCGCTCGTCAATATCAATCACCAATTGGGTTTCCCCATCCGGTGCCAACACCAACAAGACTTTGCCCGGCTGGGCGACACTGCCCTGTTCGACACTGCGGCGGATCAAAACCCCGTCGCGCGGCGCCACAATGGTGGCATAAGACAAACGCGACAGGGCCGTGTCGAGCGTTGCGCGGGCTTGTGCGACTTGCGTCTGGGCATAGACATAATCACTGCCCCCCGGACTGGCATTGAAAATTTGCAATTGCGCGCTGCGCATTTGCGCCTTGGCGAGATCAAGATTTTTCTGCACCTCGTCCAATGCCGAGCGCGGCGCATAGCCATTGGCATTCAAACGGGCGGTGCGCTCATAAGTACTTTGAGCATCCTGCAAGGTCGCCTGTGCGCCTGACAGCGTCTCGCGGGCAGTCGGCAAGGTCATTTCGGCCAATTGCCTGACATGTGCCTGCGCCTGTTCCAAAGCGCCTTGCGCCTGCACCACAACGCCTTTGAGCTCGCTGTCTTCCAACCGGATAAGCGGTTGACCCGCTTTGACCCGCTCGCCCTCTCTGACCACAACATCGGCAATGATGCCTGTGATCTGGCTGCCGATCTCGACCCGATACGGGGTTTCAAAATGCCCGCTGGCTACCACCGACTGCACCAGACTGTCGCGGCGCACCGGATCCACCACCACCACGGGCCCGAGCAGAGCACGGGCAAGCTGCCAGCCAGCCAGACCCACGACGATCAAAACAGCCAAACCAAACCAGCGATGCGACCAGACCATGCGCAACAAGATAAAACGGGAGGGTGGGCTTTGGGGCGTGATCGTTGGGTCGGACATGCGGTTTACAAAGCTCTCACAGGGATTTCTGGCACTTCTGGTCTTGTTTAGCACAAACGCGCCCCTATGCCTGCCCAACCATGGTCGGGGGTCTTGGCAAGAACGCATAGTCAGGTCTTTAAGACGCAGCCTTGGCTTTGAGCGCGCGGGCGGTTTTTATGGCCAGCGCCTCGTTGAAATTGCTGATGATGCGGGCAGCCGAGATTTCATCGCTCAGTTTCAGATTGCTGGCTTTGAGGTCTTTGATGAAGGCCTGCGAGCCGATATAAGATTGAATGTCCTGATCGGAAATGCCCTGCTTTTTCAAGCCTTCTCTGACCACAACCACGATATGGCCGACATGCGTATCCCCGGGTTTTTTGATATAGATAAACCACAAGGCGATGAGCAAAATACTGAGTAAAACCAACCAAAAATGATCCAAACGGACCGTCCCTTCATGCGCGATGCGGCTTTTATCCCCTGCGCTGTGACCACTGTCTCATCCTATAAACGATGCGTGACAGGAGGGCTTGCAGCCAAGCGATCAGCCCTTATAGCACGGATTGGGGCCTGACGGGTTTTTATCTCCCTTGGCTGATCAGGTGGGGAGACTATCGAGAAAGCTTTCGGCCTCGGCAAGGATTTGTGATTGCCTTTCCGCCGACCAGCCCGACAGCGTCTTATAAGGCATGCCCAGTCTTGGATTGCGGGACAATTTGTCTTTGTTGCGGATCAAAAAAGCCCAATATAAATAATTGAAAGGACAGGCTGAGGCGCCGCTTTTTTGTTTCACGTCATAGGCACAGCCGCTGCAATAATCCGACATTTTATGAATATAGGCGCCAGACGCAGCATAGGGTTTGGAAGCCATTTGCCCGCCATCGGCAAACACGGCCATGCCCAACGTATTGGGCATTTCGACCCATTCAAATGCATCGGCATAGACCGCCAGATACCAGCGTTCGATCTCATGCGGGGACACACCGCTCAATAGCGCAAAATTGCCCGTGATCATCAGGCGCTGGATGTGATGCGCATAGGCATGCTGGATGGTGCTTTGCACGGCCTCGCGCAGGCAATTCATCGTGGTTTCGCCCGACCAGTAAAAAGCAGGCAAAGGGCGTTCGGCCTGCAATTCATTGCGATCAGCATAGTCGGGCATTTGCGACCAGTAAATGCCGCGTACATATTCCCGCCAACCAAGAATTTGCCGGATAAAGCCTTCCACCGCATTCAAAGGCGCATGGCCCGTGTGATAGGCCGCTTGGGCCGCCAGACAAATCTCTTTGGGCGAGAGAAGACCGATATTGAGCGCAGGCGCGAGCAGCGAATGATAGAGCAACGAATTGCCGGTTTTCATCGCATCCTGATAATCACCAAAATGCGGCAAAGCCTGCGTGATAAAATCATCCAAGGCCGCAAGCGCGTCTTTACGCGTCACAGGCCAGCCAAAATTGTGCGACAGACCGATATGGTCGGGAAACATGCGCTCGACCAGTGCCATCACCTGTTGTGTGACGGCATCAGGGGCAAAGCGTTTGCGCTCGGGCAGAAAGAGGGTTGAGGGCAAGGCTTTGCGGTTTTCCGCATCGAAATTCCACGCGCCGCCCAAGGGCTTATCGCCCTCCATCAACAGATCATGCTCAACCCGCATTTCCCTGTAAAAATATTCCATGCGCCACGCGCGCTTGCCATGCGCCCATTGGGCAAAGCGCTGCGGTGTGGCAAAAAACCGGTCATCGTCCAAAATCTCAACCGGCAGACCAAACAAGGCCTGCCAGCTCTCCGCCTCTTTCAAGACACGCCATTCAGACGGCGCCGTCACCACAAGACGTTGCGGCTTGAGGCGTTTGATGGCACGCTCGACTTCACCGCTAAAACTCCCGCTATTTTGGGGTGCATCCAGCGCCACATAATCAACCGAGATGCCATCATCGCGCAGGGCTTGCGCAAAATGGCGCATGGCCGACAAGATCAAAATAATTTTTTGTTTGTGATGTTTGACAGAGGTGCATTCCCCCACGACCTCCATCATCAAGACGTGATCCTTCGTGCGGTCGATGTCTTTGAGAGCCGCCACATCCAAAGAAAGCTGATCGCCCAATATCACGCGTAAGGTTTTCATCCGTGGTCCGATTCAGACAAGGTGGAAGGCTTGGAGAACTGGTCGCGGCAGCGCTGCGAACAATATTTCACATTGTCCCAATCCCGCGCCCATTTTTTGCGCCATGCAAAGGGCCGTGCGCAGGTGAGACAGGTTTTTGTCGGCAGATCCGCCTTGCGGCGCATTTTGGCCATGGCATCACCAAAGAATGGTCTGGCCGCGCCAGTCATAAAAACCGCCATTGGCCTCGGGCCCCAAGCGCTCCAACACATCCAGCAAATGGCGGGCGGCGACATCGGGCGTATGTACTTCTAGGCCTTGGGCGGCAAAGGGGGCAGACAGCCCCGTTGCCACCGTGCCGGGATGCAAGGCCACACACAGCGCCTCGGGCGCGCGGCGTGCCAATTCCACCGATGCTGTTCTGACCAATTGGTTCAAGGCCGCTTTGGCGGCACGATAGGCATACCAGCCCCCCAAGCGATTGTCGCCGATACTGCCCACGCGCGCAGACAAAGTGGCAAACACGGAACGCCCCTGTCGCGGCAACAACGGCAAAGCATGTTTCATCAACAAAGCAGGGCCGATGGCATTGAGGGCGTAAGAGCGGGCCAGATTGGCAGGATCAATCTGACGCCATGTCTTTTCGGGTGCTTGCTGGTCATCATGCAAAAAGCCGGTGGCGTCGATCAACAAACGCAGCTCGCCTTGGCCTGTGGCAAAAGCGATGGCTGCAGCCAGTGACGCCTCATCCAGCAAATCAATGGCCGGACTGGATTTTCGCCCCAGCGCGATCACCTGATCATACCGCCCCGAGGCGGTTAAAGCAGCCGTGAGAGCGGATCCGATACCACCCCCCGCACCAAAGACAACGGCCACTTGCGCGGGGCCTGTTTTTTCAGACTCTGTATCGTGACGCACAACGCTGTTTCCGCATTCACCTGTTAAGCCGGGACACGCACACTTAAACCGGATCTAGCCTTTATCAAAACAATAAATTTTAATGCGCAGTCCCTGATCGTGCTTTTTCTCCCAGCTATGGTTTTTGATCTTCATGCCGCGGGCGCGCCAGTCTTGGGCGACCGCATCGCCCAATTTTTTGGCGACAATGTCGGAAAAATCCATGCCTTGGGTGCTGTAACCATTGGTTTCGAGAATGGAGACCAGATGTTTGATCTCCTGCGCATAATCTTGCGCCGAAATGTCCTGCGTGAAGGAAGTGATTTTCATCAATAACCCTATTATGAAAAAAATCAGCGCTGACACCATGGCCAGCGGCTCTGCCCATCGACGTCTTGCCGTTCAGAAAAATGGATCAGGGGAACAAAGAAGAAGAGACGAAACAACGCGGGTGGCACTGTGCCACAAGACAAGCCGCAAAGGAACTGATTTCCAGACGCAGGGGCGCAAAAACCAGCCAGAGGGTGGAGGGACACTCCAAAATCGACCATTTTGGAATTTTTTCGCCATTCTCCAATCGCGTGAGACATTTTACAACGTGCAGGCGACAATGAGGGATGGGCTGTTCTATGGGCTGTTCTATGGGCTGTTCTATGGGCTGTTCTATGGGCTGTACAGACAAGAAAAGCCCCGTTTCCATCAAAACGGGGCTTCTCTCAAGATGAGACCATGCCAGCCTGCTTTCAGCAGACCGCAGAGATCAGAAAATCTGGCGGAACAAGAAGAACAATGTTGCCGAAAGGGCGATGGCGCAGGGAAGCGTCAAGACCCAAGCCAGCAACAGACTGCGGATGGTGCCCATTTGCACACCCGAGCCATTGGCCGCCATGGCGCCAGCCACACCGGATGAAAGCACATGGGTGGTTGAAACAGGCAGGCCAAACCCATCGGCGAGACCAATGGTCCCCATGGCGGTGATTTCGGCCGCGGCCCCTTGTGCATAAGTGAGGTGCGATTTACCGATTTTTTCGCCAACCGTCACGACAATGCGCTTCCAGCCCACCATGGTGCCCAGACCCAAAGCAATCGCAATACAGATCTTCACCCAAGTCGGGATGAATTGCGTGGATTTGTCGAGCGCAGATTTATATTTGGCGATTGTTGCGGCCTCTGTCTTGGAGAGCTCGGCATCTTGCACCTTAGGCAGCAATTTGAGCGCCGCAGAGACAAGATACATATCATTACGCGTATTGCCGACGGCTTCCGCGGGATATTTTGCCAATGACCCGTAGGACTTCACATCGTTTTCGATAATGCCGATCAGACGTGAAAGCGCCAAATAGGTTCCATCAGTGAAATTATTTTTATCACGGACGAAATTGGTCAAAATCTCGCGCGGATCTGGCGTACCGATTTCTTGATAACCTGCCACCTTGGCTTGGATGATTTTCATCGTGTCATTGGAAGCTTGGGCAAACATGGCCACATGGCTTTCCGGCAGCGAGCGATTGAGGGCATAGGCCGTTGGCACCGTGCCGATCAGGATCAGCATAATGAGGCCCATGCCCTTTTGACCATCATTGGAGCCATGAAAGAATGACACGCCTGTGCAGGTGAAAATCAACAAAGCGCGAACCCAAAAAGGAGGCGGTGCTTCCCCCACAGGAGCCTGATACAATTCGCGCTGGCGGATCATAAAGCGCATGCACAACAGCAGGCCCGCCGCACAACAAAAGCCAAACAGCGGCGACAAAATCAGCGCATAACCAATTTCGGTTGCCTTTGCCCAATCAACACCCGCCGTGCCGTCACGACCGCGCATCAAGGCATTGCCAACACCCACGCCAATAATAGAGCCAATGAGGGTATGCGAGCTCGATGCAGGCAGACCAAACCACCATGTTCCCAAATTCCAGATAATCGCCGCAATCAACATGGCAAAGACCATGGCAAAACCTGCTTCTGATCCCACCTGCAAAATCAATTCAACCGGCAGCAAATTAACAATGCCGAATGCGACAGCGCCCGAGGCGGTGAGAACACCCAGAAAATTAAAAAATCCCGACCACACCACCGCGAAAGGCGCTGGAAGCGAATGGGTATAAATCACCGTTGCGACCGCATTGGCTGTATCGTGAAAGCCATTGACGAATTCAAAGCCCAACGCAATCAGCAAGGCAACGCCCAACAGCAAAAAGGGCGTCCATGTGGTGACCGCGACGCCCGCTTCCGTGACATCTTTGGAAATACTATAGGCCGCGAAAAAAAGACCGCCGGCCAAAATGGCAAAGAAAATAAGAAGTGTCTTAATGTCAAAAACATAATCAAGTTTGGGTCGTTTGATGCTGTGATCATCAGCATGCAATTCTTTTTCAACGGCAATGGTTGTCATTTTCTCAATCTCCAAAATAGGGTCTGTAAAAACGCAATAATGGGGCCATGCCTACAGGGCCAAACTAACATTTTTGTGACATGCTCTTCATCACAAACCTTGTGCAATCACTATGTAAACTCAAAAATAAAACGCTAAAAATGATGTTGTGTCACTGAATTCAAAATCATTAAAAGATGAATAAAGAGACTTATTTGTATTATTTTTTATACAACTTCATGACGCTGTCAAAAATAAATCATGACAGATTCAAGCCCAATCGATTAGCGGCCTTCGGAGCGGATGAAATCCATATCGAGATTTAAACCCAAGCCCGGCAGATCGGGCACATGCATCATGCCGTCAACCGGCACAGGTGGATTTTTGAAAACCGACTGTGTGAGATCTTCAAACATCAACAGGCGTTCCAGCATAAAGCCATTGGGCAATGCCGCCATTAAATTCAAATGGATGTTTTCCATGGCATGGGGTGCGAATTTGACATTCCATGCCTGTGTCAAAGCGGCAATTTTGAGCATTTCGGTATAGCCGCCCGCCCGCGCACCATCGGCTTGCACAATATCGGCGGCCTCGTTCAGCAATAAATCCCTGACGCCGAATTTCGTATATTCATGTTCACCGGTCGCCAAGGGAATATCGGTGCCACGACGAAAACGCGACAGGCCGGGAATATCATCCGCAAAGACAGGCTCTTCAAACAAGGTAATGTCGTAATCCCGGATGCGATTGGCCAGTTGCACGGCTGTGGCCGCATCAAAACAATTATTGGCATCGACCAGAATTTTGATATCGGGACCGATGGCCTCACGCACTTTTCTGACGCGCACGACATCACGATTGATGTTTTGTCCTGCTTCCACGCCCACTTTGAATTTGAGCGCCTTGAACCCGCGATCGACGATGCTGCCCATCTCGGCCACAAGCTGATCGTCATCATAAGATGTCCAGCCGCCACTGGCATAAACCGGTACTGCGGTTTTATTTCCCCCCAGCAAGCGGTAAAGCGGCAAGTCAAAAAACTTGCCTTTCAAATCCCACAAGGCAATGTCAATGGCACTCAAGGCACAATACATCAAACCCTTGCGGCCTACGCCCCGCAGATAGTGGAAAAACTCCCACCAAAGCGCCTCTGTTTGCAAGGGATCACGGCCCAACAAACGCGGCACCATATTGCGGATTATGAGTTCGCGTGTCGCCTCGCCGCCCACCTCGTGATAGGTAACGCCTATGCCTTCACGCCCTTGTTGGGTGTGCACCCTGACAATCAAAAAACCGATCTCTTCCACTTTGCGTGTGGCATCGGTCAAGCCGCCTGCCACCGGCATGGAAACCAAATGCACATCAATCGCGCGGATCAGATCGGTTTTCATGCTCATGTCCTGTTTCCCACTCTTTTCAAATCAAAGGCCGCCAATCGCCTGTTCCAGCAAATGCATGGCTTGCGCACCGGCTTGCGCATCCGGCACATGGCGGGCCTCGCCGCGCGCCACAGCGATAAAATCTCCCAAAAGTGTGTGATAGCCTTTGTGGTCTTCATTGGCGGCAACCGTGAAATTCGGTTCCCACACCAAAGTATCTTCATGATCGCGCAAGGTGGCTTGGAGATCATTGACCTTGAAAGGGGGAGCGCGGAAATAACGCACCTCATGCAGATTTCTGACTTCCACGCGGTGATGATCCCCCATCACCTGCCACCACTCCATCGGCGTGCCGCGCGATTGATGCGTGCCCATGACCAAAGTGCCAATGGCCCCAGAGCGGAACGCAAAATCCACATGCAGCAAAAGCTTGCCGGGTTCGATCTGGAAGCGCCGTGACGAGATAGAGGACACCTCGCCCATCAAATGCGGCACCAGATCAAAATAATGCACACAGTGATGCAAAAAGAAGCCGGTGTAATCGACGTCTTTTTCAAAATAAGTGGGCGCTGTCATATATTGGCCCAAGAAACTCGCGGGCATGCCGAATTTCTCCGCATGCACCAGATTGGCCGCAATGCGATTGGCCGTTGAATAGCGTTTCATAAAGCCCAAAACGACCGGAACCTTGCGGGCTTTGGATGCCTCCGCCAAATCTTGTGCCGCGCGTGCATTGGGGGCTGGTGGCTTTTCGATAAAGACGGGAAGACCGCGTGCAATCGCCGCCAAACCGATCTCATGATGCAAAGCAGGCCCAACAGCCATGCCGATTGCATCAATGTCGTCACGCGCCAAAAGGCTTTTCCAATCCTTCAACAAATTGTTGTCGGCAACCCCATAGCGCCGCGCGGTTTCATGCAAGCGTTCATCGGACACATCGCACAAGGCCTGCAATCGGACAGGATGGCGCATGAGTTGTGGCAATAACATTTCATTGGCATGCGTGCCGCATCCGATCCAGCCCATTCGCAAAGGAGTCATCGTCACAGTCCTTTATTCGTCTTGTTTGCAAAATAGAGTGCCGCCTTGAGATAGTGAATGCTATGGATCAAGGCCTCGTCTTCGTTTTCTGTTGGTGCCCGCCATTGCGCCAAGGTGACACCGGCCTTTTCATCCGAGCGCCTGAACGGCTCCAACACAATCGGGCCATGATAGGCAACATCGACCAAGGCCCGCGCAACCGATCCCCAATTGATATGGCCGGAGCCGACAAAACCACGATTGTTTTCATTGGCCTGAAAATGCACCAGCCTTTTGCCGGTTTGGCGAATGGCATCGGCCAGATCAAAATCTTCCATATTCATATGGAACGTATCAAGCATCACACCAACAGAGGCCTGATCAACACGATCCACAATTTCAATGGCATGATGGGCCGTATTGCAAATATCGGTTTCAAAGCGGTTGAGCGGCTCCACACCCAAAACCACGCCGTGATCGTGAGCCCGCTTTCCAGCCTGTTTCAAACCGGCAATGATGGCATCCATTTTGATGCGGCGTGCCTCAGGCGTGACGGGTGTGGGGGCACGACCGGCAAACACCATGGGCGCGCCATAAAGCGGCCCGCCGACAATTTTGGCATCGAGCGCATGTGCGATCTCGGCGCATTCTTCGAGATAGGCAATACCGGCTTTGCGGGCCGCCTCCTCGGGGCTTGCGAGATCGCGTGTTAAATTCACGCGGGCCGCCAAAACGCATGAGAGACCGGCATCGGCAATGGCCTTGCGGGTCTCTTGCAAATCGAGCTCGCCGGGTTCGGGCACGAGCAGCTCAATGACATCGGCACCGGCTTTTTTCATCCGCTCAAAGGTAGCAAAATGCTCCTTCGTAAAAGGCCTTGCATAAAACATCGAAATGACGCCGATTGGATTGAGTGTAATGGTCATGATTTTACCGCTCCGGCTGTGAGACCCCCCACCAGCCTTTTTTGAATGACAAGAAAAAGAAGAGTGACCGGCAGCGCAATCAAGGCCCCGCCCGCCGTTAACAGCCCCCATTGCACCGTGAATTCTCCAATGAACAATTGCAACGCAACGGTCACAGGGCGGACTTTGTCCCCCGAAAGCATCATGGCGTAGAGATATTCATTCCAACTGGTGATGAACACATAGATCGCGGTTGTCACGACGCCTGGCATGATCAACGGCAAGACCACCAAACGGATGGTTTGCAAACGCGACGCCCCATCAATCACAGCCGCTTCATCGAGGTCTTGCGGAATGGCGTTGAAATAGCTGACCAGCATCCAGATGGAAAACGGAATGGAAAAGGTGGAATGCCCGATAATCACCCCTATAAAGGTATCGATCAGCCCGAGATGGCGCATCAAAACAAACAGCGGAATAATCAACAAGACGACCGGAAACATATTGATGACAAGAAAGCCGGTGAGAAACATGTTCCGTCCGGCAAATTTGAACCGCGAAAAAGCGTAAGCGGCAGGGATGCTGACCGACAAACCAACAATCACCGCCCCTGTCGCGATCAACAGACTATTGAGCCAGTTGTGGAAAAAACTGGTGCGCTGCCACAACATTTTAAAATGGTCGGCGGTGAATTCGCTGGGCCAATAGCGCACGGGAAAAATCGACAAATCCGCATTGGGTTTGACAGACGTCAAAAGCATCCAGACAAAGGGCGCGAGCGCAAAAACAAGAATGACCAAAACCGGTAATTCAATCAGCAAAAAGCGCAAGGCTGTTTTTTGATAGGCCCTCATGCAAGCTCCTTTGCTTGCCTGCGGACATAAAGAAAAACAATGCCGAGCAGCAAAAGCGTCATGACTAGGGCCAGAGCCGCGGCATAGCCAAATTCCATTTCGCTATAGGCGCGCAAAAATGCATAAAGCGGCAAAGTATAAGTGGCATAGCCGGGGCCGCCACCTGTCATCACCAGAATGATGTCCAAGGAATTGGCGACCCAAATAATGCGCAACAAAACAGCGGTGGCCATGATCCCCGCAATCGAGGGAAGCGTCACATGCCAAAACTGCCGGAATGCCGTGGCACCATCGATGCGCGCGGCTTCGTAAAGCTCTTGCGGCACGGTTTGCAGCCCCGCCAAAATCATCACCGCAAAAAAGGGAAAGCCCTGCCAAACAAGCGTCAGCATAATCGCGGCAAAGGATGTTTGGGGATGCGATAGCCACGCCACCGGCTGGTCGATCAGATGGGCGCGCAATAATAAATCATTCAAGACGCCGACATTGTAATCATAGATCCATGTCCAGATCAGCCCGATGATGACGCTGGGCAAAGCCCATGGGACAATGACCAAAGCGCGCGCCACACCCCGCCACCAGAAACTCTGATTGAGCAACAAGGCCGACCCCAAGCCCAGCAGCAATTGCAACACAACAATGCTGGTGACCCAGATGACCGAATGCGAAAGCGAGATCCAGAAGACCTCGTCTTTCAACAGTTTTTGAAAATTCTGCAGGCCGATATAACGCGCTTCATCCGGCGCATAGAGAACATAATTTTGGATGCTCAAAATCAATGTCTGGAAGACAGGATAAATGATCACCACGCCTGTTATTGCCAAGGCGGGCAATAAAAAGCTGTAAGGCAGTAATTTTTGCCTTGTCATGGGATGCATTACCTATTCCAAACATTGAAGAGGGAGAGACATCGGTCTCTCCCATAAGGATCAGCCGTGATAGAGTTGATCAATGGCTTTCATGACGTCATCGGGCGCAATTTCACCGGCCAGCGCGCGCTGGATATTGGTTGGCAAAATACGGGCCGTGAAATCAGGCGTTTTGACGTGATCGGGCAGACTGCGCGCGATGGGCAACGACGCCGAGCTGGCATCCACAAAGCGTTGCGGATGCTGTGTCCAGTTTTTGCTTCCCGAAATCGTTACAGGCAATTGGCCGCTGAGCTTGGCTTGTTCGGCATTGTTCTCACCCGATGAGAGGAAGCTGATCCATTGGAAGGCCGCCTCTTTGTTTTTGCTGCCCGCAAAAACGGCATTGGATTCATCACCAAAATAGGTCCAGCCGCCGCCATTGGCCGCCCGCGGAACGGGAACCGCCGACACTTTATCGCCCAGTGCCGCAACAACTTCGGCCGAGGATCCGATATGATGGATGATCATCGCACTGCGACCGGCTTTGAAGCCATCGACAATTTGCCGGAAGGCATCGGTCGGGGCGGAGGGCGGCACGACCTTGTGCTTGGTCGCCAGCTCGATATACCAGCGATTGGCCTCCAAAGCCTGATTGGTGAGCATGCCGCCTTTTTCAAAAGTAGCGCCCGCACCAAGAACAAAGGCGCCCCAATTGTCAAAGCCGCCTGCGCCACCGCGCATGCCATAGCCGAAGACACCGTCTTTTGTCAGAGCCTGTGCGGCTTTCAAAAAGTCCGCATGGGTTTTGGGCGCTTGCAATCCGGCCTGCTGGAATAGGTCTTGGCGATAATAGAGATAAATCACCACATAATGGAGCGGCATGTAATAGGCCTTGCCATCGGGCGCACGGTTGATTTTCCAGACATCGTCGGAAATGTCTGCTTTATTGGCCCAACCACTCAAATAGGAATCAAGCGGCTCCAGCGCTTTCATCTGCTGAAAGCGTGACAGATAGGACAAGCGCACCATGGCGCAATCGGGCTGGTTACCGGCAACAACAGACGAAAAAACACGATTGACGTAATCTGTGCCGCCCCCCCACGGAATCGCTTCCGCTTGAATTTTAATGCCTTTATTGGCCGCTTCGAATTTTTCGATCAGGGCCTGCGGCGTGCTTTGCGGATTGTCATAATGATACCACCAGCGCACCGTCGTGGTGCCCTGTGCAATCGCCGGACAGGCCAAGCCCGTGGCTGCCGCTGCACTGCCTGCCAGCTTCAAAAATGTTCTGCGTTTCATTGTCATTTCCATCCTCCCTGATTGTGACATTCAAGATGTCTTATTTGATGTGGGTGACACTAGTCCCGCCCCTCGATCAGCAACATTGTATCGATATGGTCGCCGATGACGGCGGCCAATTGGGGGCCATCACGCTCTTGCAACGCCTTGATCAACACATCGTGACGGGCGGCTGTTTCAACAAGCGTGCGACGATGACCGGGCGCCCATAATTTACTGCGGTGCCCATGAATAATGCAGCGGACCAAAATGCTTTCCAAAGCATCCAATCCCGCCAGCCGGAAGATCGCGACATGAAAATCCATATCGATCTCGATCAACCGATATTCATCATGGTCTGCAACAGCCGCATCCATGGCCGCGCGCAAACTTGTCACATGCGCGAGGTCTTTTTCCGTTACATGCGCAACCGCTTTCAACGCGCCCTTCATTTCGATGTGACGCCGCAAGGCCAGCATTTCCTGCGCTTCCTCGGCGGTGAGGCGGGTGACAAGCGTGCCGCGCCGTCCGCTGCGCGCGACAAGACCATCTTGCTGCAAGCGCATCAAGGCTTCCCTTATGGTGCCTTGCGAACAGCCCAATTCCTCGGCCAGCCCCAATTCCGTCAAAACTGTTTCCGGCTCCAGCTCATTGAGCATGATCCGGCGCATCAACAGCCCGTGCACATAATCGGCCGGTCGTAACAGTCTGATTTCGGCTTTGGCTTCCATAATCAATATTGATATTGATAATTAAAATCTGAGTCAATCCTCCCGAAAAACGCCTTTTCCATGCTCAGGGTTTGACAAAAGCCGATTTAAACCCGCGCCAAAGCGCTGTGGTGTCTGCCCCGCCGGGATCACGCGCCAAGGGCCGGACCGCCGTTTGCACCAGAACGAGCTGATGCACCGGATCCACAAAAAGGGACTGACCACGCACCCCGAGAAAGGCAAAGCATATATGAAAGATTAAAATCGAGTACTCAAAAAGATTAGCCAATCTGGCGAGTGTCCAACAAGAAAAGCTTCAACCTGCCTGTCGAAGCCGGACCCTATCAAAGCACCGATTGCAACAAGAGAGAGCCCCAGTGCCTTTTTACCGAACGATGACGCTTGCATCAGTGACCCTCGCCATTTGCGAAATGTCTCTTGCGTAATAAAGCCGAGTAAGAGCAGTGGAGTGGCAGCACCTATTCCAAATAAAAGCATAGTGAAAGCCACATGACCGAGCTGCTTACCTTGTGAGGCTAAAACCGAAGCCGCCCCCAGCGTCGGCCCAACACAGGGACTCCAAACAGCCCCCAGAAGCAGGCCAACGGTAAATTGTCCCAATAGTCCGCTTGGATTTTTTGGTTCAAAATAATCGCCAAGTTTCTGCGTAATGGGCGATATCAATCTCGTCAGTAAATCTTGAAGACGTTCAACAAAAAGGGCCAACCCAGCCAAGACCATAATGGACGCTGCAGCTGATCGTATGTGATCCGCATTAATCCCCAAAGAAAAACCGGCTACAGCAATAATAATTCCTATTGCCGTGAACGATACAGCGAGCCCAACGGAGAGAGCAACCGGACCCAGACGGTGGCGCGAAACTGCAGTTGATAGTACGATGGGAACAATGGGCAAGACACAAGGCGATAGCAGGGACAAAACACCTGCAAGAAACGAAAAAACATAATTGCCCATGATATCATCCGATTAGAGTGACTTATCGAGGAGGTCTGAAAGGCTCTTTTCTGACGTGTCACCTGTTGAACGGCCTGTTTCATCCTTGCCTTTGAACACAATCAGCGTGCTCTGCTTATTGACTTTAAAAGAGGCGAGGACATCTTTGCTTGTATCAAAATCAACATCAAAAATCTGAAGATTTTTGAATTTTGGATTGCTTGCTAGCTTTTCTATGATGGGTTTTTGCGCCTTGCAGGTGGGGCACCATGGCGCTGAGACATAAACCAAAACTGATTTGTTGGCGTTCTGGGCATTATCAAAAGCTGCCCTGTCAAAAGTTGAACGTTCGGCGGCGTTGGCAAATGATAGACAGATGAGTGTAATCGCAACGGGGATCATTAGTTTTAAAAACTTGATCATTGGGTCTATCCTTTGGATCTGTTGAGAAATTGATATTTTACCTTGAACTTGGGTAATGTAATTTTGGACAAATTGTGGCGGAAATAAGAACAACACCTGCTAGTGACATCTGCCGCATATCCGGAACGCTTGGCATCAAACTTCAAGGTGCTCTTATCAATCGCACAAAGAATGAGTGATTATGAAACACAGCACTCGAAAAATCTTGAGTTACTAAAATTTATCTTGGCCCTGTCCTTTGGTGCCAAAGCAGAAAGCCAATGTGGTATTAAAACGACTTCTACTAAATAGCCTCCACCGCAAACTCAATGCCTCTTGCCCTGAACAGGCAAAGACGCGCAATAAGCCAGCTAGTGCCGAGCAATCCAGCAAGCCCATGCCCCTACGCGCTACTGCCGACCTTACGCTGCATGAAGGTCGTGTCCTAATGTTCAAACGACCCAAAGCAGTATTCGGCAGATTACATTCAACACTGGGGGACGCTACCTACGCCTCTCTACCAAACAACTGGGCAAGGACAAGGTATTCATTGTAGCATTAGCCCGCTAGATGGAGTCAAGGTTCAAGCAGAAACACGGCATGCCTGATATTGATAATTAAAATCTGAGTCAATCCTCCCCAAAAACGCCATTTCCATGCTCAGGGTTTGACAAAAGCCGATTTAAACCCGCGCCAAAGCGCTGTGGTGTCTGCCCCACCGGGATCACGCGCCAAGGGCCGGACCGCCGTTTGCACCAAAACGAGCTGATGCACCGGATCCACAAAAAGGGACTGACCACGCACCCCAAGAAAGGCAAAGCTGCCGTCATTGGCGGGGAAGATCCATGTCTGGTATCCGTAACCGAACCAGCGTCCGGTCTGCTGCGGGCTAAAATGGGCGCGGGTCATTTCACGCCACCAAGCCAGCGGAATAATTTGCCGATCCTTAAACCGGCCTTGCTGGGCCATCATGATGCCAAGGCGGGCATAATCGCGCAAAACAGCATTAAAGCCCATATAGCCGAGCTCAACGCCCGCAGCATCTGTCAACCAGCTTGCATCCGCTTCTGCCCCAATCGGACGCCAGATTTTCTCCGCGAAATAATCGGCCAAGGGGCGGCCAACCGCATGCCGCAACACCAGCGCCAAGACATAGGTTTCGGCTGAAGCATAAGACCAGCGCTCACCGGGTGCCGCGAACCGGGTGTTGAACAGGCGCGTGGCCTCAACGCCCCCTGCGGTTTGCCCGCCGAAAGTCGCGCGGCTCAACCGCGCCGAGTCATCCTGCCCGTCATAGTCTTCACGGAATTGAACGCCTGAAGACATGGTCAATAAATGGCGCAGCGGCGTTGCCCCATAGGCCGTTCCCTTCAAATCCTTGGCATAGGTCTCTGCCGGATCGTCAATGCTGCGAATGCGCCCTTCCTGAACGGCAATGCCGATCATCATGGCGATCAGCGTTTTCGCCATGGAAAAAGACGTCATGCGCTGACGATCATGGCGATGATATTGGTAGCGCTCGACAAGGATTTGTCCCTCTTTGACAAGGATCAGACCCGTCACGGGATTTTTCTGGAAATAGGCATCAAGGCCTTGTTGTGTGGCACCCAAAAATCCGGGGCTCATATAGGTGATGGCGGGCTCGGAAGCGCGGCGCGGCAAAAGACTGGCCTGCCCGTGACGGATGGACCGCGCAGGCCAAATCTCATCCAATCGGGAAAAGGCATCGACAGAAAAAGCCGGTTGCCACCATGTGCGCCGATCCGCCTGCGGATAGGTCTGGGGCGATCCGGCCTCCGGCACATGCACTGGCCCGCTTGATTTAAAGCCAATCCCCTGCCGGAACACAAAGCCATCCTGCTCCTGCGCAAAAGAGGTCGCGGTGATGAAGTCCAGTGATAAGACCAGCAAGAAAACAAGGGCCGCAACCCAATACGCGCGTTGACTCTGCATCATGATAACCGGCCTGATGGGATGAAATGAGGATCGAAATTTTTCGGGCATGCTAGACAAAAATCACACCACGCCCAAAAAGACAGCCATGAACTGTGTGATGCTGGTCATTTGCTTGTCTTCAAGCCGCCCGATCACTTTGCCTATTTTGCTTGCTGCAACTGTGGTGATTTTATCAATCATCACTTGCGAGGATTTTTCGAGTCCGTTTAAGGCTGTGGGATCAACCGTTAAACGCATCAAAGATGCATCGCGCAATTCACTGGTCAAAGGCAAGATCACAAATGACTGATGCGTGGAAAACAAATCATTTTGAACAATAACGGCAGGACGCGGCTTACCCAGATCACCTTGTAAGGCAATCAAGACGACATCGCCGCGTTTCACTGCCAACCCGTTGCATCTGACGCCTTTTCAACCCAGGCCAATATTTCTTGTTCATGCGGATCATCCCGCAAGGCGGCGCATTGGCTGCGGCATTCTGATTTGAACTTCGGTGTTCTGGTATCGGGCACCCATAATTGGACGGGGCGAAAGCCTGCGCGCCGTAATCCCTCTCTATGCTGCTTCACCCGTTCTGCCGTGCTTGCCATTCCAGCCTCCATGCCTGTTACATGTAACACAATGGTCGATGACAAACAAGCCAAGACGCAGAGGCATGCTGTTTCACAGCACCGTCTTTATGCATTGACGTATTATTATTTTGTATATACAATTTAATAATGTTGCTGACATGGGACGAGCCCAAACGCTTAGCCAATATTGACAAGCATGGTTTGGACTTTGCTGTCCTGACCTATGACTTTTTTCTGGACTGCCTTGTCATGCCCGCCAAGCAGGGGCGGTATATTGCGCTTGGGCAATTGGACGATGGGACTGTGGCAGTGGTGTTTATCGCGCTGGGAAATGAAGCCCTGTCTCTTATTTCCATGCGTCCTGCCAGCAAGACTGAACGGAGATTGCTCAATGCCAAAAAATAAGAAACAAACAGTGACTCTCAGCGAAAAAGCCTATACGGCGGCAGATGTGCAAGCCGTATCCGATACGCCTGAGATAACGGCTGAACAATTTGCCCAAGCCAAACCATTCAATGACGTGTTTCCCGTGCTGGCAGAAAAAATGCGGCGTGCAAGAGGACCGCAGAAAGCACCCAAAAAGATCGCCGTGCAACTGCGGCTGGACCGCGACGTGGTTGAGCGTTTCCGCGCCTCAGGAAAAGGCTGGCAGAGCCGCATCAACGAGATTTTGAAGCAGGCGTGAGCCATCCCATAGGGCATCGTGGGAAAGCTGCATTCACAGCCAAATGTATGCATGGATGGAAGGACCAAACGAATGGTGCATCAAAAAATATAAACAACTGATTTATCTGAGAAAAATGGTAGCGGAGGAGGGATTTGAACCCCCGACACAAGGATTATGATGCGAAATGCTGTCGCTAAACTATTGATCTTGCTGATTAAAATACGTCATTTTATGGGTGTTGAGCAAACCGTGTGCTAAAAAATGTCATTTTCAATGTTAGCAAACAGGAAAACAGCACGATATCAGACACTTGGACGCCCCGACACATATTGAAAACTGTGCGTGACGGAACGAGACGCTACGAGACGCGGAGGGACACCAATCCACTTTATCCGTTGACGGGAAATTATTTCGTATATACGATTTATAGATGGTGATTTTATGGGACGAGCCCAAACGCTTAGCCAATTTAGACAAGCACGGCTTGGACTTTGCCGCTCTGTCCTTTGACTTTTTTCTGTCGTCAGTCGTTATCCCAGCCAAGCAAGGGCGGCATATGGCACTGGGGAAATTGGATGACGGCACTTTGGCAGTGGTGTTTGTAATGATGGGAAATGAAGCCCTATCCATCATTTCCATGCGTCATGCCAGCAAGACGGAACGGAGGTTGCTCAATGACAAAGATTAAAAAGCAAAAAGCGGCGACTGGTAAAGGTTATACGCAAGAAGATTGGGATGCCGTATCCGACACGCCAGAAATAACTGCGGAGCAGTTCGTCCAAGCCAAACTTTTCGCAGAAGTATTCCCTTTGATGGCGGAAAAGATGCGTCGTGCTCGGGGACCGCAAAAAGCACCTACAAAGGTCGCAGTTCAATTGCGACTGGACCGCGACGTGGTTGAGCGTTTCCGTGCGTCTGGCAAAGGCTGGCAGAGCCGAATCAACGAGATTTTAAAACGGGCTTGAACCTTAGTATGTGGTTGTCGTGTTGAAACGACAATCTTCTCCACTCTCCCCACAGTCACAAGAAAGCGGAGCAGTCGCCTGCCCCGCCTTTAAGTCCGTCCCAACTGCTTATGCCGCTTTGCGGGGAATTCGTTGCCCCACACGCTCAATGCTGGCAATCGCCTTGTCAAAATCTCCAGCCTTCACGGCAGCGATGACCGTATCAATAATGGAAACGAGATGTTCTGGCTTGGTGAAAACTATGGCGGACTTGCCCTTGTCCAGTTCCAGCACACGGCTGCCATAGCGGACGACAAAATAACTCGTACCAGCCCCATCGTCTCGCCACCAACGCTTCACTCGCTTGGGGACATTGATGAGTTGTTTGCCGCCATCATCAGTTTTGACCCAGCGTTGCCGTGGGTGGACGTAGAGCGGGTCCAATGCCAGAGCCTTTTGCTGTTCAAGTTGGGCAAGCAGTTTTGAACGCTTGGCGATGGTGGGGTCGTTTTTGATATTTTTGGGTAGGGCAACGAAGTTCAGTGCTTTCAGTGTGCTCATATCAGCCTCCTGTTGGTTGAGCCAATACGAGTGTTTGATCAGTTAAAGCACATTCCTACCGAAATGATTGATTGATATGAGGTTTTTATTGAAAAATATTCCCGCCCCGCACATCAACCACGATATCCCATAATAGCAAAGTGCTAGTAATCGTATTATTTGTTCAATTTCATGCTTGGACAAGAGTGATTTGGTGGAATTTCTGGTTGCCCAGTGCGTATTCTGAAGCAAATATAAGTGAAATAGCATCGTGCTAAAATGAGAGATCGTTGCGGATTTGCGGGGTGGGGATTAAACGCAATAAACGCACA
>CAIJVU010000082.1 GCA_903824185.1 uncultured Hyphomicrobiales bacterium
CAAGCTGGAACTCAATCAGATCGAAACAGGACTGGAGCGGCGGCAATTAACGGAGGTCATGCTCAGCAGTGCGCGGCAGAGGCTCGACGACATCAGTGCGGATCTGCGCAAAATCAGTGATGAATTCTCTCCCCGTGCCGAAGCCTTGCGGTCGCGGTTGAAGGAATTGGGCCCTGAACCCGATGCCAAGAGCACGCCCGAAAGCGCCGAGATCGCCAAAGAGCGCGCAGAGCGCGACAAAGGCCTGAAAGACGTTGATGAGCTTTTGAAATTGACGCGCAGCGCCTCGTTGCAAACATCGCAACTGATCGACACGATTATTGAAAAACGCCGCGAAGCGTTTCAACGGCATTTGTTTGAACGCACAGCGAGCATTCTGGCGCCGGGCCTGTGGGTTGATGTCGTCATGGGCCTGCCCAAGGATATGATGGCCTTTGTCATTCTGACAACCGATACCATGGCGTTGATCCTGCAACAGCGCGGACTTTTCGCATTGGGTTTGATGGCCGCCGGTTTGTTCGGTTTGTTTGGTGTCTTGCTGGCAACCCCGCGCTTTGCCCAAAATTTTGTGGCCGCTCGTTTTCCCGAAGCCCATCCCGAAGCCTTTCGCAAAGCGTTGCGGGCGACCGTGTTTCCACTTGCGGGTCTTTTAATCCCTGCATTGTCGGGCTTGCTGCTCATCGAGATTTTACAAAGCTTGGGCATGTTGCCGGTGCGTCTGGAAGGTTTGGTGGCGGCCTATGCCAAAGGCCTTGCCATGATCGGCTTTACATGGGGGCTTGTGACGGGCCTGACCTCACCCCTGCAACCGCAATGGCAATGGATTGCCATGCCGCCTGTGATGGCGCGGCGGTTGCGGCATTTGATCATGACCATTTTGGCCTTGGCCGTCATGGGCCAGATCATGGATGCGGTGATGCAGACCATCGCTGCAGGCTGGCCGTTGATGTCGGCGGTGCGGGGTATGATTGCCGTTTTGATCGCTTTGTCCTTGGCGCATGGCTTGCAAAATCTGGCTTTTGAACGTGCGCATAATGTGGTTGACGAACACGGTGACGAACTGGTGTCAACCAATGCGCTGGGCTTTGTTCGCCTTGTGATGTGGCTGTCCTTGGTAGCTGTTATAGTAGCGGTGGTGTTTGGCTATATTGCCTTTGCCGCCTTCTTGATCGAGCAATTGATTCACGGCCTGCAACTCTTTGCAACCGTATTGCTGGTGATGCGCTTGGCAGAAGAAGGTCTGGCTTTGTTATTGGCGCCCACCTCGCCGCGGTTGCATTGGCTTGAGGTGACCATCGGCCTGCCGTCTCGCTCCATCATGCAATTGGGCGTGCTTGTTTCGGGTCTGGTGCAAATATTTCTGATCGGGTTTTCCCTGCTTCTGGTGATTGTGCCTTGGGGCGTGCAATCGGATGATCTGCTGTCCTCGATCAAGGCGGTCTTGTTCGGGCTGACCATCGGCGATATGACGCTTTCGCTGGCAACCGTTCTCTCGGCCATTGCCTTTTTCGTGATTGCCATTGTCTTTACGCAGGCGGTGCAGCGGTTTTTGCGGCAACGCTATTTGCCGCTGACCCAACTTGATTCCGGCATTAAAAATTCTCTCACAACCGGCATCGGCTATATCGGCTTTGTCGGTGCTGCGGCTGTTGCACTTTCCACGCTGGGCTTGAGCCTCGACAAGCTGGCATTGGTGGCCGGCGCCTTGTCTGTGGGTATCGGTTTTGGCTTGCAATCCATCGTCAATAATTTCGTCTCCGGTTTGATTTTGCTGTGGGAACGCAGCGTCAGGGTGGGGGATCTTGTGGTCGTTGGCGAGGATCAGGGGCATGTGAAACGCATCAGCGTCAGAGCCACGGAGATCCAGACCTTTGACCGCTCTGTGGTGATTGTGCCCAATTCCAATTTGATTTCGGGCGTTGTAAAAAACAAAGTCCATAGCGGGCGGCTGGGGCGTGTTCTCATCAGCTTGCCGATGCCGCGGGATATCGATGTCGATCAATTTGCCACGATGATCAAAGACCATGCGCTCTCCCATTCGGATGTGCTGGAAGATCCGGCACCGGTGGTATTTTTAAAGCAGATTACCGATTCAACTCTGGTGTTTGAACTGATCGGTTTTGTTGCGGATGTGGACAGTGTGGCCCGTGTGTCCAGTGATTTGTCCTTTGCGATCTGGCGCGATGTCAGGGCGCTGCATCTCTTGCCTGCGGCACGCACGATTGTCACGATTGAGGGCTCGGCACAGACCGAAGCACTCGTTAAAAATGTGCTAAGTGAACAAACGCGGAAGGACAAAGCGTGAAGCGTATTTTTTCAATGGCCGTTGTATCCGTCGCGCTTGCTGCCTGTTCAACGCCGCCGCAACCGCAGGTGCAAGACACCTTATATGTCAGGTTGGAACAAGCGGGTGCACAATTGGATCCCGTTGCAGGTGCGTCATTGATCAATGCCTATCGGCGGGCCAATGGTCTGCCGCCTTTGCAGCTTGATGGCGAATTGATGCGGGCAGCAGAGGTTGCAGCGGATCGGGCGGCGCGTGAAGATCGCTCCACCTTTGGCGAGATGCCGCAACTGCCCCTTTCAGCCGGTCGTCCCGCGCATGTGAAATTATCGGCGGGTTATCTGACCATGGCTGAGGCGTTTTCGGGCTGGCGTGATGTGCCGCTTTATAACAAGGCGTTGCTGTCGCGCGATGCGCGCAGTTTGGGCATAGCCGCCATCAGAGCCCCACAGGGCAAATATCGCGTTTATTGGGCTTTGGCGACCGACGGCTGAGCCGAGAGAAGGAGCGGGCATGTTAGCGCTTTACACGCGTGTTTTGGGGCTGTTGCGTGCGGAAGCGGGGTTGGCCGCACTTTTGGTCTTTGCCAATGCTTTTGTGGCGATTGCGCAATTTGCCGAGCCTTTATTGTTCGGGCGCATGATTGATTTAATGACCAAAGGGGCGGTGCAGGAAAACCAGGATTTTCTGACGACAGCCCAACCCATGGTCTATTGGCTGGGCGCTGCTTTTGTGTCGATTTTGGGCGGTGTGATGGTGTCGCTGCATGCCGACCGCTTGTCGCATCGCTCGCGGCTCTCTGTCATGGCTCATTTTTTCGCGCATGTTTTGTCATTGCCGCAGGCCTTTCACAACCGGCATCATTCCGGCCGGTTGTTGAAAATTCAATTTGACGGTGCAGGCAGCATGGCCTGGATCTGGTTGTCGTTTTTCCGCGATCATTGTGCGACCTTGATGATGCTTGGCGTGTTGTTGCCGATGACATTATTCAGCAATTGGCGGCTGGCGGTGATCCTTGTCGGCCTGTTGTTGATCTTTGCGGTGCTGACGGCTTTGGTTGCCCGCAAAACCCATCATCTGCAAAATGCGGTCGAGACCTATCATTCCTCCATGGCCGAACATGCGGCGGATGCTATTGGCAATGTGTCTGTGGTGCAAAGCTTTACCCGTGTCGGGGCCGAAACCACCGCCTTGCGTCACTTGATCCATCATGTGTTGTCGGCACAAGTACCGGTTTTGACGTGGTGGGCCATGGCATCGATCATGACGCGCGCCGCAACGAGCCTGTCTCTTTTGCTGATTTTTGTGGTGGGTGTGACGTTGAACCGGCAGGGCCTCGCCAGTCTGGGTGATGTCGTGGCTTTCATGAGTCTGGCCGGCTTGCTGGTGGGCCGCATGGAGCAGGTGGTTTATTTTTTCAATCATCTGTTTTTGCAAACCCCCAAACTCGCTGAATTTTTTCAAGTGCTGGATTTGCGTCCGCAGGTCTCTGAGAAAGCGGATGCCATTGATCCCGTCCGTTTGCAGGGTGATGTGACCTTTGAGGATGTCTCGTTTTCCTATGACGGGCAGCGTCCTGCGGTGGAAGGCCTGTCTTTTCATGCGCGGCCAGGCGAGCGGATTGCGCTGGTGGGGACAACGGGCTCTGGCAAATCAACCACCATGTCTTTGCTCTATCGGGCCTTTGATCCTTCCAAAGGCAGGATCTTGATTGACGGCATGGATTTGAAAGACATGACGCTGGAGGGATTGCGCCGCAATGTCGGTGTTGTCTTCCAAGAGCCGATGTTGTTTGCACGCTCCATCCGCGACAATGTGTTGATCGGTCGTCCCGATGCGAGGGAGGACGAGGTCTGGCAGGCCTTGCAGCGCGCGCAGGCGGATGATTTCGTCAAGCGTTCGCCCGAAGGTCTGGAAACAGTGATTGGCGAGCGCGGACGGTCTTTGTCAGGCGGAGAGCGTCAACGCATTGCCATTGCGCGGGCCTTGCTGAAAAATCCGCCGCTCTTGATTTTGGACGAGGCGACCGCGGCTCTTGATGCGGCGACAGAAGCGCGGCTGCAAAAGGCGCTGGATGATGTCATGCGTGACCGGACAACTTTTATCATTGCACATCGGCTGTCGACCATCAGGCAGGCTGATCGCATTTTTGTGCTGGAACATGGACGGATCATCGAGCAAGGCCATTTCGATGAATTGGTGGCAGCGCAAGGCGTGTTTGCGCAATTGGTTCGCACGCAATTTGGCGACACCCCGTCAGGCGCTCATTGAGCCTGCCTGACTAGTCTGGTTTGGGTGTTTTGTCTGCACGCAATTTGCGCGAGGGTTTGAGCGGTGTAATGCGCAATTGCGTGATGCGGTTGCGTGACTTGCGCCGGACCTCGAAGCGGTGCCCGTGAAAGGTGAAGACCTGTCCGGTATCGGGAATGGTTTGCGCCTCGTGGATCACAAGGCCTGCAATGGTGGTGGCCTCTTCATCGGGCAGGTGCCAGTCGGTTGCGCGGTTGAGGTCGCGGATCGGCACCGAGCCATCGACGATCAGGGAGCCGTCCGACTGGATGCGCACGCCTTGCACGGCCAGATCATGCTCGTCTTTGATGTCGCCGACGATTTCCTCTAAAATATCTTCCAGCGTCACCAGCCCCATCACCTCGCCATATTCATCCACCACCAGCGCGAAATGCGTTTTGCGGCTGAGGAAGGATTTGAGCTGTTCGGTCAGCGAGGTTGTGAGGGGGACAAACCATGGATCGAGGGCGATGGCGTCAAGATCGATTTTCGTGGCATCGCCGCCAGCGGCATCGAGCGCGCGCAGCAAATCCTTGGCATGCAGGACGCCGACAATATTGTCAGGCTCGCCTGACCACAGCGGCATGCGGGTATAGGGCGAGGCGAGGACTTCGCGCACCACATCGGCCATAGGCTGGTTGGTGGAGATGGTGCGCATTTTGGTGCGGTGGATCATCACGTCTTCGACTTCGAGATCCCCGAGATCAATCAAGCCGCCGATCATGTTGCGGGCTTCGCGTTCCACGCTGCCTTCGTGATGCAGCAAGGCGACGGCGCCGCGCAATTCATCGCTGGCGGAGAGGATGGACTGGTCCTCGCCGATGCGGATGCCAAACGGCCGCAAGATCAATTTGACCACCCATTCAATCGCCATGGTCAGGGGGCCAAACAAGGCAACCGCCCATGACACCGGACGCGACAGCAACAAAGCGGCGCGGTCGGGCGCGTTGATCGCCAGCGTTTTCGGCAGCACTTCCGCAAACACGATCACCATCACCGACATCACGATGGTGGCGTATAAAATCCCTTCCGAGCCGAATAATTCCACCAGAATACCGGTAGCAAACGCCGAAACGCCGATATTGACCACCTGATTGCCGATCAGCATCGCGCCGATCAAGCGCTCCCGCATCCGCAACAGATGGTTGACCAAGGAGGCATTGCGGTTGCCCGCTTTTTCTAAGGCCAGCATGCGCGCGCGCGAAGCTGCCGTCAGCGCCGTTTCGGATGCCGAAAAAAAGGCCGATAAAAGCAGACAGAAAATCACAATGGCAAAAGCCAGCCAGAGCGACGCATGAATGGAATAGTTCTCAATCATATCAAGGGGCCTGTGTCATCGCGCTATCGAGATAAGAACGCACGTCACTGCTTGCAATACCGCGGGCAATAAAACTTTCGCCGATAGCCCGCGTTAAAATAAAGGTCAGCTGGCCGCGGCTGACTTTTTTGTCTTGCGCCATGGCCTCCAAAATATCATCCGACGTCGCCTTGAAGCCGGGAATATCGCGGATTTCAGTCGGTAATCCCACTTGTTTGAGATGCTGGCTGACGCGCATCGCATCTTGACCCGAGCAATGCCCCAAAGCGACCGAGAAACGGAATGCCGCCACCAGACCGATCGAAACCGCCTCGCCATGCACCAGTCGTGCGCCGTCATAATCCACCAGCCGCTCGAAGGCATGCGCAAAAGTGTGACCGAGATTGAGCAAAGCGCGTTCGCCGTCTTCCCGCTCATCGCGGGCCACAATCGCTGCTTTGGCCTTGCAACTGGTTTCGATGGCCTGCAGCCGTGCCGGACCACCGGAAAAAATCTCGCGCCAGTTTTTCTCGAGCTGATTGAAAAACCCGACATCATTGATCAGGCCATATTTCACCACTTCCGCATAGCCCGCCCGGAATTCGCGTTCGGACAGGGTATCGAGCACGTCCGTATCCGCCAGCACCAGACGCGGTTGGTAGAAGGCACCGATCAGATTTTTGCCGTGTTTGGAATTGATGCCGGTTTTGCCGCCCACCGAACTGTCCACCATCGCGAGCAGGCTTGTCGGGATTTGAATGAATTGCACACCGCGCCGCACAGAGGCCGCCGCAAAGCCTGCGAGATCACCGATCACACCGCCGCCCAATGCGATCACGCAATCACCGCGTTCGATCTTGGCAGCGATGATGGCATCGCAGACCGTTTCAAACCAGGCATAGCTTTTGGATTTTTCCCCCGCCGGCACCACGATGTGATGATGGCGCAAGCCCGCTTGATCGAGACTTTGTTGCAACGTGCCGAGATACAAGGCCGCCACATGGTCGTCGGTGACGATCATGCAGGCCGCATGGGGCAGAACGTGATGGATCTTGTCTCCGGCCTGCGCAAGCTGCTGCGGCCCGATATCGATGAAATAGGCGCGATCCCCCAAGCCGACCTTGACCTTGGCCGTTTGCAGTTTGGCCGCGTCTTGCTCGGATGGCATGTCGGGTGAGAGGAGATGGCGTTCCAGTTCCAAAAGCAATTCATCAACAATGATGTCATGCGGCACGTCGCGCGACTGGATCGACAAATCCGCTTTGGCATAATTGGGGCCGCGATCATCCAAAAGGCGCTTGAGCGTGGCTTCGGGATCTTGCGTGTGCAGCATGGGCCGATTGGTGCGCTTGCGCACACGCCGCAACAAGATATCGACATCGGCTTTGAGCCAGACAGACACGGCTTTTTCAGCAATGCGTTGTCTGGTCTCCTCGGCCTGAAACGCGCCGCCGCCCGTGGCGATCACCATTTGCTCGTCATTGAGCAGGCGGGCAATAACCCGCCTTTCGCCTTTGCGGAACTCTTCTTCGCCATGCTGGGCAAAAATTTCGGGAATGGACATGCCGGCCGCCGATTCAATGGCGTTATCGGCGTCAGAAAAATTCAAGGCCAGACGTTGCGCCAAGCGACGCCCGATCGAGCTTTTACCAGCCCCCATCATGCCGATCAAAACCACCGACCGGCCCTGCAATGCCTCTCGTACCCGCGTGGCCCTCAAAGCCTCGCCGGATTTATCCGTAGCGATTTTATTCACACCAGACATCCAAAATCTAAGCGGATCGTGTCCGCACTCCTCTTTTCCATAGCATAAATTCCGCGCAAAGGTCAGCACCGTTTGGATTGGTCCATTTTTATCAAAAAGAGGGTTATTTTTTGTTTCGTTAACGAGTTCATGGCATTTTGGATCAATAAATCAGGTTTTTTGCCGAAAGGCGTCCTCATTTCAGGGATTAACCCGCGTGGTGGATCTGGAGCTGATCAGACGATTTCTTGATATGCTGGCAGCCGAACGGGGCGCCAGCCTGCATACGCTTGACGCCTACAGACGTGATCTCGAAGATGTCATGGCCTTTCTGGCGCAGCGCAAAGACAGTTTACTGACAGCCGATATCGAGGCCCTGCGGGCTTTTCTGGATGCTCTGGCCGCACGGCATATGGCGGCCTCGACGACGGCGCGTAAAATATCGGCGTTACGGCAATTTTATCGCTTTGTTTACGGCGAGGGATTGAGGCCCGATGATCCGTCTGGGCGTTTGAAAAGCCCCAAACAGGTGCGGCCTCTGCCCAAAGTGTTGAGCATTGATGATGTCTCGCGCCTTTTGGATCTGGCCAAGACAGAGGCCTATGCCGCGCATGAGAGCTTTATACGCCGCAATCAGGCCGCCCGCCTGCATGTCTTGTTGGAACTGCTCTATGCAACGGGTTTGCGTGTGTCTGAATTGGTGTCCTTGCCTGCGCAACTGGCCAAGAGCACAGACCGTTTGGTGATGGTCAAAGGCAAGGGCAATAAAGAGCGGTTGGTGCCGCTGACACAGGCTGCGCGCGACGCGTTGACACATTGGCGTGACATGCAAGCCGCACACAAGAAAGCGCTTGAAGAGAAAACACCATTGGCAAAGTCTGCCTCAACAAGCAAAAGCAGCTGGCTGTTCCCATCCGATTCAGAAAGCGGCCATCTGACCCGTCAGGCTTTTGCGCGGGATTTAAAAGCCTTGGCCCAGCAAGCGGGTCTGCATCCCGATGCGGTCAGCCCCCATATTTTGCGCCATGCCTTTGCCTCGCATCTTTTGCAAAACGGGGCTGATTTGCGCATTGTGCAGCAATTATTGGGGCATGCGGATATATCAACCACGCAAATCTATACCCATGTCTTGGATGATCGGCTCAAAGGCATGGTGCGGGATTTGCACCCGCTTGCCGATAGCTGAAATATCAACCAAACCACTGCATCCCGTGTAATCATGCAGGGTGGCTGGGCCGCCTAGCGCGCATAATGGCTGACAAGTTGCGCGAGACTTTTTTTGATCACTGTTTCGGGAATTTCAAACATCACGCTGTTGGCCGTGTAAAGCAGACAGGCGATGACGTGGTGATCCGGATAGAGATCGCTCAGCAATGTCTGGTAGAGCGCGATTTGCGTGAGATGCGCCGGATGGATGGCATCAACGGATGAAGGGGGTGTGAGGCTCGTTTTGAAATCGCAAACCAGAACGGTTTTGTCTGTGATGGCGATGCGGTCGATTTGACCAATGACAGGCAAAGCCTGAGCCTTCTCACCCATCTGGATTTGCCCGCTGATGCTGACCTCGGCCTGACTGCGGGGCCCGAACAAATCTGCAAATTGCGGATGAGAGAACAGAGTTGTGCAATCTTGCCAGAGTTTGTCTTGTTCCTCTGGCGTGAGAAAGGGGCCGCGCACAGAGATCAGTGATCGTGCGGCACTTTCGCGTTGATCGGGCGGCAGCGGCGGCAGCAATTCCAAGAGACGATGAAACAACGTGCCGCGCTGCTGGGCTTTGCGTTGCCATGGGGTATCGAGCGCGCGTGCGCGATGATCGGCAGCGGTTAAGGCATTGGAGGGTTTGATCGGGGGTTGCGTCTCGCGTTCCGCGCGGACTGCTTGTCTCAGCCAATGCGGTGCAGGAGATTTGCCGCTGTCATCGGATACCAGCGGAGCGGATCGATCTGTCTCGCTGACTAGATCATGGCTATAGCGCCAAACAGAGGTTTCGGGATGATCGGGATCGATGGGATTGATCAGGGATGACAGGCCGGAGCGGATCATCGCATACCAGCAATTGTCCTTCAGCTCGTTTTTACCTTTGAAGCCTGCAATGACAAGACGTTCACGGGCGCGGGTCAGGGCCACATAGAGCAAGCGGCGGTATTCGTCGTGCTGGGCCTCAAGCGTCTCGTCCAAGGCTGTGCTGACGCGATCGGGATTGGTGTTTTTGCTCAAAGCCCATACGGGCAGCGAAACATCCCCGTTCTTCAGAAGAGGGAAATGGGTCAGCAATTTGCCATCGGGCATGCTGGTTGTATCAGGCAAAAAGACAATCGGCGCCTCAAGCCCCTTGGCCCCATGCACGGTCATGACCCTGACCTCGTTGCGGCCCGCTTCCATGTCACGTTTGATTTCGGTTTGGGCCTGAATGAAGTCGTTGAGAAAATGATGCAGGCTGGGTGTTTTGCGGTATTCGTGATCTTGGGCCGCATTCAAAAACGCATCAATCGCATCGGCGGCTTCAAGGCCCAAACGACTCAATAAGGCTTCACGGCCCAAGGCCTCGTTTAAAACCCGCGCATAAAAACCAAAGGGGCCCAAATCACGCGCCCATTGCCTAAATGTTTCAAAGCGCGTGGTGGCGTCTTGATAATCGGGGTGGTCTTTTAAGGCCTGATAAAGCGAGGCTTGCCGCTTGGGCGCGAGTTTTAAAAGATCCTCATCATCAAGTAAAAACAAGGGGCTTTTCAGGGCACTGGCCAATGCCAGATCATCTTCGACCAGCAAGACCGCCTGACCGAGCGCGATCAGATCCTGAATGGCGATATGATCGATCAGGGATAATCTGTCCGCACCGGCAACAGGAATGGATTGATCTTTGAGGGCGCGGATCATGGCTTCGAAAAAAGCCGAGCGTTTGCGAACCAAAATCAAGATGTCGCCGGCTTTGATGGGACGGGCAACAACGCGCTGATCGGCATCGAGTTCGTGCACGCGTTCAAGGCTGTTTGGCGCGCACCATTGCGCAATGGTGGCGGCAATTTTTTGTGCCAAAGCAATGGAGGGCAAAGGCGGCGCATCTGTTTTCAGCGCAGGCACCCACTCCTCCACCTCTTCTTCTTTTTGCGCTTCAATCAGCGGCCAGATTTCAATTGAGCCGGGCAGATCGGCGCGGCGGGCTTCATGCGCGGGCGCTTTGGCGGAATGTTCCAGTCCTTTGTGATGCTCTGGCTTTTGAAACACCGCATCGACCGCCCGCAAAATGGTTTCGGACGAGCGGAAGGAGAGTTGCAATTCAACCGGCATAAAGCGTCCGCCGCGCGAGGGAGGCAAAGCGGAGATTTGTTTTTCGAAATGCTGTGCGGAAGACGAGAAAAATTCCGGTGCCGCCCCTTGGAACGAATAAATCGATTGTTTGGGGTCACCCACGGCAAAGATGGTGCGCAAGCTGGATCTGCTGCTTTCACCGGCAAAAAAATCATCGGTCAGCAGTTTGAGAATATCCCATTGGATGGGGCTCGTGTCTTGGGCCTCATCCACCAACAGATGATCGATCCCTTGATCGAGCTTGAATAAAACCCATGCGGAATCGGATCGTTGTAAAAGCGACAGCGTGCGCTCGATCAAATCATCAAAATCCAACGCGCCGCGCATGGCTTTGGCGTTGTTGTAAAAATCGCCCACCGCAAGGCTTAACCGAAACAAAGAGAGGCTGCGCCTATAGGTTTGCACAAGTCGCAAGTCATGAAGGCATTGTTCTAGTCGGGCTGATTCCTCGAGGAGATATGTTTCAAGCGCAGGATAGGCTTTGGCGGTTTTACCCGTGATCAGTGAGGTTTTGCTGTAAAGGCCGCCATCGCTTTTTTGGAAAATATCGAGATAAGCGGGCAACCAGTCTTTGCTCTGTTCAAAGGCGCGCAGCACGGGTTCGATCCGCAATGCGGCCTTTTTTTCATTGGCACTGCCTTGCGAGAGAATATCATAGGCGCTGGCGAGTTGGCTGCGGGTCAGCGCTGAGGCCCGCAGGGTCTCTTCAACCCCTTGTTCCGTGGCATCCACGGGAATGCCCAAGGCGTCGGCCATCGAATGGGCAAGTGCCTCCAGCGTATCGCTGCTTGAGGGTGCGGGGTTGGTTTTGCGTAACACCGACCACGCCTCGTTGAGCAAGTCTGTCAGCGTGCTTTCACTGCGCAAGCTGGCAACATCCTGCAGGGCTTTGGCCAGTGCGCTGTTTTGGTCACGCAAGGCCTCACGCAAGACATTGGCTTGCGCGTCTTTGATCAGCTCTTTGATTTGCACACTATCGAGCACGTCAAATTGGGCAGCGACATTGGCCTCGAAGGGAAATAAATGCAGCAAGCGTTCACAAAAGGCATGGATGGTCTGGATCTTCAGGCCCCCCGGCGTTTCCACCGCGCGGGCAAATAATTGGCGTGCCTGACGCAAGGTGGCCGGATCTGATTGTGTGATGCCAAGCCCTGCAAGGGTTGTTTGCAACTGCGCGTCATCCAGTCCCACCCATTGCGCCAATGTATCGAAGACGCGCGTGGCCATATTGGCGGCCGCGGCCTTGGTATAGGTCAGGGCCAAAATTCTATTGGGCGCGACGCCTTCCAGCATCAAGCGGATGATGCGTTGGACAAGCACATGTGTTTTGCCGGAACCGGCATTGGCCGACACCCAGACAGAGGCTTGCGGATCGGAGGCCTGATGTTGCAAAGCTGTGGCCAGACCGATGCGGTTCTTGCCTTGGCCTGCGATTTTATCGGTGGAATTGGTGTTTATCACAGCTCTCCCTCCTGTTCGCCCAATGTCCACTCTTTCACGCGGGCCAAATGGTCATAGGGTCCAAAGCGGTCGCGATGCGGGGGATAAAGCCGCGAGACAAAGCCGCGCCCCTCCAGCCAATGCGCTTTGATGAGGGCATGCAATCCGGCCCAATGCTGGCTGACAAGATCATCCAAGGGAATGTCGGTGAGTTTTGTGGCAAGGGCGCTTACGCTTCCGCCCTCTTCGCCCCCTAATTTGATATAATCAAAGTCGCGCAATTGGCGGTTGCCGATTTTGGCAAAGGCACCCTTTTGCAAAAGGGCCGTTGTGATGGTGAGCTGGGGTTCAAGCTTGGCTTTGATTTCTTTGGCCGAGGGAACGCGGCCCGTTTTGAAATCATAGAGCGAAAAGGTGCCATCGCGATGTTGCTCGATCCGGTCCGCGCGTCCATGCACATCCACACTGAGATCAGGCGCAAGATGGATGGTTTCAAGCCCCGACTCTTCAGCAAAAATATGGCTTTTCTGGGCGCGTTGTTGCTGATCAAAATTGAAAAACCATTGCATGATGCGCAGATAGCGGGGCCACCAAAAGGCCGTGAATTCCGCCTCGCCACTCAAAGGTGCAAAAGCGCGGCGACCACTCTCCAGCAGATCGTCATAGGCGGAGGGCGGGAGTATGAGCGGATGGGCTTGGGTGAAACGGCCCAATGCCTCATGAATGGCGCTGCCCAGATCACTCGCCATCACAGGACGGTTGACGGGCTCCAACGGATCAATCGCCAGAATGCGCTTGGCATAAATGGCATAGGGATCACGGCGTAGCGTCGCAATTTCGGTGATGCTGAGGCGCTTGGGCAAGAGATCGCGTGGCGGCACGGGACTGGGGCGTAAAGCCTGCGGCAAGGCCAACACGGGCGTATCGAGCAAGCGGGCCCAATCAAGATAGCATTGTCCGCGGGTGCGGATGGTTTGGGTTGCCTCTTTGCCGATCACCGCCTGCAAGCGTTGCAGAAAGCGCGAGCGCACCATGGGGTCGCCATTGCGTTTGCTGCTGCGGGTGAGAATGACATCTTCAACCCCCAATGCCTGACAGAAATCATGCGCGGTCTGACCAAGCCGTTGCTCGGGGCTTGGCAGGCCCAAAGCTTTGGCCATGGGGCGGTTCAGAAAGGCATCGGTTTCGGCAATCGGCGGCCAGACGCCCTCGTCACAGCCCCCCAAAATAATACGGTCTGTCGGCAGCAAACGCGCTTCCAGCAAACCCCAGATCCGCAAGCGCGGATGCATGTCGGGATCAGGTGGTATCAATCGTCCTTGCAACAGTCCTTCGACAAAGCCGGGGAGATCATCAAGCTGCCCTTTCAGATCAACCCGTTCAATCTGATGCAGATCGTCAAAAAAGGTGGCCAGTTCCCGCAAGCCCGTGCTGCGGACAAAGGGGGCTTCAAAAAGCGTGACCTGTTCGGCATCCACGCATAAATCATCCAGAATTCTTTCAAGGATCAGGCTTTGCTGTAACAAGGATTGGCCGGCACTTGCGGTTTGGAATGTGTCGAGAATATGCGCGAGTTTATCGAGAATGTGTCGGGCTGGCTCTTTGCCGCGCGTGTAAAGATCAAGCTGGGTCGGATTAAACCGACCCGTTGGCAAGTTCTCCAATTTGTCTAAAAGACCTTTCATGCTCGTATCAGGCAACAGGCCCCGCATCGCTAGAAGATCCAAAGCGGAACGGCCTCGTTCTTTTTCATCCGTTGTCAGACCAAGCTTGACGAAGGGATGATCGAGCAGGGCCAGCATGTGATGGGGATTTGTCGGCTTTGCCAGCCAGTCCGCGAGCACCAATATCAATCGCCCAGCCGGTGCGCGGCGCAAAGGCAGGCCCGATGAATCCTCGACATGGATCGCCCAACGTGCCAGCTCCCGCATCACCCGTTCTGCCAAGCCCCGATCGGGTGTGATCAAGGCCGCGGTTCCCTTTGGTGTTTCCAATTGCTCGCGCATGCACAAGGCAATGGCCAAGGCCTCTTCGCGTTCATCCTCGGCTTCCACCAAGGCCACGGATGACAGCGCATGGGTGATTTGCTCGTGCGAGAGGCGTTCGCTGCGGCGTGCCCATTCATGGGTGGTGATGGCTGGCCGCATGGCCTCTTGAATGAGCCGCTCGCGGTCTTTCAAAGCGGGCAGGGGATTGCCGAGAGAGGGAATGTGGTGTGGATCAGCGCCGATAAATTGCACCAGCCTGACCAGCAAATGCTGGGGATGGCTGGGCTCCTCGCCCGCCACAAGATGGGTCCAGCTTTGTTGATCCATCTGCGCATCAAAACCAGGCAATACGACACAGCCGCGCGGCAAATGCGCTATGGCGCGGATCAGTTCGGCTGTTGCGGGCATGGATCCGGTCGAACCAGCCACAATCATCGGCATGTCCGGGCGCATGGTCTGCAAACGCAGGGCTTCGCGCTTCAGGATCAGATGACGCCGTTGCGCACTGTCTTGCAGTCCTTTTTCCGCGCAAATATGGGGCCATTCTTTGACCGCAATATGCAAGAAACTTTGTGTGATCTGCCAATGCTCGGCAAGCTCGCCGGGAATCTCCTGATGGAGATCCTCAAAGCTTTTATCGTGGATGGCCAGCGTATCAATCAGATGTCCCAATGACTGAGCCAGAGCCAAGGCATCATGCGGGGTGGTGGCGGGCATGAAAGGCCGGTCGTCCTTTTGCAAAGCATCAAGACTGTGCGAGGATAAAAGATGCCCATCTGGCGTCATGGCCAGGATTTGATTTTGAATGGCTTCTTTCCATTTCATAATCAGCTGCGCCAGTGTCATGGTGCGAAAGAGCGGATCTGCCTCGGCACCAAGGCTTGCACCGTCCTCACCTGCGGGGAAATGCAAAAGTAGATTGTCTTCTGTCTCGCTGCTATCGCCCAAGGCAATGATACGGGGCAGCAAGACCGTTTGATGGCCTGATCGTTCGGCAAGCAGCGTGCTGAAACTTTGAACGGCGCGGCGGGTGGGCAGAAAAAAGGTGGCGCTGCTCATGGCCAGCGGGTCGGCCAGCGGATGGAGACCTGCAATCAATTCGCCCGATAAAAAAGCATCGGCGAGGGTTGCCAAAAAAGGGGTGCCCGAAGCAATTGTGAAGAGGCGGGGTGAATGGTCGGAGGGGACAGAGGTCACCATAATTCTCCTTTTTCAATCATTGCCCGCACTCATGCGTTCAGGGTCTTCAGGCGTTGTTCGGTTTCTGTAATGGCCGCCACGGTCCCCACATGCATCCATGCGCCATCCAGCACGAGCCCGCATAATCTGTTTTGACTGGCCGCTTGGCGAAACAACATGGAGAGCGAGAAGGCGCCGTCAGGTGTGTGCGCAAATAGATCGGGTTTGAGAATCCCGCAGCCGGCATAGATATAGGGTGCTGCGGGCGCATCACCCCGAAAGTTCAAACAACCATCGAGCGTCATGGTAAAATCACCCGCGCCCTCATAGCCGCTTGACTGGTCCCGTGTGGCCAACAAAAGCAGGATATCCATGCGGGCGGGGTTCCAGTGCTGGGCTAACCGCTGCACATTGGGCTCGGCTCCATCAATCCAGAAACTATCGGCATTCAAAACATAGAAGGGATCAGACCCTAAAAGCGGCAGGGCTTTTTTGATGCCGCCCCCTGAATCAAGCAGCGTCTCGCTTTCATCTGATAGAACGACTGACGGGTTGGCCAAGGCCTCGACATAAGCCTGCATCTGATCGGCGAGATGATGGGCATTGATAACAATGCGAGAAAGTGCGACACCCAAAAGAGGATGCAAGACATGGGTCAAGAGAGGTTGGCCCGCAACCCGCACCAGAGGTTTGGGGGTTGTGAGGGTCAAGGGACGCATGCGCGTGCCAAGGCCCGCTGCCAGCACCATGGCCGTTTGCGGATGCCCCGCTTTGCTCATGCATCCGGCTCCATCAATTTGGGCAGATTGGTTTGATACCAGTCTTGCAAGGCGGCCAGTGCGGGATGTTTCAGATTGCGCCGCAGATAGGCCTCGATATGGGGAATGTGACGCATATAATCGGGTTTGTGGTCGCGTTTATTGAGCCGCACGAAAATACCGAGAATTTTGGTGGCGCGTTGTGCCCCCATAATCGCATAGCTTTGGACAAAATCCTTGAAATTAAATCCCATCTGCTTTGAGCGCCTGAGATCCACATAATGGCGCAGCAGCTTCATTTCCATGAGTTCTGAAATCGGCAAACGCGCATCTTGGAGCAAAGAGACAAGATCATAGGAGGGATGCCCCATGACCGCGTCCTGAAAATCAATGATGCCGATGCGTTTGTGTCCCTCGCGCGCAGGAAGCCACAATAAATTGGGAGAATGATAGTCGCGCAATGTCCATACCGGATCTTGTTCGGTCACCGGTGTCAGGGTTTCGCGCCACAAGGAAATAAAGCGACTGCGGGCATTGGCGCTGAGCTCTTTATTCACATGGTGGGGGATGTACCAATCGAGCAATAATTCTGTTTCAATCCCCAAAGCATCGAGATCATAGAGCGGCAGGACATGGTCTTCGCCGCCTGTCACAGGCAAACGCAAGGGCAGGGGATGACGATGCAAATCAGCCAGCACGTCAACCGCCGCCTGATAGCGCTCCTCATTGGCTTGCCCGGCCACCACAATCCCGTCATGGCCCAGATCCTCGACAATCAACAGGCCATGATCGAGGTCTTGCGCATAGATGTCGGGGGCGCTGAAACCGTATTTGCGCAGGCCGGCCGACATGGCCACAAAGGCGTGTACACTTTCCGACAGATGGGCCAGCGCCGAATAGCTTTTGCCCCAGCGGATGGGCGGACCGTCCGGACGTTTGGGGGCAATCATAAAGATGGCGCTTTTGTCTTCCCGTTCGAGGCGTTCATAAGCGCGGGTCGATGCATCGCCTTGGATCGGAATCCGGCGGGCTGTTTCAAATCCGGCGCGGTGCAGAAAATCCTGCAACCTATGGAAGGTTTGCAAGCGCTCCGCCCATTCCCCGTAACCGGTTACGGTCAGAATGCGCGTTTCGCTCTCTTCCTCGCTCAGGGTGAACGACAGATCAAGCCTGTTGCGCGGTGTGAGGGGGCCCAGACGATCTGGCCATTCAACCAGCAAAAGCGCATCTTGTGCGGCCTCATCCCAACCCAGCTCTTCCAATTCTTCGGGGTCATTGATCCGATATAAATCCGCATGCACCACTGCCGTGGCCGGTGTGTCATAAATTTGCATCAGCGTGAAGGTCGGGCTCGGCACTTCCAACGTGCTGTCTTGGGCGAGTATCCGCAGCAAGGCGCGGGCAAAGGCGGTTTTACCGGTGCCCAATGTGCCATTGAGCGTCACCATATCGCCTTTGCGTAACAAGGGTGCCACGAGCCGTGCGATCTGATGGGTAGCCTCCAGATTGCGCAGGGTGCGGGTGAAGGCAAACGGGGTCAAAACTTCGGGCCCGACATCAAGCATGGGGTGTGTCTCGGTTGATGGAAGACTGTGTGAATGGGCTATGCGGGCCGTTGACGGGGAAACGGCAGGTGACATGCGTGCCTTCGCCCAGTTTCGATTGGATGCTGACCGATCCGCCGTGCAATTCCACAAAAGAGCGAACCAGCGAAAGGCCCAATCCGGCGCCGCGATGGCGTGAGCCTTGGGTATGGCTGTCAAATCTGTCGAAGACGCGGTCGATGATATCGTCCTCGATGCCGCGGCCGTGATCAATCACATGCAGAAAGATCATATCCTCTTGGCGCGCAGCCGTGATCGCGATCACCTGACCGGGGTTGGAAAAGCCGATGGCATTCGACAACAGATTGAAAATGATTTGCCGCAGCCGGTGCGGATCGGCTCTGAACAGGCCAAGCTGTGGCGAGGTATCAATAGTCAAGATCAGATTTTGTTCGAGGATCCGGTCTTTCAAGCCTTCGGAGGCGCGCGTGATGACATCGGGCAAATCAACCTCGGAGAGTTCGAGGACAATGTCGCCGGTATCAATGGAGGCCAGATCAAGAATATCGTCAATGATGGCCAAAACAGAATTGGTCGAATGATTGATCAAAGATGCATATTCAAGCTGTTTGGGGTTGAGGGTGCCGATATGCCCCTCTGCCAGCATTTGCGAGAAGCCAATCACATTGGTCAAAGGCGAACGCAATTGATAGGAGACTTGATGGATGAAGTGATCACGCACCCGTCCGGCTTGCTCCAAGGCATCATTGCGCTCTTTGAGGGCGCGTTCGACATTCACGCTTGCGGTGATGTCGGAGAAGGTGAACAGGGTTGAGCCATCGGGCAAAGGGGCGGTTGTGCATGTCAGCACGCTGCCATCATTGCGATCCATGCGGATGGAGAGGCCTTGCCGCTCTTCCGTCAGGCCTGTTGTCAATCCGCGGATCAGATCCCATGCCTGCTCGTTTTCATACAAGCCACGCGCCGCATGAATGACATCATCGATATGTGGCTCATGCGTCAGCAAGTCATTGGGCAAGGACCAAATCTGGCTGAAAGACGGATTGAAGAGTTTCAACCGCCCATTGGTGCCAAACACGGCCACGGCTTCGGTTAAGGTATCAACGGTTTCGGTTTGCACCCGCATGGCCGATTTGAAGCGGCTTTCAAGATTGAGTTTTTCCGTCAGGTCATCAAACAAATAGGTGACGCCGCCATTCGGGTTGGGATTGATAACCACGCGCAAGGTGCGACCATCGGGCAGGTGCCAGATGGTTTCATGGCCTTCAAGCGCCCGATAGGCCGCAAGCCATTGTTCTTTCCAGTTGCGGTAATCGGCTTGCTCAGGCAATTGCCGCTCGGTGTGCAGCCGGTCAAGAATTTCCGGATCGGACGGTTTTTGTTCGATGAAAGCATGATCGAAGCGCCATAAATTCAACCAGGCACTGTTACAGAAAGCCAATTGCATGCGGCTGTCGAACACGGCAACGGCGGTGGGCAATTGATCCAATGTGCGCAGCTGGTTGTCGCGCAGCCGTTCGATGTCGCGGCGCGCCCGATCAAGCGCTGTGATGTCATAGGCGATGCCGAAGGTGGCATCGGCATGCGGATATTCGAAACTCTCAAACACATAAGGCTGGCCGCCGATCACACCGCTCATGCGCGATGTCCATGCCCGTTTTTCGCTGCGTGCTTGGCTTGCTTCGGCCCGCAGGCTTGTTTCCAGCACATCGGCTTGTGAGGTGATCACCGTTTCAAGATCAGGGGCATCGAGCAAGCGCAAGGCCGCATGGTTGATATAAGTCAGCCTGCCTTTTTGATCCCGCATCCAGACGCAAGGGGTTATATGGTCCAGCAAATCCTTGAAGCCCGCGACATGCGCCCCCAGAGTTTGAGCCTCTTGGGTCAGGCGCACCATTTCCAGCTGATCGCGCGTGACGAAAGACAGGCGCAACACGGCCTGTCCCTGCAAAGGCAAGCCATAGGCGTCGATCGAATGCGTCTCATCGACTGTGAGGACCAGATGGAAATGCGTACCGGTTGCGCGTAGCTGGTTGACCGCTGCAGCAAGGGCTTCAGCGGGAGCGCTCGGCAACCAGCGATTAAAATCATGGGCCTGTGTCAGCGTGCCGCCCACCAGCAAAGGATCTCCGTAAACAAGCGGTTTCGTGGCTCCGGCGTCCCATGTCATGGTGATGGCAGGTTCGATGGTCAAAAGCTGTCGTGCCTGTTCGCGCTGAAAAGTAAGTTGGGCGATCTGTTCTTCATAGGCGTGCTGCATCACCCGCCACTGTCCCCGCATCCGCATGAGACTGATCAGGCTGACCAGACCCGAAAGGGCTGCCAGACCCAGAAGCGTGAAAGCGAGCGGTGCCTGCAAGAGATCACCTTTGAGGAGAGCGCTCGGTATGGCGTGCACCAGCGCATGCCAGCGATCATGAAGGAATTCAAACAATTCAGTCTGGGTCATCATCAAATCAGTTTGCGCCTTGCAAAAGATCAAGGAAAGAAAGCCGTAACACGTCGCATCGGCGCAGATTCGGGGATCAACAAACCGATGGCCTCCATTCCTAGCGCATAAATCCTAACCAAAAAAGAAAAGGCCCTGAAATTCAGGGCCTTTTCCATGATCTTTTTGTCAAATTTTGTTTCGCAGGGAAACAAAAAATCAATAGCGGTAATGCTCGGGCTTGAAGGGGCCGTTTTCCGGCAAACCGAGATAGTCCGCTTGCTTTTCGTTGAGCTTGGTCAGTTTGACGCCGATTTTTTCCAAATGCAGGAGCGCAACCTTCTCGTCGAGATGCTTGGGAAGGGTGTAAACCTTCTTTTCATAAGCGCCCGGCTTGGTCCACAATTCGATCTGGGCCAGCGTCTGGTTGGTGAAGGAGGCCGACATCACGAAGGACGGATGGCCTGTGGCATTGCCGAGATTGACCAGACGACCCTCCGACAACACGATGATGCGCTTGCCGTCGGGAAATTCGACTTCATCGACCTGCGGCTTCACATTGTGCCACTTATAGTTGCGCAATCCGGAGATTTGGATTTCTGAATCGAAATGCCCGATATTGCAGATGATCGAGCGGTCTTTCATCATCCGCATATGGTCGACCGTCAGCACATCGACATTGCCGGTCGCGGTCACAAAAATATCCGCGCGCGGTGCGGCTTCTTCCATGGTGGTGACTTCATAGCCTTCCATGGCGGCCTGCAAGGCGCAAATCGGATCGATTTCCGAGACAATCACGCGGCAACCGGCATTGCGCAGCGAGGCTGCCGAACCCTTGCCGACATCACCGAAACCGGCAACCATGGCCACTTTACCGGCCATCATCACGTCCGTGCCACGGCGGATGCCGTCCACCAGCGATTCGCGGCAGCCATAGAGATTGTCGAATTTCGATTTTGTCACGGAGTCATTGACGTTGATGGCGGGGAACAGCAATTTGCCTTCCTGTGCCATCAGATAAAGGCGATGCACGCCCGTGGTGGTTTCTTCGGTGACACCCTTGATGTTCACGCCATTGCGGCCATACCAGCCGGGATTGGATTTCAGGCGCTTTTTGATCGCGGCGAAGAGAATTTCTTCTTCTTCATTGCCGGGGGTTTCCAGAAATGCGGTGTCGCCTGCTTCGGCGCGCATGCCGAGATGGATCAGCATGGTGGCATCGCCGCCATCATCCAGAATCATATTGGGTGTGCCGCCATCCGACCATTCAAAGATTTTATGGGTGTAATCCCAGTAATCTTCGAGGCTCTCGCCCTTGATCGCAAAAACCGGTGTTCCCTTCGCTGCAATGGCGGCTGCGGCCTGATCCTGCGTTGAATAGATATTGCAGGACGCCCAGCGCACATCGGCACCCAAGGCCTGCAGGGTTTCGATCAGCACGGCGGTTTGAATGGTCATATGCAAGGAACCGGCAATCCGCGCGCCTTTCAAAGGCTTGCTGGCGCCAAATTCGGCCCGTGTTGCCATCAGGCCGGGCATTTCGGTTTCGGCAATCGCAATTTCTTTGCGACCCCAGTCAGCGAGGCCGATATCGGCGATACGGTAATCATTGAAGTGCTGCGTCATCGATTTGAGATCCAAAAGCTGGCGGCGGCCTGCGGCCGTCGGGGGGGAAAAAATGGACGAGAGCATAGACATTCGCTCTGTGACGGGCGCTCTATAGCAGTCTCCCGTCAAACGCGCAATAAAGATATAAAGAAATCTTTATATCAGCTTTGGATAAGCGGGTTCAGGCTATTCGCTTTCTCCAAAACGCTCAGCGACCAGCGTTTCAAGGGCTGTCAGTGCCTGTTCGGCTTGCGTGCCGCGCGCCGTGATGGTGATGAAGGACCCCATATAGGCACCCAAGGTCAGAATCCCCATGATGGAATTGCCGTTGACGGTTTCCCCGCAGCGCGTGACCGTGATCTCGGCATCAAACTGGTCGACACATTGCACGAATTTGGCCGTGGCACGTGCATGCAGCCCTTTTTTGTTGATGATGGCCACTTCGCGCCACAAGGCCCCTTCAGGGATGGGGGCGGGGGGGCAATTTTCTTCGTTTGGGGTGTCAGACGATGAGGACGGGTCGGGATTTTGGGTCATTTGCTGGTCAAAACACGGCTGGCGACATTGATATATTTGCGTCCGGCCTCTTGGGCCTGCACCACCGCATTTTCCAGATCGCATTCCCCTCTGACACTGGCCAGCTTGATCAGCATAGGGAGATTGATACCGGCGACCACCTCGGTCCGCTGGCCGTCCATCACGGAAATCGCCAGATTGGAGGGGGTGCCGCCGAACATATCCGTCAAAATGGCCACTCCGCTGCCACTATCAACGGCTGCGACAGCCTTCACGATATCCTGACGGCGCTGTTCCATATCATCTTCGGGATCAATGGTAATGGTTTCACATTGTGTTTGGATACCCACGACATGTTCGAGGGCAGCCCGGAATTCCACGGCTAAACGCCCATGCGTCACAAGCACAATGCCGATCATTGCCAACTCTTTTCGCAGCAAAGTTCATTGCCAGTGAAACGATTCATCGTCGCGTACGCTCCCCAAAAAACCAGCGGTTTGAAATCAACGCGGAACTCAAACCGAACGTGAAAATCCCAGATATCCATCCGTTCTTGTCTCTGAAAGACTTAGGTTATGACGGTCTCGGCCCAGAGATCAAGGCCCAGCGCGACCACAGCCGGATCATCACAGGCAAGGCTGCATAGAATACGGGGTCGTGACAGACCTGCAAGACTTATTGTTTGGTTTTCGGGGTCCGGCATGCGGCTTGGCGGTTCTTTTTGCAACTCGATCACCAGATCAATCCGCGCACAGGCTTCATGCATGGTTTTGATCAGGCCGCTGCCGCGCCGTTCGATCAATCCCGCCACTTCGAGATGCGGGCGGGCAATCAGATGATCCCCGTTTTGGCCATGTAACACGCTCACCAAAGTACGGTCATCACTGACAAGGGCTGCAAACCGCTTTTGTTGGCGGGCGCGCTGCATCAGCTTGATGGCCAATTGTGATTTGCCACTGCCCGATGCGCCCATAATCAACACGCCACATTCACCGATGATGATACAGCCTGCATGCAGGGATAAGGGTTTTGTTGAGGCGAGGCGGTCGGTCATGTGAGGACAGGTAGAGTTAGAATGAAACTGGCACCAAGCACCTTTGGCTCCTGCCCGTCTGCTGCTGGGTCGAGGCGGTTTTCGGCGCGGATGGTGCCGTAATGGGCCGCCACAATTTGCCGCGAGATCGACAGACCGAGGCCGGAATGCTGCCCAAAACCCTGATCGGGCCGGTCGGTGTAAAAGCGTTCGAAAATGCGCTCGAAGGCATGGGAGGGAATACCCGGCCCGTCATCCTCCACCCTGATCTCCAGACGGTCGGTGGAACGGGTGAGCGAAATCCGCACTTCCCCAGTGGGCGGCGAGAAGGACCGCGCATTGGCAATCAGATTGTCAATGACCTGACCCAAGCGGGATTCATGGCCCATGATCTGCGCCTTCAGCGGATTGAGTTTGAGGGCGGGATCAATCATCAGGCGCACAGGTGCCGTGTCGCTGCGGCCCACCGTTGCAACCTCTGTGACAATCTCCAAAAGCTTCACGAGGTCAATCGGTTGCATCTCTTTGCGGGCCAGTTCGGCATCAAGACGCGAGGCATCGGAAATATCGCTGATTAAACGGTCCAACCGCTTGATGTCATGCTGGATCACACTCAGAAGTCGTTCGCGCGACTGTTCGTTTTTGGCCAGCGGCAGTGTTTCCACCGCGCTGCGCAAAGAGGTCAGCGGGTTTTTTAATTCATGCGCGACATCGGCCGCAAAGCGTTCGATGGCCTCGATCCGGTCATAGAGCGCGCGCGTCATATCCCGCAAAGAGCCCGACAAATGACCGATTTCATCAGAACGGTCGGTGAAATCCGGAATTTCCTCGCGCGCTTTCACCCCGCGCCTCACGCGATCCGCACCCGCCGACAAACGGCGGATCGGGCCTGCAATGGTCCCTGCAAACAACACAGAAATTACCACCATGCCAATGGCTGCCAGTGCAAAGCTGCGCAAAATTGCCAGCCGCTCAGTCATCAATGCCCCGTCAATTTCACTGCCCTGTGTCGACAGCAGCAAGACGCCACGCACGGCGCGGAATTTTTGCACCGGCACAGCCACAGAGACAATGGTTTCACCGCGCGCATTCATGCGGGTTGCGGTGGCGGCCACGCCATTGAGCGCATGCACGACCTCGGGCAGATTATGGCCGTTGGAGGCCGAAATTTCCTCTGCGAGATAAGAGGGCGCCCAACCCAGCCATTGTTTGAGGCTCAGCCATTGCCGCGCAAGGAAGGGCGTCTGTTTGAGATCGGGCGGCGGCAGATCAAGGCGCAAGACATCCCCGACCCGATAAAATCCCCGCGAATCCAAAAGCAATACGCCGTCGAGATCATAAATGCGCGCCCGTGTGCGGGTTGGTGTGACAACGCGGCGCAGAAGCGGGGCGATTTTTTCCGGATTGAGCGAAAATTCCAAAACCTGATCATCGCTGGTGATGAAGCTTTCACCGGTTTGCAATTGCAGAAGCTTGTTGGGGTCAATGGTCAGATTATTGGTTTCGAGCGTGGCCGAGGCTGAAATGGCGGCGGCAATAATTTCGCCTTGTGTCAGCATGGATTGCACGCGGGCATCGATCAGCCCCTCGCGATATTGGCTTAAGAACAAAAAGCCGATCAGTAGCGCAACCAATCCGGCCAAATTCAAAACGGCAATGCGTCGCACCAAGGAGGATGAGGCGCGCATCGTGACAATGCGCCACAACGCCCGCAAGCGGTCCGGTGCAATCAGCAGCCGGAGCCGGTCCATCCATGCATGGGGGTGCAAATCAGGCATGCGCGCTCAATTCCGATTAGCCTTCACGGAAACGGTAGCCGACACCGTAAAGTGTTTCGATCATCTCGAAATCATCATCAACGGCTTTGAATTTTTTACGCAGCCGCTTGATGTGGCTGTCAATGGTGCGGTCATCCACATAGACTTGGTCATCATAGGCGGCATCCATCAGGGAATTTCGGCTTTTCACAACCCCTGGCCGTATCGCCAAGGCCTGCAGAATCAGAAATTCAGTGACGGTCAGGGTTACCGGCAGGCCTTTCCAAGTCGAGGCATGCCGTTCCGGATCCATGACAAGGTTGCCGCGCTCCAAAATGTTTTTACCGCTGTCTTTGGTGGCAGGGACATCCTTGATCTGGGCGCGCCGCAAAATGGCCTTGACCCGCTCCACCAGCAAACGCTGGGAAAAGGGCTTGCGGATAAAATCATCCGCGCCCATTTTGAGGCCGAACAGCTCGTCGATCTCCTCGTCTTTCGAGGTCAGGAAAATCACCGGCAGATCGGATTTTTGCCGCAACCGGCGCAGCAATTCCATTCCGTCCATGCGGGGCATCTTAATGTCGAAAATGGCAAGATCGGGCGGCGTCCGCGACAGACCCTCAAGAGCGGAAGCGCCGTCTGTATAGGTCTGGACACGATAGCCCTCATTTTCCAAAGCGATGGAAACTGAAGTCAGGATATTGCGGTCGTCATCGACAAGGGCAATGGTTGGCATGGCGTTCGGGTCTCCTGTTCCGGTCTAACAACCGTTAAGGCATCGCGCCTGACTGGCAGATGAACAAAGGCTTTTAACCTGAAACATCATTCGCGGTCTTGGCAGTGGCCTTGCGGGCAGTGTAGTCTCTAATGCTGGAACGAAGCGAGGCCAAATTGTGGCAATCGGTCGAAATAATGCGGAAATTGATAATATTCATGTCAAAATGACCCGATAAAATCAAAAATGATGATTTTGCGGGGCTTCCTTTATAGACTGGGTTGAGAAAAGAAACCGGAACTGGGTCATGGACGAAAAAGTGACATCGAACAAAAAAGCGCCGTCACCGGTTTTGCCGCTGGATGACGAGGGCCGGATGTTGGCCAAGGACATTCTGGCGCATGGCCGTTCGGGCGCGCTCGGAACCCTGACCGAAGCCCGCACCCCTTATGTCAGTCTGGTAGGCGTAGCACGCGGGGAGGCGGGTTCCTTTTATTTTCTGGTGTCGCGTCTCAGCCTGCATACCCAACATATGTTGGTGCGCCCGAATGTCTCTTTGCTGTTAGGCCAAGGGGGCAAGGGAGATCCCTTGGCCCATCCGCGGCTGAGCCTGTGGGGGGTGGTGGAAGGCATTTCGCGCGAGTCGAAAAAATCGGCTGCGGCCCGCGCCGCCTATCTCATCGATCATCCCAAAGCACAACTTTATATCGATTTTCCGGATTTTCTGTTTTTCAGAATGTCCGTGGATGGGGCCAGCCTGAATGGGGGATTTGGCAAGGCCTATCAATTCACCAGCACCGATTTCCGCAAAATCTGTATCGATACCGCGACAAAGCCTGCCGCCTGATCAGAAATAGCGCAGCCAGACATAAAGATGGCTGATGGCGAGGCTGACCAGCATCAGCGGAAACGCCAATTTGCTATAGGTCCAGAAGCTGAAGCGAATGCCTTCGCGTTCGGCAATCCCTGCCACGGTTAAATTCGCGGAGGCGCCGATCAAGGTGCCATTGCCGCCCAGACAGGCCCCCAGCGACAAACACCACCACAAAGGCTCGATTTGCGCGGCGCCGCCAAGGGCCGGTGCCATATCTTTTACGAGCGGGATCATGGTGGCGACAAAGGGAATATTGTCGATAATCGCCGATAAAATCGCCGAGGCCCACAAAATCGCAAATCCCGTTTTGGCGAGATCGCCGCCGGTGGCCGCAACCAGTTTTTCAGCCAAGAGATGCAACAGGCCGCCCACTTCAACCCCGTGCACGGTGATGAACAGGCCGATAAAGAAGAAGATGGTGATCCATTCCACATCGGTGAAGGTTTTATGGACATTTTCGGCCTGTTTCTCGCTGTGATGCGCCCAATTATCCAGAAACATCAGAACCGTTGCACCGAGCATCGCGATGGTGCCGGGTTCAAGCTTCAAGGGGCGCGCGAAAATAAACCCGATAATCACCAAACCGATCACACCAATCGATTGCTTCAATAAGACGGGATCCTGAATTTCGTCAGCGGCCTTCAAAGACATGATGCGCGCACGCGCCTCGGCTGTGGCATGCATGTCCCGCCCCCAAAGGAGGTGGATCATCAGGGCCTGCACCGCCATGATCACGAGAATGATGGGGGTGAGATGGATCACAAAGGCATTAAAGGACAAATCAGCCAAAGAGCCGATCAGGATATTGGGCGGATCGCCGATCAGGGTCGCGGTGCCGCCGATATTGGAGGCAAAGATTTCCGAAAACAGAAAGGGATAGGCCGGAACATCCAGAGCCCGCGTAATCGCCAAGGTCACGGGCACAACCAGCAAAACCGTTGTGACATTGTCGAGCAAAGCCGACAGCACGGCGGTGGTGATTTGCAAGATCAGCAAAATACCCCATGGGCTTGCCTTGGCCCGACGTGCGGACACAATCGCCAGATATTGAAACAGGCCTGAGCGCCGTGAAATGGACACCAAAATCATCATGCCGGTGAGCAGGCCGATGGTGTTGGCATCGATCGATTGCGTGGCCATGTCCTGCGTCAGAATGCCCGACACAATCATTGCGCAGGCACCGAGCAAGGACACGATCGCCCGATTGATCGTATCGGCAATCAAGGCCGCATAGACCAAAAGCAACAGCACGCTCGATAAAATCAAAGGATTGAGGCCCAACAAAACGGAGGGTGTCGGCATGGTTCTTGGCCTTCGCAACAGGTGGATGATGTCTGTGGTCTATGTTCTGGTTTGGGCCTCACAAGTCAAGCCTGCTCTTGTGTCGCCCCTCTTGTTGCGCTGCGAAGATAATTTTACTTGCCCGTGCCTTGTTTTATGTCAGACATAGAGAATAATTTTCTATTGATGATTTTGAAGGAGCGGGTCTGGCATGTGTCGATTTTTGGCGTATCGCGGTGAAAAAGTCTTTATGGAAGAGCTGATCAGCGCGCCTTCCCATTCCCTTGTTCACCAATCCTTGCATGCGGAAGAAGCCAAAACAGAAACCAATGGCGATGGCTTCGGGATCGGCTGGTATGGCGAGCGTCATGTGCCGGGCCTTTACCGCGAAGTGCATCCGGCCTGGTCGGATGAAAATCTGAAATCCTTGTGCAATCAGGTGCGATCCTCTTTGTTTTTTGCGCATGTGCGGGCGGCCACCGGCACGGCCACCATGCGTTCCAACTGCCATCCCTTCGTGCATGGACGCTATATGTTTATGCATAACGGGCAGATCGGCGGCTGGTCGAAAATCCGCAGGCAGGTCGAGGCTTTGATTCCGGATGTCTATTACTCCTCGCGCATCGGCACCACCGACAGCGAAGCGCTGTTTTTGATTGCGTTGGCGCATGGCTTGGAGACCGATCCCGTGATGGCCATGGCCAAAACCCTCGCCGCCGTGCGTGACATTATGGAGGAAGCTAATATCCAAGAGCCGTTGCGCCTGTCCGCTGCCTGCACCGATGGCGAGCATATTTATGCCTTCCGCTGGGCGTCCGATGACAAGCCGCCCACACTTTACTGGCAGGAGCATGAGGGTGGTTTGACGGTTGTTTCAGAGCCCATCGACCATACCCATACGGGCTGGCACGAGGTGCCGATGGGCTCAGCGCTTGTGGCGCGGCGGGGCGAGAAAAACCACACCCGTTGCTTGAAAGAAGCGATCAAGGCCAGTCATTAAACGTATCAAGACACGCCGTCTGGAAACTTCACTTTTGATGGCGTGTCTTGAGCCTTAGCCGCGCGCAAGCACCTTGCGGACGGCATCGACCATCAGTGCTTCGCTGACGGCAAATTGGGCTTCGGCTTGCGCCTTCAAATAGGCCTCGCGATCAGGCGCGGAGGACAAGGTGGCGCCCAAAACGAGATCCTTGATCAGCACCTCGCCGCGCTCCCGCTCATCCGAGCCTTGAATGACCACGCAGCGCGCATGGCGGCGGTCGGCATATTTCATTTGCGCCTTCATGCCTGCATCGCCGAGATAAAGTTCGGCCCGCAAACCATTCTGCCGCAAGATTGTCACCAGTTTTTGGTAATGGGCGATCTGGTCACGATCCATCACCAGCACCACGACGGGGGCGGGTGTTTTGTCGTGCTCGATCTTGCCCAGAAGCCGCAGGGCGGACAAAAGGCGGGATACGCCGATGGAAAAGCCCGTGGCCGGCACTGTTTCCCCGCGGAAACGCGAGACCAGACCGTCATAGCGTCCCCCGCCAGCCACAGAGCCAAACCGCACGGGGCGTCCGTCATCGCCTTTGACCGCAAAGGTCAGTTCCGCCTCGAAAACGGGGCCTGTGTAATATTCCAGACCCCGAACCACAGAAGGGTCGATCAGGATACGGCTTTCATCATAGCCTGCAGCAGTAAACAGGCTTTGCATGGTTTCAAGCTCGGCAATGCCGTCTTGCCCCCGCTGTGACGTGCCGACGGCTTTGCGGAAATTTTCGAGACTTGCAGCGCTGTTGAGCGTGCCTTGCGGCGCACCGTCGCCCCAGCCCGTAAAAGCAATCACGCGTTCAATGGCCTCGGCATCAAGACCGGCGCCTTTGGTAAAATCACCACTTTCATCTTTGCGTCCGGCGCCCAGCAATTTGCGGATCTCGTCGGCCGGAAATTTATCCAGCTTGTCGATAGCGCGTAACACTGTCAGCCTGCGCGCGGCTTCCGCATCGCCGCCAAGACCGATCGCCTCCATCATGCCATCCAGCACTTTGCGATTATTGACCTTGATCAGATAATCGCCGCGCGCAATGCCCACCGCTTCCAAAGTATCGGCCATCAACATCGCCACTTCGGCATCGGCTGCGATCGAGCCCGCGCCGACAATATCGGCATCGCATTGCATGAATTGGCGGAAACGGCCGGGGCCGGGTTTTTCATTGCGAAACACCCATCCGGCCCGCATCGACCGATAGGGCTTGGGCAGTTTGTCATAATGTTCAGCGACATGGCGGGCGAGCGGCGCTGTCAGATCATAGCGCAAAGACAACCATTGCTCGTCATCATCCTTGAACGAAAACACGCCTTCATTCGGGCGATCCTGATCAGGCAAAAATTTGCCCAGCGCCTCGGTAAATTCGATAAAAGGCGTTTCCAGCACGTCAAACCCGTAAAGCTCGTAAATGCTCCGGATCTTAGCCAGCATGGTTTCCGTGGCGGCCACGTCCACGGCATCACGATCGGCAAAGCCGCGTGGCAAATGGGCGTCGGGCAAAGGGCGGGCTGATGATGGGGTGTCGGTCATGGGTGGGCGGGACGCTTTCTGGTGAGAAACAAGTCCCGCGCGTCCTAACGCGTTTGCCGCCGCACGGCAAGGCATGTTCGGACAGCTTCCCGCTCGGGGAGGCTTGTTCCGGACAAAGAAAAGGGCGCTGATGCGCCCTTTTTTGACTTAGGCGACGCTGAGAATGGTCTTTCTGAGTTTTTCGACCAATTCGTCAATCTGGGCATCGGAAATGACCAGCGGCGGGGTCACAGCCAGCGTATCGCCGGTGGAGCGCACCATCATGCCCTGCTGGTGGAAGGCATTGTCCATGGCGGTAAAGGCGCGTTTGCCGAACGCATCGGGGATGGAGGCCAGATCAATTGCCGCCACCAGACCGATGGTGCGGATATCCAGCACATTCGGCAGACCTTTGAGGGTCATAATGGCATCCATCCAGCGGCTTTCATTGGCTTTGGTGCGCTCGAACAGTTTTTCATCCCGATAGACGTCCAGCGTCGCCAAGGCCGCCGCACAAGCCAAAGGATGCGCCGAATAGGTGTAGCCATGGAACAATTCGATCACATGGTCCGGACCCTTCATAAAGGCATCGTAAATGCCTTTGCGGGCCACCACGCCGCCCATGGGCACGGTGCCGGAATTGACGCCTTTGGCAAAGGTCATCATGTCGGGCACAACGCCATAGCGTTCGGCGGCGAAAGGTGTGCCCAGACGGCCGAAGCCGGTGATGACTTCGTCGAAAATCAGCAAAATGCCGTATTTATCGCAGATATCGCGCAGGCGCTTTAAATAGCCTTTGGGGGCGGGCAATACGCCGGTTGATCCGGCCATCGGCTCAACCACAACAGCGGCAATGGTGGAGGCATCGTGCAAAGCCACAATGCGTTCCAATTCATCTGCCAAATGAGCGCCCCATTCCGGTTCGCCTTTGGTGAAGGCTTGCTCGCTGCGGTTATAGGTGTGGGGCAGATGATCAACGCCCGCCAGCATGGTGCCGAAGACTTTGCGGTTGGCGACAATCCCGCCGACAGAAATGCCGCCAAAGCCAACCCCGTGATAGCCGCGTTCGCGGCCAATCAAACGGGTGCGCTGGCCCTGACCCTTCGTATTCCAATAAGCAAGGGCAATCTTCAATGCGGTATCAATGGCTTCGGAACCGGAATTGACAAAAAACACATGGTCGAGATCGCCCGGTGCCAGATCAGCAATCCGGCTGGCCAGTTTGAAGCCGCCATTGTGTCCGAACTGGAAAGAGGGCGAAAAATCAAGCTCGGCCGCCTGTTTTTGGATGGCGGAGACAATCGGCTCACGCGCATGTCCCGCATTGCAGCACCACAGGCCTGCCGTGGCGTCGAGGATTTTTTTACCATCCGCGGTTGTGTAATGCATGTCCTTGGCACCGACCACCATGCGCGGGCTTTTTTTGAAGGCGCGGTTGGCGGTAAAGGGCATCCACCAGGCTTCAAGGTCATTCGGCGCATTCAGGGAATGAACGGACTGGGAAGCGGTGGCACTCATGGGATGTCTCCAAGGATCAGATGCAAGGGGTCAAATTATCAAAACAGGATAACCCTTTTCAGGGCGTGAAAGAAAGAGGGGCTATCCAATCATGCGGATACGCCGTCAGGCCGTTTCGGAAGCCTTGGGCTTCAAAGACGGCAACAGAAAACTAACGCTTTTGGGCCAAGTTTAGCAAGAACCTTTCCGCATGAAGCCATAAACAGCATCAATTGTGCACATAATCTCTGATTTTGCGCGGTTTTTAATTGTTTCCAGGGCATAGTGAGACCTATAATTGTGCTCGAACGATCTTTGCCCATGTTGTGTTCGATTTTGGGATGGCCGCGCCTTCAATGCTGGATGACGAGACCCTTTTTTCCGAGACCCTTTTTTCATTGTCTGTGCGCGGCGGGTTTAAAACGCCGCTTTTGTTCAATTCGCCGCATTCGGGACGCCGTTACCATGATGCTTTTTTAGGGCAAGCGGTGCTTGATCCCTCACGGTTGCGGCGCTCTGAGGATATGGCGGTGGATGAATTGTTCGCGCCCGTGGTTGATAAAGGCCATGCCTTGTTCAAAGCGCATTTTCCAAGGGCCTATGTCGATGTGAACCGCGAGCCCTATGAGCTTGATCCCCGCATGTTTGACGGCGATATGCCCGCTTATGCCAATACCAAATCCTTGCGGGTGGCCGCTGGACTGGGAACCATCGCCCGGGTTGTGGCGGATGGGGAGGAGATCTACGCCAAGAAATGGCCGGTCTCAGAGGCTTTGGCGCGGATTGAAACGATCTATCATCCCTATCATGAGGCCTTGTCCTCACACCTTCTGTCCATCAAACAAAGCTCTGGCTTTGCGGTGCTGGTGGATTGTCATTCCATGCCCACGCTTTCGGCCTATCAGCAGGAGCGGCGGGCCGATATGGTCATTGGTGACCGTTTCGGAAAAAGCTGCGATCCCCTGTTATGCGATGTGATTGAAGAGCATCTCACAGGCTGCGGCTATAAGGTCAGACGCAATAAGCCCTTTGCAGGCGGCTTTATCACCGAACATTACGGACGGCCGCTGCAGGGACTACATGCGGTGCAAATTGAAATCAGTCGTGCGCTTTATATGGATGAGCATCATTACACACTCACGTCGGGTTTTGCGGATCTGCAAAAGGATTTGATGGGGATGGTGGACCAGCTGGGTGAGGCGGTGACGCTTTTAAGGCCTGTATGGGGATTGGCTGCGGAATAAGGCTATAAATCCCCTGATCATCGAAAGAACGGATGCACCAAAAAAAAGGGCCGCCCAATCGGGCGGCCAAGTCTAGGGAGGAAACGCCCAAGGAGGGCAACGGGATGTCGCGCAATGGCGCGATATCGCGTTGCAATAATATGCTCTTGCGTTGCACAAAAAGCAAGATTTTTTTCAGAAAACATCAAAGGTTATTTTCTTAAACAAAAACAATAGTTTAATACCGTTAAAGAGGTCCATCAGCCCGTTTCAAGCTATGTTATAAACGCATGTCTTCTGTGTATCAGGCGCTTATTTAGCTTTTTTTAGCAAGGCTATGTTGCAACGCAGCATGAGAATCGAAGTCTTTGACCGCCCTTTTCGGCCTCATCTGGGATGAAATGCCGGAGGATGGCGCTTAGGCAGTCGCCATGACCCCGCATCTTTGTTATGGAGGCATGTCGGGAAGACGGTATGTGTGTTCTTCAAAGACCATCTCCGTGGTCGCTTGAACATGGATACAAGAGGGGGGATTAAATGTCGGCGGTTGATTTTGCGTTTTTTGTTGATGAATTGGCCAGCCGGTCCGGTGCGGCGATTCTTCCTTTTTTCAGAACCTCGCTGAGTACAATGGACAAGGCGCAAGGCGGTGCCTTTGATCCGGTGACCGAAGCCGACAAAGCCAGTGAGGCTGTGATGCGGCAATTGATTACCCGCACCTTCCCCGAACATGGTATCATCGGCGAGGAATATGGCAGCGAACGTGAAGACGCCGAATTTGTCTGGGTTCTGGATCCGATTGATGGCACGCGCGCCTTTATTTCCGGCCTGCCTGTGTGGGGGACGTTGATTGGTCTGACGCGCAATGGCCGTCCTTGCTATGGCATGATGAATCAGCCCTTCACGCGGGAACGCTTTTTCGGGGATGGCGGCATGGCCAAATGGCGCGGGCCCACAGGGGAGCGCGTGTTGAAAACCCGTCCTTGCGCTCAATTGTCCGATGCCACCTTGTCGACCACCACACCGGCCATGTTTGCGGGCGCGCAGGCCGACGCCTATCGGCGTGTCGAAGAGCAGGTGAAACTCGTGCGTTATGGCACGGATTGTTATGCCTATTGCATGGTAGCCGCCGGTCATATGGATTTGGTGATCGAAACGGCACTGAAACCCTATGACATTGTGGCTTTGGTGCCGATTGTCGAAGGGGCAGGCGGGGTTGTCACAGATTGGCAGGGCGGCTCGCCTGCGCAAGGCGGCTCAGTGGTTGCGTCGGGCGATCATCGCTTGCATGAGCAAGCACTGCGCTATCTGCGTGATGTTGTCGCTTAAAACAGCGGCAGAATTTTTTCTTCGACGGCTGACCAAAATTGCGCGCGGACCGCGTCATGTTCCATCAGCACTTCGTGTTCGATCTCGTTGATCTCAACCAATTCCACATGGTCCAAAGCGGCACAAAAGGATCGTGTCGCCTCGGACGCGGTCACCCGATCTTGTTGCGGTGCGATGACAAGCACGTGGCGGGGACCGCTTTGTTGTAAAGACGTGATGACCTGCGGCAAGTCATCAATGGCCCGCATGGCTTCCTTAAGCCAACCCAAAGTGGGCATGCCCAAAGCCAGATCCGGACGCGTTCTTAAAATCATTTGATTGCGTTCAAAGCGCGACCGGTTGCGGGTCAGCGGATTGCGCTCGAATTTCATGGTGAAGGGCGATTGCGAGCGGTGCAGCGGCGGATAGTGGTTTTTCATCCCGATCAAGCAACAGGTTGAAATAACCGTCTTGAGCCAGCTTTGTTGCCGCAACAGCTGAATATCCAGCATGGGTGCTGTCATCACAGCGGCTTTTGTCAGATTAGGAGACGCTTTGAGGGCGCGCAGCAAGATCATGCCGCCCATCGAATGGGCGAAAGCCAGAACAGGCTGTTCAAGCAAATGGGCATAATAAGCGCGGATGGCCTGAAGGTCTTTTTGATAGTCCTCGAAGGCGTCGATATGACCCTTCATCGGGTCTTCCAGAAGCCGGTCTGATCCGCCTTGACCCCGCCAGTCAAAACAAATGACCGCAAAGCCCCAATCCAGAAAGCGCGCAATGGTTTCGAAATATTTTTCAATAAATTCCGCGCGGCCCTGCAACATCAAAATCGTGCCGCGCTGTGGTCCTTGCGGCACCCAGCTGGCGCTGCGCAAACGCACACCGTCGGCGGTGGTCACCATGCCCGTCTGCGCACCGGCAGGGCACGGGTTTGACGTCATTTCCAGCAACATCGCGTGGGGATCTCGGGTCAGGCTTTGAGGGTTGCGATCACGCGATCAATCTCGCTCGGCGTTGTTTTGAAGCTCAGCACAAAACGCAAAAAGGCATCCTCTGCGCCGATTTCAAACTGGGCTGGCAGGCTGATGCTTTCCCAAGGGGCTGCACGGATACCGGCGTCACTCAAGGCCTTGGCTTTGGCTTTTGGCATAACCACAAAAACTTCATTGGCTTGGGTCGGCCATGGCAGGCGTGCGAAACCCAGCGCGTTCAGGCCTTGGGTCAGCGCCTGCGCCATGGCATTGGCATGGCGGGCATTATGCAGCCAGTGATCATCTTCCAGATAACCGATCATCTGCGCCCCCAAAATGCGTCCCTTTGACACGGTGTGTCCACCGCGTTTGCGGCGGAAGGGCATGCTTTCGGACAAGGCTTTGTCGAAAAAGATAATGGCTTCACAGGCCAAGGCGCCGTTTTTGGTGGCACCAAATGTCACGACATCCACACCGGCTTTCCAGGTCATTTCAGCAGGCGTTGCCCCGAGCGAGACCAGCGCATTGCCAAAGCGCGCCCCATCCAGATGCACTTTCAAATGCCGCTCATGGGCAAAGGCACACAAGGCTTTGATTTCCGAAAGCGTGTAAACAGTGCCGGCTTCCGTCACCTGTGAAATGGAGAGCGCGGCGGGTTGAACCGATTTAATCACACCGGGAACGAAATGATCCACAACGGGCTTTAAAGCCGCAACAGTCAATTTGCCTGCTTCGCCTTTGACGCCGACCAGTTTCGCACCATCGGTGAACATTTCAGGGGCGCCGCATTCGTCATCGAGCACATGGCTTTCCTGATGACAGAAAATGGCTCCCCATGGCGGGGTCAGGGCGGCCAGCGCCAGCGCATTCGATCCCGTGCCTGTGGCCACCAGAGAGACGAACACTTCGTGTTCAAACACTTCGGCCAGCAGTTTTTCTGCTTTGGCCGTCCATTGATCCGCCCCATAGGCTGGTTCATTGCCCTCATTGGCCTTGATCAGAGCGGCCATGACCGCATCGCTCATACCGGTTACATTGTCGCTGGCGAGATTGAGGCTCGGTGTCATCTAAGGGCTCCTGATCGGCTTGCGGGCGGAAACAAGCCTTGTACTCACATAAAAAAAGGGCTTCGCTGGGCTGGTTTAACGGATTACCGGCCAAAAGGCCAATCCTGTGATGGGCGTCGCAGGAGCGGTTTCAGGCTGAAGGTCAGGTTTTTACTGTTTGAAATCCTTGCAATTGGGTGAAATTGCGGCTTGTAAGCGATCAGATTTTCTGGCAGAGTCGAGGAATAGGACAGTTATGCTGTCCCTTTTGTGGTGGATGAATGATCCGGCTTCGCCTTGTGTGGATGGACGCTCTCCCCATAGATGTAATCGAGCTTCTGCCCCTTACCAAATGGTGAGAGGGGCATGAAACGAGAGGGTATGACGATGCACTGCTCTGGTACAGGTCTCAATATGATCGCAGCGAAAGCAGCGAAACGTAGCGCGACTAAACGTGCCGAGAAGGCGCGCAGCTGACGGGCGTTACCGGTCTCCTATTCCGGACGCCTGCTAGGGAAGCGGGCGCAACAGGGGGCGCGCTCGAAACCCGATTAAAATTCAAGCCCCCGATCAGGCCGGATATCGGCCGTTTTTCAATGTGACCGGTCAGACCGGGCGCGAGGGCATGATGGAACAGACAAACGGGATCGCCACATCTCTTTCCATGACACAGGATCAGTCCGCAAAGGGCCGTATCACGTTGGATCTGTCACGAAAAAAATCGGGTTTTAACGCACCTGCTCCCGTGCAGACCATGCGTGATCCGGGCCTGCCCGAAGCCGTGGGTCTTTATGATCCGGCCTTGGAAAAAGATTCCTGCGGTGTTGGTTTTGTCGCCGATATGAAGCGCGGCAAGTCCCATGACGTGGTGGAGATGGGTCTCAAGATCTTGCTCAATCTCGATCATCGCGGTGCCGTAGGCGCTGATCCCAAGGCGGGCGACGGCTGCGGCATGCTCGTGCAGATCCCGCATCGCTTCTTGTCCGAGGAATGTGCCAAACTTGGTTTTACCTTGCCCAATCCCGGTGATTATGCCGTGGGTCACGTTTTCCTGCCGCGTGATCCGGAGGGCCGCAAGCTCTGTGTCGAGATCATCGAAAAGGTGGTGGCTGACGAGGGGCAGGTCTTTTTGGGTTGGCGCGATGTGCCGGTGGACAGTTCCTGCCTTGGCGAAAGCGTCAAGCCGACCGAGCCGCATCATTGCCAGATCTTCATTGGCAAAGGCGCGTCTGTTACCGACATTGATAGTTTCGAACGCCGCTTGTTCCTTGTCCGCAAGGTGATTTCAAACACCATCTATACCTTGCACAATGAACACACTAAGGGCTTTTATCCCGCCTCTTTGTCGGCACGCACATTGGTTTACAAAGGCTTGTTGCTGGCCACCCAGCTTGGCGACTATTTCCCTGATTTGCGTGATCCGCGTTTTGAGTCTGCTTTGGCTCTGGTGCATCAGCGCTTCTCGACCAACACCTTCCCGACATGGTCGCTCTCCCATCCCTATCGCATGGTGGCCCATAACGGGGAAATCAACACCTTGCGCGGCAATGTGAACTGGATGGCGGCGCGTCAGGCCTCTGTCGACAGTGAATTGTTCGGCACGGAAATTTCCAAATTATGGCCCATCTCTTATGAAGGCCAGTCGGACACCGCCTGTTTTGACAATGCGCTGGAATTTCTGGTGCAAGGCGGCTATTCGCTCGCCCATGCCATGATGATGCTGATCCCCGAAGCATGGGCAGGCAATCCGCTCATGAACGAGCAAAGACGCGCCTTCTATGAATATCATGCAGCGCTGATGGAACCATGGGATGGTCCGGCTGCGGTGGCCTTTACCGATGGCCGCCAGATCGGCGCGACACTCGACCGCAACGGATTGCGGCCTGCACGTTATTTTGTCACCGATGACGGGCTGGTGGTGATGGCATCCGAAATGGGTGTCTTGCCGATGCCGGAAGAAAAAATTGTCACCAAGTGGCGTTTGCAGCCGGGCAAGATGTTGCTGGTGGATCTGGAAGAGGGACGCATTGTCTCCGATGAGGAGATCAAGGAAAGTCTGTCGACCGCCAGCCCCTATGCCGATTGGCTGAAAAATACCCAGATCGTTTTGGAAGATTTGCGCCCCGTTGAGCCGCGCGCGCCGCGCACGGATGTGTCCTTGCTTGATCGTCAGCAGGCCTTTGGCTATTCGCAGGAAGATCTGGCGATCTTGCTGGAGCCGATGGCTTTGACAGGACAGGAGGCCATTGGCTCCATGGGAACCGATACGCCGATCTCGGCCATGTCGGACAAGTCCAAGCTGCTTTACACCTATTTCAAGCAGAACTTCGCGCAAGTCACCAATCCGCCGATTGATCCGATCCGCGAAGAACTGGTGATGAGCCTTGTCTCCTTCATCGGCCCCCGCCCCAATATTTTCGATCTTGAAGGCAATTCACGGCGCAAGCGTCTTGAAGTGCGTCAGCCGATCCTGACCAATGGGGATTTGGAAAAGATCCGCAGCATCGGTCATTTCGAAGACTCTTTCGACACCAAGACACTGGACATCACCTATCCCTCCGAGGCGGGCGCGGGTGGCATGGAAGGGGCGCTTGAGCGTTTGTGCGAACGCGCCGAAGCGGCGGTCAAGGGTCGTTACAATATCATCGTCTTGTCTGACCGTATGGTGGGGTCTGATCGCATTCCGATTCCGGCTTTGCTGGCAACCGCTGCTGTTCATCACCATCTGATCCGCAAAGGTTTGCGCACATCGGTTGGTCTGGTGATCGAGACCGGTGAAGCCCGCGAAGTGCATCACTTTGCCTGCCTTGCCGGTTATGGCGCGGAAGCGATCAATCCCTATCTGGCCTTTGAAACTTTGTCCGCCATGGCCAAGGATTTCGATGAGAAGATCAGCGATTACGAAATCGAAAAGCGCTTCATCAAATCCATCGGCAAAGGCTTGCTGAAGGTCATGTCCAAAATGGGCATTTCGACCTATCAGTCTTATTGCGGGGCGCAGATTTTTGACGCCATCGGCCTGTCGGATGCTTTTGTCGCGCGCTATTTCGCAGGGACCCATTCACGCATTGGCGGTGTGGGCTTGGCGGAAGTCTCAGAAGAAACCGTGTTGCGTCATGCGGATGCCTTCGGTGATGCGCCGATCTATCGCAAAGCCTTGGATGTGGGCGGCGAATATGCCTATCGCACCCGCGGCGAGGCGCATGCCTGGTCCCCGCAATCGGTCTCTTTGCTTCAACATGCCGTGCGTGGCAATGCGCAGGACAAATATCGGGCCTATGCGGACTTGTTGAACAACCAGTCCGAACGGTTGCTGACCGTGCGCGGCCTGTTCCGGATCAAGGATGCGGCGGAAGATGGTCGCAAGCCCGTCCCGTTGAATGAGGTGGAATCGGCAGCTGACATCGTCAAGCGCTTTGCCACAGGCGCCATGTCCTTTGGCTCGATCTCGCGCGAGGCGCATACCACTTTGGCCATTGCCATGAACCGGATCGGCGGCAAGTCGAATACAGGGGAAGGCGGGGAAGAGTCAGATCGCTTCAAGCCCATGGCCAATGGCGATACCATGCGTTCGGCCATCAAGCAGGTCGCATCGGGCCGCTTCGGTGTCACCACCGAATATCTGGTCAATTCCGATATGATCCAGATTAAAATGGCACAAGGCGCAAAGCCCGGTGAAGGCGGGCAGCTGCCCGGCCACAAGGTTGATGCCGTGATCGCCAAAGTGCGTCATTCGACACAAGGCGTGGGTTTGATTTCACCACCCCCCCACCATGACATCTATTCCATCGAGGATTTGGCGCAGCTCATTCATGATTTGAAAAACGTGAATTCAACAGCGGCCATTTCCGTGAAGCTGGTGTCTGAAATCGGCGTGGGCACGGTGGCCGCAGGCGTATCAAAAGCCCGTGCGGATCATGTCACCATTTCCGGTTTTGAGGGCGGCACGGGGGCATCGCCTTTGTCCTCGATCAAACATGCGGGCTCGCCATGGGAAATCGGTCTTGCCGAAACCCATCAGACCCTTGTGATGAACGGCTTGCGTTCGCGCATCGCCGTGCAGGTCGATGGCGGGTTGCGCACAGGTCGCGATGTGGTGATCGGTGCCTTGTTGGGTGCGGATGAATTCGGCTTTGCGACAGCGCCTTTGATTGCCGCAGGCTGCATCATGATGCGCAAATGCCATCTCAATACCTGCCCTGTGGGTGTTGCGACCCAAGACCCTGTGCTGCGCAAGCGCTTTGTTGGCCAGCCCGAGCATGTGATCAATTTCTTCTTCTTCGTTGCCGAGGAAGTGCGCGAGATCATGGCCCAGCTTGGCTATCGCCATTTCAATGAAATGGTGGGCCAGATGCAGATGCTGGATCGCGATCAGGCCATTGCCCATTGGAAAGCCAAGGGGCTGGATTTCAGCCGTATGTTCCACAAGCCTGATCCGGTGTTCAAAGATACGATTTATCATTCGGGTATTCAGGATCACGGGCTTGATCATGTGCTCGATCGCGCCTTGATCGAACAGGCGGCGCCTGCCCTTGAAAAGCGGGATCCTGTTCGCATCACAACACCGATCACCTCCGTCAATCGGGCCACGGGTGCCATGCTGTCTGGTGAAATCGCCAAGCGCTTCGGCCATCGCGGGCTGCCCAATGACACCGTGCATGTCGCCTTGAAAGGCACAGCGGGCCAAAGCTTCGGTGCATGGCTTGCGCATGGCGTGACATTGGAGCTTGAAGGCGAGGCCAATGATTATGTCGGCAAGGGCTTGTCGGGTGGTCGCATTGTGATTTACCCGCCCAAAGAGGCCAAGCAGATCGTTCCTCATGAATCCATCATTGTCGGCAACACCGTCATGTATGGTGCGATAGCCGGGGAATGCTATTTCCGCGGTGTGGCCGGCGAGCGCTTCGCGGTCCGCAATTCCGGCGCGGTCGCTGTTGTCGAAGGCACAGGCGATCACGGCTGTGAATATATGACCGGCGGTGTGGTGGTTGTCATCGGGAAAACGGGACGCAATTTCGCGGCGGGCATGTCAGGCGGTATCGCTTATGTGCTCGACGAGGAGGGTGATTTTGCCGATCGCTGCAATATGGCGATGGTTGAACTCGAGCCTGTTCCCGAAGAGGAAGAAAACAACCTCCGGATCAACCATCAAGGCGGTGATCTCGTTGGTCACGGGCGTGTGGATGTGATGAAAGACATGACACGCCACGATGCAGAGCGCCTGCATCGTTTGATCAGCAATCATGCCCGTTATACCGGATCCGAGCGTGCGCAGACGATCCTTGATCAATGGGACCATTACAAAACAAAATTCCGCAAGGTCATGCCGGTTGAATATCGGCGTGCGTTGCAGGAATTGATGCAGCAAAATTCCGGCCCTGTGGCCATTGCGGGAGAGTGAAGATGGGTAAGGTCACAGGTTTTCTGGAAATCGACCGTCGCGACCGGCGCTATGCGCCGGCATCAGACCGTATTCGCCACTACAAGGAATTCGTCATTCCTTTGTCAGAAGAGGCCACACGCGATCAGGCGGCGCGCTGCATGAATTGCGGCATTCCTTACTGCCATAACGGCTGTCCGGTGAATAACCAGATTCCGGATTGGAATGATCTCGTCTATCACGGTGATTGGGAGGAGGCGCTGCGCAACCTCCATTCAACCAATAATTTCCCTGAATTCACGGGTCGTATTTGCCCCGCACCTTGCGAGGCTTCCTGTACGCTCAATCTCAATGATGCATCGGTGACCATTAAATCCATCGAATGTGCGATCGTTGATCGGGGTTGGACTGAAGGCTGGATTGTTCCAGAGCCTGCTCAACACAAGACCGGCAAAAAAGTCGCTGTTGTGGGCTCGGGGCCAGCAGGCCTTGCCGCAGCCCAGCAGCTGGCGCGGGCGGGGCATGATGTGCATGTCTATGAAAAGCATGCCAAGCCCGGCGGTCTCTTGCGCTATGGCATCCCCGATTTCAAAATGGAAAAGACCTTGATCGACCGCCGCATCGACCAGATGAAAGCGGAAGGGATTCATTTCCATACCAATGTGGAAATCGGCAAGACACAATCCTTCAAGGATTTGTCGGATGGCTATGATGCGGTGATCTTGGCGGGCGGTTCGGAAAAGCCGCGTGACTTGACGGTGCCTGGCCGTGATTTGCATGGCGTGCACTTTGCCATGGACTTCTTGCCCCAGCAAAATCGCCGCGTCTCGCATGAGCCTCTGACATCCAACGAGCCGATCCTTGCTTCGGGCAAGCATGTGGTTGTGATTGGCGGCGGTGATACGGGCTCGGATTGCATCGGCACTTCCATTCGTCAGGGTGCGTTGTCGGTCACCCAAATCGAAATCATGGCCATGCCGCCAGAAAAAGAAGACAAGCTTTTGACCTGGCCGAACTGGCCATTGAAAATGCGCACGTCCTCGTCTCAGGAAGAAGGGGCCGAGCGCGACTTTGCCGTCAACACCGTGGCTTTTTCGGGTGAAGACGGGCATGTCAAAGGCTTGGATTGCGTCAAAGTGGATGCGCAATTCAAACCGATTGCCGGAACCGAATTCACCCTGAAGGCGGATTTGGTTTTGCTCGCCATGGGTTTTGTGTCCCCCGTGACCGATGCCATGACGCAGGAGCTTGGGGTCAAGCTTGATCCGCGTGGCAATGTGCAGGCGGATATGGTGGCCTATAAGACGAACAGCGAAAAAATCTTTGCCTGTGGCGATATGCGCCGCGGCCAATCCTTGGTTGTGTGGGCTATTCGCGAAGGCCGTCAGGCGGCCCATAGCGTTGATAAATATTTGATGGGGTCAACCACTTTGCCACGCTAAGCGGGGCCTCAGATAAAGCCTTTTAAAAACGCTCCTTCGGGAGCGTTTTTTTTATCTCATCTCAGTCGTCATCCGTCTGATCGAACAAGGCAAATTGACCGGCTTCGCGCTTGGGCTCGGCCAAGCCCAAATGGCGGAAGGCCTGCGGGGTCAGCAAGCGCCCGCGCGGCGTGCGTTGCAAGAAACCCTGTTGCAATAAAAAAGGCTCGATGATGTCTTCAATGGCATCGCGGGGTTCAGACAGAGCTGCGGCGATGGTTTCAATGCCCACCGGTCCGCCCCCGAAATTGATCGCCACCATATCCAGATAGCGGCGATCCATCAGATCCAGCCCGATGCGATCCACATCCAACAGGCTCAAAGAGCGATCGGCAATTTCGCGGGTGATTTCTTTGGCCTTGTCCACGATGGCGAAATCGCGCACACGGCGCAACAAGCGTCCGGCAATGCGGGGTGTGCCGCGGGCGCGGCGGGCAATCTCGTTCGCGCCGTCATCGCTCATCGGAATATCAAGTACGCGGGCCCCGCGTTTGACGATGCTTTCCAATTCTTCAATGGTGTAAAAATTCAACCGGATCGGAATTCCGAAGCGATCCCGCAAAGGGGTTGTCAAAAGACCGGCCCGCGTCGTGGCGCCGACCAAGGTAAATTTGGGCAGATCGATTTTCACAGACCGTGCCGCAGGACCTTCGCCGATGATCAGATCAAGCTGGTAGTCTTCCATCGCCGGATAGAGAATTTCCTCCACCGCCGGACTTAAGCGATGGATCTCGTCAATAAACAAAACGTCATTGTCTTCGAGATTGGTTAGCTGCGCTGCGAGATCTCCCGCTTTGGCAATCACAGGGCCTGAGGTCGAGCGGAAATTCACGCCCATTTCACGAGCCACAATTTGCGCCAAAGTGGTTTTGCCGAGGCCGGGCGGCCCCACAAACAACACATGGTCAAGCGCATGTTTGCGCGTTTTGGCCGCTTCGATAAACACTTTCAAATTGGCGCGTGCGGCGGCCTGTCCGGTGAAGTCGTCGAGGGACAGCGGGCGAATGGACTGATCGATATCGTCACCGCGCCGCTCAGGGGAAATGAAGCGTGAGGATCCCGTCATTTCGCCATTTCCTTCAAGCCAAGGCGGATCAATTGTGCCGCTGCCAGATCCGCGCCGTCACGGTTGACGACGGCTGCAATGGCAGTGGCGGCTTGGGCCTGTGCATAGCCAAGATTAACCAGCGCCGAAATCGCATCTTTGATGGGCGCCGGCATGGCCTTGCCTTCATCCACCGCGCCTGCAAGGCGGCTGACCAAGGGATCAATGCCACCGAAAGCCGGTGCTTTGTCTTTGAGTTCTGCAACAATGCGGGCGGCGAGTTTGGGGCCGACCCCGGGGGCGCGGGCCACCATCGCTTTATCAAGCGTGCCGATGGCAGTTGCCAATTCGCCCAATTCCAAAACAGTCAAAATGGCGAGCGCAACTTTGCTGCCCACCCCTTGCACGGATTGCAACAAGCGGAACCATTGGCGCTCCGCCTCTGAGCGAAAGCCATAAAGGCGGATCATGTCTTCGCGCACATGGGTTTCTATAATCAGGCTGGCGGCTTCTCCGACCGATGGCAGGGCTGTCAGCGTGCGGCCCGAACAATGGATCAAATAACCAACGCCCTGCACATCGAGGATCACGGTGTCATCGTCATAGCTGTCGATCACGCCCTTGAGTTTGCCGATCATGCCTTGGACTCCAGTGCTGTCTTGACCAGATCGGCCATCGCCAAGGCCTCAGCGTCTCCCTTTTGCGTGAGGCCGCTGATCACGCCAGCCCTGTCGGCCTCGCTGCGGTTCTGGCTGACTTTCCATTTGCCGCGCATGTCATGGATGGTGATTTCAATCCCGACAATGCCGCGGATCTGGGCATCAATGAAGGGCGGGGGTGCATCATCCACAGCCCACGGCTCGGGATAGCGTCCCTCCATCATCTGGGTCAGATCCCTGATTTGCTGGCCAAGCCAATGCGGGTCATCGTGTACTTGAGCACGACCGCGCACTTGCACCATGGCATAATTCCAAGTGGGCACAACTTTGCCGCTATCACGCTTTGTCTCATACCAGCCGGGATGGATGTAATGCTCGTGGTCTTGAAAAACCACCAAGGCCTCGCGCGGCTCTGTAAAGACTTTCCATTGCGGATTGGCGCGGGCCAGATGACAGCGCAGCACGCCGTGCTCGCCAGCCTGCGGATCCAGCAAAAACGGGATGGGGTTGGCCATAAGCTCGCCCTCATCCGCACTGATCAGCAAAGCCAATGGACGCGTCCGGATCAGGTCATGGCAGCGTGCTTGATCGGTTTCACGAAAGTGGGGAGGCTCATACATCAATCAAGGCTTTCTATGCGGGGCCCACACAGCAAAAGAAGATCAGGCCATGAATCGTTTCGTGTCTGTTCTATATCAGAATTGCCTCAGCCCCAATAAGGATGCCGCCCGCATCCCTAACAGGAGCTTAAAGAATGGCTTGCAGACGCTGGGATTTCCGATGCTGCGCATGGGTTAGGGCCAAAGCCAGCGCATCGGCGGCATCGGGGGTTTGCGCATCCGATTTTGGCAACAGAACCTTCACCATCAGATGGATTTGTTGTTTTTCCGCATGTCCGGCACCCACCACGGTTTTTTTGACCAGATTGGGGGCGTATTCGGCCACTTTCAACCCTGCGCGTGCGGGCACCAGCATGGCAATGCCGCGGGCCTGCCCGAGTTTCAGGGTGGCGCGGGCGTCTTTATTGACGAAGGTTTCTTCGACAGCGGCTTCGTGGGGCTGATAAAGATGCACCACTTCCGACAACCCATCGAATAATTGGCAGAGCCGGTCGGCCAGCGTCAATTTATCATTGGATTTGATCGTGCCGCAGGCCACAAAATGCAGATTGGATCCCTCGACCTCGATCACGCCCCAGCCCATGTTGCGCAGGCCGGGATCAAGACCAAGAATGCGGACGGGTGCCATCCTACCCGCCTAATTTCGCCATCAGAGCATCCGAAAATTCGGCATTGGAATAGACGTGCTGCACATCGTCGTTTTCTTCCAAGGCATCCAAAAGCTTCATGATTTTTTCACCGGCTTCATCATCCACCGCAATCATGTTTTGCGCCCGCCAGATCAGATTGGCTTTGCGGGGTTCGCCGAATTTACTTTCCATTGCTGTGGCGACATCGCGCAAGGCTTCCAATTCGGTGATGATCTCATGGCCATGTTCATCGGTTGAGACATCATCGGCACCGGCCTCGATGGCGGCTTCCATCATGGTATCGGCATCGGCGGTTTTGGCATCAAATTCAATGGCGCCGACATGGTCGAACATGAAGGATACGGCACCGGTTTCAGCAAGACTGCCGCCTGCTTTGGTGAAGTAGGAGCGGATTTCGGAGGCTGTGCGGTTGCGGTTGTCGGTCAGGGCTTCGATGATGACGGCAACACCGCCGGGCGCATAACCCTCGTAACGGATTTCATCATAATTTTCGCCGTCACTGCCTGCGGCTTTTTTGATGGCGCGTTCAATATTGTCTTTCGGCATATTTTCCGAGCGTGCCGCGATAATCGCGGCGCGTAAGCGGGCATTCATGGCCGGATCAGGCAGGCCCATCTTGGCCGATACGGTGATTTCGCGGGCCAGTTTGGAAAACAGCTTGGAGCGCATGGCATCCTGCCGGCCTTTGCGGTGCATGATGTTCTTAAATTGGGAATGACCGGCCATGGTCTTGTCCTTTATCGATCGGGCGTATCCGTCACCGGACAACAGCCTCTTGTTCGTTGATGTCGGAGCCTTATAGGCTGACTGATCGGAAAATTGAAGCCTATCCCAGATAAAGCGCCGGATAGACCCCGAAAAAACCGTCTATTCCCAGAAAGACGGCAGACTTTCCTCTAGATGAGGCCCTATCCGCACCGCTTTGGCCTGTAATGCAAGGCCTGTGGCGGGATCGGTTTCAACGGCAAGACCGGCCAGCGTTCCCGGACCTGCGGCGGCTTCCAGTCGGGCGCCGGGGGTCTTTTGCAAAAACCGCCGCACCGGCTCCTCTTTGGTCATGCCGAGAATCGAATCATAATCGCCGCACATGCCGGCATCCGATTGATAGGCGGTACCCAAGGGCTGGATCCGCACATCGGAGGTGGGGACATGGGTATGTGTCCCCACGACAAAGGTTGTCCGTCCATCAAGATAGGCCCCCATGGCCTGTTTCTCGCTGGTGGCTTCGGCATGAAAATCAATCACCGCCGCATCGCAGCCCGATCCCAGCGGGCATTGCTCGAGCGCGCGATCAACGGCAGTAAAAGGATCATCCATCGGATCCATGAACAAGCGCCCCATGGCATTGATCACCAGCACCATGCCGCCTTGGGGGGTTGGAACCACGGTTGCGCCGCGTCCGGGCGTGCCTTGCGGCATATTGATGGGCCGGAGCAAGCGCGGCTGGCGCTCGATAAAAACCAACGCGTCGCGCTGATCGAAAGAATGATTGCCCAAGGTGATGACATCGGCGCCTGCAGCCAGCAATTCCTCGCAAATCGACTCGGTAATTCCAAAGCCGCCGGCAGCATTTTCGCCATTGACGATCACACAATCCAAAGACCAGCGCTCCCTGAGGGAGGGAAGCAGATTTTGGATCGCCACACGACCGGGCCGCCCCACCACATCACCCAAAAACAGAAGCCTCATCGTGGTTGATCTCCTACCGGTCGGGATGTGGGGTGTAGATAGACTGTTCTGTGACCACCAGATCCAGTGGTTGATCATGCGGTTCAGCCGGAATGGTCTCGGCTCTTTGGCAGTCAAAAGCAAGGCCGATGCTCAAAACAGAGGTGTTTTTACGCAAATCAGCCAGTGTCCGGTCATAAAATCCGGCCCCTTGCCCCAATCGCCTGAGCCGGTGATCAAAAGCCAGAACAGGCACCAAAACCACTGCGGGACGGCAGTCAGGGTTATGGGGGCTCGGTTCCTGGGTCTGCAGGGGGCCCTGATGCAAGGGCTCGCCCATTTGATAGCTGCGAAACAACAGGCTTTGGTCGTTGATGACCGGCAAAGCGAGCCTGTGGCCGTTGTTCTCAAGTTTGATCAAAGCCGGTCTGAGATCGATTTCACTGCCCATGGGCCAATAGCCCGCAATGATGCCGGAGGGCCAGTCTCGGGAGAGTGCGACAAGACGGGAGGCGAGGGTCTCGGCGGCTTGTACCCGTTCAGCGGGGGACAGTGCCTGTCGTATCCGGCGGAAAGTCTGGCGTAAACCCTGTTTTTTTTCAGAGAATGTCACGGATTTTTCATTCGGATAGACGTCAATTTACAAAAAACAGTCAAAACAAAATCTTGTTTTGAGAAAGTGCGGAGCCACAATAGCCGTGGGACGGTCGATCCCGGGAACCTACAAAGTAGGTGGGCGCCGTGATGACCAAGTCCACGGACCTGGCCAGGGACAGCTCCCTTAAGGATCGATAAGGCCCCGGGAATTGCAGTTGTCCTCACGCACTCCGCAGCCCCGCCCATACACGATAGGCCGATCTGCGTGCAATGACCAGATAATTTTGACGGTTTGAAAACGCCAGTCGAACCCAGATCATGACAGGTTTTGTCGGTGCTTCGTGATAGAAAAAAGTATCGCAAAATTGAACTCAATGTTTTTTGATTTCTAATTTTTAGAAACCATAGATGTCATAATTAGAAAAGAGAGAAGCTCAACACCTATCCAAAATTGAAATGAAATCGTAGCATGTAAACCAGCCAGTGAACCTCTTGTGCTTTTTTCATTGGTTTTCAGAGCATCGGTCCATTTGATGAATAAGCCATTCGAACCCCGCAATTTGTCGAGCCACGCATATGACGCAGTTGTCGATTTGATCCGATGCAGAAAGCTCACAGCGGGTAGTGCCATCATCGAGACAAGATTATCCGAAGCTTTGGGCATTTCCCGCACCCCCTTGCGCGAGGCGTTGCAACGGCTTGAAGGCGAGGGGATGATCCAGCGCGGCAAGGGCCGCTCTTATACCGTCAGGCGCGTGGAACTGTCCGAATATCTGCAATGTTTCAAGGTGCGTGAAATTTTGGAAACCGAAGCGGCGGTCATGGCACTGGGCCGGATTCCCGCCTCCAAAATACAAAAGATCAAACAGGAATTGGAAGAGACCCTCGTGGCCGGTGAGGTGACTGTGCCGGTCCATTGGTTCACCGATGATGATGTGCATGGTCTTTATGTCAACCATTGCGGCAATCTGGTGATGCGCGATCTCATTCGCGCATTACGGGTAACCACCCGTTTGTTTGATATTGATAAATTGCCGCCACGGGTGAGGGAAGATTATATCGAGCATATGAAAATCGTCGATGCGCTGGAGCGCGGCGATCAAAGACTGGTTGTCAAAGCCATTAAAAGCCATTTCAAAAGCATCATCGCGCACGCTTTATCTATCTGATTAACCATCATTTTTACGATGACGGGGCAAGAGCAGCGCCGCACAGGAAATGATGAGACAGGTGGTGATCAAGCCTGCTTCCACCCCACCTGTCAGGGTCATCAACGTGGCAAATCCGGCAGGGCCGATAATATATCCGCAAAATAAAATCAGCGTCGCACCGGATGAGGCTTCGCGCACATGCTCAATCGGCACAAGGCGAGCAATTTCAGCGATTTGGACGCCATTCCAGCTGGTCACCGTAATGCCTGCAACCCCGCATAACAGGGCAATCGACCAGATGGGCCAGTCAGGCCCCAAAAAGAATAAAGCGATGGTGGTTAGGACCGACAAAACCGCATTCAGCCGCAAGGTTTCACGGCCCGATCCCAGACGATCCGCCACAAAACCTAAGAGAATCCGCCCGAAAACCCCCGTGATTTGCATGATCGAGAAATACACACCGGCGGCGGTCAGGCTCATGCCGAGATTGCGCACCAACAATGTCACGAGAAAAGCAATCCACACGCCCTGACCCACCGCAAGGCAGGTGCCGCTGAGGGCGAGTTTGAAAAGATCGGGATGGGATTTGAGGGCCAAAAACGGCTTTTTCAGATTATCGGGGGATAAAAAGGCTGTCATATTAAGGGCTTGGCTGTGATCGCGATCATGGTCCAGCCTGCGAAAGGGATTGATCAAGATGGCCGTGATCAGGGCAAACAGGCAGGAGGCCACAAGGCAGAGCTCGATCCCGCCAATGTCAATCAATTGCGGCAAAACCAGACCCGCCACAATGCCACCGGCAGGCACGCCCGCCTGTTTGATCGAGAAGATCAACACCCGATGTTGGGCGGGGGCGTGGCGTTGCAAAATATCACTGCCCGCCGGAGTCGAGGGGCCATAGCCAAGCCCCATCAGTAAAGTTCCCAGCAATAACAACGGGGTAAGCGGCAACATGAAAACCAAAGCGCCGAAGGCCCCTAAAAACAGACCGATTTGCAGGGAATGCACCGAGCCCAAGCGCCGCAACAAGGGCGCGCCGAGAACCAGAAACAAGATCGACCCACAGACATTGCCTGCCGAAAAATAGCCGATCATTTGGGCTTGCAGGCCATGGGCATCCATCAAAGCCGGAGCGATGGTGGGCGGCATGCGTTGCAGGAAAGAACTCACGCTTTGCACCGCCAAAGTCATGACGAGCGGGCCAATCCAGTCTTGGCGGCGGGAGCTGACGGGCAGGTCGGACACGGGCAAACCCTCTGCTTGGCTTTATCAAAAAGCGCGGTAAATCCATCATAAAATCAAGATGATAAAAGCTGCAAGCGATGCGGTGAGGAGCTGCCATGCATGCGGCCATGATCCGTGTTCGCGGGCGGCTGCGTGAAGGGGCAAGTTAACGCAATTTTAAAGCCGTTGGGCGGATACTCGAGCCCGAATCAAGTCAGTTCGCCCTTTCAAGGAGTGATGCGCCGTGCCAACACCCAACCAAGCCCCGACCGCCCCGCAAACTGCCGAGGAGGTTCAAGCCCATAATGACGAAGTGGCGTTGCTTGAGCATCAATTGGCTCTGCTCGATGACAAAATCATGCAGCTGAAAAAATTGCTGCCAAATCTCAAAAAAGAGAATTGGCAGACGGATTTCACCGCCGAACTTTTGAAAAAACGGGCCTAAGGGCTTCAAACAAGCGTTTATCCCGCTCTATCCGCGTAACAAACCGCATAAGATAGGGTTTGTTTTAGGGGTCTCTAGGACAATCCGGCCGTCCTTTCCGCGACGGCCGGATTTTTTATGTCCTGCGCCCGTGATCCCGCATCCCACAGCGTGCGTGGCGTTGTTGGGGATGGGGTGGGGGAGACCTGACCGGCTGCGACCCGTACGGGCTTTCATCGAGGCGTCATAAAAACCGCACAAAGCCTTGCACTGGTCGGGCAAGGAAAGCTATGAGCAAAGATGCAATCGGGCATGGAACGGACGTGAGACGGTGAAGACGGAAATCTATGATCTTGCGGTGATTGGCGGCGGCATCAATGGCTGCGGGATCGCCCGCGATGCGGCAGGGCGGGGTCATCAAACCGTCTTGCTGGAACAAAATGATCTGGCCTCGGCCACCTCCTCCAATTCCACCAAATTGATCCATGGCGGTTTGCGGTATCTCGAACATTATGAATTTGCGCTGGTGCGCAAGGCGCTGATCGAACGCGAAAAATTATGGTCGATTGCGCCCCATATCGCATGGCCGCTGAGGTTTTTATTGCCGCACCGCAAAGGCATGCGTCCGGCTTTGATTTTGCGGCTTGGTCTCTGGCTTTATGACCATTTGGGCGGGCGGCATTTGCTGCCGGCGACCACAACACGCTGGCGCAAACGCGATGCGCTTTTTGGCGCACTCGATGAGCATCTGAGCATGGGCTTCGAATATTCGGATCTCTGGGTCGAGGATGCACGGCTTGTGGTTCTCAATGCCTTGTCCGCGCAACAGCATGGCGCGGATATTTTAACCCGCCATCGTGTCACGACGGTTTATCGTGAAGAGGGGCATTGGCGCATTGAGGGCTTGCAGGGAGACCAGTCTTTTACCATTCGTGCGCGGGTGCTGGTAAATGCCGCTGGGCCTTGGGCGGATCAGTTGTCGGGTGTGCGCGATATGTTGCCCGAGGGGGCGCGGCTGAGGCTGGTGCGCGGCAGCCATATCGTGGTGCCCAAACTCTATGATGATCCCCGTTGTTTCATTTTGCAAAATGATGACGGACGCATTGTCTTTGTCATTCCCTATCAAACTGATTTTTCTTTGATCGGTACAACCGATGTCGATCATCAAGGGTCAGCCGCGCATGCACAGGCCAGCGGCGAGGAGATCCGTTATCTCTGCGATGCGGTCAATACGCAGTTGAAGACAAAAGTGAACCCGCAAGACGTCGTGTGGTCTTATGCCGGTGTCAGACCTTTGCTAGATGACGGGGCAACAGCCGCACAAGAGGCAACGCGCGATTACAAATTGGTGCGTTCGGACGCTGATAAAGGCGCTGTGGTCTTGTCGGTGATTGGTGGCAAGCTCACTACCTATCGGGTGCTGGCCGAAGAGGTGATGGACCAACTGGCCGATGTGCTCCACCATCAGCGCGGCTCATTCACCGCCGATGAAGTCTTGCCGGGCGGTGATTTTCCGGTCGCGGGTTTCGAGGCACTGTGCAAGACCTATCAGACAGACTATCCGCAACTGCCCCAAACCCTCTTATGGCGGGCGGTGCGGGCTTATGGCACACAGGCGCGGGCATGGCTGGGCCAAGCCAAGACGATGGATGATTTGGGCCATTGCTACGGGGCTGATTTGACGCAAGCGGAAGTGGATTATCTTTGCCGTGTTGAATTTGCCCAAACGGCTGAGGATATTGTGTGGCGGCGCTCGAAATTGGGCTTGCGCATGACACAGGCGCACATCACCGCTTTGCAAGAAGCGTTGGATAAACGCATGTAACAAAGACAGCGATAAAACGATAAATCAGGGGGGACGGCCATGGGCATGATATTGGCGATTGATCAGGGGACAACCTCGTCGCGGGCCTTGTTGTTTGAAGGCGGCTCGCATGTGGTGGCCATGGCGCAACAGGATTTCCAGCAGCATTATCCGGCCTCGGGCTGGGTCGAACATGCCCCCGATGATTTGTGGAAGACAACCCTGTTTGTGTGTCAGGATGTCATCAAAAAAGCCGGTATCACGGCCGCTTCCGTGGCGGCGATCGGCATCACCAATCAACGCGAAACCACCGTGGTCTGGGACCGCCAGACAGGGCGGGCCATTCATCCCGCCATTGTCTGGCAAGACCGCCGCACGGCGGCAACCTGTACAAGCCTGAAAGCCCAAGGCCATGAAGCCATGGTGGCCGCCAAAACCGGATTGTTGCTCGATCCCTATTTTTCCGCCACCAAATTGGCGTGGATTTTGGACAATGTGAAGGGCGCACGGGCGCGGGCTGAAAAAGGCGAACTGGCATTCGGCACCGTCGATACGTTTTTATTGTGGCATCTGACCGGCGGCAAGCAGCATCTCACCGATGCCACCAATGCCTCGCGCACGATGTTGTGCAATATCCATACAGGGCAATGGGACAAGGATTTGCTGCGCCTGTTTGATATTCCCGAAGCGCTGTTGCCGGAGATCAAAAATTCCGCCGATGATTTCGGCACAACCGACCCCGCTTTGTTTGGTGTGGCCATACCCATCCGCAGTCTGATCGGTGACCAGCAGGCGGCAACGGTGGGGCAGGCCTGTTTTGAACCGGGCATGATGAAATCAACCTATGGCACGGGGTGTTTTGCTTTGCTCAATACGGGAAGCGATGCGGTCGCTTCCAAAAACCGCTTGCTGACCACCATTGCCTATCAGCTTGACGGACGGCGTACCTATGCGCTGGAAGGATCGATTTTTATTGCGGGCGCTGCCGTGCAATGGCTGCGTGATGGCATGGGCCTGATCGCCGATGCGGCAGAGAGCAATGTGTTGGCCCAACATGCCGATCCTGCGCAGAGCCTCTATCTGGTGCCGGCCTTTGTTGGCTTGGGGGCGCCTTACTGGAATGCGGATGCGCGCGGTGCTGTGTTTGGCCTGACGCGCAATTCCGGCCCCAAGGAATTTGCTTTGGCGGCCCTTGAATCGGTGGCTTTCCAGACCGAGGATCTGATGCAGGCCATGCGCGCCGATTGGCCAGAGGCGCAAGAGGCCCAGACGATTTTGCGCGTGGACGGAGGCATGACGGCGTCTGATTTTACCATGCAACGGCTGGCGGATATTTTGGCAGCACCCGTTGATCGGCCCTCTATCCGCGAAACCACCGCTTTGGGGGCGGCCTATCTTGCGGGCTATGCGGCGGGCCTTCTGCCCGAGCCCGCAGAATTTGCCAAAAAATGGCAATGCGAACGCCGGTTTGAAGCGGGGATGGAGGAGACGCAGCGCCAGTCGCGTCTGTCGGGATGGCGCAAGGCGGTGGCGGCTACCTTGCTGATGGCGCAAAATTGAGGGTGTGCCCACATGCAAGGGGGGCTTGAAACCACAGGCGCGGCCTTGGTCATCAGGCTGTCATTAAAATTTCGTTTTGCATCAGGCTAGGCATCATGCTTGTCTGTCCTGATCAATCAAAAGACAGACGGCTGGTGATGGACATCAAGCGGTGAGACTCATGTGCGAGGAAAAGATGATGCGCAAACAAACACGAAATGGCCTGATGGCGTCCGCCTGTGTGGCGGGGCTCTTTTTGGCGGCAGCGCCCATGGCGGCTCAGGCTCAAACGGAAATCCAGTGGTGGCACGCCATGACCGGTGCCAATAATGATGTCATCAACAAATTGGCCGATGATTTCAATGCAAGCCAGACAGACTACAAAGTCGTCGTCAGCTATAAAGGCAGCTATCCCGACACGCTGAATGCCGGTATTGCCGCTTTTAGGGCCGGAAACGCGCCGCATATCATTCAGGTTTTTGAAGTGGGCACGGCAACCATGATGGCGGCCAAGGGCGCGATCAAGCCTGTGCAGGAGTTGATGAAAGAGGCGGGTGAAACCTTTGATCCGCAAAGCTATCTGCCCGCCATCACGGGCTATTATTCCACCGCCAAAGGCGAGATGCTGTCTTTCCCCTTCAACTCCTCCTCTATGGTGATGTGGGTGAATAAAGATGCGTTGAAAAAAGCCAATATCACCGACATTCCCAAAACATGGCCGGATGTGTTTGAGGCCGCCAAAAAACTGAAAACAGCGGGTTATGCGACCTGCGGTTTTTCAACCGGATGGACCACATGGGCCAATATCGAACAATTATCCGCCTGGCATAATCTGCCGCTGGCTACCAAGGCCAATGGGTTGGACGGCTTTGATACCGTGCTGACCTTCAACGGACCCGTACAGGTCCGGCATTTGCAAAATCTGGTCGAGTTGCAAAAGGATAAAACCTTTGATTATTCGGGCCGCACCAGCACCGGCGAGGGCCGCTTTACCTCGGGCGAATGTCCGATTTTCCTGACCTCGTCGGGCTTTTTCGGCAATGTGAAAGCCAATGCCAAATTCGACTATGCCGCAGCCCCCATGCCTTATTATCCGGATGTGGCGGGCGCACCGCAAAATTCGATCATCGGCGGGGCGTCGCTTTGGGTGATGGGCGGCAAGAAATCCGATGAATATAAAGGGGTCGCCAAATTCCTGACCTTCTTGTCGGACACGGATCGTCAGGCCAAATTGCATATCGATTCCGGTTATTTGCCGATTACCAAAGCCGCCTATGCCAAGGTGAAGGCATCGGGCTTCTATCAGCAAAATCCGGATCGCGAGACCCCCTTGCTGGAATTGACCCATAAGACACCGACCGACAATTCACGCGGTTTGCGCTTTGGCAATATGGTGCAGATGCGCGATGATTGGTCGGAGGAAATCGAGGCGGCTTTGGCGGGCAAGAAATCGGCCCAACAGGCGCTTGACGATGCGGTGGCCCGTGGCAACCAGACCTTGCGTCAATTCGAGCGCACGGCCAACCGTTAATCACTTTGCCTCAAAGGGGAGCGTTTTGCGACGCCCCCTTTTGAGCGACCGGATGCCGTGATGGACAAACGCGTTTTTTTTCCTTCCAAGACCGTTCCGCTGCTGCTGCTCTTGCCTCAGCTTGTCATCACGCTGGTGTTTTTTTATTGGCCTGCGGTGCAGGCTGTTGTGATGTCTTTCCAGATGGAAGACGCGTTTGGGACGACCAGCGAATTTGTCGGTTTTGAAAATTATACCGCGGTCTTTACCGACCCGTTTTATTACCGCGCGATGGGTGTCACCGCGGTGTTTTCGACAGCGGTTGCTTTTTTATCTCTCTCTTTGTCTTTGCTCTTGGCGGTCATGGCTGATCGCGACATCAAAGGGGCGGGGCTTTATCGCACCTTGCTGATCTGGCCCTATGCCGTGGCACCCGCGATTGCCGGTGTGTTGTGGTATTTTATGTTTCAGCCCTCGCTGGGATTGTTTGCGCGTATGTTACGTGATTGGGGGATTGACTGGAACCCCTTGCTCAATGGCGATCATGCGATGATCCTTGTGGTGATGGCCGCGACGTGGAAACAGATCAGTTATAATTTCTTGTTTTTTCTGGCAGGTCTGCAAGCCATTCCCAAAAGCCTGATCGAGGCTGCAGCCATTGACGGGGCGCGACCGTTCCGGCGCTTTTGGACCATTGTCTTTCCTTTGTTGTCGCCCACGACGTTCTTTTTGTTTGTGGTCAATATCGTCTATGTGTTTTTCGACACCTTCGGCATTATCGATGCGGTGACAGGCGGCGGCCCCGCCAAAACCACCACGACATTGGTGTTCAAGGTTTATGCCGATGGTCGCTTGGGCGGCGATCTCGGGGGATCGGCGGCGCAATCGGTTGTGTTGATGGTGATGGTGATTGCGCTGACCGCGATACAGTTTCGCTTCATCGAACGTAAAGTGTCTTATTGAGGGCGTTGGGGAATGGTTGAACATCGCCACTGGAGCATGCATGTGCTGCCGCATTTGATTTTGGGGCTGGGTGTTCTGCTTGTGGTGTTTCCGGTCTATCTGGCTTTTGTCGGTGCCACATTGGACCCTGCAACCATTGCCAATGGGCAGATGGGCGTGGTGCCGGGCAACCGCTTCATCGAGAATATGTCACGGGTCTTGTTGGCCGGAGCTGGCGGCTCGACCCGCGAACCGGTGTTGCATATGTTGTGGAACTCCTTTGTGATGGCCATGGTGATTGCCATCGGCAAAATCGTCATTTCGATTTTGAGCGCTTATGCGGTGGTCTATTTCCGCTTTCCCTTGCGCAAGACGGCCTTCTGGGTGATTTTCATGACCTTGATGCTGCCGGTCGAAGTGCGCATTTATCCCACCTATAAAATTGTCGCCGATCTCGGCATGCTGGATACGGTGGCGGGCCTGTGTATTCCCCTGATTGCTTCGGCGACCGGCACTTTGTTGTTCCGGCAATTTTTCATGACCATTCCCGATGAATTGATCGAAGCCTCGCAGATGGACGGGGCTGGTCCGGTGCGGTTTTTTATCGATACGGTTTTGCCTTTGTCTCTGACAAGTATTGCGGCCTTGTTCGTGATCCAGTTCATCTACGGCTGGAACCAGTATTTATGGCCCTTGCTGATCACCTCGAAAGATTCGATGCAGACCATTGTCATCGGTATCAAGAAAATGATTGTGACCCAAGACGCCCTGACCGAATGGCAGCTTGCTATGGCCACGGCCGTGCTGGCGATGCTGCCGCCGGTTCTGGTCGTGGTGGTGATGCAAAAACTGTTTGTGCGCGGCCTTGTGGAAACAGAAAAATAAGGGCGTCAGGATGAAAGAGGTGCAACATGGCTGATATCAGGCTTGATCATGTCGGCAAGACCTATGCCGGTGGTTTCGAGGCCGTGCGCGATCTCTCCTTGACGGTGCCGGACGGATGTTTTTGTGTGCTTGTCGGCCCATCGGGCTGTGGCAAATCAACCTTGCTGCGCATGGTGGCAGGGCTTGAAACCATCACTACAGGCACGGTGTCGCTGAATGCGCAGGTGGTCAATCATCTCGAACCCGCGCAGCGCGATATTGCGATGGTGTTTCAAAATTATGCGCTCTATCCGCATATGCGCGTTTACGACAATATGGCCTATGGCTTGCGCAATCGCGGTGTGCCCGAGGCCGAAATTGCCAGCCGCGTGGCCCATGCCGCGCAGATACTCGATCTCGAAGATTTGCTGACCCGCAAGCCGCGCGCGCTTTCGGGCGGGCAGCGGCAAAGGGTGGCGATGGGGCGGGCGATTGTGCGTAAGCCGCAGGTGTTTTTGTTCGACGAGCCCTTGTCCAATCTCGATGCCAAATTGCGGGTGCATATGCGGGTTGAAATCCGCAAATTACAAAAGGCCTTGGGCGTCACCTCGCTCTATGTCACCCATGACCAGACCGAAGCCATGACCATGGCGGATCTGCTGGTGGTGATGAACAAAGGCGTGATCGAGCAGATAGGTGCGCCCATGGAGATTTACCGCACACCGATGAGCGTGTTTGTCGCCACCTTTATCGGCTCACCGCCGATGAATATTCTTGAGGCCACGTCTTTGGGCGATGGTGTTGTCAGCATTGAAGGGCATCGTCTTCTGATTGACCAAGCGCTTTCCTTGCCAGCCGGACATAAGGTCAAGATCGGCATCAGGCCCGAACATCTTTCGGTTCAGGCTGACGGCTTTACGATCCATGTGGAGCTCGTTGAATCTTTGGGGGCACACCAAATCATCCATGCCACATGGGGCCAGCAAAAATTGGCGATGCAGGTTGAAACAGACCGCGTGCCAGCGCAGTCGGGCCAAGCATTGGTTGTGGGCTGTGCGCCTCAGCATCTGCATGTCTTTGATGCGCAAACGGGACAACGCCTGTTGCGGGACAACGCCAGTTGAAAGGGAGCCAGCAATGAACCGTCCGCACTGGTTGATGGCGCGCCCTGTGGCGCATCGGGGTCTGCATGAAAAAGCGCAAGGCCTGATTGAAAATTCGCTGTCGGCGGCCAAAGCGGCGATCGCCAAAGACTGCGCCATTGAATGCGACATCCAGCTCTCGGCGGATGGCGAAGCCATGGTGTTTCATGATTTTACGCTGGATCGATTGACACACGGCACGGGCCGCGTCGATGGGGTGAGCGCGCATGATCTGGGCAAGCTAGAATTGACGGGCAGCCATGATCTTATACCGACTCTGGCTGATTTTTTGACGCTGATTGCCGCCCGCGTTCCGTTGATTTGTGAAATCAAAAGCCGGTTTGACGGCGATCTGCGCTTGACCCAACGCGCCATTGACGTGGTGCGCGGCTATGACGGGCCTGTGGTGTTTAAAAGTTTTGATCCCGCCCTTGTCGCGGCCCTCAGACGCCTTGCGCCCGATATTCCGCGCGGCATTGTCTCGCAATCAAATTATCAGGAGCCGGGCTGGGAGATGCTCTCCCCCGCACAGCTCTTTGCCATGGAAAACCTCAATCACTGGGATGAGACCCAACCCGATTTTCTCTCTTGGAAGGTGCGGGATTTGCGCCATGCCGCGCCGTTTGTGGCACGGCGATTGGGGGGCGTGCCTTTGATGACATGGACGGTGCGCAGCGACGCCGATATTGCAGAAGGCCAGCGTTTCGCCGACCAGCTTGTGTTCGAGAATTGTCTGATCAGGCCTTGAGTGCGGCCAGAGCGGCGCGCGAAAAATTACTCTGAAAGAGGCAGGCTTTTGAGAGCTGTTGCGGCTTCCTCGAAAAAGGCATGCGCCTTGGGGCCCAATTCCAGATTGCAGATGCCCTTGTCCCATTTTTCCGCCAAAATGCCCAATTTGCGCATGTCGGCAATCTTCCGATAGGTGGAACTGCGGCTTGTGAATTTGCAATCCACGAGGTTTTGATTGGTCATGGATTTGGACGCCCGTTGCGCCTCCATCACGGCAATCAGCACATCCCAATGCAAACTGTCGAGCTCGCCCATATCATGGCGCTTTTCGAGGGTTGAGAGCAGGCTGACCACATTCATGGACATATTTTTGGACATGATTCAAATCTCGCACACAAATCAGTTGCAGCAGTAAACATGATCGATTGTCATTTGTATACAAAAAACACGGAGGTCGGATATTTTTAAACCGAATATTGTTTGTAAATCAAATGCTTAAGATTAAGGCGCTTTTGAATATGCGAGAGCTTTTTCATGAAACTTTCATGAAAATTTGAACCGCCGTGCCATGATCGGGACGTCCCGTCCTTTATGGGTCAGGGCTGGGTGCGTGGCATTCAAGTCACACTGGACCGACTTGTGACAGAGCAGTCGCGTTTTTTGATACAGATCAAAGAAAGCGCATTCGAGCGCGTTTTAACTCCTCCTCATGCAGATGTTGGATCTGCCAGATTTTGGATCGGTCCTCTTTCAAACAGGAGTATTACGCGATGTCATCTTTGGTCCGGACCCTTGTGGGTTCCCTCATGCTCTTGGCAACCAGCCTGAGCGTGCAAGCCGGTGAAACCGTCAAGAAAAAGAAAGTGAAAGCGGCGCCTGCGGCGGCCTCCAGCGCAATTGCCAAAACCCCCGCGGTCGAGCCGTTCAATCCCTTCATGATCCGCCTGCGTGCGATTGCCATTGTGCCCGATTCCTCGGCCAAAGTGTATGCGGGCGGCGCACAGGTTGCCGGTGCGTCCTTGCATGTCAGCAATTCCTATGTGCCGGAAGTGGATGTCAGCTATTTCTTCACGCCCAATCTCGCGGTTGAAGTCATTTGCTGCGTGGCACCCCATACCGTCAAAGGGTCGGGTGCTTTGGCCGGTACGGGCAATCTCGGGGATACTTTGCTGTTTCCCCCGACCGTGCTCGCCCAGTATCACATCACCGATTTCGGTGCCTTCAAGCCCTATGTCGGCGTGGGCGTGAACTATACGCATTTCTTCAAAAATGGCGGCGCTGGTCCCAATTACGCCCATCTGAGCATCAAGGATTCTTGGGGCGTGGCGGGGCAGATCGGCTTTGATTACATGATCGACAAACATTGGGGCCTCAATTTTGACGTCAAGAAAATCATGATGGAGCCTAATGCCACCGTCACCTTGCTGCCCGCCACGGCCGTGACTGCCAAGGTCAAGATCAATCCGTGGATTGTCGGAACCGGTCTGACCTATAAATTCTGATCCGGTTTAACCTGTGCTGGCTCAAAGCCCCGCTTGCGGCGGGGCTTTTACCTGTCGGGGGGTAAAATCGGCCTCTTTATGCCTGTCTGGCCCCGATGAAGGGGGAAAAGGCTGAAATAAGTGGCTTTTCCTGACAATTTCTGTGATCGCCCCTTGCAATGCCCCTGTTTCCTCGTGTATGGGAACGCTTCAGATTTTTGAGGACGGGGCCGTCAAGGCCTTGTTTTCTTGGTGTTCAGGGCCTTCGATCGGCCTTTTTAGAAAAAGTGAGAAGAACGATGAAGATCCGCAACAGCCTCAAGTCGCTGCGCAATCGCCACCGCGACAATCAGCTGGTCCGTCGCAAGGGCCGCGTTTACATTATCAACAAGACCCAGCCTCGTTATAAGGCACGTCAGGGCTAATCAGCCATTTGACGGGTTTTACGGAAAGCTCCGCTTTGGCGGGGCTTTTTTTATGTCAGGATTTTTTGTGTCACGCGCGGGAGGGGCGTTCAGCCCGTCGTGAAAGAGGCCGTGCTTTGCGTGCCCGTGCAGCGGCCACGATCAACAAAAACCACTTCATCGGCCAGTAACAAAACCTCTTCACGCCGGTGGGTGATGGTGATCATCGGCACCAGAGCCGCAAGGCGCAGGCGTTTGAGATAGGCGATGATCTCGTCTTTGCGCGCCTCATCCAGTGCGGAAAGGGGTTCATCCAGCAGCAAAAGGCGGGGCTCGCTCATCAAAGCCCGTCCGATGGCCACGCGCTGGCCCTCGCCCCCTGACAGAGAGGGCGGATAGCGATCAAGCAAAGGGGCGAGATCAAGCAGATCCACGACATCCTCAAACGCAAGGGGGGAGGGGCCTCTGGGCTGCCACATGCGGCCATAGAGCAGATTGTTTTTGACGCTGAGATGCGGAAACAAGCGGGCATCCTGAAACACATAGCCGATGCGGCGCTGCTGGGGGGGCAGATTGATCCCTGCCTGCGCATCAAACAAGGTCAGGCCGTTGAGCACAATCGAGCCGCGCTGGGGGGTGAGAAGACCCGCCAGCACATGCGCAAGGGTGGTTTTACCCGCTCCCGACGGGCCAAACAAAGCAAGCGCTGGGACATCGGTGTGCAGCAAAAATTCAAGATCAAATTCACCGCGTTGATAGGAGACATCGAGCGCCAGAAAGGTCATGGGGTGGCCTTTCTATGTCGGTTTAAGCGACGCATCAGCAGTTCAGAGAGCACCAGCGCCACAACGGAAATAGCGATGGAAATGCCCGCCAGCGCCAGAGCGGGCTCTTCGCCATCGGGGATCTGGGTATAGCCATAAATCGATGTGGCGATGGTGCGCGATTGGCCGGGAATATTGGAGACAAAGGTCATGGTGGCGCCAAATTCACCCAAGGCCTTGGCAAAGCCGATCAACAGGCCGGAGACCAGACCGGACATGGCAAGCGGCAGGGTGATGGTGAAAAAGATGGCCACAGGCGGGGCACCCAAAGAGGCGGCGGCTTGTTCCAGCCGTCCGTCGCCTTGCTCAAACGACACGCGGATGGTGCGCACCATCAGCGGAAAGGCCATGATGGCGGCCGCCAAGGCAGCGCCTGTCCAGCGGAAGGACAAAACAATCCCGCAACAGGCCTCAAGCATCTGGCCCAACGGGCCTTGGCGGCCAAACAGCAACAACAAGACATAGCCTGTCACCACAGGCGGCAGGACGAGTGGCAGATGCACCAAGACATTGAGCAGCATCTGGCCGCGAAAGCGAAAGCGCGCCAGACAATAGGCCGTGGCAATGGCGAAGGGCAAAGAGGCAAGGCTTGCCACGCCGGCAATCTTGAGCGACAGCCCAATGGCTTGATAATCCTCGTGCCCCAAAGACGTCATCACGGCTTTTGCTCCTGATCCGGCACGCGCAGGAACCCTTCGTGTTCAAACCGGATTTGCGCTTGCATGGATGACAGATAGGTCAGGAAGGCCACAGCCTCGGGATGGCGCGAGGGGGTGACAACCGCTGCCGGATAGAGAATGGGCGGATGTGACCCTTTGGGGAAAGGCGCGAGGAGCCTGACTTTCGGCTCGGCCCGCAGATCGGTGCGATAGACAATGCCCAAAGGCGTTTCGCCCCGCGCCACAAAATTCAAAACCGCCCTGACATGTTCAGCGGGAGCAAGAGAGGCGGCGACTTGATCCCACAGGCCCAAGTGTTCAAGGGCTGCTTTGCCATATTTGCCTGCGGGCACCACACGGGGATCGGCGATGGCGAGGCGTCCGCCTGCCAAGGCTTCGGACAAGGAGACGCCTTTTTCAAGGCGCAGTGTGAGGGGCGAGGACGCGCGTGTGATCAGCACCAATTCATTGCCCAGCAAGACGCGGCGCTGGCCCTCGCGTAGTTTGCCGCGCGCCTGCAGCCAGTCCATCCAGTCGAGATCGGCGGAGACAAACAAATCGGCGGGGGCATCGGCGGCAATCTGTTGGGCCAGCGTCGAGGAGGCGGCATAATTGATTGCAACAGCGCCATGACCGGAGGCGGTCCAATCCTTGGCCACGTCATCCAAAGCATTTTTGAGGCTGGCTGCGGCATAGACCATGAGGGGCTGGGTTTGTGCGCAAGCGGGGGCTGCAAGCCCTGCCATATAAAGGCCAAGCGTGAGGATCAAGAAACGCCAAGGGGCAGAGAGGCGTGCAGCCATGCGCATGAGCCTTCGAAAAATCCCGTGAACACGAGGTCTGTCCTGCGGATCATTTATCCGGCCGGATCAACAAAAGGCATCGCGTCTCGGCTCGCCAGCTGCGCGATGCCCTATCCCTAATCCACAAAGGGCCGGAGCGTCAATCAGCCCCTTTTGCCTCACTCCATTGAATGCAGGCCGATAAAGTTGCCCTCGCTGTCCTCGACAATCGCCATATGGCCATAGGGCGCAATGGCATGTTTGGCAAAATGCACGATCCCGCCATGCTCCATACAGCGCTGTTGTTCGACGGCGCAATCCGCGCAGCCGAAATAAACCAGCGTGCCACCGCCGCCCGGTTTCATCATCGGATGTTTGATCAAGGCGCCATTGGCCCCATACAAGGTCTGGTCGCCTTCAAAGGCGTAAAGTTCCATATCAGGCTTGGGCGGGGGCAAAGGCTTGAGGGTTCTTTGAAACACCGCCTCGTAAAAACGGACAGCGCGCGGCATGTCGGTGACATAAATTTCAAACCAGCGAATAGCGGGCATCATTGTCATGGGTGGATCCTTTCGGAAATAAGCGTGAGGACGGACAAGACACTGAAAAAGGATGCGATTTCATCGCCCTGCGGGGCTTGGGCTGTGATTGCGCTTGACGCCGCCCATCCCAGCCCGCACAAGGCAGGGCACACCAAACACGAAACCAACGCACAGACATGACCACAGAGCCGCCGGACCAGTTCGTGATCGAGGAAGCCCAAGCCGGAGAACGGCTTGATCGGGCGCTCGCGATGCTGTTGCCCGATTACTCGCGCACGCGGCTGAAAGCCTTATTGCTGGAAGGCGCTGTCACGGTCAATGAGGTGGTGCTGGATAACCCCAAGCATAAAACCCATCTGGGTGACAGGATCAGCCTCGTTCTGCCCGAGGCCAAGCCGCCCGAACCGCTGCCCGAACTGATTGCACTGGATATCCGCTATGAGGATGATCATCTGATCGTGCTCAACAAACCGGCGGGGCTGGTGGTGCATCCCGCTTCGGGGCATGAAACCGGCACGCTGGTCAATGCGCTGATTGCCCATTGCGGGGACAGCCTGTCGGGGATTGGCGGGGTGAAACGCCCCGGCATCGTCCACAGGCTTGATAAAGACACGACCGGCCTGTTGGTGGTTGCCAAAAACGACCGCGCGCATCGCGGGCTCGCTGCCCAATTTGCCGATCACGGCCGCAGCGGCCCGCTGGAACGCGCCTATCAGGCGCTGGTCTGGAATGTGCCCGAACGGCGGCAGGGCACGATCCATACGGCGCTGGGACGCTCCAGCAAAAGCCGCGAGCGCATGGCGGTGGTGTCCGAACATCGCCCCGATGCACGCGAAGCCATCACCCATTACACGGTGGAAGAGAAATTTCTCGATGCCAGCGCCACGCCCATTGCCTCTCTTGTTACCTGTCGGCTGGAAACAGGGCGCACGCATCAAATCCGCGTGCATATGGCCCATATCGGCCATCCTTTGCTGGGGGATACGCTGTATGGCATGGGGTTCAAAACCAAAACCAGCCGTTTGACCGAGGCGGTGGCCGAGGCGGTGCTGGCTTTCCCGAGGCAGGCTTTGCATGCCGCTGTTTTGGGGTTCGAGCATCCTGTCACGCGCGAGGAACTGCTGTTTGAAAGCGAGATGCCGGAGGATATGCAGGCGCTTTTGGCGGTTTTGGGCGGCAAATAGCAGCGAATTTGCCTTAAACCGACCATAATTTGTGGTTAATTCTGGGATCATGGCTGATTTTAGGGGTGGATTGGGCAAGAGCTGCAATTTTTAGCCCCGGCCCCCTTTAAATGGGTCTAGCGCGTGTTTACCTAACAAGAAGCGATGAGAGCATGGCTTCTTGCAAGCATGCCCAAGCGTTTTCAGGCTGCCCAGCAGGGGGCTTTGGAGGGATGAAGAAATGGCGTCAGCTTCGATGCAATTAACGGTGACCGATGGCGGTCTGGCGCGGTATATCGACGAGATCCGGCGTTTTCCGATGCTGCAACCCGAACAAGAATATATGTTGGCGCGCCAATGGCGCGAACAGGGCGACCGCGAGGCCGCCCAGCAATTGATCACCTCGCATCTGCGTCTGGTGGCGAAAATTGCCATGGGCTATCGCGGCTATGGCCTGCCGATCGGCGAGGTAATTTCGGAAGGCAATGTCGGCTTGATGCAGGCGGTCAAACGCTTCGAGCCTGAAAAAGGTTTCCGTCTCGCCACCTATGCCATGTGGTGGATCAGGGCTTCGATTCAGGAATATATTTTGCGGTCGTGGTCTCTGGTGAAAATGGGCACCACAGCCAGCCAGAAAAAACTGTTTTTCAATTTGCGCAAGGCCAAGAGCCAGATTTCGGCATTGGAAGAGGGCGATTTGCGTCCCGAACAACTCAAAACCATTGCCACGCGTCTGGGTGTCAACGAGCAGGACGTGGTGGACATGAACCGCCGTTTGGGCGGGGATGCCTCCTTGAACGCGCCGTTGCGCGGGGACGGCGATGGCGAAGGCGAGTGGCAGGATTGGCTTGTCGATGACAAGGACAATCAGGAATTTGTGCTGGTGGAGGCCGAAGAGAGCCAGAACCGGCATAAGGCATTGAGGTCGGCGCTGGATGTGCTTAATCCGCGCGAACGCCGCATTTTCGAGGCCCGCCGCTTGCAAGACGAGCCGGAAACGCTGGAAGTACTGTCAGCGGAATTTGATATTTCGCGCGAGCGGGTGCGCCAGATCGAGGTCCGGGCTTTTGAAAAAGTGCAGGCCGCGGTGCAAAGTTTTGTCAGCCAGCAAGAAAGCCCGCGCCTTCTCGCAGCCCATTAAGACATTATTGCAGGGGGTGGGCGCGAGGCCTGCTCGTTTGCAGTCTTCCAGTCTCTGCGTCATTGCGAGGCGCGTAGCGCCGCGGCAGTCCATGCTTTTTGACCAATTCATGACACATAAAAAACCACCGGCAGTTTCCTGCCGGTGGCTGATAGGGTTCGCTTATCCAATCAGAGGATTAGAAGTCGCGACGAACCTGGATACGACCCTGCCAAGAATCAATGTTCTTAGCTGCAGGCTCTGCACCCGAAGCAGCAAACTGATACTTCGCGCTTGCATGAGCATAGTTCACTTCAGGAACGACCTTGAAGCCTTTTATCGGCGACCAGATTGCACCGAGGTAAACGGTGTAGACGGAAGTTGGGTTAATTGCAGTGCTCAAAGACTGAGCCGCAGAATCCCAGCTCAACTTCGCATAGCTGGCGCCGGCAAAAGCAGCAACAGCTGGCGTGAAGTAATGGGTGAACTCAGCATTACCACCGTATGACTTCGCCTGATAGGTTTGGCCAGTCGCAACATTGACAACAGCATCATTGATCGAACCACTATTGTACCAACCGCCATTGTATTGGAAGCCATTGTTGTTATTTGAAGTTTTGTCACCGGTGTTATTGCGCCATACTGCTTGGTTAAAGCCAGACGCATAAACACCGTTCAACAGAATGCTGTCGCCAGCGGCGATCATTGGCAGGTTGACTTTAACACCACCTGTCACAGCGTAACCATATTCTGAAGAGAACTGGTTGGAGCTGTAGTTGATTTCATGCGACATTGCAGCAAGGTTAGCAGAACCCCAAGCCTGATCGATCTTCAACGCCAAAACTGCATCAGGAACGCGGTTACCACCGTAAGTCACCGAGCCGGTAGCGCCACCAGCAGTGGCGACCGAATACACACCGTCACGATTTGCATCGGTTGAATCCTCCAAAGCGCCGGTCAAGGTGATGCCGTTGCCGAGCGAAGCGGTGTAAGCAACGGTTGTGACTTCGTCGCGGGCGTCAACACCAACGGGACCAGGGAGGTCGTTGGAGCTGAACTGAGGGCCAAAGAAGGAGCCAAGACGACCAACAGTCAGGCCACCCAGCTGGATATAAGCGGTGGTGTTCACCTGGAACTGCTTAGCGGTGCCGTCAGCATTTGTGCCCTGTGCAGCGTTACCTTCACGTTGCTGTGAAGGTGACTGCTCGAGACCGTTACGCTTGTTGAAGCGGGGGTCAACAACGGTCCGCAACAGGCCGTATTCGGTGTTGGTGCGGGCATCCAAAGTAATACGCATCTGGGTGCGGTAGCCGAGGGTGTCCTGAGCCTTGGTGTAAGGCTGTGACCACATGCCTTCAACCCAAACGTTACCACCGACCTTCAAGCAGGTGTCGGAGCCGGGGATGTAATAGAAGCCAGGACCGAAAGCGGGGCAGACTTTGACGTACTCAACCGGTGCGGCCTTCTTGGAAGGCAGGTCAGCGGCAGAAGCGGTCGCTACAGCGGCCAAACCGGCGGCTGAGGCGAGGAGAAGGCTCTTTGTGAGCTTCATGTGGTATCCTCCAAAAGAAAAAGTAATATGGACCCATCGGGAGGGCTCCGTCACACCGAAAGGAGCATCATGCCCTCCTCGACGACGGGTCCCAGACCCTTGTTCTATCAAGCCGGTGTTGCGAACAGCACCCTCTAGAAAGAACAGCCAGCGGGATTCGATCCCTCTGATGCACGCAATCTGACCGAGCCCGCGGGGCGATGCAAGCCATTGGCGGCGCGGAGGCCGTTGAATCCGGTTGAATGGCGGGGAGTGTTGCAAAGTTGCAACGGTTTTGCCCCTGCATCCCCCAAAATTAACCTTTTATTAACCTTATGTCCCTGAAAACCCTCAAAAAACGGCTCTATCCACAGGCAGCGCTACCCCGACCCACGGGTCTCAAGGCCTGATTGGGCGGCGGGACGGGGACCAGCCCCGCTTTGTCCCGAGGCGCTTGATTTATCCCTCTTTTTCGGCCAATCCTGCCGCAGACAAGCCTTTTTACCCCCAAATTGAACCCCTGAAGGGGTCGCAGACCCGTCAAAGGAGGAATTTTTCATGTCCCAAGCCACCCCCCATGCCGCCCCCCAAGTCTCATCTGACGTCACGGTCAAGGCCGTTTTGGTGCATGCGCCGCATGATTTGCGGGTTGAACAAGTGCCGGTGCCCGCTCTCGCGCCGCATCAGGTCGAGGTGAAAATCGAGCGCGGCGGCATTTGCGGCTCGGATTTGCATTATTACCACGAAGGCGGCTTTGGCACCGTGCGGATCAAAGAGCCGATGGTTCTGGGCCATGAAATCGCCGGCACCGTGGTGCGGCTCGGCAGTGCGGCCACCCATGTCAAGCTCGGCCAGCGCGTGGCGGTCAATCCGTCTTTGGCGTGCGGGCAGTGCCGGTTTTGCCAGTTGGGCCTGCAGGCGCATTGTCTGGATATGCGGTTTTTTGGTTCCGCGATGCGTTTTCCGCATGTGCAGGGCGGTTTTCGCGAGCGGCTGGTGTGCCATGAAAGCCAAGCCGTGGCCGTGCGCGATGGTTTGGGGGCGGAAGTGGCCGCTTTTGCCGAACCGCTGGCCGTGTGCCTGCATGCCATCAAGCGCGCGGGCTCCTTGTCGGGCGCCAAAGTGCTGGTCACCGGCAGCGGCCCCATTGGCTGCCTGACGATTCTCGCGGCCCGCCATGCGGGTGCCGCCACCATCGTCGCCACCGATATCACCGACCGCACATTGGAGATCGCCAGGCGCATGGGGGCGGATGTCACTGTCAATACCATGAGCCATGCGGATGGCCTTGAAGCGTATAAAGCAGAAAAGGGCCAGTTTGATGTGAGTTTCGAATGTTCCGGCCATCCGAAAGCAGTGGCCGATACGATTGCCTGCACGCGGCCGCGCGGGCGCATTGTGCAGGTGGGCATTGGCGGGGCGGATATGCCGGTGCCGATCAATGCCATTGTGGCCAAGGAAATCGAGCTCTGCGGCACCTTCCGCTTTTATGAAGAGTTTCAATGGGCGGTGGATTTGCTGGGTTCGGGCCGCATCGACGTGTCGCCCTTGCACAGCGCCACCTTCGGGGTGGATGACGCGCAACAGGCCTTTGACCTCGCCTCCGACAAATCCAAGGCGATGAAGGTGCAACTGGCTTTTGGTTAAAGCGTAAGGCCTGTTGGCCGGTCGCTTTAATGAAAGGCGTGAGGCCCAAGCGTGAGGTCGGTAGACCGGTCGCTTTTAAAAAAACTGGTCGCTTTAATGAAAGGCGTAAGGCCCAAGCGTAAGGTCGGTAGACCGGTCGCTTAAAAAAGACCGGTTGCTCCAACACCAAACCCCGTCATTGCGAGCCGTCGCAGACGGCGCGGCAATCCATGCGTGACGCGCCTCAACAGCCCTGCTTTGCCTGTCTCTGGATTGCTTCGCTTCCCGCTTCGCGCACGCTCGCAATGACGCGGGGATGCGTAAGGCCTGTTGGCCGGTCGCTTCAAGAAAAAGCGGGAGTCCCCAAATCACAAGCGCAAAAAAACAGGACGGATGAACCGCCCCGTCTCATCGTGTTACATGTCGAAAAACACCGTCTCGCCTTCGCCTTGCAAGACAATGTCGAGCCGATAGACGGTTTCGCTGCCGCGTTTGTGTTTTTTGGCAATCAGCGTCGGGCGATGCGTGGGATCCACCGCGGACAGTACCGGATCCGCCTGATTGACTTCGGCCTCATCTTCGAAATAAAGCCGCGTATGCAGATGGATATTGATGCCGCGCGCAAACAGCTGCAAGCTGATAAAGGGAGCCTGCATTTTGCCCGAGCGGGCGGCAAACCGGCCCGGTTTGATGGTTTCGATAAACCACAATCCCGTGGCGGGATCACAGGCCGCACGGCCCCAGCCAAAAAAGCCGGATTGGTTGTGATGGCCCTTTGCATCGGCCTGCCAGCTTTCCACCACCACATCGGGCGCCAAAGAACCGGCCCCGTCTTTGATGGTCCCTTCGATGCGGATGCGCTCGCCCTCCACATCGGGCCCTGTCAGCACGTTGAGCTTTTCCTGCGTGCGCAGATTGAGCCCTGCATGCGCGGGCATGGCGCCGATATGCACATAGGGACCGGCGGTTTGGGAGGGGGATTCTTTCAAATAATCAACGGGCATGTCAGTGACCCTCCGGCTTGTTTTCGAAATAGGTCTGGCGGCGGCCGCGCAGCACAAGATCGAAACGGTAAACAAGGCAATCAAACGGCACCATTTCCGCCATATCGAGCTTGGCAATCAGCTGTTCGACGCCACCCCGCTCGGGAATGGTATTGATGATGGGGCAAAGCGGGATCAGCGGATCCCCCTCGAAATACATTTGCGTGATCAGCCGTTGCGCAAAGGCCTCGCCAAACAGCGAGAAATGGATATGGGCGGGCCGCCAATCGCTGCCTATATTGCGCCATGGATAGGCGCCGGGCTTGATGGTGCGGAAAAAATAACGCCCCTCGTCATCGGTCAGCACCCGCCCGCAGCCGCCGAAATTGGGATCGAGCGGCGCGAGATAGGTGTCGTTGCGGTGGCGATAGCGCCCGCCCGCATTGGCCTGCCAGACCTCGATGAGGCTATTGCGCACGGGCCGCGCCATTTCATCGAGCACCTGCCCATGCACGATGATGCGCTCGCCGATCGGCTCGCCGCCCTGCTGGTAATTGGCGATCAAATCATTGTCGAGCGGATCAAGATGGTGCGTGCCAAACACCGGCCCTGTCATCTCATTGGTGCTTTGCCCCAAAGCCAGCAAAGGCCTGTTGGGTGAACGCAAAACAGTGGATTTGTAGTTTGGATCAAAAGCCGGTGGATGCCATGTCCGGTCGCGGCGATTGAACTCTCCCAAATGGGTCATTTTTAGCTCCCTATTCACTTCACGGGCCTCACACAGCATCCGATCATCGCGCACGGACAGTGATCCGTCTTTGATCTGGATCAGGGCACCTATCGCCCCCCATGATCCGGATGTCCTCCCGTTCTCATCACGCATGATAAAGGTCCGCATGAGCGCATGTCCATCCGGCGGCCACAGAAAAATCACGCGCGCAGCCAAGAGTACTGGCCGCTCTGCGAACAAAGCGCCCGCGCGCCCCATCACGACCGCACTGCGAACAGACTTTGCACGGAATGGGGTTTTTAACCGGAGCTTTGATTGATCGATGGCAGAGCCACGGTGACGTCAATGCGTGTTGAAGTGGCGAACAGGATGGGCGGTGGCGTTCACCGGATGAAGCATTTGTGTTTGCGGATGATGGGGGGCTCAATGGATGATTCACTGTTCTGTTCGCGGTTGATAGGGGGCGGCTCAGCGGATGATGCATTTGTGTTCGTGGTTGATATGGGACGGCACAGCCAAGGATGCGTTGTGGCGTTTACACATGATGGGGCCGCTTAACGGATGAAGCCTTGGTATGTTTGCGGATGCTACGCAGGGCTGATCACGCCACTCGCTCGCCTCACCTGATAAAGTGTGTCTCGGCACATGATAAAGTGCGTGTGTGACCATCTCAGGGTTAAAAATAGGACGCGACATTCAATCTCATAAAGTGTGTCTCTGCGCATGATAAAGTGCGCCTTTTCTAAAAAAACGCAAACCGGTTGAGTACGTCAAAGTCTGCCCCGCTTTCGGCCCCGGATTTTTCTATATTCCTGGTTCTGACACTTGCTTGAAGGTGGGTGGTACCGCTTGGTTTGAAGGCATGTATCTCCAGCCTTACACCAAGGCGCAGGATCAGCTCGGCTACCGCACCAACCTGACCGTGTCGCTTGATGCCCGCACCAACACCGAATATGGCTTGCTCCGTACGGTCGTGGCTCCTCAAATTGCCAAGCGCAACGGCCTCGAACAATCAGGTTCGCAAGAACGTGAAGGCAATGCAACCACCAACAGCAATGCAGTCTCAACAGCAAAGCAGACTTTCTTCAATGCCAACGCCTATATTCAATTCGGTGGTCTGACAGTAGGCCGCTTGGGTTCGTTCTTCGGAAACCAGTTCAGCTTCAATGATGTTGTCGGTAACGTGGGCGTTGACGCACGCGATCCCGTCCAGACGGCAGGCTATACCCTGACCCTCGGTAACGGCATTACATTGACCGGTGCAATTGAAGATTCTACCGATGCAAGCCGTGATGGCGTCTATGGCTTAAATAATGGAGCTGCTGCCCTTGTCGCTACAACAGCCCCAGCAGCCAATGGTCAAACCGTTTATTTGGCAACAAAGGGCGGCGTCAACTATGGTGGTAATCGTATCCCTGATGCGGTTTTGTCTTTGAAAGTTGATCAGGCGTGGGGATCTGCCAACCTTGCTGCAATGTCGCATGCTATCAACTACGGCAATAGCTCGAATACTGTTGTCACAACAACGGCAGGCGTACCTTCTGGTATTGCCACAGCCAATTATGGCAACCAGTTCTCCAATGAATATGGTTATGCCGTGCAGGGTGGCGTTAAAGTCAAACTGCCGATGATTGCTGAAGGCGACGCTTTGGTTCTGAATGGAATCTATGCATCGGGCTTCAATCAGGCTGTGTTCCGTAACATGATCGGTGATCGCAACAGCAATGATAGCGGTGGCTGGACTGGGTATAATCCCGGCTACAATGCTACGGCAACGCTTGCTGACGTTGTCGCTGACCAGACAACGGGCAAGACCTATCAGGCCAAATCTTGGGGAACAGCGGGTGAATTCACCCATTACATCACCCCAACCTTTGCTGCCTTTATCGGTGGAAGCTATGCCAATCTGAGCTGGGATGCGGCTGCTCGGCAAACCGCTGCTATCAATCCTGCTCACCTCTACAATGCTTACATCGGCGCTATTTGGTCACCTGTGAAGGACTTCAAGATCATTCCTGAAGTCTTCTACAACAAGATCACAGCCAAGAATGCTTTTGTATTCTCTGGTGCAGAACCTGCAGCAAAGTCCTTGGACGCTTGGCAGGCTCGCATTCAAGTACGTCGCGACTTCTAATCATCACAAATCCCCATTTGTGATCTGACTAAGACCACCGGCAGGTAACTGCCGGTGGTTTTGTTTGAGCGGTCAAGATCGCAGATTTAACACCTGATGCCTGATCTGATGATCAGTACATATGCAGGATTTGGTACTTCGGGATGTAGAATTCGAGCGTGGCTGATAAATACTCTGGCGTTTATAGCCTGAAACGCGGGGTTAAATCGTTCAGGTCATGTGCGTAATCAATTTTGGCAAGGTGGTTTAAACCTTCACCTGAAAGGTGGATGAGGAGATCGCCTTGATCCGTATCCTGATGTGAAATGCCTGCTTTCTGAAAATATTCCAGAATTCGCTGGATGTGATCTGATTTTAATCTCAAATTCCCAGACTCAAACCGTGCGAGGGCCGAATAATGCAAATCTACAAGTTGAGCCAAATCGCGTTGGGAAAGGCCGAGCGCAGTTCTCCCAGCTCTAATCAGTATCAAATCACGGATACGCCGAGCTTTTTCAACAGGGGTTTCAATGCGCCTGGGGCGACCCATCTTTTGTTGGTCCAAACAAGGATTAAATTATTGAAATTTATAATAAAAATTGTAATTGGCGACATGAAAAAATTCAACCCAAAAAGCGCATATCTGGAACGCGCATCCATAAAAAAGATGCTCCAGTCTTGAAATTGATATTAGATTTTGATCTGTATTCTATCAGCATAGTGCACTGTAATTTATTATTTAGATGAGTGAGTACAATGTGTAGTATATTGTATACAAAATATATACAAAACACATACATGCCGCATGCGCTGTCGACGCGCCGCGCCGCGCATCAGGATTGGGGTCTGTTTCGCAATCATCTATTTCCGGTGTTCGGCGACATGCCGCTGGATGGCATTACG